>NZ_JBSRYQ010000002.1:0-319458 GCF_054056815.1 Bradyrhizobium sp. LB13.1 | reverse complement strand
CCCACTATGAACTTGTTCGACGGCTTTGGATTCGGATACGCTATGCGCAGCTGGCGTTCCAGCAACCGACGTGAGCACGCCCGGCTCTATGGCGCTTACTTTCATTCCGACAATTCTGCTCCGCCGCCGCTCCGCGTTCCCGCACGCGTGGTTCCCAATGCGGCATTCGGTCTTGCTCAAGCAAGGAATTTGCCGATCTGCCACTCGCCGGCCGCCGTCAGTTCGTCGAGCACAGAATCGGACGGCGGCGTGGAGGGCACGCGCGTGCTCGCGTGGATCCCAACAGCGCGGTGTAACGTGTGACTGATGGCCGGTTTGACCAGAGACACTGACGGTGAAGACTGCGAGCCGCCGCGGAGAAGATATGTCTGGCACGCGAGTTAGCGCTTGAACCGAATGCGACGGCGAGCACGAGTGTGGCAGCATCGACAAGGAGCACCTTTCACTCTCCTGCGGCATCTATACAGCTTCGATGCCCGTGGCGATCTGCACTGGGCGAGAAGAGCGATCCAGAGCCATCGCACGACTTCGCATTTCATCTCGCGCAGGATCGGCGCCGCATTGACCGTGACAAATGCTTCCTGGCCGAGTTCGATTCGCTGAACTCGCCGACCTAAACTGAGAGGTTTCGAAGGTGAGGCTTCCCTCCTAGAACTCGATCCGCGAGAGTCAGTACAGCGATGCATCATGAAACCTGACGAGCGCCTCGCCGAGGTCCTTGAGAATAGCGCGTGTTTTGATGATGAGGGGAGGTGTGGGCACAGTGCCTTTCACCCACTGAGCGGCTGGCGTATTCGCAAGCATCGCTCTCACTTCCGGTTCGCAGATTACGATGAAGTGATAGCTGTTGTACAGGGTCGGCGCTTCACCGGTTGCTCATCGCAGCTCCTTCGATGGCGTCACAGGATAAGAGCAAGGACGTTGCAAAGCGCTTTGCTCTTTTCGGCTGCGGTGTGGCTAGGCGTCATGTGGCTTGCGGTGCGCTTCAACCGCTGAGATCAGCAGCCCGCTTTTCGCCCACGCCCACGCAAATTACGTTGGCACGCGAAGGAGCATTGCTAGGCAGTTGAACATGATCCGCAACGCCGCAACCTAACGCTGGGTTCGGTTCAAGCATTCCTTTTGGTCCAAATGTTGCGATGCAGTTACAGCTATTCGCGCGGATATTGTTAAGACGCGCGAGGCTCGGGGCACTCAAGACATGAGAGTAGAAATGAAGAACTTGTTGCTTGCGACTGTAAGCATTGTGGCGCTTGGCGCGGCGGCGCCTGCATTCGGCGCGGATCTGGTTGCGCAGCCCGTCCAGCCTCTCTATACCATTGCGCCGCAGCCTGTTGCGGCTACGATCTACGACTGGAGCGGCTACTACGTCGGTATGAACGGCGGCTTGGGCTCAAGCTCGAATTGCTGGGACTTCAATGGCGGCACGCCTGAAGGCTGCCATGATGCGACCGGCGGTACTGTGGGTGGCCAGATCGGCTATCGAAGGCAGATGGGCCAGATCGTGCTTGGTGTTGAAGGCCAGGGGAACTGGGCTGATTTGACTGGCTCGAATGACAGCGTCGCGTTTGCGGATATCAACCAGACCAAGATTGATGCGTTCGGCGTGGTAACGGGGCAGATCGGTTATGCCGTGGACAACGTATTATTTTACGCCAAAAGTGGTGCCGCAGTGACGAGCAATGCCTATCAGATTAGCTCGACCCTCACGGGCGCGCAGCTTGGGAAGAGCGACCACATTCTTTGGGGTGGTGCATTGGGAGCTGGGATTGAGTACGGTTTCGCGCCGAGCTGGTCGGTCAGTCTCGAGTACGACCACCTATTCATGCAGCCCGGAGCGGTGCACTTCCCCGCGCCCGCAGGCGGAACCGATCGCGTCCGCCAGGATTTCGATCTTGTGACTGCACGGCTCAACTATAAGTTCGGCGGCCCGTTTCTTCTGAAATATTGATCCGCAGTACGAACGGCGGATCGAAAGCCCCGGCCTATGGCCGGGGCTTGTTTTTGCGAGGGCGGGCTTGCTGCATCAGGCAATACTGTTATCCCAAGCGACTAGGTCGTCGCAATCCAAACCCAAAAGCCGCTCCCATATTGGAGGCGTGGCGGCATTCACAACCGACCACGCTTGCACTAAAGGTCACTGTCATCGCACGCGCGTCAGCAATGCTGTGTGTTATTCGGCCTGCAATATTGGCTCTGACGCAATTTTGGTGCATTGGTGATCATGTAGCGCCGATCAAGCGCGCCTGAAGAAGATCGAGCTTGGCGCGCCCGTACATCTGACGCTTGACAAGCTTGAGCTTAGTAATCTGACCTTCGGTCTGCCCGTTAGACCAGGATGTTGTAATCGCAGCGTTGATGGCGGCCTTGTCTTTGGTGATGTTCGCCGCGCCCAGGGCGCCAGAGCCCCGTCATCGAACCGCTCGGTGAAATACGTCGACTGCACATAACGGTGAAGCAGCGGAAGCGACGCGCCACGACCACCAGGCGAACCGGCCGCCCCGCCAGCGGCAGATCGGTAAGACATCGTTGATATCGGCTATGAATTCGCCCGGAACTGGCTCCGCATCCGGGACACAGACTCCTGTCGCTCCTGGGACGGACGGTGATCACGGTCGTGGCGCCATCACAGACGGCGCTCTCCACGTCAAACCCAGGAGGGATCAGGGCCGACGGTCGCAGGGCTCGCTGCATCATGTTGATTCCCTTGTGAAACCAACGCGAGCCGGCGCCTGAACTTCATCAAAAGTGAAGTCAGAGCCCAATATTGGCTCTGACGCATATTCGATGATCGTGATTGTTTTTATGGCGCGCCAATCAGCCTTGCCTGAAGGAGATCGAGCTTAGCGCGCCCGTACATTTGCCGTTTCACCAGCTTGAGCTTGGTGATCTGGGCTTCCACTTGGCCGTTGGACCATGCTTGCGTAATAGCGGCGTGCACCGCGCCCTTATCGTTGCCAATGCCATTCGCGAACGAGGCAATGAGGCTCCGCTTGGATTCTTCAATCCAAGGTTCGAGCTCGATCTCGGCCTTCCTTCGGATCATCGCGTGGAAGCGGCCAACAAGAGCTTGGGCATCGGCCAGCATAGGAACGTTTTGTTCGATGACCGCAAGCGTGACGGTCTCCGCCCTGGTTAGGTGGTCGCGCTTCGTCGTCATCAGCTGCGCTATCGTCCTGGCGGCGGGGACCTTCTGCAATTGTTGATGGCTGATAGTCTCGGCACGCCGCCGTCGCGTCGTCCATTCCGCCACCACGCGCAGCGATCCCTTGAAGCCTTGTCCCTTCAAGCGGCGCCAGAGCTCGGCACCGTTGCGACAGCCGCCTGACCACTGCGCGTCCAGGAACGGCAGATACCCGTCCAGGGTGCTTTGACGGGTGCGGAACATATCCGTACCGCCGCCGCGGCTAATTTGGCGAACCAGATTGCGACTATGTCCTGTGCGGCGGACGATCTCCTTGAGCGGCACACCGTCGCTGACGAGAGCCGTAATTACGGCATGGCTGTCCTGGCGCCGCAGATAGCCCTGATAGCGCAGCTTTTCCGCACAGGTCAGCAATTCCGGGTCGATCGTCGTCGCTCCGATTGCGGTTCGGATTCTGTTCATGGAGCGGCGCACCGCACCAAGGAAGGCCGCGCTCGCATTTTCCATCAGTTGCCAGCGGTCGGCGACTTGGATGGCGTTCGGCAGCGCCATGGCTGCTGCCTCGCCGTATCCACCACCGCGATCTCGCGACACAATGTTGATCGCTGGGTGCCTCGATAGCCACGCCCGAACGGTCGCAGTTTCCCGGTCGGGCAGCAGGGTAACGATCCGCCGGCGCTCCAAATCGCACACGATCGTCCCGTATCGATGGTTTCTCCGGAACGCCCAGTCATCGATGCCCACAACAAGCAATGGATCTGTCGGCATCGCCGCCCGCCGGCGGACCACCCGTAGCAAGGTATCGTTGCTAACGGGCAGCATGAGCCGCTTGGCGAAGCTTGCCGCCGGCCGGCCGCCCAGCGCCAACCCCAAGTGATGGACGATGTATTCCAGCCGTGCCGTCCGGCGCCGTCGAAGCGGAACGATGTCTTCTCCAAACCGCTCTGAGAAGATCCGCCGGCGGCAATGCGGCACCTCACATGTGAAGCGCCGCGTGAGCAATCGGAGGCGCACCTTTCTGCCCGCTCATGGCAAATCGGCCACGTGCCGGATGTAACGGCTATGGATTCGGCGCGATGCTGTCGTGCACAAAGGGCACTGGGCCTCCGTAGCCTCTGACCGAACAGCCAGAATAACCGAATCCTCTGAATCACTTACGCCATCAAACACCAAACCACTCGGTACGAGCGACGAAATTCGAAAGCCTGTCCGCATGGCGCCGATTCTCCGTTGAAGAACCACAGTCGCCGGCGAACTTCATCAGAAATGATGGTGTGGAACGGCCCTTCGAACCGGCATCAAAAGTGCCTAACGTGGTCGCGTAGAGAGGCGCCACAAAGGAAGGACCGTTCCATGGAGAAGATTACCACGGTGGGTTTGGATTTGGCCAAGTCGATCTTTCAAGTTCACGGCATCGCCGAAAACGGGAAAGTCTTGGTCCGTCGCACATTGCGGCGATCGCAGGTTCTGCCCTTCTTTCGGAGCCTTCCAGCTTGCTTGGTAGGTATGGAGGCCTGTGCGAGTGCCCATCACTGGGCACGCGAGATCGCGGCGCTGGGCCACGCTGTGCGCATGATGCCGCCAGCCTACGTGAAGCCTTACGTCAAACGAAACAAGACCGACGTGGCGGATGCTGAAGCCATTTGTGAGGCGGTCACCCGCCCGACAATGCGGTTCGTACCGGTGAAGACTGCCGAACAACAAGCGGCCAGCATGATTTTGCGAACGCGAGAGCTGCTGATGAGGCAGCGCAGCCAGACTGCAAATGCCCTACGTGCTCATATGGCCGAATTGGGCATTATCGCCGGCACAGGCATGGCAAGCATCGCAAAACTCCTGGTGCTTCTCCGGGACGAAAAAGACAATAGGATCCCCGGCGCGGCCCGCTTTGCCCTGATCCTATTCGCTGAACAGATTGAGCTGCTTACAACCCGCATAGAGAAGCTCGACAGAGAGATTTTGGTTGCCGTCAGAAAGGACCCCGATGGAAGGCGTCTGATGAGCATTCCGGGTGTCGGTCCTCTCATCGCCGCTACCGTTCGGACATCGGTTTTGGACGCTCGCAATTTTGCGACTGCACGAGATTTTGCGGCTTGGACGGGGCTCACACCGAGGGCACAGTCGAGCGGCGGAAAAGAACGGCTCGGCGCGATATCAAAGCGTGGAAATCGGCAACTACGGACGCTCTTGATCGTTGGTGCGACCTCTATCATCAAGCTTGCTAAACGAGGCTTGAAAGTCCCACTCTGGATTCGGACCATGCTGCAAAGACGGCCGGTCAAGGTCGTATCGGTCGCGCTCGCCAATAAGATTGCGCGCACGATCTGGGCCTTGCTGGTCAGAGGCGGCATCTATCAGGCGCCGGCCGCAATGCTGAAATCCTAATCTTAAGAGCTCTCCGGCGGAAGAAGAAAGCTGCCGAGGAGGCAAGGTGCAAATCTGGATGAACCCCGAATGACGTCATTCCCGGTAGCAATCAGACCGCCTGACTCACTGCGCTTCGAGCGCGAGAAATTGATTGGGCGATTGCTTCCGCGGATATCATCGTGGCCAGCGGCCAGGCGCCGCTTCACAGGCCGAACATATGACCGCACCGTCATCCCTTGTTCAACCAGAGAAAGATCTTGCAGCCCGGGCCGTTCCACATATGAGTCAGAGCCCTTATTCCATGCCGAAACACAAATATGCCAGGCAGGAAGGATCGCAAGCGCTAGCAGGACTGCGAAAGTGACTGTCCCCATCGGGGCCATAGGAACAGTGAACGGGCGGACGAGGCGGCGCGAAGCAGTGCAAGCTCCCTTCAAGAGAAATCTTGATCACGAGCAAGCTGTCATAGGTTTCGACGTAATTTCGAGATCTACGCTGGGCGCTCGTCGTATCCCAGCACCGAAGCCTCCGCCAAGCGGCAGAGACCCTCGGAGTTAAGCAGTCAGCGCTGAGGCGCCACCTGCGCAATTTCGAACATAAGTTGGGCGGTGCTATCTTCGAGCGCTCTGCCCAATCGCATATAATGGCTAACCCGTCCAACGACGACGTAAACTCACCGGTTGCGATCTTTAGGAAAGGTCTTGGGCGTCACAGGCCGAACGAAGAATTCGGACAAATGAACCTCCAGCGCCTCGGCGATGCGCTCGAGCAGATCAATTGTCGGGTTTTTCGATTGCCGCTCAAGACTGACCAAATAGGAGCGGTCAACGCCGGCCTGATAAGCCAAGTTCTCTTGCGAAATGCCGCGGCTAATCCGAATCCGACGCACATTCCAAGCCACAAGTGCACGAGTTTCCATGTGCAAAGCATGCCATGAGCTCGGGCGTCAAATCACTGGCTATAACCCGCCTATTAGATTGATCGTTGGGAACTGCCAACAGGTAGAATGTGGCCTCGCCCGAAATGGCGGTCAGATTTTCCGCCTACTTATTAGCCCCATCGCGCCGTGCGCCTACGTCGGTTCGAAGATACGGTTCTGGAACATCTAGCCCGTCTTATTCGCGAGAGGGCGCCTGAGAGGCTGGCGAGCGTGGTGTAAGGCGCTGATGCGGCGTAGGATTCGGTTGCAAAGCCAACCCCATCAGCTTCAGCCGCGAACACCACGCCCGCCATGACCGATGATACGATTCTGCCCTTCTCGTTTCCAGCCGTTCACGCCAAGAAAGTCACAGCTGCCTTCGATGGTGGGCGGCTAACCTCGAACGGGGGCGTGATGCTTCTGGCCATGGCCGAGCGGCGTCTCGGTTTGGCCGACAATTTGGCCCGGGTGTTTCCGGATCGGCGCGATCCGACGCGGGTCGTGCACAGCCTTGTCGATATGTTCCGCGCGCGCATGTTCGCGATCTGCTGCGGCTACGAGGACGCCGACGACCTCGATCATCTGCGGTCCGATCCCGCATTCAAGCTGGCCTGCGGACGGCTGCCGGACACGGGTCGCGATCTGTGTTCCCAACCGACGCTGTCGCGGCTGGAGAATGCTCCGCGCCTGCGCGACGTGATCCGACTGACCTACACTTTGGTCGACGCATGGATGGATAGCTACCCGCGCGAGCCGGCATCCGTCACGCTCGACATCGATGATACCTGCGATGTCGTCCACGGCCATCAGCAGCTCTCGCTGTTCAACGCTCATTATGACGAACGCTGCTTTCTGCCGATCCACGTCTACGACACGGAGAGAAGAGCCGGCCCGTGGCGGTCGTGCTGCGGCCCGGCAAGACGCCGGGCGGCGTCGAGGTGCGTGCCCATCTGCGCCGCCTGATACGGCATATCCGGACGCGGTGGCACAACACGCGAATTACGTTCCGTGGCGACGGGCACTATGCCCGGCCGGAGGCAATGGCGTGGTGCGAGACCAACGGCATCGACTACATCTTCGGTCTGTCCGGCACCAAGCCGCTCGCCAGAAAAGTCGACGCGGTCGCCGACGACATCCGCACGCGACGCGCCATCGAGAACCTGCCGGTTCTGCGTGGCTATACCGAGACGCGCCACAAGGCAAAGTCCTGGGATCGCGAACGACGCACCGTCGCCCGTATTGAGGCGACGATGCTCGGCCTCGACATCCGCTTCGTCGTCACCAGCCTCGATGTCGGCTCGGCCGCGTGGATCTACGACAGCCTGTATTGCGCGCGCGGCCAAGCCGAGAATCTGATCAAGCTGCATAAGACACAGCTCGCCTCCGACCGCACCAGCTGCCGTTCGGCGCTCGCCAATCAAGTCCGCCTCGTTCTCCACACCGCCGCTTATTGGCTGATGCTGACCGTGCGCGACGCGATTCCCAAAGCCCGGGAACTGGCCACAGCCGAGTTCACGACGCTGCGTCTTCGTCTCGTTGAAACTCGCTGCCCGTGTCGTCGAGACCACGAGCCGCATTCGCCTTGCGTTTGCCGCGGCATGTCCCGAAGCCGACCTGATCTGCGGCTTGCCCGGCGCGCTGCTGCCGCTCGGTCCTTGACCGGCGGGGCGTCCGCCCCCCGCTCGCCCAACCCATCCCTCAAGCGCGTTGCAAAGTACGGGTCGTCAGGCGGTGAAAAGCCGAAGGCAATCCTGTGCGCCTCGTCAGAGCAGATGTGCGGCCACATCAATCGGACTAAAAAAACGCACTCTCACGAATAGGACGGGCTAGCAACTCACGCACATGGGGGTCGTTGAAAAAGCTCCAATTGGCTGATTCCGTTCTCGTCGGCGATTCGCGATCGGCGGAGCAAACGAGATGCTGGGGCGCAAGGAGCGGGATCAGTTGGAGCTCTTCATCACGGGCTCGCTGAAACAGCTCGTCCCAGATGAGCACGTGCTGGCGCGGTCGATCGTGTGCTCGACCTGTCTTGGCTAAGGGAAGAGGTCTCCGACTGCGCGAACGACGGTCGGCCAGGCATCGATCCGGAAGCCGCGGTACGGCTGATGCTCGCGGGTCTGCTCACCGGGATCGTACACGATCGCAAGCTGATCCGTGAGGCTCAGGTCAACATCGCCATTCGCTGGTTTGCTGGTTATGGCCTGCACGAGCAGCTACCGCACCATTCAAGCCTGACGCGCATCCGCCAGCGCTGGGGCGAAGAGCGATTCCGTAGGATCTTCAAACGCACGGTCGAGGCCTGCCTGAAGGCCAAGATCGCAACAGCAGAAGTGGTTCACATCGATGCGTCGCTGATCCGCGCCAACGTGAGTTGGAACAGCCTCACCGAGCAGCATGTGATGGATATGCTGAGCGAAAATCAAGGCGAAGATGAAAGTGAGGATGAGAGAAGGGCCGCAAAGCGGGAAGTACAAAAGGTCTGCACGACTGATCCCCGATGCGACAATGGCCACCAATGCCCGAAACCGGCGGCTGGAGCCCCCTTACAAGCAGGACACTGCCGTCGATGACAAGGTCGCATTGCCTCACCTTAATTGTTACCGGATGCTAAGCCGTTGCCTCACGTAAATTGCTCCCTTGGATCGGGAACGACCGGGGGCGAAGGTGGGGCGGCTAACCATGGTGACGCGGAAGGAACTGACGGCGGCGGCAGGCGCGCGCTATCGGACGTCGAGTCGCGCCAATCCGGCCAGGCGATACGCCCGGGAAATCGACCCGAAATGGTGAATCACGGTCAAACCCGCGCGCAAGTTCGGCTCATCATATAACGCAATCGGCGCGACAGGCTCGAAACCGGAAAACCTCGTCCATGCAAACTCGGGATTTATTTATCACAACCCGGCTTCTGCAGTCTGTGGATCGTCCGATTGTATGTCACTCGACCGATGCACAGTTCGCTGTTCCCTCGACAAGATTCTCCGAATGATTGCAGGGCAAAGCAAGCAAGCTCCCGGCCCGATGGACAGCAGTTCGGCAAGCGAATGCCCTGGGCAGGGTCGCGCAGAATCGGGCCACCACCGCGGATATTCCCGATTTTACCCATTTAGATTGAAACTTTGCTTCCCATTGATTTGGAAGAAAATTCTACTACCAGTTGTTTTGTTGATCAATCCCAACTGCGGTTTGGCATGGTAGCACCGAATCATACGAGCTAGAGGGGGTTGCGCTTCGACCGTGCCAATGGAATTTCGAGCTCTACGCTGGGCTATCGTCGCATCCCAGCACCGAAGCCTCCGCCAAGCGGCAGAGACCCTCAGGGTTAAGCAGTCAACGCTGAGTCGCCGCCTGCGCAATCTCGAACATAAGTTGGGCGGTGCCATCTTCGAGCGCACTAAAGCCGGTACGCGACCGACCATCGAAGGTCAGGAATTCCTCGATGCTGCCCGGCGCATCGTGAATGATACTGAGGCGATGACCGGCCGCCTCAAGAGCCGCTGGCGCGGCGAGAGCGGTCTATTGAACATCGGGATCCACGCCTCATTCTCCGCCGGCAATCTACGGGCCACCCTTCTCGAGCACCAGCGGCGCTTCCCTGATGTCAAACCGCATTTCGTCGACGGATCGAGCGACGATTTGATGTCCGATCTCGCCAGCTCCGCCATTGATATCGCGTTCGTGGCCGAGCCCAATCCGAGGTGGAGCGACAAGTCATTATTGGTGTAGAGCGAACGTGTCGTCGTCGCCCTTCCCGAACACCATCCGCTGACAGCCCGCAATGTAGTTCACTGGGGCGAACTGCGGCATGAAGCCCTACTATTGTCACAGCACGGCCCTGGACCGGAATTCCACAAACTGCTCATCAGCAAGTTGGGAACTTCCGATCCATGTCCGGTACTTCGTCATGATGTGTCGCTCGATCGGCTCCTCACCCTGGTCGGCGCCGGCTGGGGAATGCTGTTGGCCTTGGAAGGTGCGACCGGCGCGACCTATCCGGGTGTCACCTTCCGCGAGGTGCATGACGCCGAGGGTCCGACCCGGCTGAGCTTCCGCGCTTACTGGCGGCAGGCCAACGGCAATCCATCGCTACGTCCGTTCCTTGACCTGCTTCGCGAGCGCTATCCGGATCTCTCGGCTGATCCAGGTGCGGGCTGAGCCGCATTTCGTCGGGCCTTCGCAAAAGCGCGGTCGGTTGCCATGAATCGCTCTATCATCGGCGCAATCAGTTTGCCGGGCTCGGTCGGCGTCGTCGTGCCTCCACTACGCGTTAGGATCTCAGCATAGCTTTTGAGATCCCTGAAGACCGCCGCCGGCAGCTCGACGGTGAGCTTGACTGGTTTGTCGTCTTCGAGTGGCCCAAGCTTGAGCTTTGTCACGGTGTTGCTCCCTTCCGGTACGGCGCCAGCACGAGATCGCGCGTGACGATGACGCGAACCGGGAAACCTGGCCGGATAGTCAGCGTCGGTTGGATGTTGAGCTGGCGCTGCACGATCTGCTGGCCGGTCTGGCTGATGCTGTTGGATGCGCCGCTGCGGATCGCTTGAACGAGATTGTTCTCGTTCTGGCTAGTACCCGCCTCGGCTCCGACGCTGAGCATGGTCGAGAGGACCGCGGCCTTGAACAGCATGCCCCAATGGTTGTCGACCTCATCCTCAAGCCCGGCATAACCTCCGGTATCGGCGCCGGGCTGGCGCTCCAGCACGATCGAGTTGCCGTCCGGCATGATGATGCGGGTCCAGACCAGGAGAATGCGGCTCTGACCAAACGCAACCGAGCTGTCGTACTGGCCGATCAGCTTGGCCCCCTGGGGGATCAGAAGATATTTTCCGGAGGGGCTATCGTACACCGCCTCGGTGACCTGAGCGGTGATCTGGCCTGGCAGATCGGACCTGATGCCCGTGATGAGTGCAGCCGGGATTACGGTGCCCGCCTGCACGACATAGGGCGCGACCTTGGCCTCGAGCCGGTCCGGACTGACCGTGCGCTTGTCGGTGGAAGCGTTGAGGAAGGCTTCCTTGCGGTCCTGCATGTTCTGGGTGGATCCCGCATCGACGGGTGGTGTCGTGGCCGGCGGCGTCGTGGCTCCGTTCGAGGTATTCGGGATGACTTGGCCGATGCTCTGTGGTTGCTGAGCAGTCTGGGCGAACAGACGGCTGACGCGCGCCGCCTCGATCTCCTGGGCTCGGTGCTGCGCCTCCGGATCGGACGTCATTCCCGGGACCACGGTATTCGCTGCAGCGCCTGCGTTGAGGATCGGCTTGCCGAGATCGCCGGGCAACGGCGGCCCGAGCGGCGGCGCTTGACGCGGCAGACCGGTGTAGTCCTTCGGCAACCCGGCTAGGCCCTCGGCCGAAGGTCGGTTCTGAGTGCTGAGCAGCTCTTGGCCGGTCTGCGACTTGTTGCCGGTCTGGAGGGCATAGCCGAGCGCGCCCGCGACTGCGAGGGCAGACACCGCGCCGAGGCCGATAAGCACCTTGCGCGAGAGGCGTGTGACACGCGGCCGCTCGCCTCGGAGCCGAAGGTCGGGCGGCGCGACGGGCGGATTGTCGCTCTGACGTTCGTCTTCGTTGCCTATCGCCATGAGCGCGGCCTTCCGTCGGTGCGGACGATGCGCACGCGCCGTTCGCTATCCTTGTCGCCAAGACGCAATTCGGCGGCAGCGAACAGGCGGTCGACGATGTAGTAATTGCGGTTCGCTCGGTAGTTCACCAGTTCGGAGCCGCCGGCCGGACCGATGACGAACAGCGGCGGCATTTCGCCCTGGACGATGCCGGTGGGGAATTCGATGTAGACTTTGTTCCCGTCGTCAAAGGCGCGCAGCGGACGCCAGGCCGGATCGTCGCCCTCGACTGCGTAGCGGAAGTTGATCGCGGCGAGATCGACGCCGGCCGCAATGGGGGCTGCGGTTTCAGCGGCCGCATTCTGCCGCCGAAGTGCAATCAGTTGGTCCTCAGGATACTGCCAGGAGACCGAGGCCATATAGGTCTTCTCCGTCGAGCGCAGCTCGAGGAGGTAGGTCCGGCGGTCGGTGTTGATCACGAGATTCGTGACCAATTCCGGCCGCGTCGGCTTGACCAGGATGTGGATCTTCTTGGTCGCGCCCGCACCGCTCTCGGTATCGCCGATGATCCAGCGCACGGTGTCACCGGCGGCGACCGGACCGGAGCCGACGAGTTGCTCGCCCTCTTGGAGTCCGACATCGGTGATCTGACCCGGCGCCGTATAGACTTGGTAGAGGGCTCCGCCCGAGAACGGATAGATCTGTACCGCGTTGATGAAGCCATTGCGGACCGGCTGCACCCGTGCCGCGGCGTTGGCCTGTTTGACGCGAACCTTCGGATCGGCGGCTTCGGGCGTGCGCTTGCTCCCAGCGAGCGGTTTTAACTGCCCAGGGAGCGGCAGGGGCTGGGGCAATTCTACGATCTTGATGGGCGACGGCGGATCGGTCGTGAGCGTCGCTGGCTCGGCACTATCGTAGCTGATGTCGGGCGGGATGAAATTGTGCGCGCAGCCGCCAAGCACCGAGGCGACCATCAGCAAAGCCGCAAAGGCGGGTTTACGGAAAGACGTATCGCCGTCTTTCCAATTTTGGTGAACGATGGAAAAGCGCCAAGCCGGACCGCCGGCTTTCGAGAAATTCGGCGGGGTCATTGTCCCAGCTCCTTCGACCAGTTGATAGCGCTGACGTAGATGCCGAGTGGATTCTTGCGCAGCCGATCGGCGTCCGTGGGCGGCGCAATTGCGATGGTGAGGATCGCGGTCCAACGTGTGGTGCCGGCGAGCGCTCCGTCCTGATAGCGGTGCTCGACCCAAGCGACGCGAAAACTGTCGGGCGAGGCGCGGATGACGCTGGAGACGTCGATCGCGACCTGCTGCTTGCCGAGATTGGCGAAGGGGTCATTGGCGCGGGCATAGTCGTTCAGCGCCACCGAGCCCGCCGTGGTCGTGAAATCATAAGCCTGCAGCCAGTTGTGCCGCACGATGATTGGATCGGCCGGAAGCGAGCGAACGATCTGGATGAAGTGGGCGAGATACCAGGCAATCTGCGGGTCGTTCGGCCTGTAGTCCGCGGTGGCTGGCGCCACTGCCTGCGCCTCCCCGAGCTTGTCGACCTGCACCACCCAGGGAACGACGGTGCCGTGCGCGGATTCCCAGACGAGCCCACCAGCGAGGCCGCAAGAAAGGATCAGCGAACCGAAGGCCATCAGCCGCCAGTTCTTGGCCTGCACGCGGGCGGAGCCGATGCGTTCATCCCAAACCCGCGCCGCGCGCTGGTAGGGGGTTTCGGGTTCGGGCGTGCGGCCATAGCGGACCGACGATCGCCGGAAGACTGACACTTCTTATTCTCCCCCTGATAGCTCGACGGAGTGGCCGCCACCATGGCTGTCGCCGGATTTGAGCGCTTGCGCGGCTGTCTGAGCGCCGTGAATGACGGTCTGATTGCGCTTGACGCGCTGGGCCCAGGCGGGCGGACCGCTTTCGCTCGCTGCTTGAGATTCGGCTCCATCGGGTGCAGCCTCGCCACTCCCGATGGCCCCCATCGTCGAGGAGCCACCGGTGTTGGCGACGCCGGCACGGGCACCGGAGGTGAAGCTCTCCCTCATTGCCCCTGCCGCTTGGGAAGCGGTGCGTCTGACGGGAGCTGCCGCGTGACTTGCCGCCGCGCGGCCTGCGCCACCGAGACCGGACGCGACGCCGCCAGCGCCGGACCGACCGGCCGATGCGAGGCTGTAGGCGGAGGACACACCGCCAGCCATCGCCGCACCACCACGCGCGGCGGCCGCAGCACCGGAGCCAGCCGCCATCGCTCCCCTTCCGGCGAGCCCAAGCGCAGCTCCACCCGCCATAGCAGTGCCGGCGACGGCGAGGCCCGTGCCGACGGCAGCGCCGGCGCCAAGCTGCGGGGCGCCCGAGACAAGACCGGTCGCGATGCCCGGACCGAAGATGCCGAGGCCGAGCATGGCAAGCGCCGCGAGCACAACAGAGAGCGCTTGCTCGATGGTCGGCTGGCCGCCGGCATAGGCCATGGTGAACTGGGAGAAGAGCCCGGTGCCGATGCCGACGATGACAGCAAGCACCATCACCTTCACGCCGGAGGCAACGACGTTGCCCAGCACCTTCTCCGCGAGGAAGGCAGTCTTGTTGAAAAGCGCGAAGGGGATAAGGATGAAACCGGCAAGCGTCGTCAGCTTGAACTCGAGCAGCGTTACGAACAGCTGCACCGCCAGAATGAAGAAGGCGATCAGCACCAGGAGCCACGACACCATCAGCACGGCAATCTGGACGAAGTTCGCAAAGAAGCTGGTGAAGCCCATCATCTGGCTTGCTGCGTCGAGCAGCGGCTGCCCGGCATCGAGGCCGACCTGCGCAAGTCGGCCGGGCCGCAGGAAATCCGCGGTCGAGATCGACGAGCCGCCGGCCTTCAATCCGAGGCTAGCGAAGCTATTGAAGATGATGCCTGAGAGCTTGGTGAAGTTGGTGATGATGAAGGCAAAGAAGCCGATGTAGAGTGTTTTCTTGACCAGCCGTTGGAGAATGTCTTCGTCTGCGCCCCAGGCCCAGAACAGGCCGGCCAACGTGATGTCGATGACGATCAACGTCGACGACAAATACGTGACCTCGCCCTTGATCAGGCCGAAACCCGAATCGATGTAGGTCGTGAAGGTATTGAGAAAGGTGTCGATGACGCCGACGTTGTTCACGACTTCTCTCCCTTTGGAACACCCGTCGTCGGCTGTGTGGCCGGCGCGGCCTGCGGCAGAAGTGGCCGCGCCGGCCCGCCGAAGAAGCGCGCGCGGTTCTCCTCCCACACCGCATGGCAGTGCGGATCTTCGGCATCCTGGGGACCGAGCGCGCGGCAGCGGCGCAGCTCGGCCGACAGATCATCGGGAACGGCGACAGAGGGAGCGTCGGATATGGGCCGCTCGGCCGGACGCCGATGGATGACGTGCAGCGTGGCGAGGAAAATCGCGAACACAATGATCATCGCGCCTGCGCGAAGGACATCCGAGCGCTCCATGATCGATGCCTCAGTTGCCACTGAACATGGTGACGTTGCCGGGCTGATAACCGCTGCGCGTCGAGAAGATCTTGTATTGTTGCTGGCCCTGCGATTCGGTCGCCGTCACGCGCGCTTGCTCCAACGCATCCGCCCGTCCCTTCGCGGCGAGCACCGCGACGAGATCGGATAGCTGCTGGGAATGCAGGGCCAGGAGCTGATTGCCGGCCTGAGCGGCCTGCAGGGCGCCGCTTGCCGACTGGCTGGCGGTAACCAGCGAGCTCATTGCGCTGGAGTTGGTCGAGATATTGCCGACGACGCCGGCTTGCACCTTCAGCGAGTCCTCGAAGGCGCCTACCGAGTTCTGCCAACGACTTTGGGCCGCGGCGAACATTGTCGCATTGGAGGGCGTGGCCTCCGCCGTGCCGTAGGTGCTGGAATATGTCGTCTGGATGCGCTCGACGTTGAAGGCGATGTTCTGGGCCTGGCTCAGCAGTGACTGAGTCCGTGCGACCTGTGACTGAAGCTGGGTCAGCGTCGACAACGGCAGGTTGGCGAGATTTTTTTCCTGATTCACCAGGCTCTGGGCCTGGTTGGTCAGCATCTGGATCTGATTGTTGATCTGCTGCAGCTCGCGCGCCGCGGTCAGCACGTTCTGGCTGAAGTTGGTGGGGTCGTAGACGATCCACTGCGCAAAGGCCGGCACCGTCAAAAGCGGAGTTGGTACGGCAAGCAAGAGAGCGGCCGCGGCGACCAAGCTTGCGCGTCGCGTCTTAAGAGTGATCATGATTGCACCTCCAGGTTTGTCAGGTCAGGGATGAGATCGGCGGCCCAGAGCAGCTCGTGATCCGCGAGCCAGGCGGCCGTGAAGTCGTCGCGGCCGTGCTCGGCGAGCAGCCGTTCGATGGCGGCATGGTCGGCCTTGGAGGAAACGGCGCAGAAGGCGAGCGCGACCGGCCCGAGGCCGAGCTCAAAGAGCCGATTGCCGCGGCGCGACTGGCAGTAATAGTCCCGCTTCGGCGTCGCTCGCGCGATGATCTCGATCTGGCGGTCGTTCAAACCGAACCGCTGGTAGATGGCGGTGATCTGGGGTTCGATCGCGCGCTCACTCGGCAGGAAGATGCGCGTCGGGCAGCTCTCGACGATTGCGGGTGCGATGTTGCTGCTGTCGATGTCGGAGAGCGATTGGGTTGCGAAGACGACAGAAGCGTTCTTCTTCCGGAGCGTCTTCAACCACTCCCTGAGCTGTTGCGCGAAGGCTGGATCGCCGAGCACGAGCCACCCCTCATCGATGATGACGAGGGTCGGCCGGCCGTCGAGCCGTCCCTCGATGCGATGGAACAGGTAGGTGAGGACGGCAGGCGCAGCTCCAGCGCCAATCAAGCCCTCGGTCTCGAACGCCTGCACCGAGGCAAAGCCGAGCTGCTCGGCTTCCGCGTCGAGCAGGCGGCCGGAAGCGCCGCCGACGCAATAGGGTTGCAGCGCCTGCTTGAGCGCGGTCGATTGCAATAGAACCGTCAGGCCGGTGATCGTGCGTTCCTCGACCGGGGAGGACGCCAGCGAGGTCAACGCCGACCAGACGTGCTCCTTCACGGTCGGATCGATGGTGACGCCTTCCTTGGCGAGGATTGCGGTGACCCATTCGGCGGCCCAGGCCCGCTCCGCCGCGTCACCGATGCGTGCGAGCGGTTGAAGAGAGACGGAGTCCTCCGCGCTGTTCGACAGACTTCCGCCGAGGTCGTGCCAGTCGCCGCCCATGGCAAGTGCCGCCGTGCGGATCGAACCGCCGAAATCGAAGGCGAAGATCTGGCTCTTCCGGTAGCGGCGGAACTGGATCGCCATCAGCGCGAGCAGCACGGACTTGCCGGCACCGGTCGGGCCGACGATCAGAGTGTGACCGACATCGCCGACATGCAGGGAGAAGCGGAACGGCGTCGAGCCTTCGGTCCTGCCGAAGAAGAGCGGGGCGCTGCGGAAATGCTCATCGCGGTCTGGCCCCGCCCAGACCGCCGAAAGCGGAATCATGTGGGCCAGGTTCAATGTCGAGAGCGGCGGCTGGCGGACGTTGGCGTAGGCGTGCCCCGGCAGAGAGCCGAGCCAGGCTTCGAGTGCGTTCACCTCTTCCGGCATGCAGGTGAAGTCGCGACCCTGAACGACCTTCTCGACGAGCCGAAGCTTCTCAGCGGCGAGACCGGTGTCCTCGTCCCAGACAGTGGCAGTGGCGGTGATGTAGGCCTGGCCGACATCGTCGGTGCCCAGTTCCTGCAAGGCGAGATCGGCATCGGCGGCCTTATTCGCCGCATCGCTATCGACCAGTGTTGAGGCCTCGTTGGTCATCACCTCCTTGACGATGGCGGCGATCGACTTGCGCTTGGCGAACCACTGGCGGCGGATCCTGGTCAAGAGCTTCACCGCCTCGGTCTTGTCGAGCAGGATCGCACGCGTCGACCAGCGGTAGGGGAAGGCAAGCCGGTTCAGCTCGTCGAGGATTCCGGGATGGGTCGCGCTCGGAAAGCCGACCACGGTGAGCGTGCGAAGATGATGGCGGCCGAGACGCGGCTCGAGGCCGCCAGCGAGCGGCTCATCCGCGAGCAACGCGTCGAGATGCATCGGCGTCTCGGGAACGCGTACGCGCTGTTGCCGGGTCGAGATGGTCGAATGCAGGTAAGTTAGCGTCTCGCCGTCATCGAGCCATGCCACTTCGGGCATGAACCCTTCGACCAATTGCAGGACGCGGTTGGTCCGATCGACGAAGCCACGCAGCAGCTCGTAAGGATCGACGCCGATCTGCGCGCGACCCTCATAGAGCCAGCCCTCGATGCGCGAGGCGTCCTCGGCCGGCGGCAGCCAGACCAACGTCAGGAAATAGCGGCTCTCGAAATGCGCACCTGCCTCCTCGAAAGCGTCCCGTCGCTCCAGATCGACCAGCGCTGATGCGGCGTCAGGAAAGGTGTTGTGCGGATACGTCTGGGCGGCGATACGCTGGGCCTCGACGAAGATCGCCCAGCCTGAGCCGAGACGGCGCAGCGCGTTGTTGAGGCGGGCCGTCACGCCGACGAGCTCGGCAGGTGTCGCGCTGTCGAGATCCGGACCGCGGAAGCGCGCCGAGCGCTGGAACGCGCCGTCCTTGTTAAGGACGACGCCCTTCTCGACCAAAGCGGCCCAAGGCAGGAAGTCGGCGAGACTGTGCGGCCGGTTGCGATATTCGGCGAGGTTCAGCATGGAAGGCTCACTGGCCGAGATAGGATGGATAGCGAAGGTGACGTCGAACGACGTCCACGAACTGCGGATCACGCTTAGCCGCCCAGACCGCCGCCGCATGGCCCACGGCCCAAATCAGCGCTCCGGGGATCCAGAGGTGGAGGCCGAGCGCGATGGCGGCCGCCAACGTGCCGTTGGCGATCGCAACGGTGCGGGGCGCGCCGCCCATCAGGATCGGATCGGTGAGCGCGCGATGGACCGGCGCGAAGAAGCCCGGCACTCCTGGATCGACGATTCCGGCCATCACACCAGGGCTCCGCCGGAGAAGCTGAAGAAGGTCAGGAAAAAGCTCGATGCGGCGAAGGCGATCGACAGTCCGAAGACGATCTGGATCAGTCGGCGGAAGCCACCCGAGGTATCGCCGAACGCGAGCGTCAGGCCGGTGACGGTGATGACCGACATGATCTTGGCGACCGGACCTTGCACCGACTCCAGGATCTGATTGAGCGGCGTCTCCCACGGCATCGAGGAGCCGGATGCGTGCGCTACGGGCGCAAAAGCGATGGAGATCAAGGTAATTGTCGCGAGCCCGGTGAAGCGGCGACGAACGCGACGGATCATCGATCGTATGGCGGAAGGTGACGGCAGTCACCAGGCCAACACCAGGAACCGTCATTAGGCGAGGCGTCGTCTCGTCAGACTTCCCAAATCGGCGGACCTCCTCGTCGAATTTTATCTGCTGCTGGCAGATATGCTCATGAATTGACAGGAGTGGCTCGATCATGTTGTGGAGTCGATGATCTTCGCCCGATAGCTCCCCGAGCTGGTTAAGAACTGTTGGCCAATCGCGCGAGGGAATAGCAACCCACATTTCTTCATCAGACTGCGGTCCTGGTTCTCGATATCCGGCGCATGGACACAAGGCGGAATTGCGCGACAAGTATCGCTCGAACATTGTGGCTCTCCTCGCTCTGGATTTTGACTTCTCGATACCACCCAACCCGCACCCAGTTCGGCAAGACCCCGAGCATCATTCCGATCGCTCTTGTTCATGCGACCGACTCGTGTCCGGTCCTGGACACGCCGCGTGTTACAAAACTAACCGATCTTGTTGCGAAGACAACATCGCGATCGAAAACCGCAGCGAATGCGCATTGCGTCCGCTGGCTCAGATCCTGCAAACCACAACCGCCGTGGAAGCGAGCCAACAACGTCAGCCATTGAGTTGCCGTTGCAAGTTTTGGCGCGCGTTTTGTGTTCGTGAGGTGAAATGCGACCCCAACTTCTTTTTTGCTGCGTCACAACAGCTGCGCTCGTTGCAGGCGGTGCCGTCAATTCGGCCGATCTTAAGCCGGCAGTAAAGGCCCCACCCGCCGTCTGGAGGTGGACCGGAGGATATATCGGTGGGCACGTCGGCGGGGGCTACGGGCAAACATCATTCAGCGATTCCTATGGCAAGTCGCTCTATGGGGACGTTGTCCAAACCCCTGTGTTCCTGGCGGGAGGTCAGATCGGCTACAACTGGCAGAGCGAACGCTGGGTTTTCGGCGTTGAACTGGATGCTAGTCGCGCTGCCTCAGACGGTACAAACACCTGTCTTGCAGCCTCCAGCTCTGTCATCAGCGCAAACTGCAGCGCCGGTCCAAGTGTGTTTGCTACCGGAACGGGTCGCCTTGGGTATGCGTTCGGCCCGCATGGCCAAACACTTGTTTATCTCAAGGGGGGCTTGGCCTGGCAGCGCAATAGCGGCGTTGTCGCCAACAACAACGAATCTGGCCTGGCGCCACAGAATTCCACCCGTTTCGACGATGGTCGTGTCGGTGGCACCATCGGCGTAGGCGTCGAGCAAGCACTCACGAATGCATGGTCCTTGAGCCTTGAGTACGATTATCTGAAGTTCAACGGATCAAGTGTTGCGACTCCTCCGACCCTGCAATATCCGCCGCCGGCAACCGTCCCCGCCAACACCACCGGCCTGTCCAGCAGCTATCACATCGGAAAACTTGGACTGAACTACCATTTTGACGCACTCCCACAGACGCCAGGATGGCGAGATACGCCGCCATACGCAACGAAGCCGACCGTCAGCGCCTCGCCCAGTGGCCTTGCTGACGGGTGGTCGCTGGAAGGCGGCACACGGCTGTGGTTGAGCCGGGGGAGGTTTCAATGGGATTTCGGGAGTAACAATCTTATATCAAGGCTCACCTATCATGGGCTGGACGGGATTTCCGGTGAGTTGTTCGAGCGGCTGGACAGCCCTTGGGGAATCTTTCTGAAGGGCAATATCGGAGTTGGGCGCTTCAACAACGGAAAAATGAACGATGAAGATTGGGGCGTGGACGTCGCTTATCGCAACACAATATCGGGTCAGGCCAACGGAAGGTTCACGTACTACACCGCCGATGCCGGCTACGATTTTCTGCGCGGCAGCACCTACAAGGTTGGTGGGTTTATGGGCTGGAGCTACTACGGCCAGAAGTCTGACACGATAGGCTGCGTTCAGATCACCTCGCCCTACGATCCATGTCTGGCGCGAGGCGATAAAAGGATTGTGGGCAGCCAAGACACTGATTGGAATGCGCTGCGCATCGGCCTTAGTGCTGAGACCATGTTGCTTGATCGTTGGCGCATGAGTGCCGATGTTGCTTACCTGCCGTGGACGGATTTCCAGGGGCGCGACAACCATCTGCTGCGCCCGTTCACGACCTTCGCCGATCAACGCGGGAGTGGTGGCGGTGGTGTGCAGGTCGAGGCAGTTTTATCCTACTTCATCACCAAGAACTTCAGCGTCGGCGTCGGTGGTCGTTATTGGGCCATGTGGACTCCTAACCAGCGAAAGCAACTCACAACCAGAGCCGAGGAAGCCGGCTCTCCTGTTACTCACGGCCCCTTTCCCGGCTATCGCATGGAGCGGTGGGGCACGTTCTTCCAGGCCTCCTACAAATTTGACTGAACTGCTCGCTCCAGCTCCGTCCGCTCGACGTTGATCTAGAATCAAACGTCGAGCGTGCGAAGATCTGGTAATTGCTATGGCTGCCTACAACGGCATCCTGGATCATCCCGTTCAGCATGGAATCTGCGCGCGCAATTTACGATTGCGCCATTTTGGTTGGACCGAGGTGTTTAGTCCCGGCATTTGCTGGAGCGGGTCGAGCTTGAATCGTCCTGGCTGGGAAGTCCATTTGCAGATGTATTCGTAGGGTGTGAGGCCCTTCAGGGTCTTCAGCCGTCGGTCGTGGTTGTCGGCGGTGATGAAGTCGGCAAGATGAGTTTCGAGCTGAACGTGTCGATCGTAATGGTAGCGTTGGACGGCCGCGTCCCTTGATCGTGCGGTTCATGCGCTCGACCTGGGCATTGGTCCAGGGATGCTTGACCTTGGTCAGGCGATCTTCGATCGCGTTTTCCTGGAATCGCATATCGAACTTATGCGTCACATAGCTTGCCGTCTGGCCGTCCGCACAGCGTGGCGGAAGGCGAACCTGGATCCCATTGTCGGTGAGCACCCTGTGTGGATCTTGCAGGGCACGGCCGCGATCAGAGCTTCGAAAAAGGCCGAGGCCAAGGTCCTTCCCGTCTTCCTGACCAGCTGGCCGCCACGTCGAGCCATTGAGGGCCGCGGCCACAATCATCGAAATCGAAAAATGTGACACGCTCGTCCTCGATCCGCATGTACATCGGCCTGACATCGCCATGACAAGCCCGTTGGGCCAATCGACTCGTTTGCACCCAAGCATCCAGTGATTTGCTGATTTCGTCTGCAACACGTGGGCATCTCTCGGCGATCATCGCGAGTGTTTCCTTGTCTCTTGCCTCGCTCAGAAACTCCCTGTTCGGCGCAAGATTCGTAAGCCCGGTCTGTCGGTGCAAATGGGACAGGGCAACACCGGCGCGGTACGAATCGGCCGGCGTTGTAGCCAGCTCACGCCCGACGGCAGGGCGAAGGCGCCAAGAAGGCGCTTGGTGCCGTCAGGCAATTCAAATGTGGAGAAGGATTGCCCCTCACGGTCACTACGAGGCCGAGAGACGTCGAGCGCGGGCGGCAACGTAGGCGGAAATAGCTCGCTCGACAGCCGCTCGTAGTTCCCGTTCCATGTCCACCTGTCCCATCGCCGAGGCGCCGCTCGGATATCACGAACACAACGCCTCGTCCTGCGACGTCCGGCGTGTGACGAGCAGAGCAGATATGCGACGGCACGGAACTCTGGTCGCAGGAGCAGGTTTGAACGGCGCAATGCCCTGTGGCGCTCAACTTGAGCCCTGCCCGCTTCGCCCGAACTTCCAAACCGGGATTCCAAGTGTCTTCGCTTTGTCGGCAAGATTGTCCTGAATGCCCGTGCCCGGGAAGTGCATGACCCCGATCGGCAGTTCAAGCAGCATTGCATCGTTGCGCTTGAACGGCGCGGCCTTGGCGTGCTTCGTCCAGTCGGGCTTGAAGGCGATCTGCGGGACCTTGCGGTTGTCGGCCCACTTGGCGGCGATCAGTTCGGCGCCCTTGGGCGATCCGCCGTGCAGCAGGACCATATCCGGATGTTTGGCGTGCACTTGGTCGAGCTTGGCCCAGATCAGCCGGTGGTCGTTGAAGTCCAGTCCACCGGTGAGTGCCACCTTTGGCCCTGCGGGCATAAGCACCTGGTTGTCGGCGCGCTTCTTTGCACCAGGAAATCGCGGCTGTCAATCATTGCGGAGGTCAGATTACGGTGGTTGACCTTCGACCCGTTGCGCGGCCGCCAGCTCGAATGGGTGTGGCATTCGAACTCGTCGGCGGCCTGGTCGCGCATCAGCTCGAAGGCGCCTCGTCGCTCGATCAGCGTCTGCCCTTCTGCCGTCAGTCGCTCCAGCTCGACGGATTTGATCTCGCTGCCGTCCTGCTCGCGCTGCGACCGCTGCTGCGCCAGCTCGTTGTCGTCGAGTTCGCGCTCGATCCGGTCGATGGCACGGTAGAAGACGTTCACCGTCGACCAGAGCAGGTCCTCGAGGTCGGGTTCAAGGCGGGTGTCGGACAACGCCACCACGAGGGCATCGAAGATATCGGAGATGCTGCCGACGAGGATTTGTGCTTCGGGAAGCGGCCGGGGATCGGGCTCGTCCTGGAAAGGCCGGTAGCCATGGAGTTGGAGTTCCTGGAGAACCTGGTCGGTTGGGGATGAGTTTTGCTGCGGCTCGAAATCGTCGTCGTGGTCGGTGGTCATTGCGGCTTTCCTTCGTCGGATTGGCCGCGCCCATCGCGGCCTTCATGGCGACGAAAGCGGCGGGCGGAACGGACTTGCACCCGCAGCGAAGCGAAGGGCCGAAGCGGAGCGGAGGACCGAAGGAGGCCGACTATTTTGCCTCGCGATGTAAAGGCGGCTCCGTCGCCGACGGAAAATAGTCGGATCCCGAGGTTGCCGGTCCGGGCCGTTTGCCGCCCGATCGCCCTCTTGAAGGCCGTGGGTGTGGCCCTCTCCGATGCTGAGGGGACCAGAACAACCGGACTCGCGGTGAGGACGGGCTGCACCGCGCTCTCATCCCGTTTCCGGCTATGCCGCCAGCTTCATGAAGGGCGACGTCCTGGGCCGCGATCTGCACGCGGCTTGCAGCCCGAAGCGCATCAATCCCGAGCAGTCGTAGATCCTCATTGAAATCGCCAAGCCGTGGCGAGATCACGATCGCCTCGACCCGGCCTCCTGCGCCCGGTCGATCAAGGTCGCCATAGCGCCGTCACCGGCGGGATCGTCGTCGCGGGCGATGTAGAGCCGACGGAGCGTGTCCGGGAGGAGGATGGCGGAGAGATGCGCCGCCGAGAGCGCCGCGACCATCGGCATGGTTGGCAAGACGCAGCGGAGCGACAGCATCGTCTCGATGCCCTCGCCGGCCGCCATGACTTCGCCAGCCACGCCGCATCGGACGGCGTGTCCGAGGAGGTCGCCCATCGCCCGTCTCTGTGTGTCGATCGGCGCCTTGCCGAGCGTCGCCTCGCTGAAGCCACTTGGGTCGAGCCACGTGCGATGCGCGCCGGTCAGATGGCCCGAAAGATCGGTAACGGCGGCGATCATCGCCGGTCAAGTCTCGGTCGCGCTGTGGTCGTCGGGTCGATAGTAGCAACGCGGATGAAAGCGCAGACTTCCGGCGCCGTGCAAAGCCGTAATGCCGCGACTGCGGAGATACGCTTCTACGAGCGTACCCTCGATCGACTGCGACATGCCGAAGAGTCGCCGCGCTGCCTCGGGCGATCCCGCGGATACGCTCGATTTCGGAGACCGGACGCGGTTCACCTCGGGGTACGGTTCGGGGTGTGGCATGCTGAGGAAGGAACGCGCCTCGTTGGCGACGTCCTTGAAGTCGACCAGGCCGCAGCTCTCTCGGATGACGTCGAGCAAATCACCATGCTCGCCGGTGGCGGCGTCAGTAAACTTGCCGGCCGGTCCCTTCGCAGAGTCCCTGAGCCGGACGAACATCGACCGGCCGGGCGTATTGCGGACGCCCCCACCATCCAGTAGCGGCCCTGGCGCCGCCCGTTGGACAGGTAGTGGCGGCACACCGCCTCGGCGTCACGCGCGAGGCGGCGGGCCAGTTCGGAGGCATTGTCGCGGGCCATCAGGCGGCCTCCCGCTCACCGATGCGCTCGACCGGATAGGTATCGAGTACCTTCGCTAACACCCGGGCACCGCTCGCATCGGCCGGCACAAACATGCGCAGCTTCCACGAGATGATCTCGCCGAAGAGGCCGTAGGCGCGCAGTCGGTCGCGCATGGCGTCGGGAAGCCGGATAGCTCGATGCGGTGGGCGCCCATGACGCGGACGCGGCGAAGCTGGAGCCCCTCGGCGAGATCGAGGACCGTCCTCCCCTCCATCAGCCCTGCGAAAGCCGCCTCCGGTGTGATGGCGGTAGCCCCAGTCAGCGAGGCGTTTGCAGGCCGGCGAGACCCTGCGACCGATGATGCGTTCGCCCTCGTCGGTCTGGAGCCGATAGACCCGCGTCGACTCGTTTGGAAGTCGCTTCCAGATCGGCAGCAGCAGGCCGGCGACAATGTGGAGGGTGCTCTCGGCGAACTCCGGCACATCAGTGACTTCGCCAGTCCATGCGGCGGCGAAAGCCTCGCGCTCGGCCACCTGCCAGTGGCTCTTGTCCATCATCTTCATCGAAGCGTGATGATGCTCCATGGGGCGGATCAGCCGCACGCGGCGTTCGATCTCGCCGTCATCGAGCATGAAGCTCGGCTCCGGGAGCTGCACGGCGGCGCGGCCCGAGCGCTCGTTGAGCAGGAGCACCGCGTGAGCATCGGCGAGATAAGCGAGCGCCTGATCCAGCGTCATCGGGCGATTGCGGCGGCGTTCGGTGATCGTGAGCAGCCGCGTCTCCGCGCCGGTGGCCGGATGCGTGTAGATTGGGCGCCGGTCGGTGACGAGAAAGCTCTCGGCCTGGAGCGTTTCGAGCCCGACATCATAGACGCCGCTGGCGATCGCGCCCTCGACCTTGGCATTCAGCAAGCGCTCGAAGGCCGTGAACAGCACTCCTTGCAGGTCGGTGGTGAGCGCGAGCAACCGGTTCAGGAACGTCGTGATAGGCGGCAAACCCAGGAGGGATCAGGGCCGACGGTCGCAGGGCTCGCTGCATCATGTTGATTCCCTTGTGAAACCAACGCGAGCCGGCGCCTGAACTTCATCAAAAGCATTCCATGCCGAAACACAGGCAGCCACCAATCTTGGCCACGAATGCAGCATGGCAGTCGTTGATGGCGCGGATGATGCCCGCAAGCCGATCCTCCTCGCGATATCCGCCCTGGCAGTAAAGTCGACACGACGGTGCCCGACGAGTTTGACGCCGGATGTCGAGAGTTCGTATACTTGGAACTCCCTAGCATGCCCGAAATGCTCATTAATGAGGCCCGAGACTTTGGTTGCGACCGCGGCCAGAAGCTTGACCTCGCTCATTTCGCCAGCGAGTTCCGCTAACTCTTCCTGCCTGGTCGTGATCCTCGCAGCAGGCTCATCCTCAATCTTGGCCTGATAAGCCTTGCGCGTCTCGAGGTCATATTGAACGTCCATGGCCATGACCTTTTCTATGGTGAACTCGCTGCTGCGATCATCTCCGAGCAGGCCGACGGCGTCAGCGCGGCGCTGGCGGCAATGCCGCATCATCTTTATCTGACCTTCACAAGCATCCTGCAGCGCCGCCAATTCCTGCGCTGGTCGGGCCTCGCTGGCCTTTGAGCCCGAATGCTGTGTCGTGCTCGGGCGCGGAGATCAGTGGCGTATTATGCAAGAAGGCGCCGCGCGACTTCGCGCCCTATTGACCTCGATGCGGTGCTGCTCGTTAGTGCCGGGAACCATCACTGAATTGATCGTGCACAGGATGTCCTCCTCCGTGAACATCTCGAGACCTCGTAATTAGCGAGTCGAGATTCGTTTCGCAGCCTCGATTCCGGTGTAGCGCTTGTGGTTGGGAAACTCCAAGTACATTAATATATCCTGGCACCGATTTCGGGATAGATCGTGTCGATGGGTGAGGTGGTCGATTTTGCAGCGGCATATCGCGTCGAGGCAGGTCCAGCCCGTTCGTTGGTAGACACAACTTGATGTCGGGCGCCGCCCTGGCAACCAGTTCAAAAGTCTTGAATGTCGTTTTCGGATCGGCCAAAGCCTCGCCGGGGCCGGCGATACCGAGGATAGAAAGCTGTGGAATTGTCGTGGCGACCGCGACCAGCTTTCTCGCCGCCTGCTCAGGAGTGAGCTTCTCACCAACAACCGCCGGATGCGATTCATCGGCGCAGTCGTACTTGCGATTGCAGTAGTTGCATTGGATATTGCAATCCGGCGCCACCTCGACATGCATGCGAGCGTAATGATGATGAGCTTCTTCGCTATAGCAGGGATGGCTCTTAGCTTTGTCGCAGATTTCGGACGGCAGATCGCCCGAGGCAGCCTGTGACCCACAGCGTCCTTTGCCATTGTTCGAAGAGCTCCGGCAACCCTTATATTCGGTGATGACCCGCATCCCGCCGCTATTCTCGGCATCCTTGACATGTTTTCCGCGTCCGGCAACAGCGTTCACATTCAATTCTCCTGGTGGCGACCAGCATGAGCGGCCCCAGAACGAGAGTCAGCAACTCGCGTGCCATCTCGGAGGCGATGGCATTCCCGCCACGTGAATGGGGCAGCTGGAAGTGATCTGCACATTTGTGGCACGCGTCAGCGACAGTCACTCGTCGCAAATGCGACAGGCGTCGCAATTGCGACGGAGATGATCGTTGCGTTCTCATTGAACTTGCGTGGCATCCTCCCAACCCGCTCGTCGGTGTGCCTCCGGCGGAAAAGGGGGGGAGCACAATCGGGCAATCGGCCGCTCGCGGGGAGGCCGTACGACAAAACTCCATGCGCTGAGCGATCCGTTCTGCCGACCGGTCGTCCTGCATCTGACCCCAGGTCAGGATGTCGACATCGTTGCTGCGCCCGATGTTCTGGCGCTCGCACCACCCATGAGCGCGCTTCTCGCAGACAAAGGGTACGACGGTGACAGCCTTCGCGCCGAATCGCTAGACACGGCGCCAAGCCCGTCATTCCCAATAAATCCAACCGTGTCGTCATCCATCGCTTTAACAAACGCGCCTACGAAGGCCGAAATGTCATCGAACGCTGCTTCTGCCGGCTCAAGGACTTCCGGCGCATCGCCACACGATATAACAAGCTCGCCCGGAATTTCTTGGCCGTTGTTCCATCTCGCCGCTCTCGTCGCGTATTGGCTCAATTGAGTCTGGACCCTAGCGGACCGGGGCGAGCAGCCCGCTTTGCGCCGTTACTTGGCGATCAATATCTCTATTACGTGCGGGAGCCATATCGCGATCGGTGTCAGGTGTCGCTCGAGCAGAAAGCAGAGTTCGTTGCGCGCGAGTGCTTGCGGATCGACGATCGCGTAACGGACGCTCAGCCGACCGTTTGGTGATCTGCCGCGAAACTCTGATCATTGAAGCGACGGCCGATCAAGAGCGCGCGGGCAGCACCAAGAAAGTTTTGTGTTGCGCCCGACTGCGGCCATGCCGCCTCTGGTCAATCAGATCCGACGGGCCATCCGCCGGCGGAGATCGTGACAGTCCAGGTTGGCTGCGCCGGCCTCGTTAGCCAGCAGTTACTCCGCGCTTGCGCGGAGGCAACTCAGCTGGTTTGTCGTGCCGACTTGGCGCAGTGGCTTAACTCCCCAGCACAAGCCAAGCTCATGGACCTAATTGGAGAGAGGTCCCTTGCTTCGGCGCGCCTCAGCCGGCCCTGTCCAGGCTGGCAAGACCCAGCTCAGTGGTCAGTGCCGTCTTGCCGGTCGAGGTGCCGCCGGCGACTAGAATGTTCTTGCGCGCGCAAACTGCATCCCTCAATGCACCGGCCTGATCCGCCGTCATGATGACGAGTGCGACGTAATCCTCGAGGCTGAACACGGCGACCGCCGGCTTTCCGATCGCAAATGTTGGCGCAGCAACGACCGGCGGCAGGAGCCCCTCAAAGCGCTCCCCGTCTCGGGCAGCTCGGCAGAAATCCGCGGGCTCCCGGGATGAACCTCGGCACCCACGTAGTGAGCCACGACGAGGATGATTCGCTCTCCGTCAGAGGGCATATATTCTTGCCGGTATCCGTAAGGCCGCTCGACAGTCGGTCGATCCACAGTCGGCTATCGGGATTGAGCATAACCTCGACGATCGCCGCATCTTCCAAAAACCCTGCGATGGCGGGCCGCAACGCGGTACGCAGCATACGCGCTCCGCGCACGTTCGCTTCTGAGTCAAAAGAATGGACCGCCACGATTTGCCCCAAGCTGCTGAGGCCGCTTCGGGCGCCCTCATCTGAAGACAAATAAAAGAGAGGTCGTATGTTACCGCAACAACGGGAAAATGCCGTTCGTAGTCTAGCGTAGAGAAAGGAACATTCGAAAAGAGCACCGGCTCGACGCGCCAACCCCTCGACGGCGAGGCGAGAAATCAGCAATGACCAATGATCCGGAGCTTACTATTTTTACGCCTCTCCCGGTCGCGGTGTTTGCTGAGACCCCGTTGCTTCTCCTGAACCACTGTCGCTCCCTCGCGTGGGCACGATTGAGCTCCCGCTTTTTGAGGAAGCTCAAACCCGGGATAATGAACCACATCAGCCGGCGGGCTGCCGCAGGCAGTAATGCCGACGCTGGTCTGGTGCACCACCGTGATCATAATGACCCTGCACCATTCCCCCTGGAATCAGGCTGGCCCAGTACTGCACGAGGCTTGCCAACGCAGAATGCAGGCATTCAAAGAGTGATTTCTAGTCCGCAATGGCCGAGCTGAGATCTCCGATCTACTTGAGCTGCGCGTGTAGCGAGACATGGTCGAGTTCACCTTCCCACCACGACACAAACACCGCGGCAATACCGTTCCCGATGATGTTGGTAAGCGCGCGCACCTCGCTCATGAACTTGTCGATCGAGAATACGATCGCAATGCCCGGGACGAGGTCAGGACTGACCACCGTCAACGTTGTGGCCAGGGTGACGAACCCGGCACCGGTAACACCACTTGCGCCCTTCGAGGTGAGCATCGCCACAACGAGTATCGTGAGCTGCTGGCTGAAGTCGAGATCGACCCCGAGCGCCTGCGCGATGAACAAGGTCGCCAACGTCATGTAAATGTTGGTCCCATCCAAATTGAAAGAGTATCCTGTCGGCACCACCAGGCCCACGACCGGCTTGGAACAGCCCAGCCGTTCGAGTTTTTCCATCAACTGCGGCAGCGCGCTTTCGGATGACGACGTTCCGAGCACGATCAACAGCTCATCCTTGATGTAGACGATGAACTTTAGAATAGAAAAACCGACCAAGCGCGCGACCAGGCCAAGCACAATGATCACGAAGAGCCCGGCTGTCACATAGAACAGCGCAACCAATCCGATGAGTTTACCGAGCGCGGACGGTCCGAATTCGCCGATAGTGTAGGCCATGGCGCCGAACGCCCCGATTGGCGCTGCCTTCATTATGATCCTAATGACACCAAACACCGCGTGTGCAGCATCGTCGACCAGACTGCGCATCCGCTCACCCCGCTCGCCAAGCGCCATCAGCGAGAACCCGAAGAGGATGGCAAACAGCAACACCTGAAGCACGTCGCCTCGAGCCAGAGCGCCAACTACGCTATCCGGAATAATATTGAGGAGGAAATCGACCGCTTTCTGTGCTTCCGCTCTTTTGACGTAGTTGGCTACCGCGGCGGCATCAGCCCTGGGAGCGAGTCCATGGCCTACCTGAACGAGATTGCCCATCACGAGACCCAAGATCAGCGAGAAAGTTGACGCGATCTCGAAGTAAAGCAGCGCCTTGACGCCGACACGGCCGACCTTTCGTGCATCCTGAACATGCGCAATTCCGGACACAACAGTGCAGAAGATGATCGGCGCGATCACCATTTTGATCAGCTTGATGAATCCGTCACCAAGCGCTTTGACCCAGCCGTTCGTCCCTACAGCAGGCCACAACCAACCAACGAGAACGCCAATCAGGATCGCGATGAGTACCTGGATGTAAAGAACTTTGTACCAGGGGCCAGATGGCTGAAACGCGGCGGCGGCTTTGACAGAGCGGCGCTGGCGGTGATTGTACATTACGCTCGACCCGGCGCCGTGGCACCAAAGAGGGGTGACAATGAAGGCACGGCCTCGCTCAGTGTTCCCTTAGCGCGGTGCGCACGGCGCACCGACCGCTTTAAAAAACCCCGTCCGTTGCCACGGTTTGCCGCCTCTCCCGAATGGGCTTGCGGCCAGCGCGAAACAAAGTCCTGAATCCCTTCTGAAACCAGCGTTAAAAACTTGAGAAAGCTTCCTTGAGAGTTGGAATGCATCAACGTCACCACCCATTTCTATCGTTTTTTGTTCGAAGATGCCACCCGCATCTTATAAGAGACCAACTCTAGCAGGCGGCGACCACTCTTCACCTGGACAGGCATTCTCTCGCCCCCGTCGCGCCAGAGCGCGACGTACCTTGAAGAAACATTCACCGCAGAAGACTTGTGGTGATGCGGCTCGCCTGCGTTCACCCGCTCACTCGTGCTATCTTCACTTTAGGTGAATGCCCCGACGTTCCCAAAGGCATCGACTTCGATCGCAAAACCACAAGGGCCGAGAAGGCATGGCAAGCAGCATTGCTCACGCTGCCTCCCTTCGCGATCCCGGTTTCGGCTTTTTGGAAGCTTTGTTTTGCGGTCTCGCACAACACTCCTCCTAAGAGAGCTTCTCGCCCCTGTAGCTCGCTAAGGCCTGGAGGGAGCGCTGCACTCCATGCCGTTTCTCTTCATCCGGGATGGGCGCTGCATCCAGCCAGTTCAGCGTCGCCTCGACCAATTCGATCGCGCGATCCTTTTCACCAGTCTCGTAATAGTACTGAGCGACCGGCCCGTACGAGAGGAGCTTCGCGAGCTCGCTGTCTTGCGCCGCCAGGATGTGTTCGCAGAGGTCCTTGCCCATGGCAAAGCGCTCGGCCGGTGGAAAACCGGAGTAGTCTTTGGTGGGGTCGAAGAGTTGGCGGATGGCCACGTACATCCAAACCACGCATTTCTTGCCGATTGCATCGCGAACCAATTCGCGCAATACGGCCAGGCCGGCCGGCATGTCCCGTATCTTGTAAAGCAACAATTCCGCATGAAGCCCGCGGAGCTCGACTTCGTCCGGCCTCGCAGCGAGTGCCTCCTCAACAGCTGAAACGGCTGCCGCCCAATCCTTGCTATTCATGGCGGCGCTAAGTCTGGCAAAGATCGGCTTCACCAGCGCTTGTTCGCGCTTTGCGCGTTGACCCGTGTTTATCCTCTCCGCATCTAGGGCTTTGGCTTCGTCGCTCCCTGCCCAGGAGCCGTTCAGAACTTTCGGCAACACGTTGTCGAGTTTCGTCGGATCGCCGATAAAGGCCAAGCGACCATCACGATCGACCACGAACGACGACGGAATTTCGACAGAAAAGCTGGGGTCCATCCAAAGCTTGCTCATTTCGCCGGCGTAGTCGAATGCGATCAAGAAGTTCAGATTTGGCAAGCTCTTCGTCAGCCAAGCGTCCAAGCTGGCTCGCGCCTCATCTGCCGTCGAAGCGTGTTCGTTAGCCGCGATGCCCACCACCTCAACTCCGTTGCTCCTGTATTTGCCTTGCAGACTCACCAACTTCGGCATCGAGGCGATACATGCTCCGCACCACGTTGCCCAAAAGTCGATGATGTATACTTTCCCAGGTTCGAACTTCGTAACGGGCTGGCCACGTAGCCAGTCCTCAACTTTGATGGAGGGAGCCGGCGAACCGACTCTCAGCACCTTCTCCGCACCGACTTGATGCGCGCTCTCGGTCACATTGGTCATTGCTCAATCACCTTTACCTGGACCTACCGAGAACAAGAGCAAGCCGCATGCCAGCCAGCACTCATTGATATTACGCATTCTACGTATCATTCCTGTCGACCTTGCGACGCATGTCGCATATCCGACCAGTTGTTTGGAGCTTCTCAGGCAATCAGTAGGCCGGCGACCGGACGATCTTGACGCGCCTGTAGACCGACGAGGGGAAGTCATGCAGAAGGCCGAGTTCACCACTCCACGTCTTGATCGGTTTCCAGGATAACCATTTGAGCGCTCGGGATTACGACGTGAACTGACCTGCTTTGGCCTGTCGACTTGCGCTTGACGGCGATCTCAGATTTCCAATTCAACTCTTTGAGCGAAGGGGCGATGAACCAGACCAGGGCGACCAGCTGCAGCACAACATTGATACTGAACGCCGTCTGATACGCGATTGGGGGGTAGTGTCCGTCCTTTACCGGCCACTGCTCGAGAATTACCCCCGTCCCGTACTGGACGAGGAAAGCCCACCCGAAATGCAGACCGTTGAGCACGCCGTTTGCGCGCGCGATCAGTTGGGCCAGAAAGTAATCTCCGTGAACCGCCCCGGGATTGCCGGAGGCTCCAACTCTTGAGAAGGTGGAGCCATGACGAGCAAGACAACGAACAAGTTTTCACCCGAGGTCCGGGCGCGTGCGGTTCGGATGGTTTTGGATCACGCGAGTGAGCATCCCTCGCGCTGGGCGGCGGTGACGTCGATTGCGGCCAAGATCGGCTGCACGCCGCAGACGCTGCATGACTGGGTCAAGAAAGCTGAAGTCGACAGCGGGCAGCGGGCTGGCGTTCCGACCGACATGGCCGAGAAGCTGAAGGCGCTCGAGCGGGAGAACCGGGAGCTTCGGCAGGCCAACGAGATTCTGCGCAAGGCAAGCGCTTATTTTGCGATGGCGGAGCTCGACCGCCGGTCCAAGCCATGATCGCCTTCATCGACGATCATCGTGGGGCGCATGGGGTCGAGCCGATCTGCAAGGTCCTGCCGATCGCCCCCTCGACCTATCACGCCCATGTGGCCAAGCGGCGGGATCCCGCCAGGCTGTCGGCGCGCGCCAGGCAGGATGTTGCGCTGAAGATCGAGGTCCGGCGCGTCTTCGATCAGAACTTCCGCGTCTACGGCGCGCGCAAGGTCTGGCGGCAGCTCAAACGTGAGGGCTTCGATGTTGCCCGTTGCACGGTGTCGCGACTGATGCGGGATATGGGTTTGCAAGGGGTCATCCGCGGCAAACCCGTCAAGACCACGATCAGCGACAAGGCTGCGCCATGCCCGCTGGATCACGTCAACCGCCAGTTCAAGGCGCCAAGGCCAAACGTCCTTTGGCTCTCCGACTTCACCTATGTCGCGACCTGGACCGGCTTCGTCTACGTCGCCTTCGTCATCGACGCCTATGCCCGCAGGATCGTGGGCTGGCGAGCCTCTCGCACGGCGCATGCAGGCTTCGTGCTCGATGCGCTGGAGCAGGCACTGCATGATCGACGGCCGGTCCATCGTAGCGGGCTGGTGCACCACAGCGACAGGGGCAGCCAAGGCGGATTCAAACGGTCGTCGCAACACCAGTTACTTTCACTGATAACAGAAGATCGTCAAGCGCCTCCGCCGGCGTTTTCCAGCCTAGTGTCTTCCGCGGTCGGGCATTGAGGGCCGCTGCCACAGCGGATATCTCCTCGGCGCTGTGGATGCTCAGGTCCGTGCCTTTCGGGAAGTACTGCCGCAGCAACCCGTTGGTGTTCTCGTTAGTGCCGCGCTGCCATGGGCTTTGCGGGTCGCAGAAGTAGACCTGGATACCCGCATCGATCTTGAGACGATCGTGCTGAGCCATTTCGGCTCCCTGATCCCAGGTTAGCGAACGGCGCAGCTCTTCGGGCAAAGTGATGATGGTGCGCGTGATCGCGTCGCGCACGGCTTCGGCCCCATGTCCCGCAAGGGCTGGTCCGTTTTTGACGCGCGGAGCTTCGCCATGCCCCGCCAACCGTGGAAGGTGCAAGAGCATCGTAAAGCGCGTCGTGCGCTCGACCAGCGTGCCGATTGCTGAGCTGCCAACACCGAGGATGAGGTCTCCCTCCCAATGTCCCGGCACTGCTCGATCGGCAGCTTCAGCAGGGCGCTCACTGATCATGATCTCCGGCGAGACAAAGCCCTTGCCTCGCCTGCGTACGCGCGCTCTGGGCATCCGTAACACACGCCCTGTTCGCAAGCAGGCCGTCAGCTCGCGGCGTAGCGCGCCACGGCCCTGAACGAAGAGGGCTTGATAGATAGCTTCGTGGCTGATGCGCATCGTCTTGTCGTCCGGGAAGTCGATCGGCAAGCGTCGGGCAATCTGCTCAGGGCTCCAGGCTTTGGCCCATCGCCGATCCTTGCGCGGGCCATGCCGCCGCCCCTTCCACGGAACGGCGGGACCAGGAACGGGCGCGCCGGTCGGGGCTACGACGCCGCCAGCAAGTCTTTCCTCCACATAAGTGCGCAAGGTTGCATTGAGCGCAAGCTTGGTCGGCTTAGGCCGGCGGGCGGATCGATCCGCATGCCATTGGGCAGTTATTGCCCGATACCCCAACCCGCCGCCGCGAGTGGCCGCGTTGCGCCGCAGTTCACGGGAGACTGTGGAAGCAGCCCGCCCCAGGCGACGTCCAATCTCCTGTATGGAATGGCCCTGCACCTTGAGAAGTGCGATCTCCTCGCGCTCATTCAACGAGAGATACCGCCCGGAGAGAGCCTTTGCCGAAGATCTGAACATCGCTGGTGGCATGCCGCCCGCCTTTCGGAATAATCTGCTTCCGACAGGTTGTGACAATCCGGCTTCGAGTGCAGCATCTTCGCTGCTTAACCCAGCGGCAATCGCCCGCCAAAATTTATTCTGTTCATCGCGCCCGGCAACAGAGGGCCGTCCTGGCGACGGCAATGGGGCTCGTCCTGACCGCGCCGATCTGCGCCTTACAACGTTCATCGCAACCTCCAAACTCCTGGTGTTGCGACGACCGTTTGAATCCGCCCAATATGTATCCATTAAGTACACCGAGCGCCTGGCTGAAGCAGGCGTGGAGCCTTCTGTCGGCAGCGTCGGAGATTCCTATGACAATGCTCTCGCCGAAACCATCAACGGCCTCTACAAGGCCGAGGTGATCCATCGGCGCGGGCCATGGCGCAGCTTCGAGGCCGTCGAGTTCGCGACGCTGGAATGGGTCGACTGGTTCAATAACCGGCGGCTCCTGGAGCCCATCGGCAACATACCACCGGCCGAAGCCGAGCAACGCTACTACGCCATGCTGGAACAACCCGCCATGGCGGCATAACTTAAACCAAATGGCCTCCGGCAATCCCGGGGCGGTTCACCGATGATCGCGTAGCTGAGGACGATTGCTGATCCGACCACCGCCACAACGATCCACGACGGTAGCGACGGGAATGGCGGATGCAATATCAGCGCGAGTTCGGCTGCAATGAACAGAGCAGCTATGATTGCGAGCAGCTTTTGCATGTTCTTGCCAAGCCGGCGCCATCGGCGAGCGCGCCGAGCAGCAATGCGGCAACGCTTAGGGCGATCGCCATGACGAGACTGCAGGGCCCACGCGACCCGCTACATGTTGAAGAGATCGGCGCAATGTCCAGAGCCGCCCATCCGCATAGACGATCTTCAGGCTGACTGTCCCTGGGCCTCTTCGCAGTTGCCTCTTGCTGTGGAACCACAACTAGATCGAAGCGCCCGGGAAGGCACTGGATGCGGCAAGCACCTGAAATAGACCGCGCCGCTCTCTCGGAAACCAGAGCACGAGGTGCCGACGGACGAGCGACTTCGCGGACCGTGCGTGCACCCTTACTTGAAATCGAGAAAGTTACCGATCCAAAGAAGAGGCGCAGGTGCAATCTAAATGGCGCCTTTGCGCCGCCACATCGCGAAGGACCCCGCGCACGCACCGGCCTTACTTCTGTGGGGTGATGGGCCTCATATGAGGTGCACCAGCTCGTGCGCGCGTGACCGAATACACCTGCGCCTCACCGATTTCCGGCATGCATCAACAGCGTGCGATATGACTAACAACCGTTCGCCTGCCGCGCGTTGAGCGCGGCTCACGGCCGTTGAAAAGTATCTGCTTGCCTTGTGCAACCACTCGCTTGTCGGGAGGCCTCAGGGAAACTGCCGGCCGCACTGGCAGGCGGCTGGGTCGCGCAGCGGTCCCCCTTGCCTTGACTGCAGACGTGGCGCTCGTTTGCCCAAACTCGCCTGCCAGGAGATTCATCGGTCCCCCGCACTCCGGGCATCGCTTCCGGATCCGATGGAGGACTGCCATATGAATTGCCCCTGCCGACGGCGAGCTTACTTGCGCGAGATCGGCTGCTACAGGCTCGTCCCAGAACAATCCGCGAAAGGCCCACCCTGCTCGCCCGCCTTGACGTCGCAGCCGTCGATGTACTTAACTGCAAGCTTGGTAGCGTTGAGTGGGGGCACATAATGGATGTCGAGTTCTACAGGAGCTTTGCGCAGCAGGCCCGCGCGATTTGGCCGATAAGGCCGACCCGTTTACGCGAAAGCGGCTTCTGGTGCTGGCTGAGAAATACGATGCCAAGCTCGGCACACCTTCGCCGGCCAGCCGCAATCTTCAACGCACGCTGCCGCTGCCCCGCACCATGCCAGCTGTGAGCGCCATCTCCGATGCTGGCGAGGCTTGACGAGAGCGGCGGCAGTTGACGGCGGCAGCGGCAGCAAGCATCACCCCCTCAAGGCGCTGGATTCCAGGGACGATACACGAATTACAGCGGGAGAATGATGCGCATCCAAACCGGAGTGAGCATGCCGGATGTCACCCGTCGACCGCCCTGACCGCACTTGGAAGCACTGCGGTCACCGAGCAGCTTGCCGGTGGAGGCATTCACGAAATGAATCAAGGACCATGCCGGACAAACAACCGGCAGATGAGTGTTGGGACCGATCTGCTCTAGTCCTGTCAGCAGGTGCTGCACGTTCATGCCCGGGCGCAGGCACCCGAAAAGTAACGATTGCTCCATCCGGCCAGCATAGGCCTGAGAGCGTGCCGGCGCCTCCCGGAGCACGTGCGGCGGCAGTTATGAATCTTCATCGTGTCTGGAGGCTCCGTCCGGATTGTTGAACGCAAGCGTGGACACCTTCTCCGCGAGTGATCCGGCTTTACGTCCTCCGTGGAACTCCTAACCGAATCGGGGCTCGTGTTGCACGGGATACTGGATGCCCCTGCATGGAGATCACCGTCGCTTTAGTGCGCGTTCACGTTCAGCCGCCCCCCGGCGAGGATCGCCTCGACCTGATCTCCCCGCCGTTGGGCGTCACTCGGAAAGACCTGCTATGACGAGCCGTCTCGAGCTGACGATGTGGCCTTCATATGAGCGGATCCTGTTCGAGCCAACATCCGAATCTCGAGGCGGGGCGCTGCAAGGATGGGCAATGCGGCGGTCGGCGTAACGGTTCGAACATCTGAAGCGAACCTGCCGCTGCAGTGACGAGGTGCGCTGTAGGCCGAACGCCATTAGCGAAGCTCCGCAGCTGGGCATTTCTCCAATAGAGATCGGTCCGGATCATGCGAGCGGCCCGCATGGCCCCGCCGCAAACTGGCTCTTTCTCTTCGCATGTGCCTCTCGGACGATCCGGGGAAATTGAGGTTTAAGACGTCAAAGGTCTGCTGCTCTGTTTCCGGAGCGAGCCGAGTTTCCCGATTTCAATGACGGTCGATTTCACCAGGAGGCCTCACTGAGATGAGCGCTGTCTTTCGCCTCTTTGCCACATCACCGCGGCTCGGTTGACGTGTCCTGCCGCGATTTCCCTTGCGTGGCCGTTAGCGAACGCTTCCATGATCCGCCAGCGGCAACGCGCGCTGCAACTGAACATGAAAACTCAGAACTGCGGATCTCGTCCTCGCTAACGCGAAGGTCCGCCGAGCTTGACGCGTCGGGGGACTGCCACGGGGCGTGCAGAGCGGCTCCGCATCAGCGATAAGCACTAAATGGATGACAAAGAAACTAGGCCGCGAATTTCTACGCGGTTTTGACCTCGCAAGCAGGCGCCGAGATTTTCTGACGACCCCATCGGCTCTGAACATTCCATCTGCAGGTGTCCCTCAAAGCGCCCCGGACACTCACGCGGCTCGGCAGCTCCTGTGAAATCCGCTCCGAAGCGATCCCGGCATGGGGATCCTTCGCTGGCTCGTTCAGGAGCCCGGCGAGCCGAGCACGTCAAGGACTCCTTCGAACCGCTGTTCGCGAATAATAGCGGCCAGCCGCGAAACGGGCTTCCTCCCGGTCGACGGTGAAGCGGACGTCCGGCGCTCGCTCAACCAACAGGTCCAGCGAGGTCGGAAGGTCACAACGTGTTGGCGTAAGGTGGAGACCACATCATCGCGGGATAGGTCGCCAAATCAGCATTCGGCGGCGGATCAAACTCCAACTCGACCTTGGCGCGCTTCTCGATCGCATGTCGCATCAACTCGCTTTGCCTTCTTGCATTCCTCGAGAGCATGAACGTCCGCGAGGTTCTTGCGAGCAAGCTTCTCAGTTCGGCTTTGCGGGCCTGGATGTCGCCGACCGATCGGGCTTGTCTAACCTACAAGACGCTCGATGGCACGTTGTCGGGTCGGCAGCTATCGCGAAGCGAAGTCCTGCTTCCAGCTCCGTTTGTAGGTGATAGGCACCGTCGCGAGGCATTGGCGGCAGGCGGATCGCCGCGAACTCCAAGAAGGACGAAACCGGCCAGATATGGGGACGAGAACCAGGATCGATCGAAAGCTCCGAGATGGACGACCTGATCTCGCCAATGCATCGCGCCCTGTTTCGGATCCGCTCGCTTTGGCTATCTCCGGGCATATTATAGCGGGAGCTGGCAAGGGCCCGCCCGGCAGATGGAAAAAAAGTTGGAGCGCGATTGACTCAGGTGAGATCTCAATTTCACGCGTGATCCCGTTGTTCCGCGAGAACGCCGCAACCTGCCAATGCCCTGCGCGAGCCTTCAACCAAATTTGAATAGCACACCGTAACCGCCGCGTGGGTAGCTCCACTCGATATCACCTCCTTCTTCGCAGATCACCCTGCACGTGCCGCACTCCATACACCCGTCGACCGTCACCTCAACATGACCTTTATCGCTGAGCTCGTAGCACCGTGCAGGGCATGCCTTCAGCATCGATAAGAGCCGCGAAGATGGTGTGCTGTGCGGCCGCACCTTGATATGGGCGCGGCCGGAATCCACGAGATAGCGGTTGTAGAATAGTTTGTCCTCGACACGTCGGGAGGGCTCGCTCGACATTCGTTCTGGCTCCGTCGTTGGTCGTAGTCTTCAGTTTGTGATCACCGCCAGGCCCGGGCAATGCGCAGGGCATCGCCGAACAGTCCACTCCACGATCGCGCCTTGATGAACGAGCTCAGTATGAGCTTCTCTTTCTCAAGCTTTGGTGTGCCGTCCACGCGCACGTAATCCTGCATCGCCTTGGAGAAGAGCTGCGGATATGTGAGAAAGAAGTTCTGCGAGTGGGTATGCATCAGTGCCGGCATATCCTTGTACTTCTTCAGGTCCTTAATCACGAAGGAATCATTCAGTAATTGTTTGTAAAGCGAGAGATTTTTGGCCGTCATCGGATCATTTCGCGATTTGACAAGGCAGATCGCTTCCGCGGCGATACGGCCCGACGTCATCGCCAGATTGGACCCCTCCCGATGGATGGCGTTGTTGAGCTGGGCGGCGTCTCCGACAACGACCCAGCCCTCACCACAAAGCTGCGGGATGGCCTTGTATCCACCTTCGGGGATCAAATGCGCGGAATATTCCTTTACTTCCGAACCCTCGATCAACGGCGCGACGGACGGGTGACGCTTGAAGCTCTCGAGCAGGCCGTAAGGCGTCTCGCCGGTACGCTGGAAGTCGGCAACAAGACAGCCGATGCCGAGCGAGATGCATTCCTTGTTGGAATAGATGAAGCCCATACCGGTCATGCCGCGGGAAATGGTTCCGGCGGCTTCGATGACGAGCCCCTCGTCGCCCTTGAGATTGAAGCGAGCATCGATTGTCTCACGCGACAGGAAATGCATCTCCTTGACCGCGAGCGCGAGCTTGTCCGGTTTCGGCCGCCCTCTTAAGCCCGCACCCGTCCCGAGCACTCCGTTTACCCCCTCCGCCAGCACGACGACATCTGCATGGATTTCACCCCCATCTCGGTCAGTGCGCACCCCGACGACCCTCCCATGGGAATCCTGGAGGAGCTCGGTCACTGTGGTCTCGCACAGCACCGTAGCGCCGGCCTCGCGGACCTTCTGCGAGAACCATTTATCGAACTGCGCGCGGATGATGGTGTAGCGGTTCGGCTTCTCCTCGTTGAAATCATCGGAGCGATAGTGAATCCCCGTGTGCGAACGCTCGTCCACAATCCAGAAGCGTTGCTCGACGAGATGCCGCTCAAGCGGCGCATCTTCTCGGAAATTCGGGATTAGCTTCTCCAGCATCTCGGCGTAGAGGATGGCGCCTTGCACGTTCTTGGACCCCGAATACTCGCCGCGCTCCAGCTGCAGCACTTTTAGGCCCCGCTCGGCCATGGTAAGCGCTGCCGCATTCCCGCCCATGCCAGCACCGACGACGATCGCGTCGAATCTTTCCTCGATCATAAACAAGCTCCCCTAGCCAGCGATGCGGTCGTGCGAGTGCGGCGACAGCTGCGCGCGGAATGCAGAGGTCAATGCGGGCAACAGTCGAATAGCGTCGGCGACGATGCCGATATGGGCGAAGTCGAAGATCGGAGCGTTCTTGTCCGTGTTGATCGCAACGATGAGGTCGCCCCCCTCCACGCCAACGCGATGCTGGATCGCGCCGGAAATACCTGCCCCGATATAGAGCTTTGGCCGAATGGTTTTCCCGGTCTGGCCGATTTGTCGGTCCGAGGTGACCCAGCCCTTCTGGACCAGCGGCCGCGAGCAGCCATATTCGGCGCCAAGCACGTCCGCGAGCTGCTGTACCAGTTGGAAGTTCTCAGGCGATCCCAGACCGAGCCCTCCAGCGACGACCACGTCGGCATAGGCAAGGTTGGACTTTGTAGAATCGCGGTCCGGGAGGAACGACAGCACTTTTGTGACGATATCTTCTTCTACAAGCCCGAGCGGATGCGAGATGACGCGCCAGACGGCGCCGGTCACGCGCTTCGGCATCGGCATCACGCGCGGACGGACGGTTGCCATCTGTGGACGATAGTTCAGTGTGTAGATCGTGCACAATAGTGAGCCGCCAAACGTCGGCCGGGTCGCTGCAAGCGAGCCGTCGGCATCGACATCGAGCTCGGTGCAGTCGGCAGTTAGGCCGGTGAGCAGTGTGGTGGCCACTGAGCCGGCGAGATCGCGGCCCAGTGTAGTTGCCCCTAGGAGTAGGATTTCCGGCTTGTACGTACTGACCAGCTCTGACAGGGCCTTGGTGTAGGATTCATTGCGATAATCGGCCAAGAGATCATCCGCGACGATATAGGCGACGTCGGCGCCGTAGCAGAAGGATTCGGCGATCGCCTGCTGCGTTGTCTCACCCACCGGGCCGATGACAACCGCGGCGAGGTCAACGTTGAGCTTGTCCGCGAGCCGGCGGCCGGCACCCATCAGCTCCCAGGAGACGGGGTGCACTATCCCGCGTTCCTGCTCGATGAAGACCCAGACGTGCCTATGCGCCTTGAATCGTTCGGGCAGCTCCCTCTTGGTCGCCGCGCGACCACCACCGGCGGTCGGAGCGGCGCTTTTGGGCGCGGTGCTCATCATCTGTACTCCCATCCGTGTTCAGTAGCGGCTCGCCAGCGAAGGGTGCTCCGCCTGTTTAAATTCGCGCGTGAAGATTGCTTCAGTTAAGAGTTCGGCCGCGTGCCCGCCGCCATTTTTCAGCACCGCCTGGCAGCAGCGCGGGGCCGAGGCACCCATTGCTGCACCTTTGTCGACGAGCCCAGAAGCACGCGCTTCGGGTTCTTGCCGAGTTCGGCATTCTGGGGCCACCATTTGGCAATGGTACTAGTGAGGCACGCAACCGCGCGGTCACTCGATCCGATCGATTGGTCCCCCTCATCTTCGCAACCAAGTTGGAACAGATCGAGGACCTGCCAGGGGCTCGGCTGGTGCCATTGTCGGCTGCGAGCTTGCCGGTGAAAACGCGATCCATTGCTCCGAATGCCCTCGCAATATCTCCGATTGCAGCGACACGTCCGCAACCCTTGCGAGGGCACGAGGGTTGGGTGAAGCCGCCTGTCAACGGCGCCGTGAGACCGGCGCTGGAGAGCAAGGGCTCCCCCCGCGAAACCTCGGCCATTGATCGGCCAATGGGAGTGATTTCGTCGACGAATCTTTGGCGCGGATCAAGCGCAGCTTTCAACTCAGCCAGCCCGGAATATGCAAGCGTCACTTTGGCGTCGCGACGCATCATGATGCCGACAGGCAGCGCGCGCGAAACTGCGCGGCGTCCAAAATAAACTCTATCCGGACCAAGATGTGCATTCGCTTCTCCACACTAGCTGAGCATATCTCAGCAATTGTCGTACCAGTTGCGCAGACGATAAAGATTGACCGCCAATACAGACTCTTACTGAAGGAAATCGGATTGGCAGCCTCTCACGAGGATCGGAACCATTCGATAGCCGTGCTGCACCCGTGTCCGGAATGCGACAGACGACATTCATCCGAATCTTGCTGCGCTTTCCTCGTCAAATATGCGCTCCCCGTCTGCCGGCGTACCATTGCAGGAGCTAGGTGCACCATGAGTACCAGCTTGAATCGATGGAAATATCAGGGCTGAGCCGTGATTACCTTCAGGAGCCGAGTGTCCAAGCTGCGGATCCGCGAGGCCGTAACTGCAACTTTCATTTGAATTCGACGCCCTGGGAGGGTGGCAGGTTCTCTGAACCTTCACGCTCCAGAGCACGAGATACAAACTCAATTCACTCCAAGGAACTGAGCTGCACCAATGCTGGCTGCTTGTTCGATTGTGGTGCGGCCGCATTTTTCAAGACTTTGAACACGCGCTGTTCGATCGGGGAGGACGTGACGAAATCGGCATAGGCGCGCTCAAGCGTGGCCTTGCAACGCGAAGCGATGTCAGGATCGGATGCACCGGTAAACTCCTCGCCGGCGAGATATTCACCCATGCGACGCAGAATATGAAGCCGCGCCACGTCGATGATTTTCGCATCGTACTCGACGCCGAGCACTGCAAAAAACTCCTCTGCCGCGGAGGCCTTGTTCAATTGCGAAAGGATCCCGTCCATCGTCATTCTCAACCTCCATCTAGATCCGCGAACAGAAACCGTCCTGGCTGGAATGTTCCAACCTGATCGCGCGAAGCGCATGGCTGACCACCTGGTCGCCCTCGGTTGAAGAGCGAGCTCTCGCGAATGTCGCGCCAGATCGCCACCACCGTTTCCTGGGAAACCGGGCCTTTGTGCTCGACGGCATGCTTACGGACGCGCGCGAGAATGGTCCCGGTTTGGTCGGCAGTGACCGAAAGCTGCAATGCTCGCCGATCACAATGCGGTGGGAGCGGCCGAGCAACCCCGGGTCCAACGCTTGGTAGGCGGGCCGGTCTTTTAAGAGCCCATCGAGGTCAAGACATGCCCGCCGACAAGCGCTTGTTGAGCGGAATGGTGGGCACGCTGCGGCTGCACCGGCGGCCGCGACGTTTTCCAGTTCGGAGAGCAGCACGCCGGTATCACGGCCGTAGATCTGGCTGAGTGCGACAACTTCCTCCAGCGGCGCATTGCCGGCTCGCTCTCGCAATCCAATGACCGTCAGAGGGGCGTGCGTCGCACCGGCCTTGGTCGCCGCCAGCGTATCAGCCGTCGCCGGGGCAAGATCGTCTTGGCCGTGGAATTCGAAGTCGAGATCGGTGCTGGCGCGCAGTGCGGCCATGAGCGTTAAGGATGCGTCAGGATTGAGCAGGCTCAGCGTATCTGAGAGACGAAAGCGCCGCGCGCTGGCCGCCGTGGCGCTTGCGATCAGCTCGATCAGGAAGTTGAGATCGGCACGCGAGGAGTCTTCGCCACCCAGCGCTACATCCAGTCCCTTGTCGCGAGCGTGGGCCACGACGCGCTTCATCCGCTCCAGCGCGGCCAAACGGCCGCCACCGAGTTTCGCGCAATCTGCACGTCGGACGAGGGAATCGATAGGGTTACCATCGAAATACCGGCCACGATGATGCAAACGGCAGCATCGCGCCAAACTCAAACGTTCGCGGTATGAGTGAGGCGTAGCTCCGCTTCAGCAGATTGCCAGCAGGAATAGCGCTGCGGTTTGTCGTCCAATGATGGATTGGATCGAGAGATCAGGTTTTTCAAGTAGTTGGAGGCGGTATGTGCGCGACGTGTGCACCGGGAGATCAAAGCAAATCTCATCACAGGTAGCATGAGCATGTCCTCTGAGTTGGAGAAAACGCGTTCGGAGGGCGCGGGCACCGTTGATTGGTTGCGCCAACGTGAAGCGCGATGTGAGCGCGCGCCACGGAATTCGATCAGAATCAAGATATTGAATCAACGGTCGCTGTTACACCGATACGGCCGGCACTTCGTGTCACGACTTGGGCAGCAGCAGCTTGAGCGCGCTGATATACGCGTTCCAGTCCGTTGACGTCGCCGTCGAAGCGCAGGCCTTCCGCGCGAGCGCTTCCGGATTGCTGGAGACGATCTCGTTTGGCTTCTTGCGCGCGTTCGCGATCAGCGGACCGTAGATGTTCCACCACAGACGCTTTCCCATACGCATGGGAGTGAGCCCGTCCTCAGACGCGTTGGCGACCCGCGCATCGACGTACATCGCATAGGTTAGGATATGGGTCGCGAGCTGCCAAGCGTAATCCGATGGCGTGCGGTTCACGATCTCGTCCTTGGTCCAGAGTGCGCGGCACGTCAGGCGCGTCGCGGCCGGTGCCGACGCACTGGCGCCGACCCAACTCGAGCAACGGATCGTCTCCTGTTTCATGGCGTACTCAACCTCGATTTCGTGGGTCACTGGATTTTCGACTTATTTCATGTTGTCCGGATCGAGCACCCACTCGCCGGGAAGGTCGACGTTGCCGGGATAGGTCTGGGCGCAAAGGCCCAGCCGCGCGCGCAGGCCGTTCGCTTCGCCGCCCGGCGACTGGGCGCCGTGCAGCGCCTCGACCGCTGTCCCCATGTGCAGCCCGAAATAGAGGTTCCGGTTCCTGAGCTCGGTCATGAACCGAGGATCCGGATTGCCGTGCGCGGCAAGGTTACTTTGCGCCGCCTTGTCCCCGAGGATCTGCACGCCGGCCGTGCAGCTACTCGACGTCACCCATACCGGCATGCTTGCACGGGTCTTCTGCTGCTTCGATAGATCGGTCGCGTCGAGGTTGTTCGGCGACGGTTGCGCGTCGTGCAGCCGCCAGAGCCCGGCGATGGTGGCGAGTCTCCCGTCGACGGCATCGCGCGTCGCGCGCCCGCCGGTGCCAGTGAAGGTCTCCACCTTGACGCCGTCATTGTCGGTGATGCGTTTGCGGATTTCGCCGGCCAGGGCGTTACCCTTGGCGAGAATGATGGTCTTTGCCCCCAGGTGATGGGCGCCGAGCGTGATGGTGTCGTAGGGCGTGGCGGCCCACAGTTCGCTGTCGAAGTCCTTGAGCGGCTCCAGGATCACGATCTCCGCGGCCTCCCACGTGCCGGCCGGGCCGGGGGACTGGACCAGATGGTTCCAGGTGATGTGCAGCGTCGGCCGGTCGCGGAAGTCGGGCTCCACGTTGGGATACTTTCCGGTGATGCTTACCTCGATCGGTGCAAAGTCCATGTGCGAGCCGATCGTCCCGCGCGGCGTGAAGATCTGATCGACCGTCAGTCCTCCCTTGTTGATCGCATGCACCGCATAGAGATGCGTGAGCGCCTCGCTCCAGGACATGTTGCGGATCTCATCGCACTTCTGCGCACGCGCCCCGCCGGCGGTGCACAGGACCGCGATTGCGGCCAGCGCTGCGATGGCCAGGGCTCTCGCGCAGGAGCTGACCGATGTTCTCTCCTGCTCGGTGTGAATCTGTCTCGTCATTGGGCCGTTCCCTCAATTCCCTCAATGCACCGATCATTATCGGCATGTACAAAATCCGAACGCATGCCACGCGGACGAACGCGTCCGCGCCCAGGCGTCGCGTGGCATCAGGCAAGGTCAGTTCGCTTGAAGAGAAAGCCTAGCGCAACGAGAGCCGCCCCATGTCCCCGCATCACAGTTACTGCCGCGGATAGCAGCGCACGCGCTCCGGGTATGTGGCGACGTTGGTGATCCGCAGGGCTTGGGGTATGTCCTCGCTCCATAGCGGTGTGTTCATGTTGGCGCCGCCGGCGTTGTTCGGGCTTCGCGTGGCGTTGCCGGCGAGGTTCTGGGCCGTGACGCGGTTCACTTGCGAATGTCCGCCATAGTCCCGGTTCGCCGGATGACCGTCGACGCCGAGCAGGTAGCCATTGACCTGCGCCGCGGACGAGCGGTCGTATCTCCGCGTCGACGTCCGCGGGTTTTATCCGGCACCAGCCGATGATCCTGGCCCCAAGGTCCGCTTCGGCGACCGCTCGGATCGCGGCAATCTCTTCCTGACCCATCGCCGGCGTGCCGGCCTCGATCTCCGTGACTCCGGCCGCAGCCAGCGCACGCGCGATCGAGACCTTGTCCGGTGTCGTGAAGGCCACGCCGGGTGTCTGTTCGCCGTCGCGCAGCGGGGTGTCATTAAGGACTATGGACCTCGACCGATCTTTGTCGGGCCCGGTGATTGCGGCAGCGAACGCCATCAGCGGCTCCGTATGTTTATTCCGTAAGCTGTTCAGCAATTGCTGTGCCAACCCGCTCGAATTCCCGAGAACCTGTGAATGACGCCGAATTTCAGATTAGTCGGGTGTGTCGCAAATCCGACAGGGTGGAAACCGCGGAGCGCCAGGTTCGGTGCGCTTGCGACCGAGCTGAAGGCAAGCGCCGAGCTTAGAAGCATGTTAGTCGGGCAACGGTTCGGGCCTGACCTCAAGCTGCAGCAGTTCGGGGAAGGCGCGTGCATTCCGGCGCTTATCGAAGAAGATTCATGAGCCATCGGGTCGTCCAACCACAAGTCGGCGTTCGTAAAAAGTTCAGCGGGGCGCGATGGAGAGGGCGGATTTTGGCCTCGATCGCGCGTCAACATAGAACATCTTGGCGTAAATGTGACGGTCGCATCCGCCAGTTATCAAGCCCGATATCGGCGCCGCCGCGTCCTGCTTAGGCCGCCTGCGCGAAGTTGTTTACCGGTGTCTTTTCAAACCCTCACTCTGGTCATGTGACAGTTGGCCCAAAGTTGTCCGATACACCGGGACTCGCGCCGAGGAGCGGGCATCCATTGTGAGCTCAGCCATGCGAACTTGGGTGGCATGGACGGAGTCATCGAGACGACGCAGATGATCCCGCCGGCGCTCCGGCCATCCGGCTCTCCCCGTTCTCCTCGCCGAAGCAAAGATCAAAATCATTGCATTCCGTGCAGACCGGCGCGGTACACATCACCAGACCGTCATCTTCGCATAGCGTGCGATAGAAGAAGCGCTTCCAGCGCATGTTCTTGGTGTTGCGAGCCGCCAGCGGCCCGAAATGGCGCATGAGGAGGCGGGACAATTCGTCCCGCTCCCGCAGACCGAGATCTTCCCACAGGTGATTAGGCTCCATGGCGCGCCGCGCGATCATCGTCGCGAGCCAGCCACCGACCTCGCCATCAGTGGAACGTTGCGCAAGCAGGAGGTCTCGCACCATAATCGTCTCGTCAGGAGCCGGTAACGCGGACTGTTCGCGCCAGGTACAACTCCTGACCGGCATGGATGGAAAGTACTGCACCAAGAGCGCATCGAGCTCCTGGTTAGTCAAGCCAGCCCGTTCGGGAAGTTGGCCGCCATCCATAGCGGATGCGGCGAGAACGCAAGCGAGCACATGGCGATCGAAATCCTCATCGTCGCTGATGTCGACTTCTGTTGGATGGCGCCCGGTCAGAAGCCCGTAGAGCTCACTTGCATCGCGCTGCTCGGGGACGTGAGCTGCTGATACAGGAGATGACATCGTATTGGCCAATTCGCTTTGTGTGCCAATCATGAAGGTCTCCCGGCTTCTGAGTGGACGATGTCGGCCTTCCCCGGTCGAGAAGGCCGACAACATGAACTATGCCGAAGCAGCGGCGAGCTCGGCGGCGGTCTTGCCGACCAGGCTCTCGTCGACAGGCTTGATGATGCCGTGCTCCATGAGCATATCCTCGAGCTCGTCCATGCTGATTGGCGTCGGGATGGCGCCTTGTCCCGCATTATTGTGGATCTTGCTCGCGAGATTGCGATAGTGATCCGCCTGCTTGGACTCTGGCGCGTATTCCAGCACAGTCATGCGGCGCAGCTCCGCGTGCTGCACCACGTTGTCGCGCGGCACGAAGTAGATCAGCCGGCTGCCGAGCTTCTTGGCAAGAGCATCTGCCAGCTCCAGCTCCTTGTCGGTCTGGCGCTCGTTGCAGATCAGGCCGCCGAGGCGCACGCCGCCGGAATTCGCATACTTCAGAATACCCTTCGAGATGTTGTTGGCGGCATACATCGCCATCATCTCGCCGGACATCACGATGTAGATTTCCTGTGCCTTATTCTCGCGGATAGGCATCGCGAAGCCGCCGCAGACGACGTCGCCCAGCACGTCGTAAGAGACATAGTCGATGTCCTCATAGGCGCCATTCTCCTCCAGAAAGTTGATCGATGTGATCACGCCTCTTCCGGCGCACCCGACCCCCGGCTCTGGACCGCCGGACTCGACGCATCGAATGTCCTTGTAGCCGAGCTTGATGACGTCCTCGATTTCGAGGTCCTCAACGCTGCCGGCATCCGCCGCCAAGCTCAGAATGGTGTCCTGCGCTTTGGCGTGCAGGATGAGGCGGGTCGAGTCCGCCTTGGGATCACAGCCGACGATGAGAATCCTTTGGCCCAGCTCAGCAAGAGCCGCCAGCGTATTTTGCGACGTTGTCGATTTACCGATGCCACCCTTGCCATAAAACGCGATTTGTCTCAGCGAAGACATGTTGCTCTCCATCAACCGATTGCCAATTTTGCGCGCCGAACGCGCGAGGCTGTTTCTCTCTCAGAAACGTGGGCACACGGGTTTCGGGAAGGAGGCCATCGCTCGCCATCGGCGTCGGCGTGCCCTCAGCCCTCACTCCTTGTTGCTGCATCCAGTTAGCAACTGGCGTGCCATTCGTTCGCACGCGCGTTAAGCATCTGACTAGGCTTGACTAATAGCGCAGCGTCCGAGACCGGAAGCTGTGGCGGACCCGACAGAGGCAAGGGCTCTGACAGAAACCCGACAAAGCCTGGCGCGTGGATTCGTGCAGATGGGGTTCGAGCACACCGCCATCATCAAAGGCGAATGTTCCACGACCGGCATGATGGGTACTTGCCGTCAGATGGGTGGCATATCGCTTGCTTTGCCAATCGCGGAACGCTGTTTCCGTGTGACGCGATGTTGTGAGGACAATATGCCTGGAACTGGAAGTAAGTTGCCGCCGTTCGACATCACAGGCGTGAAGCCCGGCTTTCACCTGCCAGAGGAGAACGGGCAGAGTGCCTTCGAGACGCTGACTGACAGGAGTTTCCCGGAGAATGGAAAGTCATCTACTTTTTCCCGAAGGATTTCACATTCGTCTGCCCAACCGAAATCGGTGAGTGTGCTCGCCTATCCAAGCATTTCGCCGATGCGATGCAATCGTGCTTGGTGGCTCGACCGATAGCGAGCTTTGCAAGCTCGCCTGGCGGCGTGAGCACAAGGATCTGCACCGTCTATCGATCTGGCAGTTTGCCGACACCAAGGGCGCACTGGTCGATGGCCTTGGAGTGCGATCGCGTGATGGCATCGCGCATCGCTACACGTTCATCGTCGATCCTGAGAACACGATCCAGCATGTCTATGCGACAAGCCTCATGTCGGCCGCAGCCCGACGGACACGTTACGCGTTCTGGATACGATACAGACTGATTAGCTCTGCCCTTGCAACCGCGAAATCGGCGGCGACACGCTTAAAAGTGCCTCAGGCAACATATCGAAAGTGCAGCAAGGAGCAGCTCCCGAATTCGAAGGACGTCAGACTCAATCGTTTTTGGATACAGACGATCTTACCGCAAATGCGGCCTGCTGCGAGCGAGTACGGCACGCAATTCAATTCTCATTGCCGCCATGCCGTCTGCCGCGGCCGCCGCGCTGTCCGCGCGCGGCAGTCGCTGCGGCGAAATCGACAGTCTCGATGATGACGATGAACAAGGTTCACCACCGCTCTTGCTCACCTCATAACAAATCCCGCATACAAGAGGATGCCGGCGCGTCTCCGCATGAACATACAAAATACTTGTACGCTTCTGCGCCTACTCGACGCACATCTCCTGCCGGTTCCTTTATATTGTCGCCGTAGGCCGGACCGCGGCTATTCCCTTCTTTCTGCGCCTCGCCGGCACGTCGCAGCCCGTATTTGGGCTCGGCAGATCTATATTCAGCGATGTAAGCCGCACTATGTGACGAACGAGCCGGGCTTATCAGTCTCTGATTAAAACCATGACACTCGACGAGTTTTAGGCCAAGTGAGCCGGTCTATCAGGAAATCGGTCAGCTCGTTCATCGCGCGAGCTGACCCTCGGGCGCAGAACCTGAAACGATCGGATGGCCCGGCGGTCGTAAGCCGCCTGGCCGTCTCGATCATCACGCCGGTCAATTTCCGAACCTTGACGCGTATCTCAGCGCTGGTGACCCAAGCCAATCCCCAAGGTACGTGCTTTCTGTCTTAGAGAGCCCTCGGATCGCTTCATAAGCGTTGAAACCCTAGCTACAGGGGTGCGGGCCTTTGAGTGCGCTTTGAGCAGCTTGACGTCATCCTTACTATACTCTTTGCGCTTGGTGCTTTTTGGCACGTGTTCTCCGATTCCGCTTTGCACATTTGCCTGTAGCGCCTTGTTTTGGCGAAGACGCAACTGCTTTCCACTACCATATCAATGGTCATCGACAACTATTCAAGCGGATTTTTCTCTTGTAGATAAGAACCGGGACTACACGCGAATTTGTCCGCTGTCCTCTGGATCTATATCCGCGTGACAAACCTGATTCTCGACGTGCACGTCAGCGCCTTCAACATGGAAGCAAGCCATAGAGAAGGGACACTCGATGCGTCTTCCAAAAACAATCCCTTCTTGCTTGAACGCGCCGACTTCACTCACCAGTTTCGTAGTATGATATTTCCAAGCCCCAATACTATTGATGGAGTAGAGCGGATGGGCCGGGACAGTCGCACTGCCTCACTTGCGCGCGCATCATCAACCGGCCTTCACAGCGAGTGCACGGCGGCGGACTTAATGACGAGTACTCACAAAGGCAAATCTTGCGAAGCCTGAGCGTTACTCCTCGTCAGCAGATCGGGCACAGCTCGCTGATCCAATTTAGGCTATCGCAGTATCCTTGGTTTAATAAGCCACGTTGACGTTCCCAGGCGATTCCGTCCTCACGAACAGTTCTGCGAGACCATCGCCGGTCCCCCGTCTCATGGACCCGATGAACGAGTGAGCGACCTGCTCGTGATATTTCCCGGGCCGGGCACTACGGCATGGCAAGCAAGCCGCGGGCCTAGCCGTCCTGTGTGAGCTTGGCACCGGCAGGCGATTGCTTGATCGACTTGCCAGAGCGCTTGGCCAGCACAATGCCGGCGCGCTGCGGCTCATTCGTGAGCTGTAACAGTGACCTCCACCGTCGAGCAGATGCAGGTCGAACTTCCAACCCGGCGGAACGGATTCTGCGTCATGTCGGACGCCTCGCAACAGATCCAGGCAAGATGTGGAACTTTCTGCCGGAGCGTCAGGCAGGGCTCAGAGGCTGTATCAATAGCGGCGAGCGTCTACTCGATCTCCGTCAAGGCGCCTTCGAGCACCATCTCCACATCCATTGCCAGAACATCTCCACATCTATTGCCAGAATAAACGTTCAGGGTCGGCGTTCAGAACCGCTGTCGCCAGGCCAAGCCGTTGATGGGTTGAATGCCACTCCCAAACGCCCGTGCGGTGATCGGAGCAGCTGGCATGCCGCCCCAGTCCTATCGTGGTGCAGCAGCGCGACGTCGACGAGGCCGCCCTCCGCATTGATATTGCCTGAGCAGCACGGGCTCTCGACCAGATAGCCGCCAGCAACCGCTGTCACCTTTGGCGAGACATATCGGTAGTGCTCGCGCTTCTTCAGCGCGCGCACGATCCGCCCACCGGTCGACCTCGTTGGGATGCGCAGGCAATCCGGAATGATGTCGCCTGATGATTGCGGCGCTCATTGCGCGATATCCTAGACTGCAGAGATTTCTGCCTCGAGGCAGCCAACCACCAACTGCTTGCCGAAGTCGACCATATAAATGGGTAGGTTCGCTTCCGTATGGCGACCGATCTGGACGATCTCACCAATGTACCCAACGCTGACCAGACACTCTTCCGCCGACGCGTCGGGAAAGGAACCGTCGTTGAGCAGATCGATTGCGGCCTTGACACGTTGGCCTGACCGGTATTTTGGCAATCTTGGGTCGATCATCGGGGTGCCGCTCCTGGCAAGAACGGCTCCTCGCCTTCGCGGTTTCGCGTGACTAGATCGAGTTCCTTGCATTTCATGCCGACGCGATTGCCGGAGTTGAGGAATTCGACTCCATAGATATAAAATTGTTGCAGGAATGTGCCGATCGAGATGACATAGCCAAGCTCGCCTTTCTTGACCAGAACCTCACCGATCTCCTTGCCCACATAGGTGCCGTCGTTGCGGATAGTGCGGTTGGCCCGCACGTTGTCACCATAATCAAAGAATGGGGCGTCCGTCAGCTCGACGATGTCACTATCACGGGCGATGTTGCTCATGCTGCCGTCCCTGTTCCATAGTTCAACTGTACCGCGCCCGGCCTTACGGACCGCCCTATCATGATGCTCGATCAACCCCCGCCATTCCCGCACGGCGGCGCTTGCGATCACGGATCGCATGAGCCTGTCGGGATCCCGGTGCAGCAACATCAACGCCCGCAACCTAAACTCCTGATGCTCCAGATAACTATCGTGAGCCCATGGTTGATGTTGAAGAAGCCACCGACGCGGCACGCGCGTCTGTCATCGAGGGAGGCGTGCTTGAGCCGGCGGCGAGCCGCGTGCTCCAGCGCGGGATGCGCACAGCCGACAGAGTCGACCTGATTACCCCGGCAACCCAGGGCATTGTGGACGTCATCACTCACGGTCCCGCCCATACGCTCGAGCGTGCCCAACAACACCTTGGTGCCAGCCTTGTCCGCGGGACAAAGCCCCAGCAGTCTCCCGACAGCTGCCGTCCATCCCGAGTTGCCCGAGACGCATCTGCAAGTCGGCAATATGCGTTGAGCGAGAACAGGAAGACCCACACGAGGTGCTCTCATAACAGCCGAACTCCGGCTTGGTGGCGCCGACCGCACCGGTGGCAGGAAATTCGATTCCGCATCACGTGATCGGGTGCGAACGCCTTGGCATGGCGCAGGTGTACTTTCTGCACCTTCATCGAGGTGAAACCCTGCCGCCCTGGGATGATGCTCGGCCGGCTCGACACCGTGCGACCAAGACAGGACTCGGTGAGGAGGCCCTCGTTTTCTCTCGGACGACCGACTGAAGAAGGCCTCGGGCATGAATGTCGACTGATCAATGATGGCCGCAGGTGACTGGATTGATATCGCGGAAGACGGGTCCTGCGCTCTTCGTGGGCCCATAGGCGAAATCGATCCTCGATGCTCAAGACAGCGGCCTTTGGGCCGACAAGAATAGCTCGACGCGCTCCCACCGACGTGCGCGTCGCCAGAATTTGGTTTGGCAACTGGCGAAAAGGTTGGCGACCAGGGCGAGCCGTCCACCCGGTCTGAGAAGGCGAAAGCCGCGGCCGGCGCCTCGTCAAGGCGGGCATCATCCGCCCGAGTGTCTGAACCGTTAGTGTCGTAGTGACATCCATCGTGGCCCTCAAGCAGGCTCCTGGTGACGCGGCAGCGCCGTGTCGAGCACGCATGTGTTGTCAACCGGGCAAACCGCCACGCATTGCGGCTCATCAAAGTAGGCGGCGCACTCGGTGCATTTCTCAGGATCGATCAGGAAAACGCCGGCTCGTTCGGAAATAGCGAGATTCGGGCATTGCGTTTCGCACGCCGAACAGCCCGTGCATTGCGAGGCGATGATCTTGAACGGCATTGTCTGACCCAATCCTCAGGCGGCGGAAATCAGCGTATTGTGGCGGGCCGCCGCATCGACCCGCTCAACGTGCTTGATCTTCCCCTCATTGACTTTATCGAGATAGAGTTTGAACCAGGCGATCGCCGAGCCATCGATGAACTCGCCGGCATACTGATCGACCGGCTCGATTCCGGCCTTGATCAATTCGGCCTTCGGGCAGCCGCCGATCTTTGACACGAACACGGCATGGCAATCGTTGATGGCGCCGATGGCGACTTCGAGCTTGCTGTCCTCGCCATGGCCGCCCTGGCAATAGGGATGAATAGGACGATGGCCAACGAATTTTGCGCCTGAAGTCGAGAGCTCGTAGATCTGGAACTCCTTGGCATGACCGAAGTGCTGGTTGATCAATCCCGAGCCCTTGGTTGCAACCGCCACCAGCACCTTGATTTCGCTGGACGCGCTGGCGAGCTCCGCAAGCTGCTCCTGCTTGGCCGCAAGCTTTGCAATGCGCGCCTTCTCGACTTTAACCTGATACTCCTTTCGGGCCTGTTCATCATATTTGAAGTCCATGGCCATGATCTGTTCAATGGTGAATTCGCCGCCGCGGTCCTCCCCGAGCAGTCCGACGGCGTCGGCGCGGCACTGGCGACAGTGACGCATCATGTTCATCTCGCTTTCGCAGCTATCCTGCAATGCTGTCACTTCCTGTGCCGTCGGGGCGCGTTGCCCGCTGCGACCGAACACGGTGCCGTGCTCGGGTGACGAAATCAGCGGCATCACGTTATGCAGGAAGGCGCCGCGGGACTTCACGGCTTTGTTAACCTCAACCAGATGCTGATCGTTAATCCCGGGAATCATCACCGAGTTGACTTTGCACAGGATGCCGCGCGCGGTGAGCATCTCCAGGCCCTGGAGCTGCCGATTGCTGAGGATGCTTGCAGCTTCAATGCCGGTGTAGCGCTTGTGGCGGTAAAAGATCCAGGGATAGATCTTTGCGCCAATATCGGGATCGATCATGTTGATCGTGATCGTCACGTGCTCAACCTTAAGTCTTGCAATCGTGTCGACATGATCAGCTAGCGCCAGACCGTTCGTCGAGAGGCACAGCTTGATGTCTGGCGCGAATTTATTGACGAGCTCGAACGTCTTGAATGTCTTGTCCGAATTCGCCAAGGGGTCGCCAGGGCCAGCAACGCCGACCACGCTCATCTGAGGGATGGCGGAAGCGACCGCCAGCACCTTCTTGGCGGCCTGCTCCGGCGTCAACTTCTCGCTGACAACGCCGGGGCGCGATTCGTTGGCGCAATCGTATTTACGATTGCAGTAATTGCACTGGATATTGCAGGCCGGTGCGACCGCGACATGGATCCGGGCATAATGGTGGTGCGCCTCCTCGCTGTAGCAGGGATGGTTCTTCACCTTTTCCCAGACCTCCTTCCGCACATTGCCGATGCCGGCCTGAGATCCGCACCTGCCCTTGCCGCTGCCATCGACCGTACTGCAGCTGTTGTGCTTAGTCATGACTTGCATGGTCTCGCTGATCTCGCCGCCGCCACAGGATACCTGGTGTTGCGCTGAAGTACTCATTCTTCCAATTCTCTTCGCAAGCCGAATCCTTCCAGCAAGCATCCCCAGAGTCGTTTCTGAAAAGCCAAGAGCAACTGGCGTGCCATACCTGCCACAAACGTATTTTGTGGTTCGCTTCAAGCAGTTAGGTACCGCCTGCTCGAATGTCAGTTTTATCAACTCATGTTGGAAAGCTGACAGAATTGCGATCACAAGAGCGCCGCTCGGCAGCGCTATTGTGACGGCGGGTACGCGGGTTCATCTATGCCCTTGGGCAAAGAGCATGGCGGCTGGTCGTTGAAAGTTGATCTTGTCGCCGAAATGTGACGCGTATGCAAAGCACAATCCGCCAAAGACGTTCGGGAGCTTTGAAGGACAACTTGAACCGGCGATCCTTCCTAGCATTACAGTTGTCTTTTTGATTTGACATGAGCGCGTTGAGCGGCAGCCTGATGAGCTCTGCGCCAGAAAGACCATGCGATGATGCGTGCGGGTTGAATACGCTTTCGAGCAAGTCTGATGGCAATGCGGCGGATTTCCTGGATTGACCAACGGATCAGCGGCGGCGTGGTTATGCTTTGGCTTTTGCCGGGTGGCGAGGTTTCGTTTTTTTGGGCGGTGGCGGATTAGCGCGCTGTCGGATCGCGGCCATCATGGCGAAGGCCAGCATCACCAAGGACACATGACGGTGCCAGCCATGCCAGGATCTGCTCTCGTTGTGATCCAGCCCGAACTCGTTTTTCGCGGTTTCAAAGCTGTCCTCGATCGCCCATCGATGGCCTTCGACCGCGACCAACGTTTCAATTGATGTTCCCGCTGGGCACCAGGTGGTGAAGAAGGCGAGGTCATCATCGGCGATGCGACGACGGATCAGTAGACCGCGCGTCCATAAACCATCATTTGCGCTGTTGAACTGCTCGGCCTCGAGGTCGGCCAATTCGAGATAACACCAGTCATGCAGCCGCGGTCCTTGGGTTCCGGCTCCCGCCGACAAGCGCTTCCAGTCGGACGGGCGCTGCGTCCGGGCGAGGTCCGCGGCCGTACCGGCGACCGGCGGTCGCTTGCCCCAGGATCGAAACACATGAGCGCTGCTGACCCCAAGCACGTAGCCTTTGCTTTGCCTGCCCGACGTAGTTGCTGTTCGATGTCGCCAACACCGTAGACCCGTATCACCGGCAACCCACTTGAATGGTACAGACGCGGCTATCGCACGTGCGATCATTCTCGTCGCAAGCTTTGGTTTGGTCGCAAAGCCGACATCGGCAGGCACGTATGCGTCTTCCAGACGATCTGGATCGTCGGTCCATTCCTTCGGAAGATACAACGCGCGATCCGACGATTGGAAAGCCAAATATCCCGAGCTGACCTTCGCGGTCATTCCGGCGGAAAACGCCTCGGGCGTGACCGAGCGCTGGGCGCCGTTCATGAGCTATCTCTCCAAGGAATTGGGCGTGAAGGTCACGCTGCGCATCGCCAACGACTACGCCGCCGTCATCGAAGGACAGCGCGCCGGCAACATCCATATCGCCAGCTACGGCTCGGCCTCGTTCGCCCGCGCCCGCCTGACCGGCGTCAAGACCGACGCCTTCGCCAACGACATCAACGCCGACGGCTCGACCGGCTACTACTCGGTGTCCCACGACCGGGCGTTCGCCCTGTTCAAAGGCACCTGCACCCGTGGCATCTACGACAACATGAAGACCGCCGTAGAGACGATCGTCGTCGGTAAAGGGCGTCTCTACAATCGTCGCTTTCTGCAGATGTGCAGCCACTATCTGGTCGATCCGGTCGCCTGCACGCCGGCGTCAGGCTGGGAGAAGGAGCAGGTCGAGAACCAGGTCGGGCTGGTCAGGCAACGCTTCTTCACGCCGCGGCTGCGGTTCAAAAACCTCGACGAGTTGAACGCCTGGCTGCTCGACAAATGCATCGGCTACGCCAAGGCTCATCGCCATCCGGAGCTGGTCGATCAGACGATCTGGGACGTGTTCGATGCCGAACGCCCCAAACTCGGTCCTTATGCCGGCCGTTTCGACGGCTTCCATGCGGTGACGGCGTCGGTCTCGAAGACCTGCCTGGTGCGCTTCGACAACAACAAGTACTCGGTCGCAGCCAGCGCAGTCGGACGCCCCGTCGAAGTTCAAGCCTATGCCGATCGCATCGTGATCCGTCAGGATGGACGTATCGTTGCCGAGCACCCGCGCCTTTAGTCGCGGCGATACTGTCTACGACCCCTGGCACTATGTGCCGGTGCTCGCCCGCAAACCCGGCGCCTTGCGCAACGGCGCTCCGTTCAAGGACTGGGTGCTGCCGGCCGCGATCGAGCGGATCCGGCGCAGGCTTGCCAGCACCGATGACGGCAACCGGCAGATGGTCGACATCCTCAACGCGGTGCTGACTGACGGTCTGCCTGCGGTGGAAGCGGCCTGTGCCGAAGCGCTCAGTCACGGCGTCCATTCCGCCGATGTCGTGCTCAATATCCTGGCCCGTCAACGTGAACCCGCCCCACCGGTCAACATCATGACGCCGGCCGCACCGACGCTTCGTCATGCGCCGATCGCCGATTGTGCCCGTTACGACAACCTCCGGAACAGGCCATCGCCTCCGCAGCGTGCAAGGCTGGAAAGTTCCGACGGGTTGGCAGTACCGCTTGCGACGAGCGCAATTGTTGTAGTTACCGAAAAAGGACCTGAGATCGTATTAAAGATTGTCCTGCATTTTCCCGCTTCAGAACTTACACCTTAAGTTATCGCCGCATTTGCGCGCGCCGGTCGTCTGCTCTAATGTGCACTACCGATTGTGCGGGCGCCATTCATGTAGGCGCCGGCACTCGGAGAGAGCACTCAAATGTCAACGAGTTCACGACTTACTGGCGTCCTCCGCACAGTCCTTCTTACACGGATTGATAAAGAACGACTGAGCTTCAAATGAGATTCTGCCGTTGCTAGCGGCCGTACTGAACGCAGCGATGCAGGCGCGGCGTCCCGCACCCTCCATGCCAGGTTGCGCATTCAGGCGATCAACATAATTCTGCACATTCACGTTACAGGTCATCGAGGGTTGCCCGTTCAGAGTGTGACCCTCGGCATTCCAGGCCCCCGTCAGGTCTGATTTCGCCTCGCAGTTCGGTTGTCTGACCGTGATGTGCAGCTCGGTCGTTTCGTTGAAGGTGAGATGAATGTCGGGATTTTTCTGCGTCAACTCGCAGACCCAATGGTTACCCATGCCGAGTCCCTTGCAGAGTCCGGAGTTGGCAGCGCTGCCGTAAAGCGTGAGCGCATCGCAAATCGGCGCAACGGCGGAGGCCGAAGTCGTGAACGCGAGCGCGGCGGCGCCGGCGAGGATGAGTCTGCGAGTGATCATGGTACCCTCTTCATCGGTTGGGGTCGGTTGACGCAAAAAATTGGGCAACTACAGGTATGCCGCGGCTCAGGCGGCCGCAGCCGTTCCGAGCGCCGGCACGCCCTCGGGCACCGGCACAGGCATTCCGCCCATGACGTCGGTGGCTTCGAGATCGTAGAGCTCGCGCGCGAAGTGGTCGGTCAACTCGGCCGGCGCGCCGTCGAACACCACGCGACCCTGCGCCATGCCGATCAGACGGTCGCAATAGCTGCGCGCCAGATCGAGCGAATGCAGGTTGCAGAGTACGGTGATGCCGAAATGCTTGTTGATGCGCAGCAGCGCATCCATCACGATCTTGGTGTTGCGCGGGTCGAGCGAGGCGATCGGCTCGTCGGCGAGGATGATGTCGGGCTGCTGCACCAGCGCGCGGGCGATCGCGACACGCTGCTGCTGGCCGCCGGAGAGCTGGTCGGCACGCTGGGCGGCGAGCGAGGCGATATCGAACTGCTCGAGCGCCGACATCGCCAGCGCCTTGTCGTGCTCGGGCCAGGTCTGCGTCAACGAGCGCCATGCCGGCATCGTTGCGAGGCGCCCCATCAGGACATTGGTGAGGACGTCGGGCCGGCCGACCAGGTTGAACTGCTGGAAGATCATTGCCGATCGCGCCCGCCACTGCCGCAGCTCCTTGCCGCGCGGCGCCGTTACGTCGATGCCGTCGAATTGGATGCGGCCCTGCGTCGGTGTCACCAGGCGGTTGATGGTCCGCAGCAAGGTCGACTTGCCGGCGCCGGAGCGCCCGATCACACCGACGAAGCCGCCGGGGGAGATTTGAAACGAAGCGTCGTCCACCGCGGCTTTTGCGCCGAAGCGGCACGTCAGACCTTCAACGACCAGCATGCAGGGCTCCAGAGTAGCTGGAGGCCACCGCTAACGCTGGCGCTTGACAGTAGGTCGAACGCGGGCGGCTGGCCGCGGCCCCGGCCATGATCAGGGGCCGTTTCGCCGCCAGGATGATCTCGGCCGCGCGATCGAGGGCCGCGGGGTGCGCGACCGGGATTTCGATCGGATGGATCGGCACCGCCTCGACCTCGGCACGGGCGATGTCCTCGGGCAACTCGAGCAGGACCGAGCCCGGCCGCTCCTCCATCGCGATGCGGAAGGCATCGCGCAACAGCGTCGGGATGCTTGGCGCGCTGACGATCTGACGCGCCAGCTTGGTCAGCGGCTTCAACGACCCGACCAGGTCGACGATCTGGAAGCGGGCCTGCCGGCTGCTCATGATCGCCTTCTGCCCGGTGATCATCACCATCGGCATCGCGCCGAGATGTGCATGGGCCGCGCCGGTCGAGAAGTTCAGCGTGCCAGGACCCAACGTCGAGAAACACACGCCTGGCCGCCCCGTCAGCCGCCCGTGCGTCGCCGCCATGAACGCCGCCGCCTGTTCATGACGGGTCACGACCAACTGGATCTTTGAAGTGCGGAGCGACTCGACGAAGTCGAGATTTTCGTCGCCCGGCACGCCAAAGATGCGGTCAACGCCTTCATGCTCCAAGGCAGCGACCAAAAGATCAGAACCCTTCACCATCTATCTACTCCCTATTGTCGATCGCCTCGTCCGCTTGGTTATGCGGCGCTTGATTGCAGCGCTCGCAAACTCCGACGTCGAGACCTCCCCGCCGAGATTGGCGGTCCGCACGTTGTCGACCTGCAACGTCTGCTCGATCGCGGTCCGTAGCTTAATTGCGAGATCGTTAGCTCACGAACTGGCGCAGCACGTATAGCCCTCAGCCGCGGAGCGGATCGGGCAACCTGCGCCGCTGTTATCGGCCCCGCCGCCCTCAGCACGAGATTCAGTAAGTCGCGTGCCAAGCAAGCGCTGTCGCGCCCGAACCCCGCTAGGCAGCAGGCCAGTGAGTGTTTTTGGCCATGCGCTTTGCGGTCTCATCGACCTTCGACATGATGCCGACCACCCGGCGGTTGCTCTCCACCAGACCCTGAACAGTTTCACGCAAGAATTCACTCTGCAGGACCGCGATCTCTGTGGGAGTTCGACAGGCCCAGAACTTCTTTATGCACGTCATCGTAATTTCCATTTGATGCCGAACGAACGCGCAATACTCTCGAGACATCTCGCTTGTCGCTTGAGTAACGGCGCTTGTGCATTGTAGCGTAGCCGCAGCGTTACCCGCCGACCGTTCGGTAGCCTGTAGGAGGCCGCTCCACAAGCCGGGGAGCGCGAACTGATCGGTAGAGCGGCCCATTGCGGCTGCCGTCATCTCCGATCTGACCCGCATGGCGTCTTGGAACGCCTCCGCATTTTGCCGGAGCAGTTCGGGACCGATGCGATTCATCTCCTGGCCAGCCTCAACCGCCATTTCCCAGATGTGCTTTATCTGCTCGGCCGCACTTTCGCCGGGTACGTCGAACTGCTTCGTCGACGGGCTCGGCGGTGTGGCTAGACCTGTTGTCGTGATCGTGCGTTGCCATGTTTATAGCCTCCAACTATTTCGGCTTGGGCCGACTTCTGTTCATCGCCCATCTCGATCCCACCATTACTCGGGTGCGGCGCTCCGCTTCCGGCGTGAATGACGGACTTAGCTATAGCAAATGCCATGCCAGCTCGCGGATCGCAAAGATCTAACGACAATCCAACGAGTTAAGAGAACCCCAACTAACAATGGCAATCAACAGCGCCGCTGATTTCGAACAATACATCAGGAATGCGACAGCGCGCCTTTGCAGCGTTGCGGCGCGAGGGTTAAAGAGGACGAGGAGCGAACTCGCAGCAGTTGATGTAGACGGCGAAATGCTCGACCGTCGCGAGTAGCTCGCCCGGCTCTTGCCAGTCTGGCCACGACGTCGGCAAGCTCGCGTACCAGACGCCTTAGGCCTCGTGCGGAGTGGCGCGGCAATACACTGGTTCGGCAGGGAAGATCACGAACTGCCAGATCGGCGTCTTCGCTACCTACGTTTCGCGTCATGGTCATGCGTTCATCGATTGCGCGTTGTATCTTCCGAAGGAATGGACCGACGATCCAGATCGTCTGGAAGACGCATACGTGCCTGCCGATGTCGGCTTTGCGACCAAACCAAAGCTTGCGACGAGAATGATCGCACGTGCGATAGCCGCGTCTGTACCATTCAAGTGGGTCGCCGGTGATACGGTCTACGGTGTTGGCGACATCGAACAGCAACTACGTCGGGCAGGCAAAGCAAAGGCTACGTGCTTGGGGTCAGCAGCGCTCATGTGTTTCGATCCTGGGGCAAGCGACCGCCGGTCGCCGGTACGGCCGCGGACCTCGCCCGGACGCAGCGCCCGTCCGACTGGAAGCGCTTGTCGGCGGGAGCCGGAACCCAAGGACCGCGGCTGCATGACTGGTGTTATCTCGAATTGGCCGACCTCGAGGCCGAGCAGTTCAACAGCGCAAATGATGGTTTATGGACGCGCGGTCTACTGATCCGTCGTCGCATCGCCGATGATGACCTCGCCTTCTTCACCACCTGGTGCCCAGCGGGAACATCAATTGAAACGTTGGTCGCGGTCGAAGGCCATCGATGGGCGATCGAGGACAGCTTTGAAACCGCGAAAAACGAGTTCGGGCTGGATCACAACGAGAGCAGATCCTGGCATGGCTGGCACCGTCATGTGTCCTTGGTGATGCTGGCCTTCGCCATGATGGCCGCGATCCGACAGCGCGCTAATCCGCCACCGCCCAAAAAAACGAAACCTCGCCACCCGGCAAAAGCCAAAGCATAACCACGCCGCCGCTGATCCGTTGGTCAATCCAGGAAATCCGCCGCATTGCCATCAGACTTGCTCGAAAGCGTATTCAACCCGCACGCATCATCGCATGGTCTTTCTGGCGCAGAGCTCATCAGGCTGCCGCTCAACGCGCTCATGTCAAATCAAAAAGACAACTGTAATGCTAGGCCGAGTATTGCGTTTGGCACCATGCGTCGGCGCCATCTTGGTTCCCAAGAACGCTTCGACCGCTTCCGGACTCATCGGCACGTTGGGCTGAACCTTCGATCACGCCAAGCCAAAGCCAGGGAATGATGTGGCCTTCCTCGCAAAGGCCGGACCGCTGCGCCAAGAACAGCTTCCGCATCCGCTGGTTTGGCGAGGTTCTGTGGAGTCGCAGCATTCATCATTCGGTTGCTTCGCCGCCGCGCTTCCTGGCATTGATAGTAATTGGAAGGATGGTGTCACTCGCCATCGCGGGTAGGTCGAGCACCCACCCGTTCGCGATTCTGATCCAACCACCCCACAGCGTCTCGTGCTCACATTCGACAATCGACTCCTCAAGATCCTTCTTGGGCACATAAATCGAAAGCCCCGTCTCGGGCGAACGGCGAATCATGACCTTCATAGGAGCTCCGCAAGTTGTGAGCTCTCACCCGCGCGCTCCTGACACGCACGCCACAAGGCTCTCTGTTTGGCATTGATGTCCGCCAGGACTTGCAGGACACGATCGATCTCATCCGGCGCCGTCTCGTGCGACAGCGAGAAGCGAACCGCACCGCGCAAAAAGGCCGGTGGTACTCTCATCGCGCGCAGGACATGGGACGGCTCCATGGAGCCGGACGCGCAGGCGGAACCGAGCGAGACGGCAATTCCGTTGTGGTTCAGGTGGTCGACGATGGCCTCTGCTTCGAGATGCTCGAATGCGATGTTGGACGTATTTGGCAAGCGGTTCTTGATATCACCAAGCACGATGCAACAGCCGAGAGCGAGAATGCCTTGCTCCAGCCGGTCGCGAAGCACGCCAATCTGCATCTGCTCTTCTATGAGGCCTGCCGCAGCGAGTTCCGCCGCCTTGCCGAGCCCAATAATGCCCGGAACGTTTTGGGTGCCAGCGCGGCGATGCCGCTCCTGTGCGCCGCCGAAGATCAGCGGTCGGAATTTGATGTCCTTGCGCACATACAGCGCGCCGATTCCCTTCGGACCATAAACCTTATGGCCGGAGAGCGACAGCATGTCGATGTCCGTAGTCTTCAGGTCAATCGGAATCCGCCCGACCGCCTGGACCGCATCGGTGTGAAAGAGCGCGCCGACTGAGCGCGCCATCTTGGCGAGGGATCTCACCGGAAATATCGTCCCGGTCTCATTATTGGCCCACATGACCGAGGCGATTGACGTGCGCCTCGACAATGCGTTGCGATAAGCCTCGATGTTCAATCGGCCGCTTGCATCGACCGGAATGACATGGGTATTGATTCCTCGTCGGCCCAGCTCCTCGGCAAGGGACAGCACGGCTGGATGCTCAACGGCCGTAGTGACGATCTCGTCGCGTCCTTCCTGCACGGCGAGCGCGGACAGGATCGCGGTGTTGTCGGATTCAGTTGCCCCCGAGGTGAAGACGATCTCGTGATCGAATGCCGCGCCAACGAGGGCCTGCAGCTTCCGGCGCGCTTGTTTCAATGCGGGCGCAACCTCAATGCCGAATGCATGCCCGGACGACGGATTGCCGAATTGCCCAGCGAAGAACGGCAGCATTGCCGCGACCACCAAAGGATGTGCACGGGTCGTCGCGTTGTTATCCAGGTAGATCGGCCGCACGGATTGTCCGCTCTGCACTTAAGGCCCCACTTTGGCAGCTCCGGGGAGCGGGATCAGGCGGACGAACTCGCCGAGCCGCTCGACCTGGCGCGCCTGAATGGCCGCGAGCGTCGCTCCCGCAAGCTTGCATAACATGCAGGCGTCGGTGAGCCTGAACATGAGCTTGTTGCCTTCGATTTCGACGAGCTCACAATCGCCACGATCACGCCTGAGGCTTGGCCGAACGTCATCGAGCACGGCGCGGATAATCCGCTCGCGATCGGAAGCCTCTGCATTCGAAGACTGCTTCGTTCGTTCAGCCTTCAGGCCCATGTTCGATGCTCCTTTTGCGAATGGTCCGAAGGCCGCTCAGCTGAACGATTTGCCGCAGGAGCAGCTCGATTTGGCATTTGGGTTATCGAAGCGGAACCCTGATCCTTCGAGCGACACCACGAAATCGATCGTGGTGCCGTTGAGATGCGCCCGGCTCGCGTTGTCGACGAAGACTTTGATCCCGTCTTGCTCGAACACGGGTTCATCGGAGACCGGCTCATGAGCAAGACCCATTCTGTATGTGAACCCTTGGCAACCGCCGCCTTCGACCATGACCCGCAAACCGCCTGCCGGCTGGGTTGTCGAGGAGATTGCGGCCTTCAGTGCGTTGATGGCGCTATCCGTTAGGTTGATCATTTCTGGCTCGCTCTCAGTTTCTGTCGCGAGGCACAATTCGCAAATCCCATGCCAGTCCGGATGCAGCTGAAATCGATTGGTTTTGCAGGCGGCGACCATACGATTTGCGACCTGTCGGCTTTGAGACAGGCGGTTTTCCGGCGTCCCGACCTCATCCGGCCGAGACCTCGTGATGGTGCCAGCACGTATTCATGCACATTGCGCCGAGCCGCCGCTTACGCTGTGCGTCGCTACAGACATAGGCGCATGGCAAACAACTTGCACAAGGTTGGCGGACATGCCGCATTGGGCCTGCATGTACACTACAGATTGATGAGGAGCCTTCCATGACGTCGATCGACAAAACCGCTCTTGGCCATTTGGACAAGGAGGGACGATTGCTGAATGCGGTGCTTAAGACCGAGACAACGAAGTCGGGGCGATTTGGATTTCGGGGCGACATCGCGCTGAAGTTCCAAGCCCAGCTCGCCGACGAAAAACGACCGCCGGACTATTCCATCGAACAAGTTCTTGCAATCGCGCAGGAAGGCGAACCGACCATCCCAGTCCTTGCCGGATATCTGCACTCCTTCGCCTATCTACCTCAGGCCGCAAAGGTTCTGGATGGCAGGCTGAGCCCCAAAGGCAGCTATTTCATGTTCTGCAACAACATTGATCTGCTCGCGAAATACCGCACCAAGATAGGCGACATCACCTTCCGCATTCTGCCTTGCGACGAATCAACTGTGTGGAAGGAGATGATGGACCTCGCCGGCGTCGACAAGAATGACATCCAGAAGCTCGGTGCGGCCGGTAGGCTCGACTACCTGCTCGACGCGGCCAAGGACATCGGTGGATCATACACGGAAGTTTCATACGAGGACGGCCTGGCCAAAATGGAGCCGGTGAAGAACAGAAGCGAAAACCGCCCCGTCTGAGGCATTACCTCAGACCTCTCTCTCGCCAGCTCGACGAGTATGCCGTGAGAGGGTCACTGCGCCCGCTTCGCCGGGACTGGCTCTGACAAATCCTGGTCATGGACTTATCGGCCTACCTTTCGGGAGATCACACGGCCACTCTGCTAGTCGTGTGTTGGCCAAGAGCACTGTCGTTGCACTGAGGGGTGGCTGGCCGCGACCGTCCGCCTGACTGCATCCATGAGGGATCCGGAGAATCCAATGCTCATCGGTTGATGATCGCGGTTACATTTCGGAGGGCGGATCGCCGATGTATGGTTCGGCTTTGGCGCTGTGCTCCAGGCCTTTGCCAGCCTGCGTGGCGCAGAGATGTCGCGGCGTTCGATGCTCGCCAGCCGAAGTTATCGACGAGCTGCGCCCATGAATGATGGAAACCGACCCGGCCAAGCGGTAGCTGAGCAGAGTTGGCCGCACGTCTTCAATGTTGAGAGAACGAACCGAAGCTACGCAGAATGCCGCAACTGAATCTGTCCTAGGAAGTTGCTCCAGGTCGCGGATCGCGCTGCCGACCCGCCCATGCCACAGACGCCACTTCACAGCTCTGATGTCCCTGCCGATGGTTGGGAGCGCTCAAAGGGGCCTGACCGGGATCGTACGATGCGATCGGCGATCTGCTGTATGCGCTGGATCTCCATGGCAATATGAAACCAGTCGATGATGTGGGTCGTTGGTTTCGGCATGGCGCCGGGCAGCCGCTTTAGGATTTCGGCCCCGTCCGAGATTACCGTCACATCCCCAAAGCCGCGATATCCGACTTCCTGGAGAGGGCGAAGAGCACGATCACGGATTGCCTGATGATCGGTGCTGCCGGTTAAGAAATAGCGACTGCCCCTTTCTCCCGTCCTCCGCGGGCGCATCTGGCCACGACGAGCTCGCAATTTCGCGCCGAATGTTGATCATCGCTACGAAGGTGCGCCGTATCGATGCTGATGACCAACTCTTTGCGCCGAGCTCCGGGAAGCTGCATCTCAAGCTGGCATCGGTCATCCGTTTGGGACCTCGCACGCCAGTGTCCTGCATGACCTGGTCGTTGAGCCGCTTGCCGATCCTGATGGTACGTTGTCCGTCGCATGCGTCTCAGTCGGTTCAGTGGGCAGGAAATCGGGCATCACCTTCGGCGCCTGCCGGTAGGGCAGCATGCTTCCTAGCCGCGCCGGCAGTTCCATAAGCTCCGGTGTCGCTCGATCGCCCCTGGATGGCATTCCGGCACAGCATCCATCGCGGATTGCGAACCTCAACGGTGCAGAAGACGGTTCGGATCCGGCGTGTCGTGTAGTGCTTGACCGGTCGGAACGTTTGGCAATCCGGGCAAACCCGGCGAAGAAGGGCATACGTCTCCGCCTCATGATTCACAACCGCGTTCTGCAGCTGATCTTCTTGCCATCGCCGATCGACAAGCCGATGTCGCCATCGAACAGGCTCTCCCAGCTCTTGTCTATGCGGACCTCCTTCCGGCATGCACCCGCGCCCGGATGACGGGCACGAACAGATCGCCGATGCCGGCCTGGGTCAGCCCCTTGGGCAGGAACGCCGCCTTGATCGCATCGCGCGCCCGCCGGTGCGCGCCGCCGTCCTGGGTAACCAACGTTCCGCCAAGCAATTCGGGCGCGATCTCTTCGATCAGCGCCGAGGACACGTCCTTGTGCCGGAGCAGTGCAAACGCATCCGGATCCACGCAGGTCATCAGGTGTCCGGCAGGGCCGAACTCCAGCCAGAAGTGGCTGCCCAGCGTCCGTTCCGCGCGCCGCAGCAGGCGCGGCAGGTCGCAGACGATGGCGGGAAGATGCCCGACCAGGGGGAAAGCGCCGCGCACGGAGCGGGATGTCGTGCCGCAGCCGGTGCCGACGGTCCAGCGGGTTGAGCAGCATGTCCATCAGCAGCGCGGCGCCGCGGCCGCTTCGGCGGCGTGCCTGCAGGCCGCGCCGCGCGGCTGTTGCGACCGTCGGCGTACGTCGGCACATGCGCCAGCATGCCGCCGTCGATGCACACGACCTGGCCGGTGATGAACGCAGCATCGTCGTAGAGCAGGAATGCCACCAGCGCGGCCACGTCCCTTGGGGCAGCCGACGCGCGGCAGGAGCTGGTGCCGGCGCAGATGCCGTTGCATGCACTCGTCCAGATGGCGAGGAGACGCTCGGTCATGACGAGACCCGGCGCAATCGCCTTGCAGCGGATCTGCGCATGACCGTACTGGGTGGCGAGCGAGGCCGACAGCATTTTCATCCCCGCCCTTCGACGCGGCGTAGGACGTCTGCGCGGTGTCACCGCTGAGCGCCTGGCACGACCACTTGTTGACGATCGCGCCACCGCCGCGAGCGATATGGCCTGCCGGCAGCAGAGCAGCGTGCCGCGCAGATTGGTCGCCATGGTCTGATCCGAGACCGCCAGGTCCAGGTCGAGGATCGCGCGGTGGCGCGGGGTCAGATGCATGTCGCTCGCGTTGTTCACCAGGTCAACCCCACCGACGTGCCGCTCCGCCGTCTCGAGCAGCGCTGCCACCGACTGCGCGTCGGCGATGTCCATGGCCAGGGCCAGCCGCGTGGCCCGCTTCGGCCGCGAGCCGCACGGCCGCGTGCGGCGCCTGCGGGACCCTCGCCACGCACACTTCGGCCACGCCGTCCGGTTCGCGCTGTCGAAAGTTGCCCGGCAGCGTCAGCACGCACTGCCCGCTGGTTGCGCACAGATCCTGGTCGATCACGACGCGCATCTCAGCCCCCCTGCGCATGCAGCAGCACCGGCAGCGCGCGGAACGTCCTAAGGAACTCGGAGGGCTCCCGGGTCGGCGGCTTAGCCAATGCCAGCGTGGGGAAGCGCGCCTGGATCCGCGGCAGGCTCTCGGCCAACTGCACCCTGGCCAGTTGCGCACCGACGCAGCAGCGGATGCCGTGCCGAAGCTCAGCATGATCTTCCCGTCCGTCGACATGCCAGGACTGGTGCCGTAGAACCGCGCGGGATCGAAGCGGTCGGGATCGGCGAAGGCGTCCGGGTCGCGATTGCCGGCCGCGATCAGCACGGGCACGTCCGTGTTCTTCGGGATCACCACGCCGCCCAATTCGATGTCGCGCCGGGCGATACGCATAGTGGTGCTGAACATGACGGGCGAATCGCGGCGCAGGACTTCTTCGACCAATGCCTTCACCCCCACGGCGTCTCCCTGAAGCCAGTGCCGCTGTTCGGGATACCCCAGCATCGCCAAGACCGCATGGTCGATGGTCGCAGCAGTGGTTGAGAAGCCGCCCAGCAGCATGCCCCAAAGCATGCTGATCAACTCCGCATCCGACAGCGTGTCGGCATCGTGGTCGTGTGCGCCGACCAGCATCGACACGATGTCGTGGCGGGGATCGGTGCGCTTACGCTGTATAGAGGTCGCCGAAGTAGGCCTGCACCCTGGCGCTGGCCGCGTCCGCCGCGGCGAGCTGGGGGTCGCTGGCGTGCGGGCCCAGGCCTCTCAGAATGGGGGCGATGACGGCGGCGAGCCCGAACATGTCGTCCTGGGGCATGCCGAACAGGTTCGGCCAAGACCAGCATGGGCAAGGCCAGCGCGAATTCCCGATGCAGGTCCACCGGCTTCCCACGCTCCAGCGCGGGCGCCATGCCGTCGGGGCGCGCTGCGACGATGCGCGCGATGCTCGGCCGCAGGTTCTCGATCTGGCGCATGGTGAAATCGCGCGAGATCAGCCGGCGCAGACGCATATGCGCCGGTGGGTCCTTCATCGCTAGTGTAGACGCCAGCAGATTGAGTGACAGGCTGGTCGCCGCACGCGGAAAATAGCGCACCAGTTCGCCCGGCGCCGGCGCCCGAAACGCATCGCCCGTGGCCTTGAGCGCCCAGTAGATGTCGGCGTGGCGGCTCAACAGAAAGAGGCCCGACGCCGCGCGATGCACCGGATCGTGCTCGCGCAACCACCGCGCTGGCGACGCCAGTTCGGCGAAGGCGTCCGGCATGCTGCCGTGGTTTCTTGCACGTCCATCTTGCTTACCTGTTGGCTGGCTGATCTGTCCGGCGCGCGCCAGGCGCCCGGGCAAATTGCGGAGTACATCGGGGCGATTTCGCCGAGGCCCCCTTCCCATAGAATGCTGTCTGATGCGGGTTTGACATTTTGATTTTCTTTCTTCGTTCCATCGATCGCGGTGTCATCCACGAAATGAAGGTCGGTCGGCGGCTCCCGGCTCGCAACGAAGGAGTGTCAAAACTCGTGCCAATTTGGCCGACCCAACAGAAGAAAAAGATTGTGATTGCTTTTCAGCGGATTAACTGAGGCCAGACAAGAGCTCGGCGGACTAGGGTCTGTTGGGATTCAGGATTCTCATCGGGGCTTGGTTGTGATTCAAGCTTGGGATGGACCGATTCGTTTTGACTGACGCCCAATGGGCGAAGATGGAGCCGCATTGTCTTGGCAAGCCGGGAGATCCGGGCCGCAGCGGCAAGGACAACCGACTGTTTGTCGAGGCCGTTCTGTGGATCGCCCGAACCGGCAGTCCCTGGCGGGATCTGCCGGCGATGTTCGGCCACTGGAATAGCACATTCACGCGCTTTCGCGACTGGGTGAAGGCGGATGTCTGGAAGCGGCTGTTCGAGGCCATCTCCGACGATCCCGACATGGAATACGCCATGGTCGACGCCACCATCGTCAAGGTCCACCGCCACGGTCAGGGCGCAAAAGGGGGACGCAAAGCCAGGCGATCGGCCGCTCGAAAGGCGGCATGACCACCAAAATTCTGGCGCTCACCGATGCGCTCGGCAATCTCGTGCGCTTCGTGCTCCTGCCGGGACAGCGTTTCGATACGGTGGGCGTGCCGCCACTCATCGAGGGATTGGCCTTCAACGCGCTGATCGCTGATAAGGCCTTCGATAGCAACGCCATCATCGCCGAACTCGAAGCGCGTGGCGCCAAAGTCGTCATCTCCCAGCATCCGCGCCGTGCACAGCCTCTCGCCATCGACAAGGAGATGTACAAATGGCGGCATCTCATCGAGAACTTCTTCGGCAAGCTCAAGGAATTCAAGCGCATCGCAATGCGCGCCGACAAGACCGACCAGAGCTTCACTTCAATGATCTATCTGGCCGCGGCCGCGATAAACTCCAGATGAATCCCAACAGACCCTAGGCCGGTGTCGCGGACCAACAAAGGCGACAGAACAGTGTCGGATAGTCGTCAGACGCCAGACTGGCGACACCTTCTTTATCAGTTCTCCTGAATGCCGATTCCAGTTGCTTAAATATATCCGGCCCTCTGGCAAGTGGACTGCTGTTGCAGCCAGGCCATGATGAGATCCGCGCACACGCGTTCCCAATAAAGGGTTGGGGCACGAAGCCCGCCTTTTTTGCACAGGGCTTATGGTATGCTGATCCACCGTTCGTCATCACTATTCGCAAGCCTTGCAATCGAGCCAGAAGCGTCAGGTAAACGCGGGATCTCTGCGTTCGTCGCCAGAACAGCATCTGCTCGAAGCGCTAACAACGACAGTGCTCCAGATCGACTTCACGTCGGTTGTCATGAACGGGATACTAGCATTCTTGCTCTTCGGGGGAGCGCTCCACGTCGATCTCGCAATTGGTAAGCCGCGCCGTACCCGTAATCGAGCTTGCCACCTTCACCTCGCTCACGTCGACGTTTATCGTTGGCTTTCTATTCTGGCAGGCCGCTGGTCTCCTTGCTTAGTCGCTGCCGCTGTCCTGGGCGCTGGTGTTTGGCGCTCTCATCAGCCTGACCGATCCGGTGGCGGTCATAGGTGCGCTCAAAATGTAAAGGCAGCTGAAAGTCTCGAGGTCGACAAGCAGGGCGACTCACTCTTCAATGACGGTGTCGGCATTGTCGTTTTCACGATCCTGCTGGCCTTCGCCGCGGGGGCCCATGCGAGGTCGCGGCCGATTCGGCAACTGCCGGCTTCACGTTAGAACAAGTCGGATCTGGGCGTTCCCTACCAGCTTGTATCTGACAACTCACCCGTCGATCTCGTCGGAGAAAGCTAAATCAACCAGGTAGTGTGTGGGTCTGACAGTTTGTTGGGCACACCCGGGCGCAGGCGCTGCAGCCGATGCAAGCGCCTTCGTCCTTCAGCACCATGACCTTCTTTTCGAGCTCATCGTCGTCCGCGTCGAGGTCGATGATCTCGCCACCCTCGCTTAGCCCCTTCAGCGTCATGACCTCACGGCCGCAGATCTTGTAGCAGCGGCCGCAGCCGATGCACTTGTTGAGATCGATAGAAACCAGGTAGTCCGGCCTCCAATTGCGACCGTCGCGGGTCCTGAATGACATGGCTAACCGTCCGCTATGTTTTGTCCAGCGCCTCGAGATATTGGCGCTTGCTTTCGAGCTCGCTGAAGGCAGCGTGGGCCTTCTGAGCCACGCTCAGGATCGACGACCAGTTGACCGGCAGCTCCTCGGAGAGATCGTGGAGGTCCATCTTGGCCTGGGTCGCCTTGGCCGACAGCTTCTTTATTTCCGCTTTCAGAGTTTCGATATCGCTCACACTAGCCTCAACAACTCGCCACTTCCGGGAACTTACGGATCACCAACGCCACTGTTGACGAATTTGTCGCCTGATTGGCGAGATCAGAGAGATGGTCGAAACCAAAGCGATGCACGTCGCGCAGCTGCTTGCTCACGACAACGAGCCGGCCGACGATCAGCACGATCCGACCGAACCCTTCGCGATGCATCTTCAGCATTGGCGAGATCATCACATCGGTTGCCGTCTCGACCGAGAGCACAACGGCGTCGAGGAACAGCTCCAGCCGCGATGTCGTGTCCGGGTCGGGATTGCCGACGATCGGCAGCGCACCGCGCTTGCGGTTGTCGAGAACGTAGGGTTCGAACAGCTCGAGATCCTTTTTGCCTCCCAGGCGCCGTGGGTGTCCTGGGCGCGCCAAATCTTGACGAGCTCTTTCAGAAGTGGCCCTTCCGCCGCGGCGGCGGCTGGAGTGACTTCAGACGGATCAGCCATCTTTGTTCCTTCAGGCTTCGAAATCCACCGTACGTTCCCGGCTTTTGGTGAGCAGCTTCCGCAGCCAGGGCGGCGGCGAGCCCTTCAGCACGGTTTCGAGTTTGACGCAAAGGTCGTGGATGGGCTCTGGCTGCAGCACCTTCATCGGATGGATGTTCCTGGCGACGACTCGCGCAGCACCCGAGCCGCCAATCGCCGCAACATAGAGGATTGCGCACTCCCTGATCGCCTCGATCTTCGGCGCGAGCTTATCCTCATTGCCGTCTTCGGTGAGGTCACCGTCGAACTGGATCGCCTCAATAAACCGATGCCCGTTGGGGCCGACCTCGTAGATCGCAATGTTCTTGGCCCAGCCGAAGTGGGCATCGACCTGCTTCAAGTCCTGAGTGGCGAATGCAACTTTCATCCGGGTTGTTTCCTCTCCCTGCTCAATGCAACTGGGGCGGATGGACCTGCGGGCCGCCGCAGGTTGATCGCCAGGTGTCGGGCGTCGGCCCATGGTTGGCTTCGCGGTCGGTGATGATCAGATTGGCGATGTCAAAGATCAGATTGCGCGTGCCGCGATAGCCGACGGACGTGAGGTGCGCAGCGCCAAGGCGATCGAACATCGGAAAGCCTACCCGGAAGAACGGGACATTGAGTCGCGAAGCGGCCTGGCGACCATGTGAATGCGACATCAAGAGGTCGCAGTCACGCGACCTGGCAAGCTCTTCAAGGTCCTCCAGATCGCCGATCAGGACGTCCTCGGTCCTGACCCGCTGGAGCACCGGTGAGTTCGTCGTCGTCACCGCAGCACTTACCTGTGCGCCCATCTCGTGGAGCAAGCTGGAGAGATCGAATAACAAGTCCGGCTCGGCGCCGATCGCGAGCTTGCGGCCGCCGATATGGAAATGTGCATCCAGCATGGCGTCTGCCAGTTGTCCACGCTGCCGGCGATATTTCCAGGGCACCGACCGGCCGCTGATCTGGCTCAGGAAGGCGATGAATTCGTCATTTGGGATAAGGCCACAGAGCCGCTCGAACAGACGGAACGGCGTGCCTGTCCGCACCTGCATGGCCTCGGCCGCGCGGCGCATTTGCGCGCCGATCGCGATCGTCCAGGCCACCTGCCCCATGGTCGCAATCTCGTCCACTCCAATGCCCCCGATCGTGGTGGGCGTGAATTCGTCGGGGATGTGACCGTCCAGCGAACCGGCGACGTCCGGCAGGAACGAGGGCTTGAGCCCAAAATCCTCAAAAATCGTGCGAAGCTCGTCGAGATCGCCGGGCGTGAGGTGGCATCCAGGTAGCACGTTGACGCGGGAGATATCGCGCGATCTCGCTGTGTCGACGGGAGCCACAAGAATCTCGATCATCCGCGCCACCGTCTTGCCCCAGCCATCCTGAAAGGCATCCTTGAAATCCGGGGTCGAGACGTAGACAAGGGGGAGCTTCTCGAGCTTTGGATGCTTCTGTCGGATCAACCGGATGAATGCTTCGACGTCATCGCCGTTGGTCTCGGTGACGCCAGTCGAATTGATACCAATGATCTCGGGCTCGACGCGATTGTAAATGTTGAGGATCGCCTGTTCGAGATTCTCGTGGCCACCGAGCACGGTGGCAACCTCGCTCATGGCGGTCGTCTGCATCGGCACGGCTTCATTGAAATGGCGCACGAACAGCGTTAGCCCGAAGGAGGTGCAACCTTGCGGGCCGTGCAAAAGCGGCATCGCGCCGCGCACACCCAGGAAGGCAAATGAGCCGCCGATCGGCTGGCTCATTTTGAGCGGATTGACCGAACAGGCTTTCTTCGAGGTAGTGACGATCGCCATGCCGTTCCCCTACTCCGCCGCCTGCAGCGTCGGGGGCTGCAGATCGGAACGAATGTCCTTACAAGCAACGCACCGTGCGGCGGAATTGGTGCACGGCTTGGCGGCCGTTGCGAGATTCAGGCCATGCGCCGCAATCGCGCTCTCGCCACCGCTGGCCTCATTTCCATTGGAGAGACTTATCGTATTGACGCCGTTCTTGCTCGCGTCTCGAACTGGATCAGCGGCTTGCGCATACATCTGCGCAGCCGCCTTTGCCTGACGCTTTCGGTCGAACTCATCCCATGGCGCGGCTTGGCGGAGCTGATCCCATATCGGATTGTAGAGCGCTTTCTCGATCTCCTGCATGAGCTTGAGAATCCCGATATAGCCCATATAGGCGTGACAGCGCTCCTGGTTGATATCGAGCCACGGCATCGCCGCCTTTAGTGCGACGAATTGCGACTTGCCGCCGGAGAGCATGATGTCGGCTTTTTCGTCCTTTAGCATCTTGTAGATCTCGCGAGGCGACATGTCCTCGATCATGTGGGCGTGCTGGCTCATTAACTCCTTGATACGTTCCTTGTCCTTTCTGGTCGATTTCTTCACCGACGTGCCGACGATCTCGAGCCCGGCCTCTTGCAAAGCGGCCACCATCGACCAGGATTTCACGCCACCGGTGATGAGAACAACCCTCTTGGCGGCAAAGCGTGGCTTGAAACGTTCAATCGCAGCCCAGGCTTTGGTCTCTTCGCGTGTGATCAGGGCTTGCGTGCGTTCCATCAGCTCAGCCGGCGCGCCGCGTTCGATCAGCATGCGCGCGATCTGGCGTAGTGAATCGCTGGAATCCTCAATACCGTAGAACGAGCCTTCAAAAAACGGGATGCCGTAGCGCTGCCTCATCTTGCGCGCGACGTTGATCATTGCCTTTGAGCAGACCATCATCGCGGCTTTGGCTCGGTGCGAATAAGCCACCTCGCGATACTTTCCGTCCCCCGAGATGCACGACAGGATCCGGATTCCGAGCTCATCGAGCAGCGGCTTGACCTGCCAGAGCTCGCCGGACAAGTTGTATTCGCCGATGATGTTTATGTCATACGCAGTGGTGTAGTCGGGCTCTCCGGTACCGATGACGTGCTCCAGCAGTGCTTCGCCTGCGAGCTTGTTGCCAAGGTTCTTCGACCCCACAAATCCCGGTGCATTGATGGGAATGACCGGTTTGCCAAATTTGGCGGAGGCCGCCTTGCAGACCGCATCGATGTCGTCACCGATCATCGCGGGCACGCATGTCTGGTAGACGAAGATGGCCTGCGGGTCGTATTTCTCTGTGATCTCCTTGATTGCTCTGTACAGCCGCTTCTCGCCGCCGAACACGATGTCGGTCTCGCTCATGTCCGTGGTGAAGCTTCTGCGCCACAGATCGGAGCCGGAGGAGCCGGAACCGCGATTGTCCCAAGAATTGCCCTCACAGGCGATTGGACCATGCACAAGATGGGCGACGTCGGTGAAGGGCTGCAGTGCGACTTTGGCGCCATCGAAGGCACACCCACCGGCGACGCCGCCCGGCTTCAGCTGCTTGGTGCATCCATTCTTGCGCTCGAAGTTCGACTTGCTCGCGTTCCTGGCGCAGCCCGGTTCGTTAAAGACGTCCTGTATGGTCGTGGGAAGCGAAGTCATGGTGTGTCTTTCGGGGGGATGTCAAGACATCCGCACAGACCAAGAGGATGGGCCGGCGGATAACCTGTGATCCCCGCCGCAGCGCCGCTGTTCCTGCGGACGATGAGGCGGGGCGCTCGCGTTAGCGTATGATGTCGAAGCTGTAGTCTGTCTTGCCAACCGAGCTGGTTTTTCTATCGATCTCATCAAAGATCTTGTCCAGAATCTTGACCAGCACATTCATGCTACCCTGATAGCCCCACACTGGATAGCGATGGTGATGATGGCGATCGAAGATGGGAAACCCGATGCGGATTAGCGGCGTTCCAGTGTCACGCTCGAGATACTTGCCGTAGGTGTTACCCATCAGGAAATCGACCGGTTCTGTGAACAGGAGCGAACGCATGTGCCAGAGATCCTTGCCCGGGAAGGCGCGGCAGTTTTTACCGAACGGCGAGGTCGCGAACAGCGCCTGCATCTTCTGCTCCCAGGCCTTACTCCCGTTGGTCGAGAGCACGTGGGTCGGCTCAGCGCCAAGCTCCAGCAAGAATGCGGCCAGGCCATAGCAGAGGTCGGGATCGCCGTAGATCGCGAACTTCTTGCCGTGAACATGCGCGCTAGAGTCAGCCATTGCGTCTACTAGACGCCCGCGCTCCCGCTCCAGCGCATTTGGAATTGCCTTGTTGGTGATACGCGACAGCGTCATCAGGAAATCGTCCGTAGCGCTGACACCCAGCGGGTGATTGAAGGCGACGACCTCCTGGTCGTGCCCCTTGATGAAGGGCAACGTCTTCTCCGTACAATATTGCTGCATGGAAATGGTTGCCTTCGCATGGACTGCGTTCGCGGCATCGTTTAGTGTGGTGCCCCCATCATACATGCGGAACTCGCCGTCGGTGGGGGTATCGAACACATCGCTGTTATCCGCGAGGATCGTGTAGCCGATCCCCATCAGCTCGAAGATCCGCTTTATCTCACGGATGTTTCCGACAGTGTAGCCGTCGAAGCCACCGATGAAGTTGATCCAGTTGTTCGCTTTGCGCTGGAGTTTAGGCGCTGTGCCGGCTTTACCATCCCAGAAGTGCTCGAGGATGCCCTTCAGCGTGTTGTCGTAGCCCGTGATGTGGCTACCGACGAATGCAGGAGTGTGAGCGAATGGCACGTCATAGTCCGCGGGGACTGAACCTTTCTCCTTTGATGTTTTGATGAAGGCGTTGAGGTCGTCGCCAATGACTTCCGCCATGCAAGTCGTGGCGACCGCGATCATCTTCGGCTTGTACATGTTGTAGCTGTTGGCAAGCCCGTCGGTCAGGTTGTTGAGCCCTCCGAACACAGCCGCGTCTTCAGTCATGGACGAGGAGACGCACGAGGTCGGCTCCTTGAAGTGCCGCGACAAGTGGCTGCGATAATACGCGACGCAACCCTGGGAGCCGTGGACGAACGGCAGTGTGCGCTCGAACCCGAGCGCGGCGAACACCGCACCCAGCGGCTGGCAAGCCTTCGCCGGATTAACGGTTAGCGCCTCGCGGGCGAAGTTCTTCTCGCGGTATTCGGGCGTCTTGGACCATTCTCTGATACGGTCGACTTCGGCGGGATCGTGCGGATTCTCGAATAGCGCCCTCTTATTGGCCAGCATCTGCTGGTATTCGTCTCCCTGGAAAAGCTCAGAGTGGTCGAGTATGTGTTCGGCGTTCTGTGTCATCATGGCACTCTTCAGGTTCTTGTGTTCGTTCTCCTGCCCTTCCCCTCCTCTGTTGAAGAAAGGGCCGGGCGTCCGCTTTCCTATTCCGCCGCCATGAGGCTCGGCCGCGGAGCGTCCTTCCAAGGTGCGGTGGTCTTCCCCCAGATCGGGGAGTTGATTGCCATGTCCATGTCTCGAGCGAAGATCGCGAAGCCGTCATAACCGTGGTAAGGACCCGAGTAGTCCCAGGAATGCATTTGGCGGAACGGCACGCCCATTTTTTGGAAGACGTATTTTTCCTTGATACCGGAGCCAACGAGGTCGGGCCGGATCTTTTCTACGAAGCGCTCGAATTCGTAGCCGGTGACATCGTCATAGATCAGCGTGCCGTCCTTGACGTAGTGCTGGGCGGTGCGCTGATAGTCGTCGTTGTGACCGAACTCATAGCCTGTGCCGACAACATCCATGCCGAGGTCCTCATAGGCGCCGATGACGTGGCGAGGACGTAGGCCGCCGACGAACAGCATTACGGTCTTGCCATCGAGCCGCGGCCGATATTTCGCGGTCACCGCATCGACAAGCGGCTGATATTTCGTAATGACGCGCTCGGCGCCTTCCATGATCTTATTATCGAAGAAGCTTGCAATTTTGCGCAGGGACTCAGCGATTTTGGAAGGCCCAAAGAAGTTGTACTCGCACCAGGGAATCCCGAATTTTTCCTCCATGTGCCGTGAGATGTAGTTCATCGAGCGATAGCAATGTAGTATGTTGAGCTTCGCCTTCGGCGTTGCCTCCAATTCAGCGAGAGATCCATCACCGGACCACTGGGCGATGACGCGCAGGCCCATTTCTTCCAGCAGGATCCGTGACGACCAGGCGTCGCCACCGATGTTGTAATCGCCGATGATGGCGACATCATACGGCGTCGGCTCAAATTCTGAGCTGACCTCTGGGGCACTCTTGTCGAAGATCCAATCTCGGACGGCGTCGTTCGCGATGTGATGGCCGAGCGATTGTGATACCCCGCGAAAACCCTCGCACCGCACAGGCACGATGGTTTTGCCGCCATATTCCTTTGATTTTTCTCTGGAGACCGCCTCGATATCGTCGCCGATCAAACCGATCGGACATTCGGACTGAATGGTGATGCCCCTGTTGAGAGGAAATAGCTCCTGGAGCTCGTCAATGAGTTTGGTGACCTTTTTATCGCCGCCGAACACGATATCCTTTTCCTGGAAATCGGAAGTGAACTGCAGTGTCACGAACGTGTCGATGCCGGTCGTGCCGACGTAGTAGTTGCGTCGCGAGCCCCATGAGTACTGACCACAGCCGACCGGACCGTGGCTAATGTGGATCATGTCCTTTATCGGCCCCCAGACCACGCCCTTGGAGCCGGCGTAGGCGCAGCCACGGATGGTCATGACGCCCGGAATGGACTTAATATTCGACTTGACGCCGCAATCCGACTTGCCCGCCTCGTGAACACTCAGATGCTTGGCACGCCTTTTGGACGTCTTCTCTGGGTAGACCTTCAACACGTCGTCGATTAGTTGCTTGTTGCGCGCCTTGATCTCTGCCACGCTTTCGGTAGTTGCTCGGCTCATACACAATCCCTTTCCATTGTCGTGTCAAATCAAGACGGGGCGCTTCACCGGTGGACCGACGGATTTCCGATCCGGCGTTCAGGCTTAAAGCGTGCAATCTTCCTGCAGGTCTTACCGGTCGCAACTTCGGCAGCTTCTAATCGTGCCGCAGCGGTCGATCAGATGTTGTATTTCATCTCGGCTGAGCGCATGCGAGCACCGTCTGTGACGCTGTTGATTTGCCCCGGGATCGCTGACCAAGATGCGTCTGGGTGATGTCATGCCTGCCCTCCATCGATTGGTCATATCGGCTTCTTTACTCGCTCGCGTGCCATCAGGGGGCCGCCTGCCCCTCTGCATGTCGATGCAAAGGGCTAACAGCCGCCCGTTGCGCAGGGGTTTGCAACGAGTGTGCCAGCGCTGGTTGAATAGAGAAACCCATGTCTGTACAGCTAGATAGCTGGAGGATGCGGATTGTTATAAACCTGACGCTGCGTGGCACCGACAGGCGTACCCGCTAACGCCCTGTCTGAAACAAAACAATCACTTTGCGCCCTCCGCCAGCGAGATAGCTAGAGTCTTCCCGCGCGCCGACGTCACTCCGGTGCGCAGCTTTGCTTGCCGCACCCATCGAGCGATCGCAAACACGATCGGTTCGCTAGGAGCCGTTCAAAGGCAGATTGCCGCTCAAGCAGGCGATCTTCGAGAATCTTACGCTCGAGATCACTTAGCTCGCTTTTAAGCCTTCTTCGACAGCGCCAAATGTCATTCCGCACGTATCTGATCTCATTTAATCGATCGTCAATCGAAGCCATCACGGACACCGTATCTAACTTGAACCAGCCATGGACAACTGGTCAATCACGTCCTTCCCTTGGTAAGACGCCGATGATCTCAACCTGGCCCATCTGCGGACATGATGTAACGATCTCCTCCCAGCGTGTTGAACCGCCCCGGGTTTGCCGGAGGCCATTTGGTTTAATTTATGCCGCCATGGCCGGCTGTTCCAGCATGGCGTAGTAGCGTTGCTCGGCTTCGGCCGGCGGTATGTTGCCGATGGGCTCCAGGAGCCGCCGGTTGTTGAACCAGTCCACCCATTCCAGGGTCGCGAACTCGACGGCCTCGAAGCTGCGCCATGGTCCGCGCCGATGGATCACCTCGGCCTTGTAGAGACCGTTGATAGTTTCGGCGAGAGCGTTGTCATAGGAATCTCCGACGCTGCCGACAGAGGGTTCAACACCAGCTTCAGCCAGGCGCTCGGTGTATTTGATAGAGACGTATTGGGCGGATTCAAACGGTCGTCGCAACACCAGGAGTTTGGAGGTTGCGATGAACGTTGTAAGGCGCAGATCGGCGCGGTCAGGACGAGCCCCATTGCCGTCGCCAGGACGGCCCTCTGTTGCCGGGCGCGATGAACAGAATAAATTTTGGCGGGCGATTGCCGCTGGGTTAAGCAGCGAAGATGCTGCACTCGAAGCCGGATTGTCACAACCTGTCGGAAGCAGATTATTCCGAAAGGCGGGCGGCATGCCACCAGCGATGTTCAGATCTTCGGCAAAGGCTCTCTCCGGGCGGTATCTCTCGTTGAATGAGCGCGAGGAGATCGCACTTCTCAAGGTGCAGGGCCATTCCATACAGGAGATTGGACGTCGCCTGGGGCGGGCTGCTTCCACAGTCTCCCGTGAACTGCGGCGCAACGCGGCCACTCGCGGCGGCGGGTTGGGGTATCGGGCAATAACTGCCCAATGGCATGCGGATCGATCCGCCCGCCGGCCTAAGCCGACCAAGCTTGCGCTCAATGCAACCTTGCGCACTTATGTGGAGGAAAGACTTGCTGGCGGCGTCGTAGCCCCGACCGGCGCGCCCGTTCCTGGTCCCGCCGTTCCGTGGAAGGGGCGGCGGCATGGCCCGCGCAAGGATCGGCGATGGGCCAAAGCCTGGAGCCCTGAGCAGATTGCCCGACGCTTGCCGATCGACTTCCCGGACGACAAGACGATGCGCATCAGCCACGAAGCTATCTATCAAGCCCTCTTCGTTCAGGGCCGTGGCGCGCTACGCCGCGAGCTGACGGCCTGCTTGCGAACAGGGCGTGTGTTACGGATGCCCAGAGCGCGCGTACGCAGGCGAGGCAAGGGCTTTGTCTCGCCGGAGATCATGATCAGTGAGCGCCCTGCTGAAGCTGCCGATCGAGCAGTGCCGGGACATTGGGAGGGAGACCTCATCCTCGGTGTTGGCAGCTCAGCAATCGGCACGCTGGTCGAGCGCACGACGCGCTTTACGATGCTCTTGCACCTTCCACGGTTGGCGGGGCATGGCGAAGCTCCGCGCGTCAAAAACGGACCAGCCCTTGCGGGACATGGGGCCGAAGCCGTGCGCGACGCGATCACGCGCACCATCATCACTTTGCCCGAAGAGCTGCGCCGTTCGCTAACCTGGGATCAGGGAGCCGAAATGGCTCAGCACGATCGTCTCAAGATCGATGCGGGTATCCAGGTCTACTTCTGCGACCCGCAAAGCCCATGGCAGCGCGGCACTAACGAGAACACCAACGGGTTGCTGCGGCAGTACTTCCCGAAAGGCACGGACCTGAGCATCCACAGCGCCGAGGAGATATCCGCTGTGGCAGCGGCCCTCAATGCCCGACCGCGGAAGACACTAGGCTGGAAAACGCCGGCGGAGGCGCTTGACGATCTTCTGTTATCAGTGAAAGTAACTGGTGTTGCGACGACCGTTTGAATCCGCCTTGGCTGCCCCTATCGCTATGATGCACCAGCCCGCCGCGGTGGACCGGTCGGCGATCGTGCAGGGCCTGCTCCAGCGCATCGAGCACGAAGCCTGCATGCGCCGTGCGCGAGGCTCGCCAGCCCACGATCCTGCGGGCATAGGCGTCGATGACGAAGGCGACGTAGACGAAGCCGGTCCAGGTCGCGACATAGGTGAAGTCGGAGAGCCAGAGGACGTTCGGCCTTGGTGCCTTGAACTGGCGATTGACGTGATCCAGCGGGCATGGCGCGGCCTTGTTGCTGATCGTGGTCTTGACGGGCTTGCCGCGGATGCCCCCTTGCAAACCCATGTCCAGCATCAGTCGCGCCACCGTGCAACGGGCAACATCGAAGCCTTCACGCTTGAGCTGCCGCCACACCTTGCGCACGCCGTAGACGGAGAAGTTTTGATCGAAGACGCGCCGAACCTCGATCTTCAGCGCGGCGTCCTGCCTGGCGCGCGCCGACAGCCTGGCCGGATCGCGCCGCTTGGCGACATGGGCGTGGTAGGTCGAGGGGCCGATCGGCAAGACCTTGCAGATCGGCTCGACCCCATGCGCCCCACGATGATCGTCGATGAAGGCGATCATGGCTTGGACCGGCGGTCGAGCTCCGCCATCGCAAAATAGGCGCTTGCCTTGCGCAGGATCTCGTTGGCCTGCCGAAGCTCGCGGTTCTCCCGTTCGAGCGCCTTCAGCTTCTCGGCCGTATCGGTCGGGACGCCGGTCCGCTGACCGCTATCGACCTCGGCCTTCTTGACCCAGTCATGCAGCGTCTGCGGCGTGCAGCCGATCTTGGCCGCGATTGACGTCACTCCCGCCCAGCGCGACGGGTGCTCGCCGGCGTGATCCAGAACCATCCGAACCGCTCGGGTCCGGACCTCGGGTGAAAACTTGTTCGTCGTCTTGCTCGTCATGGCTCCATCCTCTCAGGAGTTGGAGCCTCCGGCAAACCCGGGGCGGTTCAAAGCCCCGCCTGGGCGTCCTTTTCCCAGAGGTCGAGCTGCGGCAAAAGGGTTTGGATTGCCTCTTCGAGCTTGCCTTCGCGTTTGAGCGCTTGGACATTCTCGACCATAGCGGTTATTCGACCCCGTCCACCTCGCCTCGGCTCGTCAGCCAGCGACCGATAAGCCTCAACGCGGCGACCTGGAGCATCGAGGCGGCCTTGTCTCTTATTCAAGACAAATTTGCGAGTCCTCTGACAGAGTCCTTCGAGGGTTTCTCGGAGTCCATCAGCGCCTCAAGCTCATAACGATGTTGATCGACCTCGATGCGCCCCACGCGGACGGCGGCCTCCACAAGCTAGACATCTACTACTTCGTTCGCGACATCGAGCGGTGAAGCCTTCTGGACGCGGGCTGCTTATGTTGTCTTAGACGGGACACAGGTGTCAGGCACCGGACAGACTACCGCGCATTGCGGCGTCTCGGAATGGGCCTCGCACTCCGTACACTTTTTTGCATCGATAACGTAAATGTCGCGCTTGAGGCTGATCGCCGCGTTGGGACACTCGAACTCACATGCCCCACAAACGGTGCATTGCGAAGCGACGATTTTGTAAGCCATGCCTTCCAACTCCTTAGGCGAGCGATGCCATTGGCGATCCCTTTCAAATGCCGTGCCAAGGACAGACGCACTCAATGATGGGCAATTTGACAAATTGTGCTGTCCCGGTTCTGAGACCATGTTGCATCTGCGACAGCAACGGGCCACTTCTATTTCACGCCAATGCGAGCCCTCGGGCCCTACTCGAGAGCCGGTCGCGACTCGACCCGCTGCGACCTTCCGTCGGTTTGTCGGGCATGGCAGCGCGGGGCCAAGCGACGCTGACGATTCCGAAACCGGCGGCGGGACTAAAAAGCCGCGAGCCGACGCACGTCTGCGCCGGATTTCGACAAGCATCCGGTCACACGCCCTGACTGGAGGTTTTGTGCAAGCCCGCGCTCACGGCTGCAACCTCAACTCCGCGGATTGACTCGCTGGAGGCTCCCCAAGACAGTTTTGTGCTACAATACCTTCGGCAACGCTTCGGAGGGAAAATGAAGGTGGGGAAAGCGATACTGGCTTTGCAAAGTGACCGCTTTACTTGCAGTCAGCCGCATGCCTGGTGCCGAGTAGGCGTGGAGGCGCGGGCGAGCGCTGGTACGCTTTGCCTGGCTGTGCTCAGCCACTCCTCATGCAACTATTTTGGACGAAGTGGAACAGGGCTGAAAGATGACTGTGCAAATTGCTTCAGCGGCATGGCCTTTCCGAACAGATGGCCCTGCGCAAGGTCGAAGCCGAGTACAGCGATCACGTCGGCGTGGCTCCACGCCTGCGGCGACGGTGCGCACGTTGTACTCTTTGGCTATATAGACGATATGACGGCACACCGTTCGGTTCAGGGGCCCATTTCCGCAACCGGCGGCGTACTGCCGGTCCACTTTTAGTTTCATGAACGGAAATTCTTCAACCCCCATCAGCTGCGGCCAATTGGCGCCGACATTGCCGATTGCAGGCCGATGTTGTGACAGCGAACCTCACGCGCGACCTCGATCAGGAGATCTAGATTCTGGATCGCTTCCTCGCTCTCGATTTCAATCGTCAAGCCGCCGAAAGCGGGGTGCGCCGGCATGCGCTAACAGAGATCGCGTACCGCGTGCCGGTCAATCAGGAATGCTGCCGGGAGATTGATTGAGAGATCGATCGAAGTTTGCTGCTCCAGAAGATCCCTCCAATCCTTGATCGCGCGGTCGATCACGAACTGCGACAACTCCTTAAAATGCGGATCGTGAGCCTCCGGGATGAAATAGGCCGGTGGAACACCCCAGGTCGGATGCCGCATTCGCGCAAGCGCCTCGGCGCCGCGGCGGCTGAAGGTACACGCGTCAAAGTTCGGCTCACACCAGAGCTCGAGCCAGCCAGCGTGTAAGGCTTCTCCGACATGGACTGCGGGACGGCGCGCCGGCTCTCTCGGCAAGAGCATGGCGACCCGATCGCGCAGCGTCCCGGCCGCAAACGGCGTCCTCAGAGGCGGCAGCATATCAAGTCCATATTCGCCGCCGACCCTTGAATGCCACGGCGCGCTTTCTGCAAATGCAGATGGGAGCGCCTGACATGGTGTCCGTGGCCGAGTTTGTGCCGATGCCGAGGATAAACTTGGCGGCGTGGAGTTGAAGCTGTAGGGCGGCGTCTTGCATTATCTAGGCCGCGCACGCTCGTCCTCATGTCGGAAGGAAGCGCCGCCTCGCCGCAGGCACGTACGCTCAGATCTACGGCAACTCTGCTGTTGCACTGTCTCAGACGGGCTACGGCACCACTGCCCATGTAGCAGTCCGGGGCGACGACAATGATGTCGGCGCAACTCTGTCGCGTGGCGCACAATTCAGCGCGCGCATCCGCGGCGACAGCAACGGGGCGGCCGTCTATTCCGGCGGTGGCACCGTGCTCCTTGAGCAGGATGGCGTCGGAAACAAGGCCGTCATCCAAAATTACTGAAGGGGCCAAACAGTCCTCCAACCAAATTGTCCGGCTGACCGCCCGAGAGGTCCCTCTCAAGTTCCGTCAGCAAGAACAAGTTCTATTCAGCGAAACAACGGAGGCCCCGGCCTTGCTGTGGATTGCAGGACGCGGGGATAACGGCGCTCGGTTGTGGACCGAGGCAATGCAGGGAACACTTGGATGCGATCTGGAATTCTTCTTTCGGGAGCCACAACAATTGCGTTTGCAAGCGTTGCAGCCACTGCGGCGAATTATGAGCCAGCGGTGCAACTGCCACCGGCGGTGTGGAGCTGGTCCGGAGGCTATATTGGCGGGCACGTCGGCGGTGGGTACGGCCGAACCTCCTTCACCAATCCCTACGGTCCGTCAATCTATGGCGCCGTCGTCGATACCCCAGTGTTCCTCGCAGGAGGCCAGGTCGGCTACAATTGGCAGAAGAACGGCTGGGTGTTTGGCGTCGAACTAGATGCCAGCGGCGCTGTGTCCGATGGCACAAATACTTGCCTGGCCGCCTCCGGCTTTGTTGTGAGCGCAAACTGCACGGCTGGTCCAAACCTCTTCGCCACCGGGACCGGCCGCGTCGGTTACGCGTTCGGCGCTGTCGGCCATACGCTGGCCTATCTCAAGGGAGGCGTGGCTTGGCAACACAATCAGGGCAACGTCCTCAATAACCGCGAATTCAACGAGCTACGGCAGAAAACTCATTTCGACTATGGTCAGGTCGGTGGCATCATCGGGCTGGGCATCGAACAAGCGCTTACGCCTGCATGGTCGGTCAATGTAGAGTATGACTATCTGCATTTCGGTGGGCCAAGCGTCGGAACGCCTCCGACGGTGCAGTTTCCGCCGTTCGCAAGTGTTCCGGCGAACACAACGAGCCTGTCCAGCAGCTATCACATCGGAAAGATGGGGTTGAACTACCATTTTGGCGCCGACCCATGGGGGGCGCAATGGTCCGATGCGCCGCTGTACGCGAAAGCACCTGCCGGCGCGCCGCCGATTGCTTACACGGCCGGTTGGTCGTTCGAAGGCGGATCGCGGCTCTGGCTCAGGCCGGGGACGATTCCAATGGGACCACAGCGGAGTCGCTGCTGGAGATCAAGATCCTAACAGTCTTACATCAAGGCTCACCTACCACGGCCTCGACGGACTTTCCGGGGAATTATTTGGCCGTCTTGACAGCCCGTCGGGAGTGTTCCTGAAGAGCAACGTCGGCATCGGGCGCTTCGACATAGGAAAGTTCAACGATGAAGATTGGGGCCTCGATCGCACATTCTCTTATGTCAACACCATATCGGGTCAGACAAACGGGCGGTTCACGTACTACACGGCCGACGTAGGTTATGATTTTTTGCGCGGCGCCAACTACAAGGTGGGCGGATTTATCGGCTGGACCTATTACGCCCAGAACTCCGACTCGATCGGATGCATGGAGATTGCCAACCCCATGTCTTCATGCCGGGCGTCCGCTGATCGAATCATTGGCAGCCAGGATACGCAGTGGAATGCACCTCGCGTCGGCCTGAGCGCCGAAACCATGCTTACCGAGCGTTGGCGTTTGAGCACAGATGTCGCTTACCTGCCTCGGACCGATTTCGCTGGTCGCGACCACCATCTCTTGCGCCCGAGGACTACCTTTGCTGAACATCGCGGGAACGGAGGCGGGGGTGTACAGGCCGAAGGCGTGTTGTCCTACTTCATCACCAAAAATCTCAGCATTGGCGTCGGCGGGCGCTATTGGGCAATGTGGACCCAAAAGGAAAGCGAATCGATTTGCCCATACTGTTCTGAGGCACCCACTCCGCCTCAGCTTGCGAAGTTCAGCATGGAGCGCTGGGGTACGTTCTTTCAGGCCTCTTACAAGGTCGATTGAAAAGGCCCCACCGTAATCAAGCTCCAGACTGCAGCCTTCCTGGACAGCATCCTGAAGCCGTACGCGTTTCCCCGCAGAAGTACCTTGAAGCGTCCAAGACGTTTTCGAAGGTGGAAGTGATTACCGGCGTGGCCGCTGGCGGCCCACGCACTCATTCACTAGCAAAAAAGAAGGGTCGCCGCCGTGAACTTCGGCGGCGACCCACCTGGGCCGACGGTGCAAAAACTCCGGTCTGTCATCGGCCCGACATATCGAACTCACAAGACATTCAGCGAGATCACATTACTAGGGAAACGGCAGCATGTGGTTGACGGCGCCAGGGCCGTCTGTGGGCCGAAGCAAGTGTTGGGTTGGGCGACGATGTCGTGCAAGCGCTCCATGATCTCGGGTTCGTTCGTCGCGATCGAGACGAACGGCAAGGCTGCTGGTCCGGGCCGGCGTGGTAACTGGGTTTGCGTCAAGAAATCGTCCGAGCCCCTCTCATCCAACCGCCAGAGCTTCCGGCTCTACAGCGAAGCCATCCAGTGTCAGCCGCGAGGGACTGGCAGGGCCATGAGGTTTAGCCGAGCCGTACGAGACGGCCCTTGCCCAGAGCGGTACGAAGCGCGCAAGACTTGATCTTCGCCGCCGAGCTCGGTGAACTCACACACTAGGAAGACAGCCTCATCCTTCTTGCGCCCGATCTTTTCGATCTTTTCAAGCGAGGTCTGATGCTTTGGCATCGCAGTCTCCGTTCCCGCAAAACATGGACGCATAAACACGACACGTTCAATAAAATAGGACAAAACATAATCCCACTACTCCGACGCGCCGGGCGGCTATGCTAATGCCTCGACCGAGCCGCGAATCCCGTTGCGAGCTGGCTGAATCCTCGTGGAAAACGGCGAACCGTATCCTGCCCAACCCGATCTTCGCCAAGGCGGCAGACTCGGCGGGCTCTTCCCACCACAGGCTAGCGCGGTCGCGTATCTCGCCAGCGCTGGTGGGCTCCACGGGGCATCATCGACGCTGTCTGGCCAGCCGACAGGGAAGAAATCCGCTGGGATCCAGACGCTGGACGGGACCTGGGCAGCGAGTTCAGTTTTGAACTCCTTGGGCGTCGGAACGGGAGGACTCTATCAGAAATAAGCGTTTTTCTGACAGTGCTTTTTCGACGCGCGATTGCGGAGCTCACCCAGAAGCGAGTGCTTGCTGATGGAGGCTCGACGCAACGGTCATCGAACCAGCGGAGTAAGAAAGACCCAATCAGCGACGGTTCTTCGGGGTCGAACCACCGTGTCTCGGCTGTGCGCGACAATGCGTCCGGCAGCGGCCAAACTTTATTGATGGACGAGCCGGCGCTCCGCGCCAGCCAGTACACATCTACGAGAAGCCTCGTGAACTCTGACTCGCAACACAAGGCCAGCGCATTGATTTCCTTGGGCCGGCTGGAGCGTTAAAGCCTGAACAAAAATCGGATTCTATCTGTGCTCTTCCATAGCAAGCCTCAGAGCCTTTGGGATGCGCTGCGCTTTTCCCCCTGAGATAAACGCGACCCGGACACGCGCCGAGACTAAGAGATCGCCCCCGCGCCCGCACTCCTGTAGCAAGCCAATTGACGCGCCTCTTACCTCTTGCGGGACCGTGACAATGTCGAGCAGGTCCTCCAAGACCGCCGGTTTTAAAAATCAATTGTCATGGAACGGACAACGAAGGCGAAGCCCGGCGCACTGTTCCGCGTTCCCTCGAGCAGCGCTTGCTGGTTGATGCCGAGCAGGCGCAAGTAATTCGTTCTGCCGCGTTCCATGAAGCGCAGGAAACCGCCCGTCTCGAATTTCGCCATCCCGAGAGACTGTCACAGCGCAGTTCCCCTGTTGCGCGTATAGAGACCCAATTTCTTGCAAATCATGTCCGCGCGCTTCAGCACGAGTTGAAGATTGGTGATCGGTTCGACCTCGTGGGCCTCATCGTAGTCCCTGGCGGACCGCGACACCGCAATGACGCGAGCGCCGAACGGCCGGATCAACGTCGCGATTTCTTACCGATACTGCCGAAAGCGATGATCGCGGCGACGTCGCCGTCAAGCGTGGACAAGCGAGCGACGAGCGAGCGGTCCCACACGCGCCTTTCCTGGTTTGACAGCATCTTTCCCAATTGCCGCTTGAGCGCCAACATCAACGAAACTGCATGGACGGCCACGGCGGGAGAGTAGGCGTCGGCGGCGTTCGTGACGACGGTTCCGGGAGGCACTCCGTAGCGCTCCACATTGTCCAAACCTGCCGTCAGCAATTGAAGCCATTCGGTTGCCGGACCTTTCCCGAACAATTGATGCGACTTCGTCCGAATAGAGAGGATCCGGAATCAGGAGCATCTCCGCCTTGGGAAGCGCTTTAATGAACGAGGCGTGGTCGTTCACGACGGATAGGTCTTCGCCCGCGATATCCCGCACGCGATCGGCGATCTGCTCGGCGGCGAGTTTTGTGAACAGGAGAATGCGCATGTTTTCCTATGGGCTTCCGTTTGCCTGCCGGGAATTGGGACCTCCGTCGCTAAACGGTAGCTGTCCGGGCGTAACCCGAGCGGCGCGATCCTCACGTCTTCGCGTCCTTCACGGAATCCGGCGCCCATCTATTAGTTGACCTATCAATTATACGGGACCAGGCTGGATGCAAAAACAATTATTGTTCGGAAATTCCGGTCGCTTCGGCGGGTAACGGGAGATATCCGGAAAACAAATGGGAACGCCATGTATGACGTCTGATGCACTGAGAGAAAGCGACGCTCTGACGCGTCGAACATTTCCGGTTGCACCGGCCGATTGCGACATACATGTGTCCGTCCCTAGTCTGAAGTCTCTTCTCCCTTAAGTCGACGAGTACTGGCGCGAGTCGTTCATCGTTCGTGGCATCGATCGCGTTGGGATTTGCTCTCACCAGCTATCCGCCCAACGCCCCGATCTCGGTCAGACCCGTTGGCGAGCGTCCGGCTAAGTGGGCGCAATCGAACGACTCAGGCGGCAGGTGCTCGATCCTTTCGGAACGCGCCTGGCCATCTGCAATTGCATTCACGCCGCTCAGATGCTGCACAGCGAAGACATGTCGGCGGTTCTTTGTCGAGCCATCAACGATTGGCTGGCGGCGGAATGGCTGGACCAGGACGACAGGTTGCGTGCCTCCATCCTTGTTCCGTTCAGCAACCCCGAGCTGGCGATCAAGGAGATAGAGCGCCGCGCGGGGGATAAGCGGTTTGTCCAGGTGCCGATGCTCGTCATGGATGACATGCCCCTCGGACGTCGGTTCTACTGGCCCATTTACAGGGCAGCCGAGCGTCACGGTCTGCCGATCGGCGTACATGCTGGAAGCAGCTTTCGGCATGCGCCAACTTCGATCGGTTGGCCGTCCTACTATATTGAAGACTATGCGGCGCAATCGCTCGCCTTTGGAAGTCAGCTTCTTAGCTTCGTCGCCGAGGGCGTGTTCGCGACTTTCCGGCGCACAAGGTCGTGTTCATGGAATCGGGCTTCGTTTGGCTTCCGGCGCTGATGTGGCGAGCCAACAAGACATGGCGCGGCGTTCGCGCCGAAATTCCTTGGGTAAAGCGTCCCGCTGCCGAAATCATCCGCGACCATGTGCGTTTGACAATTCAGCCTGTCGATGGACCGCCGGAGCAAGACCAGCTGGAGCGAATTCTGGAACAGATCGGATCCGATCGGATGCTGCTGTTTTCGACCGACTATCCTCACTGGCATTTCGACGAGCTGAGCGCCTTGCCTCCGGCTCTAATGAAGCATTCAGCACGGCGCGTTCTCGCGGAGAACGCGTTAGAGACGTATCCCCGTTTGGGCGAAATGTGAGGGTCCTTGCGATGACAAACCAGATCTTTTTGTCGGAATTTAAGTCGAGCACCGATCTCCGGAGCATAGTGGATTGCGACATCCATCCGGTCCCCAGATCGCGCGACGACGTCCTTGCATTCCTGTCCGAGCGTTGGCGGAGCCATGCCGAGACCTACGGCATTCACACACGTGAGCCGTTTTCCGACATGATCGCTTACCGCGCATGTCGCCCGCTATCAGTCGGCTCGATGCTTGGCCCCCGGGCGGGGGACCTCCCGGAAGCGACCTAGATTTCATGCGAACGCACCATTTGGACCCTTACTGCGTGGAGTACGGCATTCTCCAGCCTTTGGCGACTAGGGGTCCCGAGCAGCGCAACGTGCACCAATAATGACAAACCCTGCATGCCTTTGCGCACGTCGGTGTAGCCGGCACGGATTCAGATCCGTGCGTTGGAAGAGATCGGGAGTAATCGACGCTCCAGAACCAACAGCACCCGCGCCACTGCCGCCGCATCAGCGCTGGCCTCGACAATCACTGGTGATTCCTGCCAAGACGATCACGATCTGTCCGCTTGCCAGTGTGGCAGCAACCGCCGGCTCGACCTCAGCGGCAAGGACCACACGCGCAAAGCCAGATCGTTCGCTGATCGGCTCGGGACCGAACACGCGACGCCATATCAGCAACGAGCGTGATGTGCCGTGCCGCCGTGCCGTCGACGATATCGCGCAGCGCTTCAAAGCTCTCCGTCACCATCCGCACCTTCTGCGTTAACCGACCAGCCCCGAGGACGAGCAGTCTCGACCACCTCAAGCCGTTGAAGCTGAGTACTGCGCTTATGGCTGTCCATAAGCACTGTTACGCACCAATTGGACGAGTCTACCCAGGCGGCCCTTACCGGAGGGAGACTTCATAGGCATTGCTCTCCTTGGACAGGTTCTGGCAGGCTCGACAGTCTGACCTGCCCCCGAACTTTCATCCAGCGGCAATTAGAGTCTCGGCTTGTTTTACGCCACGAGGCGCGGGTGGAGCAACATGCGATCGGCGGAGCTGGTCGGGGTTGCGCAGCCGATCGCATGTTGCGGTGAGGGAGGCGGCGTAGGCCGCCGGGGTGAGATAGCCCAGCGCCGAATGTGGGCGCTGGCGGTTATAATCGTCGGCCCATTCGGGCATGCGGCTGCGGGCGTGATCAAGGCTGAGAAACAGGGTTTCATTGAGAAGCTCGTCGCGCATTCGGCCATTAAAGCTTTCGCAGAACCCGTTCTGCATCGGCTTGCCCGGCGCAATGAAGTGCCAATCGATGATGTGCTGCTCGGCCCACGCCAACATGGCGTTCGAGGTAAACTCGGTGCCATTGTCGGAAACAATCATGCCGGGCTTGCCGCGCTGTTCGATCAGCGCGGTCAGTTCGCGCGCCACTCGGCGTCCCGAGATCGAGCTATCGGGGATCGCCGCCAGGCATTCCCGGGTGACGTCGTCGACGACGTTCAGGATCCGGAAACGCCGACCGCACGCGAACTGGTCATGGACAAAGTCCAGCGACCAGCGGGCATTCGGCCTGGCCTCGACCAGGATTGGAGCCCGTACGCCCACAGCGCGGCGGCGGGCGCGCCGCTTGCGTACGGTCAGGCCCTCCTCGCGATACAGCCGGTAGATCCGGTTGATCCCGGACGGCTCGCCGCGCTGCCGCAGCAGCACGAACAGCCGCCGGTAGCCGAACCGCCTGCGCGCATGCGCGAGCTCACGCAACTCGATGCGCAGTTCGGTATCCGGCCGCCGACACGAGCGGTATCGGATCATCTTGCGGTCGGCGCTGACGATCGAGCAGGCCCGCCGTTCCGACAGGCCGAGTTCGGCCTGCAGATGCGCGACAGCCTCGCGCTGGGCGGCGGGCCCTACCATTTTTTTTAAGCAACTCGCGAAGTGCTGCAGCATCCAGCATCTGTTCGGCCAGGAGCTTCTTTAGCTTGGCATTCTCCTCCTCAAACTGCTTCAGCCGCTTGGCCTCGGAAACGTCCATGCCGCCATATTTGGCCTTCCAATTATACAGCGTGGCTTCCGAGACGCCGTGCTTGCGCGCGAGATCGGCGGTCTTCGCACCAGCCTCATGTTCCCGCAGCACGCCGATAATCTGTTCCTCAGTAAACCTGGCTCGCTTCATCTGTCCGTCCTTGAGAAGGCCGGACTCTAACTCCCCGTGGAGGAAATTTGCAGGGGCAGGTCAAGTCGCCTCGATGCGCCGCCTATCTCCAGTCGTCATCACCCTCTTTCCCGCCATAGCTCTTCGACGAGGGGATCAGTCAGTCCCAACTCACTCGAAGGATGCAGCGGCTATTCAGACCACGATGCAGAAGGGAGTGGAACTGTAGAAGGCCGCCTCAATCGTGATGAGGTGGCGTTCTGGGGCTTAGAATTTCACGTGCAGATTGGCGTTGACGCCGTTCCGTGGGCCACCCGCGCCAAATTGACCCTGGTAAGCGAGGCCAAAAGTGGTGTCCTGGTTGAGATGAACGTCAAAGCCAGTTTCAACGACCGCGGTATCACGGCCAATGGCACTGCCGGCTGAGGTGAGGGCAACCAACCCCGTAGCAAAGCTTGCCTTCGAGGTCGGAGTCACACCGCCATAAGCATGACGCCAGCCAAAAATCGGCGAGGGCAGTGGCCGCATAACCCCAAAGATTAAACGCAGTCGAGCCACGCAAGCCCAGCGTTGACAACGTACTGTCCATCGAGCCGGGCTGGACAGAGAGGGCTGCGCCATTCAGCCCCTTTTCGTCAAAACCATCAGTGCGCGCATGCACATAAGCCAGATTAGCATGGAGTTCGAGGCCCGAGAGCGGACCCAGATTGAGCTTGTAGCCCAGTTCACCAAAGGCGTGGAAGGTTCCAGCATTGAAATTAGCCGAAAGTTTGTCGTTGAAGCCGCTAAAGGCAATCGAGCGGGCCATCTCAATGTTGTGCCAGGTATAGGCAAGACCGGTATGCAGACCGATTGCGCTACGGGAAAGAGCCCATTCTGTACCGGCATAGCCACCGACGGTGTAATTCTCGCTCGAGCCAGAAGAGCCGCGCTCCACTGTCTCGAAGTCTGAACGGCTGTAACTAGCCATCACGCCAACCCGCGAATTGTCATAGACCGCCGCATCGATACCGCTGATGAAACCGCCAAGCTTGGATCTGGTCCGCGCTGCATTGCCGTCGCCAGACTGGCTCGACCAGCTACCAAACTGCTCAGCCCAGGCAGGGTTGAGATCATCCTTGCTCACCTGATGGGGCGCCGCGGTGTCGCTGGCGGTAGCAGAGGCCGCGGTGGTTTGCGCCACTGGTGCACCACCCAGCAATGAAGCGGACCCAGCAGGAGAGCCGCCGAAAACGTATTGCAGACGATTATTGACAGCGGTACGAGAGGCAGCGCTGTCATTGACCAGCACACCAATCGCAGAAGCGTAAGATTCAGCTGACAATTGCGGCAGGGCGACGCGAATGGCAGAACCGTCGGCGGCGGAGAAATCCAGTGCGGCGATCAGATTTGGTGATCCGCGCCTGGCATTGTCAGTAGTTCGGTAGAGTACATCGCCAACTGCTCGGCTGTTCGCACTATTACCGTATTGCGCATAGGCATTGGCGGCGCGGGACAACTCCACCTCATGGAGGTTGTTATCAATTTTGGTGGCTTTTGCGGTCAAGGTTGGCGAGGCAAGCGACGTGGTAACCTTTTCGAAAGCACCATGCACTTTTGCAGCATCCAGCCATTTATCCGATGTAATGCTAAAGCCATTCTGGTACCAGCCTCTAACGGGAGCGAAGGCAATGCTACCCCTGAGATCTGCATTGCCATTGACAGTCAGGCTGCTGATCGCCTTCTGATCGTTGAAGGCAAGCTGCAATGCACCGCTTTCGGACTGGATATAATTTCCGTTAATGGTGATGACGGCACCGGGCACCGAGGGGTTTACGATCCCAGCATTGCGGAATTGTTGCGCCGCATTTATCTGATAGATCCCCTTGCCGGACAGTGTCGCCGACTGCACCACGGCAACATCATACAGCCGGTGATTGCCGGTAAACTGCGTGGCGCCGCCGTCGATGTGCAGCGAGAGATTGTTGCCTGCAATATTACCGTCATAGGCAAACCTGAACTCAGGATCGGCAATACCGCTCGACTTACCATTGCTGTCGGCTTTCGACCCGAAAGTCAGGTTGGTGATACGCAGATGGCTCTTGTTATCTTCTTGTGCGTAATTGGAGGTAATGTCGCCGTCAATCTTCGCCCCCTGCATCACATTGATCCGACCAACATAGCCACTCTCGGACATGTAGATGGCGGCATTGCGTCCGGCCACACGCCCGCTCAGGTCAAAGGTGCCGACCAGTGGCCCGCTGACTTCGCCCCATGCCCCTGTGTCATAATCCGGGAAATCTTTCTGCAAGTTCTTCTTAGTGGAGCCAACGAAATAAGACCCGCGATACTCTGACGCATCACTCATTCCATTATGGCCAAAGTCAAAACTGACCGCGATACCGTCCTTACCAAGAGCTTCCACATCACCGCGCTGCGTAAATGCGTGATCCTTGCCGTAGGCGAACATGACGCCGCGCCCATTAGCACCATCGGCATAAACGCGTGTGCCCGGCAAGATGGTCAGGTCGTTGCGCGCTCCATCAACCCGGATACCGCCGCCGCCGGCGCCGCCCGACAGTAGATCGGCGCGCTGGTACATAGTGTTGTTGCTGCCATAGACATGCAGGCCGAGCCCGAACGTCGCCATGTTGAACGTATTGGCGACATAGTCGGTACCAGCTGCATTGCGGGCGAAAAAGGGATGGTCGTTGATGAGCGTCAGCCCCTCATTATAGACCGAATGGCCAAACAAATTGCGGCGGTCTATCGTATAGCCAAGGTCCTGCAGCGCCGCCAGTTCCGCCTCCATCAGGACGGGGTAGTTGCGGTATGCCTGGTGGCTCATCAGACCGTTTTTGAGTTCCATATGCGAAAAGAACGGCCTGTCACTGTCTCCAAAATCGCTGCCGGTACGCACCCGAATACCAGGCATGGCACCGGCAAGCACGGCATTGACGTGTTTACCAGTAAAATAGGCCTGATCATTGCGTGCATCGAACGCGTCGGCACCCGCGGCCGGCGCGAGGCAGACCTTGCACCAAATGTACTGGCCGGCCGCGGCCATTTTACCGTTCTCGTCACGCAAATGAAGGTCCCACGCAGTAAGCGTGGAGAAAAACCCTTCGGCAGGGGAGTAGACGCCGAGTGTATGCGCAATTTCATGGATCATCACCATGGTCGTACCGATCTGCGGGGTCAGGTTTAATTGTGATGGAGTGAAGGGAGCGGGTGCCCAGCCCATCTTACCGACAGTGATGAACCCATGCGCGCCGTTGTGGAGCTTGCCCATCTGGTGGTTGGTGATCGCCGCCTCCACTAGCGTTTCGGAGCCTTTCTCGTTAACTGATGGCGGGCTAACGGCAGATGCATTCCGTCGGTCATTGGTACCGATATTGATGATGGCTGGGTGCTGTCCCGGCACCACCTTGATGATCTGACCCCAATACCGCACGGCATCCAGCACTTCATCGATCTGCGCCGGCTGTAGACTCCAGGTTGAAGCAGGAGACTCGGGCAGATAAGCGCCATCATTGACGCCGAAAAAGCGTAACTCCATAAACGCATTTCCCGCCCCATCCTTGATATTGTAAGTCTCAAATGCTTGCGCCGCAAAGGCGATCGAAGACAGGCAGGTGGTCAACGCCAGCATGGCGGTGGCTTTCGATAACATCATTTCCAAAAAGCCTTCATCGACGAACGAACCGAGGCGCTTCGCGCTAGCGTCGGGTACGGAGCAGCAAGCGTCATGCCGCTGAACAATTGAGGTTCTCCAGGCGCCGGTGCGGATGTACGCGTCAGCTTTGGGACATTCGGGTTCGAACCCGACAATCGCGCCTGTTAGCGTTCGGCCGTAATGTTGATTCCGTCCGTCGCCTACGCAGATCCCGAAGCCGCATGGCCCGGCACGACCGAAGAGCAGTGCAAGGCCGAAGGCATCAAATTCGGCAGGGCGGTGTTCCCATGGGAAGCATCTGGCCGCGCCATCGCCAACGGCCGGCACGAAGGTTTCACCAAGCTCATGTTCGATAGTGCTACTAATCGGGTGATCGTCGGCGGAATCGTCGGAACGCATGCAGGCGATCTCATCAGCCATCCCGAGATCATTTCGACCTTCGCGCTAGCGCTAGACCTGATCGTCGCCAACTTGCTGCGCCCGGGCGCCGGTTTCCAGGGCCAGTCGAATGCGGCGGCGGTCGCCGCCTATGCGAAGCAAGCGAGCGAGATGAAGTCGGTGGATTGCGTCCTGCACATCATTCCGGACACGGTCGTCGGGGCGTTTGCGCAACGCGAAATCCTCCAGGTCCTGCTGTTCGCGATCTTGTTCGGCTTCGCACTGATGGGTCTCAGCGAGCGGGCTCACACCGTGCGTGCGTTCGTCGCCGATGTCGCTCACGCGATGTTCGGCGTCATTGCAATCGTCGTGAAGGTCGCGCCCATCGGTGCCTTCGGTGCAATGGCCTTCATCATTGGCCTTTACGGGCCTCAGGCGCTCGGCAATATCGCAGGCCTGATCGCCACGTTCTATCTGACATGGCTATTGTGTTGCGCGGATTGAAGATCGAGCGGCCCGACCAGCTGTGGGCGATGGACATCACCTACATTCCGATGCGGCGTGGCTTCGTCTATCTCGCGGCGGTCGTCGATGTGTTCAGCCGACGGGTCCTGGCCCATCGCGTCGCGATCACAATGGAGGCGGCCTTCTGCGTCGAAGCGGTCCAGGAGGCGTTGGCGAAGCACGGCAGGCCCGAGATTTTCAACACGGACCAGGGCAGCCAGTTCACCAGTCTCGAGTTCACCGATGTGCTGCTGGACGCGAAGATCGCCATCAGCATGGACGGCAAGAGCGCCTGGCGCGACAACGTGTTTGTCGAGCGGCTCTGGCGCACGGTCAAATACGAAGAAGTTTATCTCCGCGCCTACGACAGCGTGTCCGAGGCGCGAGCGTCAATTGCCAAGTATCTGGCCTTCTACAATCAGGGACGCCCTCACTCGAGCCTTGACGGTCGCACGCCCGACGAGGCTTACTTCGGCACGCAAGTGATAGCCGCATGACCGTCGCCTTACGATTTTGTCGTCGCTCTGGTCGGGCTACGCCCCCCCGACGCAACGACAAAATCGTAGGGCCCCGCGTTCAGCATAAACCGGCAGGAATCCACTTAAATTCCGCGCGGCGCTGTCCAAACAACCGGGGCCAGTTCTGGATCTCAGTACAGCCAGATAGTAAGGTGCCCCCAAGGCCATGCTGTAGACAACGACCTTGCCCTCTTTCTTTGCGTCCGCAACGACTGACTCCCAGGATGAACCTTGGGCGTACGCCGGCGCGGCGACGCCAACCAGCATACCGATCGCGACTGCGGTTCTAAGATTCCTAAACACGCGCTTCCTCCGCGTACTCTATTTTTGCCAACTGACCGTGTCCGATCTGTTGTCACACTTCGATCACGACGTATTGCTTCTCGATCGAAACCGGAAAGGTCTCAGCCTGAGGCTCGCCTTTCGATTAATAAGCCGCGAGCCTCCACTTTCAGATCAAAGCTTCGCACCTTGGTTCGTTTGGGATCGCACCAGGATTTTCCGGTCCGAATGTCGAATTCCCATCCATGGACCCGCCGACATGAATGGCAATCGGGAATTTGTTGCGCACAGCGGCCTCGAAGATTGGCCAGTAACGGCGTCGCCCAAAGGGCTCGTCGGTCCGCGGCAGCGCCAGGATCTGCGTGAAGTTTCGGTCCGGGGCACGAGCGTCGATTTCTGCGACGGATCCGGCCGTGTCTTCCTACGCTATCAGAACAGATGCCGCAGCCGCGGTTCGGGCTTCACCCACCGCTCGATCTGCCAAGAATTCATTGCTTGCGTCAGGGCCACGCCCAGATCCAGATTCCTTTGAGTGCCGGGGTTCCACCGCAGCGGAATCAGCATACCGCGCTCGACGCCATTGGGATCGAGATGCTGGCTACGCATCATGGCGAGACTGGACCCGGAAGGACCGCCCTCATCGGGATGAGCATCGACGCGCGCCGCATCCGGCGACATCCGTGGATGGCTCAGGGCCTCCGAAAACGCGTGTCTTAAATGGCTGCCCTAAACCATCAAATGCTCGATCCATTGCCTGGCGAGAAATGATGAACCTCGGTCGCGCCGTCATCGAAGGGTGGATATCGCAGTCGATCACCCGGACCGTCTGTTGCGTTGACCCTTCGCGATCAAGGGCGAGAGCCCGAACTGCATCTGCTTCGCGACCAAGCTTTGCCGTGACCAGCAAATCAAGCAGCGCCACGTCTTCCAGATAGCCGCCGCGATCCTCGGTGAAGAGGTCCCGAAGGATCGAGCCGCCTGCTTCGGTGTACGCTTCGATACCGACAAAGCGCGCGCGGCGGTCGGTTGCGGCCACATGGGTTTCGGTGAGCATGCGACGGATGGCGCTGGCATCCCGGTTATAGGACAGCCGCTCATAAACACCTTCCTGCCGGGCGTGATCATCGGTAATGGCAAAGGCCGTCAATTGCTCAAGGGCCAGATCGCCCTCGCGATAGACCTGCATCAGTTTCGGAGAGACCGCGCCCACCGCAGGCGCTGCCGCACCACATGCGGCGTCACGCCGAAACGGGCAGCGATTTCCTCGGCACCGAAGCCGCGCTCTGCAGCGTCTACAGGTCGTGCAGAATGTAGATGGACTTTCCCGCCAGGCGCACGAGTTTCCTGTCGCGATATTGGTGGGCCCACTCACCGCTGTCCACGTTTCCGCGGATGGCCGTGAACCTATCGATCCGTCGCCCACCATCGATCAGGCTGTAAATGGGGGCTTTCCCTGGCTCGAGATCAGGTGCACGCGCCCAAGCGACGTCGACCTTGCGGCTATGAAACATCCGCCAACCACCTTCGTGCACGATCTCGCCAGCCGGCTACATCGTCGCAAGTGCACCAAGGCGGGCCAGCGTCCATCCGCGACTCTGCTACAATTGACCTGGCAACCTCGCCACCCTCGAACCGAAGCTTGACTGATGTGCAATCTTATTCGATCACGACCAACCAGGCCGCGATCAGCGCGCTGTTTCGCGTCGTAAACCGATACGTCGGCAATCTGGCGCCGATGCCCGGCGTGTTTCCGGACTACAAGGCACCGATTGTGCGCAACGGAGCCGAGGGCCGCGAGCTCGCGACAGCGCGATGGGGAATGCCATGGTCATCAAAGGCAATGATGGACGCCACCAAGAAACGAGCAGAGAAGCTGCAGGCGAAGGGCAAGACGGTCGATTTCAAGGAACTGCTCAGAATGGAGCCGGACGGCGGCACGACAAACATCCGCCACGTGAAGAGCAAGCACTGGACGCGATGGCTGGGGACCGAAAATCGCTGCTTGGTGCCGTTCAACTCCTTCAGCGAGTTCAAGAAGGCCGAGGCCGGTGATATTTGGTTTGCGCTCGATGAGGACCGTCCCCTCGCCTGCTCGCCGGCATCGAGGGCGCGGTTGTACTTCGTCAACTTCCGCGCAGCGTCAGCCCGGTCGGTACCAGGGGCCTTCTTCCGCATCTCGACGTTCAGTTGCAGCAGATACTGCTCAAAATCGTCGGAGAGCGTCATACCCGTGTCGCCGTTCGCACCGGAATTTGCCCGGGTGAAGGTGGGAAGACGGTCGCCGGCCAACATACCGCGATAGAGGTTCAGTCCAGACCACCCGGTCCGGCAATCCAGCGACGCCATCACAGTGTTGGCCTGGAAGATGGTCGGCGCGGTGTTCGGCATCCGAGCCTGAAACTGACTTGTCCATTTGGACCACGCAATCGCGTTGGTCTGAAAAAGAGTCATGACTTTGCTCCCCGTTGTTGCACGCTTGTAGTTGCTACTTTCGATATTGAGCCGTGGAGCTACTCGATCGCTCTATTGTCCTCTGCAGTTCAGATACGGTTGCTCAAGAGCGAGATCGGGACATACGCGCCGTCCGGTCCCAGTGGCGAAGACGTCGGGACCTGTCTTGCAATCGCACTCACAACATTTCCGCAGGCGACGAGGCAGGTATTTGTGCCGTCGGAGACAGCACCGCTGGCCTCCAAGTCGGCCAAATATAAAGCTATTCTTCTGCCACCTGTAGCCGATCTGCCCACCTACAAGGAAAACTGGGGTATCGACGAGGTCGCCATAGACTGGCAGGCCGTGGAGATCAGTGAAGGACGTACGACCGTAAGAACCGCCGAGGTGCCCGCCAATATATTCTCGGGGCCAGCTCCATACAGCCTGTGGCAGCTGCACTGCTAGCTCAAGGTCTGCCGAATTGCTCGCACTTGCGACGAGGGCAATTGTGGTGGCTCCCAAGAAAAGAAGTCCAGATCGCATCAAGATACCCCGCTGTGCGCTTCCCCATCCATAACCGAGCGCCTGCGCGCTAGCATCGCGTACGGAGCCCCGAATGGAGCAAGCGGCATGCCACTGAAACATTGAGGTTCTCCAGGCCCTAGGTGCGGTCTTTCAGGAGATTGTCCATCTGGTCTGAACCGAGGAAGCTGAGGTTGCGAAGCTTCAGTGTACCAAGGAGAGACCAGATGAACGTCCACAAGAATGCGGCTTTGATGCCTAAAGGTCGAGAGGCGATGGTGCGAAGCGTGGTGGAAGGTGGGCTGAGCCAAGTCGACGCGGCTGACCTGTTCAACACGACACCGAAGACCGTCGCCAAATGGGTCGAGCGGTTCCGCGCAGAAGCTGTGGACTAGGTGCGGACGCAGCGTCACGTTTTGGACATTGGAGTTCGAACGCGACAATCGCGCTGTTAACGTTCGCAGTAATGTTGCGCAACTCGAAGCCACTATTGTCGCTGTAACGTAAGCGTACCGCCACGGCCCTTCAGATTGTTTGTGCGCAGTCCGAGAGCCTTGCTAGAAGAGCCATGTTGGTATTGGCGCTCACAATGACGACCGGTCCTACTACTTAAAAGACTGTGATTGCCGCATATCGAAGTGTATGGAATCAAGCACGACTGTTCTGCTTGGTGCCCCCTCTCACCAACGTTCGGTTGGAGCCATAACGTCGCAAATCTCACACGATGACCGACTTGATCGCTGTGACTCGCGAGAATTACTGGCCAGAGTCATTCAGGCAACCTGCCTGCTCCTGGCACGCACATTGCTTGTTGTTTGTCGCACGATCGCGGGCGGCGCCGGGCCATGGTAAGAACTGAAGAGCAGTAGAACGTGGCAAAGACATCCCATGTTGCGAGAGACCCCCCGAAGCCATCTCTCCGCTACCGCCAGCTTAGTGCCGGCGAATCACCCTTATCCGCCAAGTCGCGAATATGCGCGTCGCGTTTCACAGCTCTCCAAGGCCAGCCCGATGCGCAGCGCCCTCTGTACAAGCGCTTTAAACTGATTGATCGCTTCAGCGAGGACTGTGTCATGGGACGTGTAAACGAAAAAGTCATTCTGGTGACTGGTGCGGCGCGCGGGATGGGAGCAGCCCATGCCCGTTTGCTCGTTTCGGAGGGCGCTCAGGTCGTGGTCACCGATATCCTTGATGAATACGGTGAGGCTCTCGCATTCCGAACTGGGCGATGCCGCCATCTACGTCCACCAGGATGTTAGCGAGCCGAAATCGTGGGCGACGGTGATCGCGGCAGCAGAAGCCACCTTCGGCAGCTTGCATGGGCTCGTCAACAATGCGGGAATCGCCAGCATGGCTCCAATCGAGCAGTTTCCACTCGATCAATGGAACAGGACCTTAGCAGTTAGTTTAACTGGCGTATTCCTCGGAATTCAAGCCGCCCTGCCAGCAATCCGGCGCGCGGGCGGGGGGTCGATTGTCAACGTCTCATCGGTCGAGGGGCTGCTAGGGAGCCCGGGCCTTCATGCTTATGTCGCCTCCAATTTCGGCGTGCGGGGAGTCACCAAGTCTGCCGCGCTCGAGGGCGCCGCCTCCGGAGTCCGTGTCAACTCAGTCCATCCTGGTCTGGTCAGCACGGGCATGAGTGAGAGCTTGGATGCCGCTCTCTTTCCAATTCCAATGGGACGGGCAGCCGATCCGCTGGAGGTGTCTCGGGGCGGTCGCATTCCTACTTAGCGACGACTCCAGCTACATGACAGGTGCTGAGATAGTCCTCGATGGTGGCTTGACGATCGGCGTCCCGCATAAATGGCCTGCGTTGGAGGACCTATTTGCATGACATCAACCGCCGACCAATCGGAGGGAACGCGCAATGTACACCAGCGGAAACTACGAAACCTTTGCCCATCCTCGCAGACCTCATTCTGTCGCATTCGTGATAGGCATATGGCTGGCACGGGATCAAGATGCTCGAACGTTTGAAACTGCCAGGCGGCCCGCTTGACGGAATAAAGCAGTTCGAAGCGCCAACTGGTCACTCGGATGGCTGGGAGAGAAGGAGTGGACCGTTGGGACCAGGCTCAAATACAAAGCGCCAGCCTCCGTTTTCACGGCTTCATCGAGCAGCTCTCGGTCTAGGTAGAAGAAGAATAACTCTCGGCAATGCAGCAAGGACGCGGAGATGTGAGCACGAAAGAAGCCAACACCAAAGATCACGTCGGCCTTGCGGCAGGACGCCTTAATAACGTTACAAAGAGAGCCATCGGAATGCAGACCGAAGTATGGAAGCGCCTGTTCGACATATACTGGCATTGCTCGTTGCGAATTCAAGAAGAGTCGACGCAGGTTGCCGATTTTTTGGGAAAGCTCACCAACGCCGCTTCCGCGGTCGATCAAGTTGGCATTCTTCAGGTCTGGATGAAAGGCGCCAGGGAGCGGGTCGCCCGGGACGCGATCTATTCGATTGAAAGCGCGAAATCCCTCGCGAATGTTGAACTTGCGCCGTTCGCCAGCGCGTGGCTTTCACCACTGCCACCCCTTAACTTTCTCGCAGGACGTGACGTTACTTTTCGTTTCGGTTCTTGGCAATTCCCGACTCTCCGGATTGAAGGAGGTCGACCAGCGGGATGAAAGCCGAACTTTCCTTGGCAGGAGCACACGCGGGGCGCGGCGCTTTTACCACAAGGAGAGTGCGGCTGGTACGAGAACGTCACCAATATCAGCTCGGCTAATCGGTCCTGAGCCTCCTCTAAATTGGTGGACACCTGTAGCTTAGACGGCGAGAGGTGCCAGATGGCGAAACGGCAGCGACGTTCCTATTCGGACGAGTACAAGCGGCAGGCAGTTGATCTGGTTTTGTCGAGCGGCCGCTCGGCGAAGTCGGTCTCGAAGGATCTCGGGCTTGACGGTTCCGTGCTGAGCCGATGGGTTGCGGAGCGGGGCGCGGTGAGAGCCGGCGGCAGCGCCGAGGCTCCCACATCGCAGGCGGCGCTGCCGTCGGCGGACCAGGCTGACGTGATTGCGCGTCTGCAGCGGGAAAACGAACAGCTGCGCATGGAGCGCGACATTTTAAAGAACTGTCCAGGGCCGTTGCGCGCCTGTGCGGGGTAGAAACAGCACTGTGTTATCCTCTGCGGCTGGGAGGGTAGCGGCCGTCAGCTTATTGGAGGCACTGTCCCCGTTAAAAAACGTGGTCCATGGGTGCATGCGGACTTGAGAGTGGTGACGCCGCTTCGGCTGCGATCCCGAATAGGAAGATGACGATTGCATAACCCAGACCCTTCCGCTCATGAGTGAATGGAGGATTTGCGATGCCCCAGAGGACGACCGGTGACCGGCCGGAATTGAAGCCAGTCAACGTCAGCGCGGCCGCCATCGACATCGGATCAAAGATGCACATGGCTGCGGTGAACCCGGACTGCACTGACATTCCCGTGCGCGCGTTCGGCACATTTACACAAGATCTCCATGATCTGGCGGATTGGTTTAGCGCATGCGGCGTGACCAGTGTCGCGATGGAATCCACCGGGGTCTATTGGATCCCAGCCTATGAAATCCTGGAGCAGCGTGGATTTGAGGTTATTCTGGTCGACGCCCGGTACGCCAAGAACGTGCCCGGACGCAAGACCGACGTCAGCGATGCCGCGTGGTTACGCCAGCTTCATTCCTATGGACTGCTACGAGGCAGCTTCCGACCCGATGCCGAGATCGCAACACTGCGGGCCTATTTGCGGCAGCGCGAGCGGCTTGTGGAATATGCCGCCGCCCATATCCAGCATATGCAAAAGGCCTTGATGGAGATGAACCTGCAGCTCCATCATGTCGTCTCGGACATCACGGGCGCCACTGGCATGCGGATTATCCGGGCCATTGTTGCAGGCGAGCGCAATCCTGATGTTTTGGCAACCTATCGGGACGTGCGATGCCATTCATCCACCGAGACCATTCGCGCGGCACTGGTAGGCAATGACCGGCACGAACATGTCTTCGCCTTGAGTCAATCGCTAGAACTCTACGACGTCTACCAGGCGAAGATGCTGGACTGTGACCGCAAGCTCGAACTCCTGATCGCCGCGCTAGGAAATAAAGGGGCAAAGCCGGTCGGGAAGCTATCCAAGCCGCGCATCAAGACCAAACAGATCAACACGCCCACCTTTGACGTCAGGACCGCGCTGTACGGCGTGCTCGGCGTCGATCTGACTGAGATCCATGGACTGGGTCCGTCGCTCGCATTGAAGCTTATCGGCGAGTGCGGCACGGTTTTCAGGGCATGGCCGAGCGCTAAGCACTTCACGTCCTGGCTCTGCCTTGCACCGGGCAACAAAATCTCCGGCGGCAAAGTGCTTTCTTCGCGCACCCGGAGATCTTCCAGCCGGGCTGCCGCACTGTTGCGGTTGGCGGCCACCACGGTGGGGCGAAGCGATACGGCGCTCGGAGCATTCTATCGCCGCCTGTCCTTACGTGCGGGTAAGTCAAAGGCGGTGACAGCGACCGCCCGCAAGATTGCGGTTCTATTTTACAACACCCTCCGGCACGGCATGAGCTACAGGGATCCAGGTGCCCACCAATATGAGCAACAATATCGCAGCTGCGTTCTCGCCAACCTTCAGCGCCGGGCCAAATCTCTGGGCTTCGTGTTGCAGGCCATTCCGACGGATGCCAATCCGGCTGTTTCTTAGGAAGTCGATCGCGATCTTTGCTGGACCCCGGACATGAGATTCCGCTTCATCGAAGATCGCCGCGCGCACTATCCGGTTAAGATCATGTGCCGTGTGCTCGGCGTCTCGCCCGCGGGCTACTATGCTTGGCGGTCGCGCCCCGAAAGCCCCCGGGCTGCGGCCAATCGAGAGCTGCTGGAGAGCATCAAGCGGGTTCATCGCGACAGTCATGGCCGCTATGGCAGCCCGCGCATTCATGTCGAACTCAAGGCCCAGGGCCACCACGCAAGCCGTGGCCGAATCGAGCGGCAGATGCGCGACCATGGCGTTCGAGCCATCTCGGCCGGGCCGCGACGCTGCCGCACCACTGATAGCGGGCATGGCTTTTCGATCGCGCCCAACTTGCTCGGCCGGAACTTCTCGGCCGCCATGCGCAATCAGGTCTGGCTCGCCGACATTACCTATATTTGGACCGGCCAGGGATGGTTGTACCTGGCGGCCATCATGGATCTGTATAGCCGCCGTATCGTGGGGTGGGCGATGGATGACCATCTGCGCGCCGAATTGCCGCTCACCGCGCTGCGAATGGCGATCAAGGGACAAAGGCCCGGCGCCGGCCTGATCCATCATTCCGATCGCGGCATTCAAGGCGGATTCAAGCGGTCGTCGCAACACCTGAACGAAGGAGGTTGCGATGGGCATTCGAAAGCGACGATCACACCGTTCTGGACGAGCACCGTTGGCGTCACCGGGACGGCCGCCGGTAGCGGGGCGATCTGAACTCCAGCGATTCTGGTTGGGGATCGTGCAGGGAATGACCAGCGAGGATGCTGCATTAGCGGCTGGTATGTCGCAGCCTGTCGGAACCAGATTGTTCCGACAGGCAGGCGGCATGGCACCAGCGATGTTCAGATCTTCAACCCAGCCGCGGTCCGGGCGGTACCTCTCGTTTGCGGAACGTGAGGAGATCGCACTTCTTCGCGTTCAGGGCCTTTCGAGACGCGAGATCGGACGCCGACTTGGCCGATCCGCCTCGACCATCTCCCGTGAGCTACGACGCAATGCCGCGACGCGCAGCGGCGGCCTGGAGTATCGTGCATCGACAGCCCAATGGCACGCCGAGCGATCGGCCCGTCGGCCCAAACCGACTAAGCTTGCGCTCAACACAACGTTGCGCACTTATCTGGAGCAGCGACTGGCCGGCGTGGTCATGACCCCGAGTGGCGCTGCCGTTCCTGATCCCGCCGTTCCGTGGAAGGGCCGCCGGCATGGCCCGCGAAAGGATCGGCGATGGGCCAGGGCTTGGAGCCCGGAGCAGATTGCCCGACGCTTGCCGATCGACTTCCCGGACGACAAGACGATGCGCATCAGCCACGAAGCCATCTATCAAGCTCTCTTCGTTCAGGGTCGGGGAGCGCTACGCCGCGAACTGTCGGCCTGCTTGCGAACGGGGCGCGTATTGCGGGTCCCCAGGGCGCGCGTACGCAGGCGAGGCAAGAGCTTTGTCTCGCCGGAGATCATGATCAGTCAACGCCCCGCCGAAGCGGCCGATCGCGCGGTGCCGGGCCACTGGGAGGGAGACCTCATCCTTGGTCTTGGCAGCTCGGCGATCGGCACGCTGGTTGAGCGGACAACACGCTTCACGATGTTGCTGCATCTTCCCCGGCTTGCGGGGCATGGCGAAGCTCCACGCATGAAGAATGGCCCTGCTCTCGCGGGACACGGAGCTGAAGCCGTGCGCGACGCGATTACGCGCACCATCATCACCTTGCCCGAAGAGATGCGTCGTTCGCTGACCTGGGATCAGGGAGCCGAAATGGCTCAGCACGATCGTCTCAAGATCGACGCGGGTGTCCAAGTCTACTTCTGCGATCCGCAAAAGCCCCTGGCAGCGTGGCACCAACGAGAACACCAATCGGCTGCTGCGTCAGTACTTCCCGAAAGGCACCGACCTGAGCGTCCACAACGCCGACTACATCGCCGCCGTGGCCGCGGCCCTCAATGCTCGACCGAGAAAAACTTTGGGGTTGGAAAACACCAGCAGACGCGCTTGACGAGTTGCTGTCATGAGTGGAACACATTCGGTGTTGCGACGACCGCTTGAATCCGCCGATTGCCTAGGGTCTGTTGGGATTCATCTGGAGTTTATCGCGGCCGCGGCCAGATAGATCATTGAAGTGAAGCTCTGGTCGGTCTTGTCGGCGCGCATTGCGATGCGCTTGAATTCCTTGAGCTTGCCGAAGAAGTTCTCGATGAGATGCCGCCATTTGTACATCTCCTTGTCGATGGCGAGAGGCTGTGCACGGCGCGGATGCTGGGAGATGACGACTTTGGCGCCACGCGCTTCGAGTTCGGCGATGATGGCGTTGCTATCGAAGGCCTTATCAGCGATCAGCGCGTTGAAGGCCAATCCCTCGATGAGTGGCGGCACGCCCACCGTATCGAAACGCTGTCCCGGCAGGAGCACGAAGCGCACGAGATTGCCGAGCGCATCGGTGAGCGCCAGAATTTTGGTGGTCATGCCGCCTTTCGAGCGGCCGATCGCCTGGCTTTGCGTCCCCCTTTTGCGCCCTGACCGTGGCGGTGGACCTTGACGATGGTGGCGTCGACCATGGCGTATTCCATGTCGGGATCGTCGGAGATGGCCTCGAACAGCCGCTTCCAGACATCCGCCTTCACCCAGTCGCGAAAGCGCGTGAATGTGCTATTCCAGTGGCCGAACATCGCCGGCAGATCCCGCCAGGGACTGCCGGTTCGGGCGATCCACAGAACGGCCTCGACAAACAGTCGGTTGTCCTTGCCGCTGCGGCCCGGATCTCCTGGCTTGCCAAGACAATGCGGCTCCATCTTCGCCCATTGGGCGTCAGTCAAAACGAATCGGTCCATCCCAAGCTTGAATCACAACCAAGCCCCGATGAGAATCCTGAATCCCAACAGACCCTAGTCAATTGCCCTAGCATCGTTGCTCGCTGCCGAAGCGCTCTGGCAGCTCGACTTCGCGGTGTCGCGACGGCGGCAATCCCGTGGCGAACCGGGGCGCTGCTCGCCTGGGCAAGAAAAAGTCGCCCGATGCCATACCCGGAACAGAGCTTAGTGCTCCGGCGGCTTCTTGACCGACTCGACCGACCTTTTTCTTCCGCCCAGAGGAGGGGCTACGCTTCTTCGTTACACGTTCAGGTTGGCATCGAAGTGTTCCTAAAGCCACGTGAGGCCGCTGAGCCACTGCCCTGCAAGGACGAGAACCACAGGCCGAACTGATTGGCAGGACGTACTGTCGGCGTGAAACTTTCCAAGAGAGCCGGATACTAGCATAAGCTCCAAGCCCTTGTTTTGGCTGATGACTGCGGGACAGGGCTCGCCTGAACAGCGGGTGCCAAGCATACGCGATCGCCGCAAAACGAAAACCGTATGTAGAATGTCGCTTGTTATCCGATACGAAGACAAGAAATTGCAGACGCGCAGGACATTGCGTCAGAGATCTCGGCCGCGGAGAGGGTCAAGAGATCATTTGTTGATAGCATCCGTCCTCGAGCTCGGCTTAATCGGCTCGCTGCAGGACTACGATTCCTCGTCCGTACGGTTAGCGGCATCGACGAGCCGACAGCGCAGCTTCCGCAGAACGTCCTGCGCTTCGCTGAGACCGGATTCCGGTAGACGGGATCGACGTCTAACGGCAGGGAACCAAGCTTAGCTTCCCGTTACACGCGCTCAACCGTAACGAATTTGCAGCAAGGCGGCCATCGCACGTCGTCGTGAGCCTCACGTACGCTGCGATAGCGCAGCCTGAAGGCTTAGCTTCACAACGCGCGAAGAGTTTCGAGCGAGCGCTCATTTTCCGTTTTGAATTTGCAGAACATGCGGCGAGGATTAGTCTGCCGCGCTTCGCTAAAGCCCGTTCTGCCGAAGCTCCCGAGTCGGGACTTCTGATGCCCGCCGACCGCCGCCTGTTTGACAGCACCTTCATGACGCGGCCGCCCGCGCCGGAGATCGACACCGTGACGAACAACGTCGATGACGGATTGCCGGACATGTTTCCCTACGAAGGGCCGCCACGGGGGTTGGATGTCCCGTTCGAGCCGGTGCCCTTCCGCCTGCTGACGCTTGAACGCTACAGTATCTGACAATGGCCGAAGACTCCCTCTGCGAGCACGAAGATGCCGACGAGACATCAAGCTACGCCGGCCACGGCGGCTGCCTGAGTGGCGCTGCAGGAAGTGCGACGCCTACTGTACGCCGCCAAGGATGCTGGCGAGGAGGATGCCGGATGGCCGCAGCGCTACGCGCGGTGTCTCAGCTCGTTGGACTATGTGATCGTTCCTTGGCCAGACCTCATGAACCCTCCTCACGCGGGATGGTCCGCCGACGCTCGAATGCCCGGGCCGCCAGATCGTGACATGATCGTCATCGACGGTGAGGTATTCCGCGCGAGGCGCGGGCTCTTGAGGGGGCCATGTGATGACGCAGTTCATCTGCACAGGGCATGACACCGTCGCAGGATGCGGCGCGATCTTGACCGATGAGGAGCACCGCTACTACGGGGTGTGCTGGCAGAACTGCGAGCAGGAATGACTCGCCCGCATCGAGGCGTGGCGCGCGGGCCCCGACGACACGGAGTTCGATGCGCGCTGGCCGTCTCTGAGCCAGTTGCGGCGGCTCACCTGAGATCCGGCCAGCAGCCGTCCTCCTCGTGACGACCGGTTCACATCGCCGATACCCGCGGCAATCCCAGCGTTCCTTGAGAACCTATAGAGAACAAAATCGACCCGTCACCGCAAGAGGAATCATTCGCATGGCCGCGCCCGTCGAGCAGCAATCACCCGACGAGGCAGCCGAACTGGAGGCGGCGGTCCGCCACGTCATCGAAGCGTGCGGCCGAGCCCCGGTCGACCCGGTACGCGCGCTGATCGTCGCTAACGGAATGCTCGGGCAGGAACTCGCCGACGTCTACGCGAAGGCATCGGATGGATTCCCTGCGCGGGCGGCGGATGGCCAAGCGCAAGGATACGAACAGAGAGCGACGCTGTCGGAACGGGGGCGGAGCCGAACGTCTGCTACGGATTTGCTACGGACACCATCGCCTCAGAGGATCCCTGGAATAAGCGTGTAAACTATTGCAACTGAAGGGTTTTGGTAGCGGGAGAGGGACTCGAACCCCGACCCAAGGATTATGCTCTGGGCGATCCACCGAGAGGGCCGTCGCCCCGCGGCGGAGTTGCCAACAGAACTCAACTCTGACGGCGCCGGCGGGTTGATTGTGTGACCCCGCGCATCAACGGTCACGCTCTTGCATTCTCCTACGTTCGCCGCTCTGGCCTATACGGAGCTCCTTATCTCCTTCTGATGGTCGACGATCTCGAATGGGCTCTACGACTGTGGCCCGGGCAAACGAGCGCCCTTTTTCAAGGTGTCGGGCAATGTGCTCCCTCGCCGCTTCGATGATACTCTGGCGTGCCCGCTCGTCGTTCGGAAACGCGCGTTCTAGCACCTTCTCGATCTTAACCATCTGCGACTGCGCTGCCACCAGATCGGGGTCGCGCGCCACCGCCCGTCGATCTGCTGCGCGAAACGTTTCTGCCGTCACTCGCCAGCGGTTACGCGGCACCTGTCGTCGCTCAACGCGCGTCTGCCCGTTGGCGGCATCGACCACTGTGATCTCCTTTGTGACCTGTTCGACGCCGTCCCTGCGTACCTGAACGCGATCGCCTGGTCGTGCTTTGCTATCGGCCGTTGCCTTTTCAAGACCAACCCCCCATACCTGATGCTGCCGTCCATTGTCGAGCTCGAGAGCAACATAAGTCGAAGCCTCGGCGTCCCTGCGATTCTGATAGGGCGCCTGACCGACCTCCACGAGACGTCCCGGTACGCCTTTATCGTAGTCAAACCTCAACGCGCGCTCACGTTTCTCGGTAGCCGAGCGGATTCCGGGCGTGTCTGAACGGGTCCGGTCCCAAATTTCTCGCGGATCCGCAAGCGTCTGCCGGTCAAGCTCGGTTGGCTGATAACCCCGAACTTCCAGCCCTCGCGCGCCTGCTTCCAGCCAGGCCTCGCGCCGGAATTCCGCCGAACCGCGGACTTGGAGAGACTCCCATTTCCGATGTTGCGCTACGGCGACCATGTCGCGGATTACCTCGGCTGCGGCCAGACGCGTGACCAGAAGATCCTCGGTGACCTTGAAGGCGAGATACTCGCCGTGCTCGTCGGCGTAAAGCCGCGCCTCCCCGGCTAACCCGTCCTTTTCAGACTGATTGGCGACCACGTAATATTTGCGACGGATACGATCGGGGAGTGCATTTTGATCAACTGTCGCAGAGGACGACTTGTCGGTCGGCGCTGACTTCGCTGACGAAGTCTCTCCCGGCTTTTCAGGATCGCGGCCCGGGCTATCCTGCCGCCGGAGGCTGTACTCCTCGCTCCCCTCACGCGTGCCGTTCATGCTGTCGTCCGTTCTGCTTGCGGCTTGCCCGTCGCGCCGCCGGGATGGCTTGGGCGTCGAGGTAGTTCAGGGTCCAAGCTTTCATGTCCTCCTCGGAGAGCCCTTCAAGATCCACCGCTACGTCTCCGAAATCAAAACTGGCATTGGCAGGAATTGTGGAGGGATCGGCCACCTCGTCATCCGTCATCGGCCGCGATCGAAATACCGCCCGGAGTTCAGCGACCTCGGAACGAAGCTCCTTGATCTCGGCGTCAAGCAGAGCGATCGAGCGGCCTCTGGGCATCTCCGGGACGGGCGCCGGCAGCAGTCGTGTCAGGAACGCCCTGTCTTCGTAATAGACGATCTTGTCGGCCACGATCGGCGGAACTCCAGTGCCCAGGATGAAAGTCTTGGATTTTGGAAGAAGCTTCAGCTCTTGCGGCAGCATCAGGGCGCGCCGATGTTCTGAGATCGTCTCGCTGGTCGAGCGCATTGCCAGCCCTTTAGGTCCGCTGCGGCTACGCGCCTTCACAGTCTCGTAACCCATGCGCTCCGAGAGCTCATTTGCGACGTCCTGTTCCTTTGGGGCGAAGACGACCTCGACGGCATGGTTGGTCATGAAGTTACGGGCGGCGTCGATCCCATAGATCGCGCGGAGTTGGGCCGGGCTCTGAACCACGGTGAGCAGCCGAATGCCGTAACCGGCAATGAACGCCACGGATTTTGCGAGCACACTGACATTGCCTAGAGCCGGAAATTCATCGAGCAACAGCAGCACCTTCCGATTGAGTTTTGAGTTCTGTTCCGGCAGCTCGCGGGTGTTGAGATCGACCACTTGCTGAAAGAACAGATTGAGGAGCGGTGCCATGCGGTCGAGATTGTCAGGCGTTACGCCAAGATAGATCGACATCGGCCGTTGCCGCAGTAGCCGCAAGTCGAAATCGTTGGTCGATGTCGCCGCATCGATGCGAGGGTTGAGCCAGAGCCCGAGCCTCGCCGTGACGGTCTTGCGCACCGAGTTCATGGTGTTCTCGGAAGCCGCGAGGAAGTCGTTCAGCGCCGTGATGCAATGTCGTGACAGTGGCGAAGGGCCGGACCTGCGAACGGCGATGATTTTCTCGAAATGTGCCTTGAGGTCGTGGGCCGCGGACAGCTGGTGCAGGATCTCCCCAATGGTCAAGGGCAATCCCGGCGTTTCCGCGACATAGCCACCAATCGCAACAAAGGCCGAACGGGCCGCCTCGAACCAGAACGGATCGCCGCGGCTCTCGGCCGGAAACAGCATCACCGCGATGCGCTGTAGATCGTCATAGAGGTCCGCGGGATCGCTGCGCACATAGCCAAGCGGATTGTAGCGCGCAGTGCGTCCATTCTCCTCGAGCGGATCGAATAGATAGACTTCCTGCCCGTGGGCTGCGCGAAACCCCGCCGAGCGATCCCAGTTTTCCTTCTTCACATCCAGCACGACAACTGAATCCGGCCAATTGAGCAGGTTTGGAATGACATAGCCGACGCCCTTCCCGGCCCTGGTCGGCGCGTAGACCAGGACGTGTTCCGATCCGCCGAAGCAGAGTAGCGCACCATGCTTGCGGCCGAGTAGCACGCCCTCCTTGGATCGCAGGCCAGCGGCCTTGATCTCGCGCTCGGAAGCGAAACGAGCGCTGCCGTGAAGCGGGAGCGGACGGTGTCGGAAGAGTGCACCGAGCAGACCAAAGACCACGACCACGCCCGCGAGGGTCGATAGGGTGAGCCAGCGATCGAAACGTGGGTCAGCGCCGTAACGGGGCCAGCCTGTGGCGATCTCCGACCAGTGCAGGCCGCCGTCGTGTTGCCTGAGCCCTAGCAGCAGCACGTTCGAGGTGACCAGCAGGAACAGCGCGCAGGCCGCGAGCGCGACCGCCAGGCCCTGCGCGGCCCTAACTGATCTGGCCGCGTTTGCGAGCGGGGTCATAATAAACTTCCGAAATGCGGTAGCGGCCGTCCCGCTTCTGCATCTGGATGACGACGTCGACGAGAAGCAGCAGGAGCGAGCGGATGTCGTCACGGTGCAGGTCGCGGCCTTCCGCGCTTTCCTTGACCAACAACGTCAGTTGCTCGAAGGCGAGCCGAGCGCTGTCGGCGTGAACAGTTGTGATCGATCCCGGATGGCCGGAGTTCACATTTCTCAGATAGAAGAACGCTGTCCCGTCGCGCAGTTCCTGCAGCAATATACGATCCGGCCGCATCCGCAGGCAGGACTCGAGAAGTCCGCGCGGTCCAATTTTGGCGAGGCCCTGCCCGTCCTTGGCATAGAGCAGCCGCACGCAATTCTGATGAGGAATCACAAGCTCAGCGGTGTCCTCGATGGTGATGAGCCGCTCCTGTGCCGGTATCGCCGCGATCAGTGCCTTCGATAGCGTCGTCTTTCCCGAACCGGTGGCCCCGGAAATGATAATGTTGCGCCGAGTTGATACGGCAAGCTCGAGGAAATCGCGCCAGGCGCCGGCTTCTTTCAGAGCCAGAAGTCGATGCTCGTCGGCCGTGAGATCGTCATTGGCGCCACGGACCTCTTCGAACAGTTCTGTCCGCTCAAAGGCGTCCAGCGTCATCGTCAGAGCGGACGGCTTGCGGATTGTGAGACTGACCGTGCCAGCTGGCACAGCCGGCGGCACGACGATTTGACAGCGCTCCTCGGCGATTAGGGTGGTCGAGACCACCGGGTGTTCCGGACCAATATCCTGGCGGGTGTGGCCGGCGGCCGCGATCGCCAGGTGTGAAAGATAGGCATGCGTCAGAGCTGGCGCTTCGTGCCGGGTCCAGCCGCCGGAACCTTCCACGAAAATCTCGCCGGGTCGGTTGACGACGATTTCGGTCAGGGACTTATCTGCCAGAAATGGAGCCAACGGCTCCAGATAGCGCGCCAGCACGAGCCGGCTGCCATCCCCTTCTATGGAGTGTATGGCGCTCACTTTGTCACCACGGCCGGGGCCACGAGGCCCCCGGGGATGGTGCGGTCCATTATCTGCGTTCGGCTCTCAACCCGCCGCAATTGATACACCGAGGAGAAATCGACATCGCGCGCAACAAAGATATTGACCAGTTCGCCCTGGTTCTTGTTCAGCGTTGGCGGAATGTTGATGGACTGCTCGACGGCGATTGCCGCGGCGCTGTTGGTGGCCCCGCTGGTGTTGTTGATCTGGATAGAGCTGTCCTGCAGCTGCTGACGCCCGATCGAGGAGGCATCATTGACAACCGATAGCAGGAGCGCCGAGCCGAACCGCTCAAAGAAGTGGGGGTCGATGTCGCCGTCGAAGCCGGCGCGGCCCAGCGCATCGGTGGCCGGCGAGGCCAATGCCGCAATGACGCCGGTCGGTGTCTTGGCGCGGGTCCATAGCACGAACAGGCGTTTTGAACCGCGCCGCACATTGCCACGATATTCGCCAACCACTTGTGTGCCCTTTTCCATCAACACCACGTTGCCGGAATCCGACATCACGTCGCGCACCACGACGCAGGAGACGAAACCCGCCACGTCCGAGGACATCCCCGTCTCCAGCACGCACGGGATCGAGGTGCCCTGGGTGATGAGCAGATTGCGGTTGGGAAGCCGCGCTGCGCGCACGCCCTCGATCGGCGTGGGCTTCAGCTTGTCGGCAAGGTCGTTGCGCGGCTCGCCCTGGCCAAATCCATAGGGATCGGTGACGACACTTCCGGTCACGCTGTCGTGGGCGGCGCGTCCCGCAGAACTCGGTCGGTTATAGGCCAGCACCGGTGCGCGACGGGCGCTCTCCAGAAGCTGGTCGGAGGCAGGCGCGGCAGCGGCTGGCGCGGCTGCGACCGGCGCGGCTCCGATTGAGGCCGTGGTGATCGGTGCGGGAGGTACTTCCGGGATGGGCTCGAACGCTGCCGCTTGGCGGATCACCAGCCTGCGGGCGGAATCGCTGACCGGCTTATCGCCTTTCCAGGTGCCCCAAATGATCAGAGCGGCAAATGCGGTGAGCGCCAGCGCTCCGAAGCCGCGTTTGAGCATCGTCGCGCGAGCGTTGTCCCCTCCTCCCACAGGCGTAATGCCACGGTCGCCGGCGATCCTCTCATCTTGATGTTCGGTCATATCGCGCTAACCTATCGTGGTCTTGGAATTGGAGATGATTTCTTGGCCCGCCGCTCGATCGAGGGGCTAGTGGTGTTAGTTCCCGGGTTAATCCCCACCGGGTCGAACGCTTCGTTGAAGACACAGAGCACGTCGTTGCCTTTGCGCAGCCGAAACGCCCGGGCTGTGGCGTGAACCACCACGAGCTCGCCGCGGACATCCTTCGGCACCAGGCTTTCCGAGCCGTCCGAATTGATCAGGTAGATCGCGGGGATTTCGCGGTTCCCTGCAAAGCGGAACGTGGTCTCCTTGCCATCGTCGAAAACCGCTTCCGGTTCGAGGTCGATCGAGCCCTGCGCGGAAAAGCGCCAGTTGCGCGCGCCGTACGCATGATGCAGGTCAAAAGTCTGTTCGATCAGCGCGCCTTCCCGTTCGGCGCCGCGGGCGGCCGCCTCAGTGCGCCGACGCTCGATCTCGTCTCCGGGATAGACGAAGCGGACGACGAAGTAACTGTCCGCCAGCGTTGTCTCGGCGATCGACAACTCGAACTGATACGACCGCTTGCGGCCATCCCGGGCGCGTGGTGACGACCTGGAGGTTGGTCGGTGGATGTTTTTCCCGCGGCTTGAGGAAAAGGATCGAGCCTGCCGGTGCAACCTCCCATGCGATCGCGTCGCCGATCGCAACGTGCGCGACCTCTTCATCATCGGCAAACAACACCTGGGTGGATGCCCGGATCACGCCATTGACCCGGACCACGTTGGCGGGATCGTAGGTCACCGTGCGCACCCGGGCATCATGTTGGCCCGGTGAGGGCTGTTGCAGCGCCAGAACCGGCTCGGCAAATCCGAGGGCAAAGGTCATCAAGAGAGCGAAGGATTTCATGGCACGACCTCCGGATCGGCGCGATATTCCGAGACCAGGAAGCCGAGCGGATTGATGAGACGGTCGGCGGAGGACATTGGCGCATTGGCATAGGAGAACGTCAGGGTCGAGACCCAATGGGTCACGCGGGTTTCCTCGCCCTTGCGGCTTTCTTTCATGAAGCGCACCAAGGCGACATTATCGGCCAGCAGCGAGATCGCCTTGATCCGCACCGTGGCGACGCCGAAACGCCCTTGAACGACTTGCGGGCTTTCGGGATTTGAGCCGCGATACCAGGCCGCGAAACGGGCCTGTTCGCCCTGGCCCGAGAGTAGCGAAATGGTGCGGAAGTTGGTTTCGGCCTCCGGATAGCTGTAACCTTCACGCGCGCGAACGTAGCGTCCGAGGAAATACTTGGTGACGGCTTCGTCATAGCGCGCCGGCGTCGAACTGAGGGCGGAGACGGTGTCCACAACGCCGGTGGCATTGTCGACCCGGATCACGAACGGCTCGACTGTCTTGAGCGGCGCAAGCGCTGTGACCGCACTGAGCGAGGCGACCGCCAATGCGCAGGCAACCGCGGCAATCACCCATGCCGTTCGTCGCGAGCGATGGGCCGATAGCAGCAGATCCTGCTCCCATCGACGCGCATTGTCGAAATAGGTTTTGAGGTCATCATGTCCGACCATCTCACGCCTCGTTGCCGCAAGCGCGGTAAGAGGCTGCGATGGTGGCCTCGTAGCCTGATGCGGCGAGTTGCTTGGAGGGCGCTGCTGGGGTGGTCTCGCCTTTGCGGATGACCGGTGCTGGCGCCGATGGCGGAATTGGCGGCTCTGGCGTGGCCAACGGCGTGCCTGTCTCCCAATCCCACAGCGAGCGATTGAGCGGTCGGCGAGCCAGCCCGTCACATGACGGCGGCGCCTTTGACCAGATCGCGCAGCCGCCAAGCTGAAATGCGATGACGCAGATGATGAATAGTCGACGCCACATTGTTCTGATGCCCCTGTTTGTCTGTCGCCTGTTGCCGTCGATGATTGCCTACGCCGCCGTGGTCCCCGGCGATCGCGTGCGCCGCATACTGCCGCCCTGCCGACCCGCTCTTACGGCGGCGAGACCGCGGCTAGCCGACCAACGGGCGCCGGCATAAGCGCCGCTGGCTGCGGCCGTGGCGTTGGCGATCATGGGGCTTGTGACCAGCCGGCTTGCGAGCGACGCACCACCCCCGGCGAGGCCGCCTGCGATGACCGGCAGTTGAAGCGAGATGTAACCGGACAGGCCGAGCACCGCGCTGATGGCGACAGCGGCCACCACCATCTCGCCGGCCGAGCCGGCGTTTGCCGCGAACCTGTCGATGAAGCCGCTGACCGTCGTTAACATCAACCCGACCAGAGCGACCACCAGCACCAGCAGGATCACGAAATTCGCGACCTGCCGAAGCCAGGCTTCCGTAAATGGGCGCGTGGCCTCAAATAGGCCGAGCGCAATGAAGATCGGGCCCAGCGCGATCACGACGCCCAGACCAACCTTGGCATAGAGCAGGATGGCAAACTGCAAGAAGGACCCAACCGCCACAAAAACCAGGAGAATGGCCGCAATCAGTGCGGGCGCGATGTTAGTCAGACCGGCTTGTTCGTAAATCCGGTTGGCGACGTCGATTCCTTTGGAAAGAAGCTGATCGAATGGAGCTCCGGAGTTGGTATTCAGTCCAGAGCCCGCCAAGGCGTTGCCGATCTCCTTCGGCAAGGAATCAAAGAACAGACCGGTGACGTATTGCTGGAACGCACTCGAGTTGGTCGCTAGCAGCACCACGACTACGATCCGCATCGCCCGCCAGGCAAACTCCATGATTGGCTCAGAGATTGCGCCCCGCATTACGGCGAAACCGTACAGGATGACATAGAGCATTACGGCCGTGCGGAGGGGGCCATCAATGTAGGAGGCAAGATTAGACACTGAGGTCGATACAAATGCCGTGATAGGCTGTTCGAACTCTTTTAGGAAACTATCAAAGACGTTTACGGCCATCGCGGCGATCCTTACTTCAGGGCGTCTTTCATCTCTTGGATGGTGATTGTGTTGCGCGCTTCGTTGGCGTTGATGCAGTTCGGTGTCTTTCCCAATTCTCCGGGATTGTCGCGGCACGCCTTGATGGCCACCGCGAGCTCGTCCCGATGGTCGAGAAACCAGCCGACGGTTTTCGTCTGCTCGGTCCTATCAGCCTCGTTGCAGCCCGTTAGGGTAGCGGCGACAGCGATGACCAGAATGGATGCCTTCCTCGTCATTGTAGGGCGGCCTTCATTTCATCGACCAATTGGCGCTGCTTCTCGCGTTCCCGTTGTCCGTCCATGTCCACACGGGCCTGCTGGATCATCGCCAGACCCTGCATCCGGAGCACATCGTTCTGCAGCAATGCCTGTTCGGCCTGCAGCCGCGCTGACAGATCAAGAGTCTCCTTGACATCGGTCGCCGAGCTAATGCGCGTTCTCAATTCTTCGAGCGCATCGATACGCTGCGAGGCGGTTTCGTAGACCGCCTGGCCCATGGAATGTTTGGCGCCGGTCTGCCTCGCGATCCGCTCGAGCTCGCTCTGGTAATACGATTTGCCGCTGTTGCCGGCATACGCGCGGTTCTGCGAAAGGTACTGGTTCATCGCATCGGCGAAGTTGCCGCCGCCCTGCCCCGCCACGAGACGTTCGATGTCAGAGAATTGTTGGGGCAGGACTTTCCGGGACTGCGGCGTGTTTAGCAGCGCGCCGACGTCGTTGGCGTTGGTCCGCTTGTTGAAGCTGTCATAGAGCTGCTTGGCCTGGTTCAATTGATCCTGCGCCACCCTGAGCTGGGACGTCAGGGTGTCGACCTGCTTCTTCAGCTCCGTGAGTTGCTCGAATTGCCGCGCATAGACGCTGGGATCGAATACAATCTCAGCTCTCGCAGGTGATGCCATTAGGAGCGTCAGGACTGAGGCGGACGTGAGTATCGCCCGGATACGCTGAGCCGTCATCGGATTGTCCTCCGTTCCGCATGAAATACCGGCAGCCAGTCTGCCGGATCGTCGCCGACCTTGGCCCGAACGCGGTCGAGCAGTTCGACCGTTTCCGTTCGTCCGGACAGGACGGCGAGCGCATCATCGAAGCCGCTGAGGTCAAGTTCCGCTACCACCGAGTTGTGGCCTTGCTTGACCAGGAACCGTCGGCTTTCGGGGGCGAGCTCCTCCTTGATGAGGCGGAATTCAGTGCCGGTCAGATGGAAGCCGTCGACATAATCCGAGCGCGTTCCCCGGGCATTCGGCAGGAAGATCTGCGTGGGGCACTGCTCGACAATCGTGTGTGCGATCGGGGAGGCCAGCGCGTCGCGCGGCGACTGCGTGCCGAACACCATGACGCCGTTCTGCTTGCGGATGGTTTTCAGCTTGTTGTTGGCGAGATCACGAAATGCCTCGTCGCCAAGCGCCTTCCAGAATTCGTCGATGTCGATGATCAGGCGCCGGCCGTCAATCAGGCGCTCCACCCGGTGAAACAGATACATCATGAGCGGGGTGCGAACGGTGGGATGATCCAGGAGATCGGTCATGTCGAAGCCGATGAACCGGGCATCCAGCCCGATGGCATCTTGCTCGCCATCCAGGACCCAGCCGTAAGGAGCGCCCTGGCACCATCGCTCCAACCGCGCGCCGATCCCTTCGCGATCCTGTTGGCCGAGAAAAGCCCGCAGCGCCCCGAACGAGCGTTCCTCCTGCCGAAGCTGGGCAAGCGCTCGCAATCCGGAATCGATCCGCTCCTCCTCGGTCACGGTCAGCGGGCGGTTGTCCGGTGTCACGAGCTTCCGGACCAGTTCGCCCAGGAAGGAAAGATTGGCTGGCGTCAGCTCCAGCGCCTTGAGCGGCGCACAGCCGGTCGCAATGCCGCTGTGGAGCGTCAGATAGGTACCGCCAACGGCACGGATGAAAATCTCGGCGCCGCGGTCCTTGTCGAAAAAGACGTAAGTGGCGCCGAGCCGCTCAGCCTGCGACAGCAGGAAGTTCTGCACGACGGTCTTGCCGGACCCGGAGGGGCCGCAGATGAAGGTGTTGCCGAGGTCGCCGTGATGGAACGAGAAATAGAACGGTGAGCCGGAGGCGGTCTTGAGCATCGCGACCGCCGGTCCCCAATGGTTGCCGGCAGGCTGTCCTGTGGGATAGGCGTGGAACGGCGAGAACGCCGCGAAATTCCGCGAGCTGATCGCCCCAGTCCGTGCCCGATATTTGAAGAGCCCAGGGAGCTGCGCCCAATAGGCCGCTTCAAGGCCGAGATCTTCGCGCGCGACCACGGCGCCTGCGTCCGCCAGGGCGCGCCGCGCCACGCTCATGTGATCCTGGAGCTGCGAAGGCGTCTCGGCGTAGACCAGCAGCGAGAGATGATGGTCTCCGAGTGCGAACCTGTTGGATTCGAGATGGTCGAGCGCGTCAGCGAGCTCGTCGATCTGCGAGGCCGCCGGATCCTGAGCCGAAACCAGCTGGTTCTGCTTGCGCGTCAGGACCGTCTTGGCATCTGCCTTCGACAAGAACGCGAAGGATTGCGTGAGGATATGCTCGAAAGGCGCGGAAAGCAGCGCGTTTAGCAGGCCCGGCCTAGTGGACGCTGGATATTCCTTGAGTCCGAACATGCCAGCGAAGCGCGATCCACCCGCGCTGCGGATCTCGATGGCTTCACGGCCGAAGATGACGCGGTTTGAGTAGAGTGCGGGGCCGATCGGTCCTTGCGGCAACGGAATTGGCATCCACTCGCCGGACGCGACGGCGTGGAGCAACTCCATCGACTCTGAGAACACGATGCCGTCGCGCTCAGTCAATCCGAGGGCATGGGCGCCGTAGCGCTCCAATGCCGCGACCATATCGCGCCTGGCATCGTTTAGCCGCTTCAAGGCGTCGCTGTCGACCTCAAGGGAAGCAGCAGCGCTCCGGCCAAGCCGCTTAAAGAAGGCGGCCGCAGCATCGCCGGGCGCGCGACCGGGATGCCAAACCAGCGTCAGATAGAGGTCATTGCGAAATAGCGCTGCCTTGCGAAGTCGGTCGCGATATTGCGTGTCGAGCGAAGCTGCAAATGCCGATCGGAATGCCCCGACCGGATAGTCCGACGTGCGCTGTCGCACCAGATGGGTCCAGAGCGCCAGCCGCGGATCCGCAATATTGCGCAGCGAGAGGTTCAGCTTCGCGTGAAGATCGTTCAGATCCGCCGTCTCGGCGGTCTCGAACGAGGTGCCGTCGAGCCGGATCACCGTGAGCAGGGCCCGGGTCGTGAGACTGATCACGGTATCGGCGACATGTCGGCCGAACGGGAGGTAGACTTCGGGCCCGATCTCCCGGGTTTTCAGCGCTGCGTTACGCATGACCAAGGTCTCGTGTTCGATATCGCCGAATGAGCTTGAGGGGTGTGCAGGACGATCCGCCCCAGAAGGACGCGTTGCGCGTGCGTCCGCGGGTTTCGATCCAGGCGAGCAGAATCCGGAACATGTTGGGGTCGTGCCGGCAGATGATGCGGCAAAGACCATGGATCGGAATCGCGACCAGGCCGTAGAGGACGCTCCCGGCCACCAGGAACAGGATGCAGGAAAACATCACGTTGAGGGCCATGGCTTCCATGGTGACGCCGGCAATCATGGCCGGACGCGTGCAGGCGAGGAATAAGGTGTCCTCTGTGAGACGCGCGGCCTCGATCATCAACGACCTCCGGTCAGGGTCGAGACCACCTCGGAGGCGCCGAACGTGATGGCGACGCCCAGCACGACATAGGCGGCCTTGCGCAGGTCGAGATAGCCGAACATCCAGGCGATGCCGACGATGATGACCGCCAGCGTTGCCAGCAGGCGTGCGACGTTGCCGGTTAGCATGTTGACGATGTTCTGCAGCACACCCTCGATGTTCGCGGTCTGCGCGAGCGCAGGCTCGACCAAGGCGATGCTGAGAACGGCCCCGATGCACACGAGCGCGACGGATTTCTTAAGAGGAGAAGTCATGACACGGCTCCGATTGGCAGTGCAGCCGGACCCATCCGGACCGCGGTGTTGAGTTGAGACAAAACAAAGAGTTCCTCATCGTTCATAGACGAAGGCGGACCGACCAGCGCCCGAGCGGTAGACATCCCAGTTCGGACGCTCCCTGGCGGTGGCAGCAGGCGCGTTGATCGTCGGCATGTCGCCGTTGGAAGTGCCGACGGTCGGTTGGTTACCGGAGTCGGGCCTTGTGCCGGGAGCTTTGCCTGCGAAACTCGCGACAACGCTGGCAATGGCCTGATCACGGCCCGAGGCGTTCAGGTTTGCTGCTTTCAATCGAGCCTCGAACAATCTGCCAAGGCCAGCGATATGCTGGCAAGGGTCGAAGGTCGTGGTCGTCGTCAGCCCGGCCTGTTTCAAATCCTCGGCATCAAGTTGAGCGAGACCGGTCCGGACCGGCTGGCGGGTGGCGATGGCCTCCGTAGCGAGCTGGATCGCTTCGTCACGGTCATTTGCTTGAATCGGAATCGACTTCCGCCCCTGAATTGTGATGAGCAGCGGCTCGAACGAGCTCGCTTGCCGCACAATCGCCGCCAGCGGCCGCACGAGGTTCGGCGTCGGCGCGCACTGTTCGACCAGAGCCGAGAATGCAGCAGGATCCATTGTCGATGACTTTGTTTCGGGAGTTGAAGACGCAGACGCTATGCCGCGAGCGGAAGGCTTGACGGCGCGTCAATTGCACGCCCCGAGATCTTGCCGGCCGATCGAATCGCCGCGAGAGCGCGGTCGGTGACCGGCAGCAGTCCGGCGACAGCTTGGGTCGCCCCGATTTGACAAGGTGTGCCGAGGCGTTGGAGATGCCATCCGGCGCGCCGCAAGATGCGCTCCATGCGCAGATCAGTGACCGTCGCGATGGCCTCAAGGTCGAGCTGCTGGCCCCATTCAATCATTGCCGCAAAAAGCAGGTACGTTGCTTCCCGCAAGCCGTTCCCAGCTGTGGCCGCGACGTTTTTGGTATCAACGCAAAAGCGCGAGCTCTCCCAGATTCGGGCGACGTTCGGTGCCGCGTGGCCATCCAGCAACACCGGGAACGTCTCCGCCAGCATGTTGCGCCCAGTGGTCGGCAGCAGGCGAACGCAACCGGCAACATCGCTCTGCTCGAGCGGCAGGAGATAGGTCGGCTCGAAGGAGTCGTACTGATCGATCTCCAGTCCGCCCGCGACAGAGACATCCCAGTCGAGGCGCTCCTTGAACACGCGCCCTCGCAGACGATGCATTCCCATTGCCAGTTCAAAGTCGTGCAGAAGCGCCGCACGCGAGCGCACAACGACCTTCATTCTCAACCTCCCGCTTACGAATCACAGCTTCGACATCAAGAAAGCAGGGGCGGTCACAGCGTTGCGCTGTCAGTTCTGACAGGGCGTTTTTGGAATTGTTCTTGCCCAAAAGTTGCCGCAACCTCGCAATAGAGATGCCCACACGCAGCGCGCGAATCAGGCGCGTAGCTCGCTTTAGAGAACTCAGAACAGTTCAAGAGAGGGGCGCAATGGAAAACGTTAAAAGAGCATGCAACGAATTTGTCGATTGTCTTCATTCCGCTCATACGGAAGATGATTTTCGGCGTGTCGCAGAACGTACCGCGCATGCATTGGGTTTCCGCTGGTTCGCCTATTTTGGCCACCGCGCGAATGGCCCCAAACTGATCTCATCCTACCCGAAGAGTTGGACCAGCCACTATTTTCGGGAAGGGTACGACCACATCGATCCCGTTCTTCAGGACCCGCGAAACACAAGCCGGACGTTTCTGTGGGATGGACGTGAAGCGCGGAGCGCAAAGTCGGCGAAAGAACGCCGTCTGTTCGACGATGCGCTCAGCTTCAAGATCAGGACCGGTCTTACGGTTCGCATTCCCGCAAGCCAAAACCAGTTCGCGGCGTTTACGCTCGCGGTGGACGACCGCAGCCTTGGACTCGATCGCTTCATCGAGAGCTCGCGGGACATGTTGGAAAGGTTGGGTCTCACCTATCATGCGCATGTGAACGCCGCCAGAATCGGACGCACGCCGGCAGATGGTCAGCAGGGGAGCGTCCTCACTCAGCGCGAGCGGCAGTGTCTCGCGTGGATCTCTGACGGCAAGACGATGCAGGACATTGCGGAGCTTCTCGGGGTTTCGCCGCGTGGGGTGAAGTATCATCTGGACAATGCCAGGCGTAATCTTGCTGCACTGACCCTTCCACACGCTGTGGCCCTCGCGTTTCGGCAGGGATTAATCCCATAGTGTGCAGGCCTGCTAGAGTCCGCCGATGCACAGATATTTCATTGCGAGTTAATCTTCGATGCCGTGTTTCGACCCCTCGCGGCCGTTGCCCTTCGGTTTCATTCCGCGATTGGGGCAACTTCCGTTGAGATGATTCCTTCGTTGACTCCGACTATGCCATACTCAAGCGGCTCGGCGACGCGCCAGACGCGCCCGAGATCTCGGCCTATAGAAATAGGCCGCCAAGCCGAACTAGGTATCGTTCGCGAGCCGGATCGCCTCCTCCTCGGTCTTGAACCGGAACACCAGGCGCGACAGGACCGAAGATCTCCTCGCGGAAGATCAACATGTCCCGCGTAGCATCCATCAACACTGTCGGATCGAAGAACGTGCGCCAAGTGCGTGGCGCTTGCCACCAGCGATGGCGCAGGCTCCCCTGGAAAAGGGTCGGGAGCGTGCTCTTCAACTTTCTCTATGGCAGCCCCATGTCGATCAGCGGATCAATTGTGACACCCGGCCCGGTCCCGGCACCGACCTTTAGAGCGCCAACTGGCTCGCTAGACGCAAGACAAACACATCGCAGACCTTGTCCTGTGCCAGGATGCGGTTGACGCATACGCAGGTCTGGCCAGCGTTTCGGTATTTTGGGCGTCTTGGCCCCTGACCGCTGCATCGATATCCGCACCATCGCAATTCGAACAGGCTTAGAGAAATCACGCTACGAGCTTCATGGTAGCCGGGCAGCCTTGCGCGCGGAACAGCAAGATGTCCAGGCGAGCCCCAAAGCGTCGTTTGAACGACGCGGCGCCGTCTACTTGACGTTGTGTTCGCTCGACGCGAGCGACTGATAACGGCAAGCGCTGAACTCGCCCGGCTCTTCCCTTGTCGCTCACACTCCCTACTGAGATGTTCCGGCGCAGCGCTCAGCGGTTAAACTCGAATCCGCCGTCGTTCACGAATCTTCTTATCGCGCGAGCGCCATCTGGCCTATCGCATCGTAGCTTGAGGCCATGTCCGCCAGGAACAGATCGAAGGTATCAAACAGCCGCCCGTGGACCTTCGCCACGTAGCCCCCTGCCCCGGTGAGGCTGACATGGCCCTCCGCCGCAGCCTCGACGAACAGGTTACGGATGTGTGTCCGGGAGACTCCGACCCGCTCGGCAATGGCGGTGAAGGACAACTCGTCGCTCACAAGCTGCTTTCCCGAGAGCACCGCCTTCATCAGCAAAAGGAAGGCGCAGTAACCGGCATCGCGGGCGAGGAACATCATGATCGCCGGATGGCGGCCGATGAACGCGGTGACGATCGGAAACTCGAGAGAACCGATTCTGCGCATCGCCAGATGCACGTGTGGATCCCGCCGAACCAACGGCTCGTAGCCTCGGTCCGGAAACAGAATGTCCAAAGGTTGATACAGAGCAGCTACGTAAGCTCGGTCGTGCGCAAGCAGCCGCTCCGTCGGCTTCAGAATCCGAATCCGTTTGTCAACCACGCTCGACGCCATTTCCACACAGCCGGTTTGACGAAATCGGGCGATGAGATCGTCCATGCGGCGCGGGCTCGCCAGGCCGAGCTCGGCGACGAGCTTCTGCAACCGTCCCACGGTCGCCCAGGTCGTCGGATCACCGCGGTCATGGGCCGCAAAAAAACCGACCAGGAGATCCGCCGTCAGCACGCAGGCCGCGTCGACGATGAGCCGGTTCGGAATTCTGCTCCTGACGAACACTGCGGCTAAAGCGTCGACGTGAGCGAGGCGAGCCTGAGTGAAACGCGGGTGAGCAAGGATCTCTCCGGCGGACTTGTACGGAACCCCGACCATCGTCACCGCGCCGGCTCAGACATTTCGTTTCCGGCCGCATCGACAAGAAGACGATCGCACTTCACGCAGAGCAAGCCGCGCCTCGCTCCAGGGTTCCAGATATCTGCAATAAGTTTCAAGCAGACGCGAACGGTTCTGCTTAAGGTTGTAACTCGTATAGATCGAATATTATGGTTAGCTCTACCATGGGACGCGTGAAGACATGTACATGACCGGGATAGCAAGTGGCAGTTCACTGCACAGCGATGCCGTCGAAGCTGCGCACTCGATTGGCCTTCAGCAGTCGCTCACACCGCCGCCAAACGGATTGCAACCAGGCGGCGATTGCAAGCTGGACTTTCGGCGACTGGGAACCTCGGCATTTCGGGGAGCGCTCTAATGTCCGAGATCGATCAACGCACGCCGGACTGGCAGGGCGCCAAGCTGACCGAGGATTTCGTCGTCCTGCCGGCTTTCGGCGACGAGCACCTCTACTTCGCCGTTCCGCGAAAGGCGCTTCTCGGCCGCAAAGACGACGGCCTACCGTGGTTCTTCCTCGAATTCTTTTCGGACCGCAACGACGCAACTGTCAAAGAAAGCCTTTACGCCGTCATCGATCTGGGTCTCGAGCGCGACCGTCATCTTTCGGCCGTCTATGATCTCATCTCGAAAAACGGTGCGAGCGCCGCGCTTATGCCGGCGACCTTCACCACCGGCACCTATTGTCACCTCGAGTGCGATGACACGCATGTGACGGCGCCGTTCGCATGGGAAAATGCGCAGCGGGCGACGCTGCACAGCCGGATTTCGGCGCTTTCCGCCCAGCTCATCTACGGCGCTCTCGAAAAAGGCACCGTCACGGTCGCAAGAGCCGCCGTCGAGTGCGGAATGTCGGCGTTTCTGCCGCGGATCGACACGACGGTCACCTTCAACGCGGCCGATCTCATCGCACGCGTCGCCAAGCTCAATCCCGGCGGAAGCGGCGTCCCATTCCGGCAAATGGTGAGACTGTTTGACGATCCGCCCGCCGACGCTCTGCAATTCGACGGGGGCGATCGGGGCGGAACAGGCCGCAGCCTTGGCCTCGCCGTGGCGGGACGCCTTCGGCACCATTTCGGCCAGGCCGCGCCCTGCCCGCAGATCTCGGACGGCCCGCATGTTGCGCTCAAACCGCCGCCGGACGGTGCCAGCGGCGCGACGCGGTGGGATCTGCGGACACCATTATTCACCGAAGTGCCCGTCTTTCTGAATTTCGACCCCTTTACCCCGATCGTCAATGCCGGCGCGCGGCAATGGGTCACGCAGTTTACGCTGGTCCCGACACTTCCGGACGAGCAGAAGACGCGGCGCGTCACGGTCACCTCCGCCCTGCCTCCCGGGCTTCGCAACTGCGAAGCGATCCAGCTCACGTTGCAGGTCGACCAAGCCCATTCCGAGTCCGGCACAACCTCCGCGACAACGACCGATCTCTATCCGGCTACGGACCAAACCGCTGTGGTTGACCTGAAATACAAGAGCATCGCGGGCGCAAAGCCGTTTGGCGCGCAAGTCACCGTCGTCTCGGACGGGCAGGTGATCGAGATGCCGCGGTTCGACTGCGACAGCGACTTCCTGTTCATCGACACCAGCTACCTGCCGAAAACCTGGGTCACGGTGCGGGCGACGCAGGACTTGCTGAGCCAGGCCATTGTTTCGTTCGCGCTCGAGGCTGCGTCCCCCGCAGCGGGCAGCTTGACCGCAAGCTTGACGGCGGAGGCGCCCGCCGTGAGCTATTTTCTTGCGACACTGGACGAAGCGGCCCGCCTCACCATCACGGCGCGCGATCCGCAACAACCGAACCACGCGCTCGGGCTCGACCTGCCCTGCCGGTCCATGACCGCAGACCTCGGTGCATTCCGCGACTATGGACCACAGACGACAAGCGTGACGGTTCGGTTCGGGACCACCACCCAGACCTTTCAACTCGAAATCCTTGCCGAGTTCGCCGGAGCGCAGCCGATCGTACTCCAATTCTCGACCGCCCGGCCGAGCATGCGGTTCAGCTATTTCGCGACTGACATTTTCAGGAATCGTTACCGCTACCGGCGGCATTCATCGACGGACGATCACCAGGCGCCGTGGTCGGAGTTTCTGCCGCCGCGCCAAGACCTCGTCATCGACGCAGCCCGCCTCGACGCAGGGAGACACTGAATGTCCAATCAACCGAACGGAGTTGGCAGTGGCGATCTCCTGTGCATCCCCGTCGGCCCGGTGCGCGATGGCAAGTTCCAGTACATCCAGGGTGCACCGACCGTCGAAATCGCCCAACTGATGTTAAGCCCAGTGGCGGCGCAACTCTCCCTGCAGGCGGTGTGGCGGGCCGAGCCGGAGGCACTTCAGGCGGCCGAACGCGCGATCCGAGCCCAATATCCAGATATCGGCAGCATCGATCTGCAGCCGGTTGCGCTCGATCAGCCGACAGCATCGCTAACGGTGACGATTCCGGACGGTCTCACCCACACTTTCGGGCCGAGCCCGGCTTCCGGCATGGCCCAGCAGCGCGTCGTGTTCAACGACCGGCTGACGTCGGCGGAAAAGACCGCCGCGATCGCGGCCTTCCAGGGACAATCGAGCATCCTGACACTGACCTATCAGGGCCGGCTCGACACGCGCGAGAGCTCCACGGTCAAAATCGCCGGCGACCTTGCGCCGACCTTGAAGGTACTGGCGCCGCAAAAGCCGGACGAAAGCTCCGGCGGCTGGTTCGGAAGGAAAAAGGATCCCGATTCGCCGCCTCCGCTGCCCGATCTCGCCGCATGCACAGCCGCACTCGATGACGCGATCTCCAGCGGCCGCATCAAGCTGACGCGCATCGACACGGCGAATGTATCCGACGCGACGAAGAGCAAGGCGGAAGCTGCCGCCCGCAGCCACGTGGCGAAGGTGCTGTTCGACAAGCTGCAGCAGATGGGCGCAGACGCAGCCTACGTGAATTCATTGCCGGTCACCTGGGAATCCCCGGCGACCGAAGACGCGACGTTTCAGATCAGCCGTTCGGCCGATCTGGGCGGCTGGCTCGGCCGCAACGCCGGCTTGCAGCAAGTCACGGAAGTGAGCGCACCGATTGCGGAGCCCCCGAGATAGACGCCGGACATCCGCGAGAACCCAAGCTGAATGCTGAACCGAACAGAGGAGCACGTCTCATGCTGAAACTTTCTCCGGCGATCGCGGTCCAGGGCATTCCCTATGCCTTCGGTCAGACCATGGATTACACCTTCTTCCCCGACAGCGAGGAGAAGGACACCTATTACGCCCTGGCCGAAAAGCCGGCGTACCAGGCCGTCGACGGCAAGCCGGCCTTCAATCTAACCTGGTATTTCGGCGACAACCAGGAAGCGGGCGGCATCTGCACCTTCACCGCTGCACTGCCAATGCCCAATATGAGCGACACGAAAGTCCAGGACGCAGTCAGCGCCGCTCTCAACAGCAATGAGACCGTCGTCAAGATCGCGCAGACGACCTTCGCACTGTGCCAGGCGGTCGATGCCAAGAACGCCGACGAGGTCGCAAAACTCAAGGCCAGCCTCGGCTTCGATGACGCTGCCGTCAACAGGAGCAAGGCGAGCTTCGATAGGAGCCGCGATTACAAGCAGTTTCTCCCGCGCATCTCGGAGCGCTCCATCAAGCCGGTGCCGTTCAGGTCGGGCAAGGTCACCGTGCAGGCGTTCACGAATCTGGATGCCTATCAAAAGGGGTCGCCGTCCTATTCAACGGGCAGCGTCCAGACCACTCCGTCGCTGATGAACAGCAATGCTGCGGTGGTCACCTTCAATCTCCAGGACCTCGGCGCCAATCTGTTCTGGCACGGGCTCGGCGGACCGCCGTTCGACCAGTCTTCGCGCAAGCCCCCGGAATACAATCAGGACAAGGGCGTCAGCGTCATCAGTGTCACCTACAACGTCGAGTTCGACGGCCTGCTCCCGGAAGCGAAAGCGACGGTCACCCTCAGCAAGGACGTCATCGCGAAACTGAAGGTCGAAGACAAGGAGTGGCGGGATTCGTGGGGACGTACACACCACGAGGAAGTCGAGCGCGGCAAGGAATACAACGAGACCGTCAACAGCGCGACCGACATCGTCCTTCCGGCGGTCGCGTCCAAGGAAGACGGCGACGTAGTACGCAAGCTGCTCACCGACTGGGCGGGGAAGCAGCTCGAGGACATGGCGAAATCCCAGCTTCCCGACGTCAAGCTGGATGCCCTGAACATCGACAATGTCCGGACGCTCGAGGCCAAGAGTGGCCAGTCCCGCACCTATACATTGACACAGGCGACAACCATCCCGAGGAACCCGCAAGGGCCGCTTCAGAAGATCAGCGCCCTTGCAGGCAAGGAGCCCCTGACGACCTTCTTCCAGCTGATCGATCTCAACGACAAGCCGTTCTTCAAGGTCGACGTCACCGTCAATCCGCCGAACCTCGCTTATCTTAAGGCCCGTGCGATCGATCGGCTCGCCATCACAGACCTGTCCTACGTCAAGACCAAGCTATTCGGCACCAGCGGTCCCGTCACCACGATGACGTACAAGCCCGGCGCCGAAGGTAATGTCGATGACGTCAAGCTCAAGGGAATATTCGACGTCAGGATCCCCAGCGACCAGCGGGTGCTTTCGTACAACTACCTCGTCTCCTACACCGACGGCACGCCGTCGTTGCAGGTCAAGGGACTGAAGCTGAGCGGCACCAACTATCTCGATCTCAGCAGTGTCGACCTTGGCGTCCTCAGCGTGTCGCTGAGCGGCATCGACCTGCCCTGGGACATCGTCGACAGCGCCACCGTCGATGTGAAGTACGGCGACTGGCACAAGAAGGTCGCGCTTCAGAAGGATGCGCCCGCCTTCATCGCCAAGCCGTTCGGCAGGCCCATTGCCGGACCAATCCAGTACAAGGTCACCCTGAATCCGATTTCGGGCGATCCGGTCGAGGGTGAGTGGATACAGGGCACCCCGGACCGCGGCAATGCGGACATCAGCCTGCAGAACCCGCTCGGCAACATGGTCCGCACCCTCAAGTTCGCGCTCGTGGACGGCGCGACGGCCGCCACGCTCCGGGTTGAATACACGTTCAAGAGCCAGGACGCCGACCGTGTATTCGAACAGCTGATCGAACTGGATTCATCGGCCACGTCCCGCGGGCCGTTCAAATGGCGCGTCCCGGCGCTGAGCGGCCACGCGTCGTCGTTCCGGGTGGTCACGGCGATCGTCAACGACAACGAGATGACGGATCCGAGTGGAGGAAACCTGGCCGAGGTCAAGACCGACCCTCTGATCCGGGTCGCACCGACGAAGATCTCGAGGATCTAGCCAACGCCGGGAATCCCCCATGCTCGCGGACGATCACGAAATCCAACTGCAAGGCGTCGAAGGAGTCCTTCTCTACAGGGATTTCTTCGACCCCAAGCTGTTCTATTGCTGCTCGACGCGTCCCGCCGTGGCGCGAACGAACGGCGACCACCAGTTCGCGATCGTCCTCTACGAAAAGCCCCGCAAGGATTGCGCGGGAATGCTGTCCTTCGTCGCCGACCTCAAGCTGGACGAGGCGACGAGGACCAAAGCGGAAGAGCGGCTGCGCGAGACAACCCAGGGCGCGCAGCTCGTCGCGATGCCGTGGAGCGCCGGCACGGTCGCAGCCGCCATCATCGGCGGCGAGCCGGTGTGCGCCGTCCCCTCCCTGTTCGGCGGCAACTCCGTCGCGTTGGCCGTGAACCTCACCCTCGATCAATATGTCCTGCTCAAGAACAGCGGCAGCAATCCGCAGGCTCCTCCGATTTCGATCGTCTACAGCCTCTCCTACGAGGCGTTTCGGCCGCAATACAGCTACTCCATCGAATTTGACGAAACGCGGTTTCGCGACTGGGTGCAGAAGAAGACGTCGGCTGACTTCCTGTTCGTCAGCTTCGAGAAGATCGAGACCTTCGAAGACCTGAAGGAAAGCGCCGTCATCAGGGTCGTGGCCGAGAACGATACCGGCGAGCCGCCTCCTGAGGGATTTCGGCGCGCATTTCTCCAAAGCCTCCAGAGCCTGCTCGAGCCGGCGCCGCGCTTCGCGACACTTCCGGAAGCAAAAGGCGGCAGCTGGATAATCGGTTTCGGCAGCAGCACAGTGCACGACATCCAGAACATCGCCCGGCGGCTCGACTGCAACATGAAGATCAGCGGCGCGGTGACGCGCAAGATCTTCATTCAGGGCGCATTGAGCGGACTGAGTGACGCCCTCGCCGCCCGGCCACCGCTCGTGCTGCCGGCCAGCAATCCGTTCAGACAGGAGCTCACGGTTCGCTGCCACGCCGCATTCGACGCCGCACCTCTGGTTGCGGCCAATGTCAGAATCAAGCGGCTGGGTAACACTGGGGAGCTTACGAACGTCTTCAACAAGACCCAGCCGGCGGATTGGCCGGTCGAGCTCATCCACCTGCCTGGTAATGATGTCCTGCCTCGGTACCGGTGCGAATCCCATTTCGGCAACAAGCGTCCGGTGAGCGCTTCGCAGGCGATCGACATCCGGCCCGAGCAGGCTTTCCTCGATATTCTGCCCGCCGAATTTTACGCCTACCGGATGTATTCCATCAGCGTCGCCGACGAATTTCCGTGGGACCTGGTGAGGTCGATCAAGCTGGAGCTCAAGGGGCCGGCGCCGCTCGCGTTCGATCCACCGGTCCTCGTCCTCGGCCCCAACCTACGTTCTGGCCAGATCGACGCCTTCGCGTCGCAGCCGGCTAAGCTGGACGACGTGGAGTTCGCTGCCACCTGCCAGCCTCGATCGAGCTCGTCCTTCGTGCTGAATGGACTCCCAGCCGGCGCCACGATCTTCCTGAACCCGCTTCTGCGCCGGGTGGTTCACTTCGAGGCCAGCCGGGATTTCGATTGGGGCACGTGGAGTGCCATCGACCTGACCGTCACTCCGTCCGGCGGCCCGCAGCTCTGGGCTGACGGCAACGACAGTTTCGAGCTGACGCGGTCTTCGCCGGCAACGTCCTTTGCCTATTGGTACACCGACGGCAAGCAACTGAGCTGCCAGCGGCAGTTCATCAACGTCGATTCGGCGACGCCGCCGACGCCGGCCGTCCCCTTCGAGACCTCCGAAGCGCACGTCACGATACCAAGCCCGAAAGCGTCCGTCGTCATGGCAGAACAAGGGAGTCGCACATGATCTTAATCGGCAGTCAGAAATTCCAGCAGGACGGCATCGACGTCTATCCGGATCACGAGTCCCCGACGCAGTTCTGGTATCTCCCGGGAACGGTCAGGCTCGCCGAGCGCAACAAGAGCAAGGTGCTGTCCTATCTCTGGTACACGGATTCCGAATCGGATTCCGACGGCACCGGCTTCCTCAATTTCGAGGTCAACACCGCCGTCCCGGCCGCGACGCTCGACACGATCAAGGGGATGATCGCCAGCAAGACCGGCGTCAACGCATCCAAGCTCACCCTCTCCGCAGTTCCCTACCAGACCGGAAACGTCAATTTTTCCATTCTGGGTCCGGTTGCGGCAACCGCGGGCGAAGGTCTCAAGACGGACCCCAGCGTTCTCTATCAAAGCAAGGAACAGCTCGTCTGGAACGCCGGATCGTCCTCTCTGGTCGGCGATAACGCTGCGGTCTGCTCGGTCAAGTTCACCAAGGAGGGCAAGCTGGCGGCGGCCATGAAGCAGGCCATCCTGTCCGGCTCCAACGCGATTGCCGCGCTCTACCGGCTCGAGTTCCTGGCGATGCGGCCGTCGGTCACGTTCAAGGTAGCCGGCACGATGAAGAAGACCATCACCGATTTCCAGCTCAGCCTCGGCACATCGATTCCGCTCGAAGCCTTCGTGCTCGATCTCGGGATCCAGGCGCAGTGGCAGAAGATCATGTCGAAGACGGATCTCAAGATCGAGGTCACCGATTTCACGGGCGAGCCGCAGGAAGGACTAAAATGGGCGCAGCAGATCCTGCTCGAATACATCCTCAAGAACTTCTTCGAGGTGTCGATCGGCCGGGACAAGGACAACTGGAGCCCGCTGAAGGAAAAGCCGGAGATCAGCCAGGCCGTCGAGAAGGCGAAGGACGTCGAGCAGGCGGCGACCGACAAGGTCGCGGAGGATGGCAAGAAGGAGGGCGAGGCAGACAGCGCCGTCAAGGAAATCGTCAAGGCGGCCACTACCTTCATCCCGAAAGTCAACGTCCGCGCTTCCTACTACGAAGGCAAGCAGGAGAACTCGATCGATTTTCTCTACTCCGAACGGAAGGCCAAGGCCTTTCCGATCCTGCCGCAGGCGCTCGTGCTCGAGGGATTGGGCGACAACGAACAGGCTCGCGGGAGGTACGTGACGCAGGTCAACCGTGCGCAGGATCCGTTCGGACTGCCCCTCAACGTGACCGTGGCGATTCCGGACGAGGCTGACCGCACCAGGGTCGGCCTGCGTACCCTCAACGTCACGGGGCGGTATCCCGCCGGCGCTGGCGCGGCGGGGCGAACCACCAAGACCCTGACGGTGAACGCCGGCACCGTCACCGGCGACAATCCCGTGAAGTTTCAGTACGACAAATCTGGGTCCGCGGAGGTCGAGTACGACGTCGACTACGTGTTCAACCCGAGCGACGAGTGGCAGAGCGACGCATTTCGGTACTCGTCCAAGGGCGAGGAAGAGCGGGCGCTGATCACCGCGATGCCGGAAAGCGTCGCCGAGTTTCTCACGCTGACCGTCAATTTGAGCGACGACTTCGTCTGGGAGACCAACGACCAGGTCGTGGTCGCGCTGACGGGCAGCCGATGGAAGGGCGACAAGCGTGTGGTCTTCCAGAACGGCGCGCCGTCCTCGCAAACGCTGAAGATCCGCAGCGAGGCGAAGTTCAAGCCCGATCCGATCCAGTACCGGGTGGAAGTGCGCAAGGGATCGAAGGTTTCCTACACATACGGGCCCGAGCCGGTGATGGACAAACAGGTCATCGTCCGCGACCGGTTCGTCGATCACATCCCGGTGTTCTTCGCGGCCGGCTTTGGCGACGACGCCGACAGCGTCGATCTGACCCTCACCTACAAGGACGGCGACTTCGAATGGGAGGACCAGTTCACGCTGGAGAAGGACCAGAAGGGCGTGAAGAAGCTCAAGCGGATCGTTCCGACGCTCAAGGATTTCGGCGACAAGCGAAGCTCGCTGGTGGTGCAATGCGAGGTTGACCTTCTATCGGGCGATTCCTTCCAGCTCAAGAAGGCCCGGGTCGGCGGCGTCAACACCATTCCGTCCAAGGTGCCGGCGTGAGCAGCGTTGCCGGCATCACGCGCGACCATCGCCCGGGCGCGGCGCAGCGGCGCGGCTTCGAACGTTCGATCGAAGCCATCGCGCGCCACGACCCCGGCCTGGCCAGCGCGTTCGCGCGAACCAGCGGCATAGCGTTGCGGGATTGCCTGACGTCCGCCCGCCAGGGCAAAGCGTGGTCGGGGGGCGTGCTCAATCGCAACGGGGCGCCGCTGGAGTTCTCGTTCTCGACAATGTCCGACGACCTCAGATACACCATCGAGGTGGGCGGACCGGACATACCGCCCGCACGGCGCCTTGCCCGCATCGACACGCTGCTCGGAGAGCTCGGGCTGGATCCGGGCTGGGTCGGGATCCCCCGGCAATTTCAAGACCTCCAGCGCAATACGCCGCTGGCATACGGCGCCTGGCTCGGCATTCCGTCACAAGCGGGCGTGGACCTCGGCGACGACGTTCAAGATCTACGCCGAAATGCCGAAGGCGGCGGCGACCACCGCGCTCCTGACAGATTACCTCGGCGCGCCCGTGCTGCCGGACGGCGAAGCGCAGCTTGCGCTACTCGGGGGAACGCCGGACTCGGATCGCTGCGAGTTCTATTTCGAACTGTCGCAGGCCAGGCCCGCAGTGTCGACGCTGACGCGCCTGCTCGCCCGCTCCGGACTAGCAGCACGCCAGGACGACCTGCTGGGGCTCATTCGTTCATTCCATTTCCGTCGCGACGGCGGGCCGGACACGCTGCCCGAGGCGCAATACGGCTTCAGCTATTCGGTGCAGCCCGGCGGCCGCGATCCAGTGTTCTCGATCTTCGTTTTGCCGTCCGCTCTTGCCGGTGGCGACGGCTACTTGCGGCGCGAGCTTCTGATCTCCGTGCTTGGCCGCGGCTGGTCACTTGGCTGCTACGGCGCGCTCACCCAGCCGCTGGCACAGCGCCTCTTTCAATCCGGGTTTCACAACATGCTGACCTTTTCCGCCGGCGCGGGGCGAGCGCTGGGACTCCAGGTCTCGGTCAGCCCACCGCCGGAATTCATCCACGACGATTGAGGGGATCGCACAATGTCGCAACCGTCGACAGTGAAGGTATTACAGGGAAAGCGCCGTGCGGGCGAGCTTGGCGACACGCTGATCAACCCCTCGGACGCGCTGTCGTCCACCGTGCTGCTCAACACCGCGGCCGGCGCCAGATTCTATTTGCCCGCCTACCGCTCGGCCGCGCAAACCTCGAGCGGCTCGACGGCGTTGCAGCCGAGCGTGACCGACGACGGCCTGCTGACCTTCTTCCTCGAATCGGTCCCTGCTCCGGAGATCGCCGGCACCGTTGACGGCGCGACACCCTGTCTGACCGGCACGACCTTTACCCTCGTCGTGAACCAGAGCGGTGGAGGAACGAGGATCCCGTTCGATCACGCCTATGCCGGCGGTGCCGTGCACCGCCTGTCGGTCAAGCTTGCCGCGAACCAGGCGAAGGTGGTTCGCGCCGCCCTGTTCGACATCAATCCAAACGTGGCGATCGAAATCGCCCAGACGCTGCAATTGGCGGCGCGGCAAACGCCGGCATTCGTCCAGAGCAATTGGAGCAATCCCGTGATCCGCAGCGGCCTCGTGGGCCTGTTCAACGGAATTCCGTTCTCGGAACCCTCGATATATTCCCAGATGGCGGCCGCCAGCGATCCGGACTTTCCCAACCAGTATCTGGTGCTCAACTGCGTCTACACGGCGCAGGTTTCGGCGCCGCAACTGCCCGGCTACGTGCAGTGGCAGGTGAACTGGCACGATCGCGCCTACAACTACTACCAGGACAACCAGGACCCTTCGCGCGTCTTCTACCTGCCTGACCAGTTTGCCTTCGACAAGGGACCAAAGGATGCTCCGACCGTCTCGCTGCTCCAGTTTTCCCTGCCTGCAGGCGGCACGACCGTCGAGGCGACGCGCGCCCATTTCCGCATTTACGGCAGACCCGTCGTCGATCTCGAACGCATCAACAACGCGGCGCAGTCGCTGAAGGCGAAGCTCGGTCAGCAGCCGCAGATGGTCTCGCTCCAGGACGCGCACAAGGTCAAGCTCAGGTTCACGCAATATCTGCCGAACGCGGCGGCCACCGGCAGCGATCCCGCGGTGCAGATGGAGGCATCCATCGACCTCGCCGAGGGCCTGCGCAACGAGCTCGACATGAATTTCGCGCAGTTCACCGCGCTGTGGGCGGCGATCTTCAGCGGGGCGCCGGAGAACCCGCTGTTTCGAGGCTGGGTCGACGTCGAGCTGTCCGATGGCAGGTACGCCGACAGAATCGATTTCAACGCAAGGCTGCCGACCGACCGGGAGAAGTCCTTCTTCGACGACATCATCGAGACCGGCACGACCAACACCTATCCTGCGGAATTCAGCGTACGGACGGCCAAGGGCGTTTTTTCCGACATGCCCGACGTGGCGGAGCTGCTTCTGATCTTTGCCATCGGCAAGACGATCGCATTCGACGGCGACGCGCAGAAGAAGACCATCACGGCCGAACGATCGATACGGGACATCGTAATCGGAAACCAGAAGCCGGACGAATACCCCTACCGGCTCATGGTCGTGCGCCAGGACGGGTCAAAAACATGTTCCGAGTGCACGGCGAAGACCGACATGCCGTCGATCTGGATTACGAAGGATCAAGTCGCACATTGCACGGGCCCGTGCGCGTAGGCGAGTGCGCGCAACAGGACATCGAGAGGCGAAAACCAAGGGAGAGACACGATGGCTGGACGCAAGTTCTTTAGCAACCTCAGTCAGTACCCGCTTGCCGTAACGCTGACGATACGCAGTAGCGAAGACCCGCGAGATCAAGCGGGGACGAAGGACTTCGCGCTGCCTGCGCACGGACAGTCCTGGCAGGACTACGGCAACAATGTCGACATCTACCTGAACGGCATCAACCTGATCGCGCTCTCCAACGGCGCGATGCTCGGACAACAGTACGTCGTGATCACCAGGGGCTCCCTGCTGGACAACGAGCTGAACATGTTCAACGCGGTCGACTTCAACTTCGCGAACAACACGTTCTATGTGTCGACCCGTCAAGTCTACTGAACGATCGCTACGGCTTCGTGATGATGCAGAGAACAGGGAGATTTCCTATGGCCATGAAGACGCTGATTAACAGAACCGTTCATCACCTCAGGGTAACGCTAATCGTCCGCAAGGGCGATCATCCCGAGAATAACGCGGGCACGGTCGACGTGAGCCTGGGCGTCCGCCCGCCATCGTCGGACGTCACGACGATTGCCGATGATGCCGGCGTGAAGGACGTCGCCTATGGCAACGAGGTTGACATCTACCTCAACGGACTCACCGCGACAATGATCGCGGACGGATCTGGTGTCGGACGGCGCGATGTCGTGGTCGACCGCGGCTCGCCGCTGGACAACGAGCTCAACACCAACGACACCATCGTGTTTTCCTTCGACGGCGAAGCCGTCCTGGTATCCGCGACCAACTCGGACCAGACGCCCCACGCGTTCCCGGCAGATTAACCCGTCGCCGTCCGACGGCCCGACCCGTCGAACGGCGCACGGTCTCCCTATCAATCAAAGGCACGAGGAGACGACAATGGCCTATGCGGCAAAGAACTATACCCACGTCCAACTGATCGCCTACGAAATCCCGACCCTCCAGGTCGTCCAGCCCGGCAACGCGCCGGAGGCCGTTCCACGGCTGCCGGTGCCTGCCCTCCCCGATGCGGACAGTGTGGCCAGGCTTCGCCGAATGGCCAGCGTCGTCAACTACGCCGCCAATCGCCTGCGCTTCGCCGGAGGCGACGCTGCGACAACGCTGAAGATCTTCATGGCGCCGGAGTTCTACTTCCGGCCCCCGAACGCCCAGAATGCCTATTCGTTCAACCAGATGATCAACATCCTGGATGCCTTGCGGAAGATGTTCGTCCACGCCGATTTCGCCGACTGGCTGTTCGTTCCCGGCTCGATCTTCTCGTCTCAGCCGGCGGACGCCAAGGTGGACCTGCCGGGCGGCCAGCGCGCCTATTTCAATACGGCCTGCATGGTCAAGGGCGGCGCCGCCGACGCGCCCTTCAACTTCGTGCATAAGCGCCTCGTCTCCGACATCGACGGCGCTCCGCCGAACGAGGCGGCGCTGCACAATCCCAACTTCCATCATCTCCTGATGGACTGGAACGAGCGCAAGAACAATGCCTGGCGGTGCGACAATCGCACCTTCGGTATCGAGGTCTGCCTCGACCATCTCGACAACCCGACGTGCCGCATCCTGAAGACCGTTCTTGTCGACTGGCAAGCCAATGAGCACCAGGCGGCGCCTCCGGTCGACGTGCATCTGCTCACGTCCTGCGGAATGGAGTTCAACGACCGCTCGTCCGCGGCGCGGGTCAATGGCTACCTGCTCGGCGTCGACGGTCATCCGGCGAACCGGGACTATGGCGGACATTCGCAAGTGAACCGCGTCACGGCCCAGAACCTCGCCGGCAACGCCACGCGAAGCCCGAACAACGCCGGCGGCGCCAACATGAACACACCGCTATGGAGCGAGGACATACCCCAAGCCCTGCGGATCACCAACGTCGCCACATACCCGGAGCGCGTGCGCTGCTATCCGCGGCAGTAACTGTGATGCGGGGACATGGGGCGGCTCTCGTTGCGCTAGGCTTTCTCTTCAAGCGAACTGACCTTGCCTGATGCCACGCGACGCCTGGGCGCGGACGCGTTCGTCCGCGTGGCATGCGTTCGGATTTTGTACATGCCGATAATGATCGGTGCATTGAGGGAATTGAGGGAACGGCCCAATGACGAGACAGATTCACACCGAGCAGGAGAGAACATCGGTCAGCTCCTGCGCGAGAGCCCTGGCCATCGCAGCGCTGGCCGCAATCGCGGTCCTGTGCACCGCCGGCGGGGCGCGTGCGCAGAAGTGCGATGAGATCCGCAACATGTCCTGGAGCGAGGCGCTCACGCATCTCTATGCGGTGCATGCGATCAACAAGGGAGGACTGACGGTCGATCAGATCTTCACGCCGCGCGGGACGATCGGCTCGCACATGGACTTTGCACCGATCGAGGTAAGCATCACCGGAAAGTATCCCAACGTGGAGCCCGACTTCCGCGACCGGCCGACGCTGCACATCACCTGGAACCATCTGGTCCAGTCCCCCGGCCCGGCCGGCACGTGGGAGGCCGCGGAGATCGTGATCCTGGAGCCGCTCAAGGACTTCGACAGCGAACTGTGGGCCGCCACGCCCTACGACACCATCACGCTCGGCGCCCATCACCTGGGGGCAAAGACCATCATTCTCGCCAAGGGTAACGCCCTGGCCGGCGAAATCCGCAAACGCATCACCGACAATGACGGCGTCAAGGTGGAGACCTTCACTGGCACCGGCGGGCGCGCGACGCGCGATGCCGTCGACGGGAGACTCGCCACCATCGCCGGGCTCTGGCGGCTGCACGACGCGCAACCGTCGCCGAACAACCTCGACGCGACCGATCTATCGAAGCAGCAGAAGACCCGTGCAAGCATGCCGGTATGGGTGACGTCGAGTAGCTGCACGGCCGGCGTGCAGATCCTCGGGGACAAGGCGGCGCAAAGTAACCTTGCCGCGCACGGCAATCCGGATCCTCGGTTCATGACCGAGCTCAGGAACCGGAACCTCTATTTCGGGCTGCACATGGGGACAGCGGTCGAGGCGCTGCACGGCGCCCAGTCGCCGGGCGGCGAAGCGAACGGCCTGCGCGCGCGGCTGGGCCTTTGCGCCCAGACCTATCCCGGCAACGTCGACCTTCCCGGCGAGTGGGTGCTCGATCCGGACAACATGAAATAAGTCGAAAATCCAGTGACCCACGAAATCGAGGTTGAGTACGCCATGAAACAGGAGACGATCCGTTGCTCGAGTTGGGTCGGCGCCAGTGCGTCGGCACCGGCCGCGACGCGCCTGACGTGCCGCGCACTCTGGACCAAGGACGAGATCGTGAACCGCACGCCATCGGATTACGCTTGGCAGCTCGCGACCCATATCCTAACCTATGCGATGTACGTCGATGCGCGGGTCGCCAACGCGTCTGAGGACGGGCTCACTCCCATGCGTATGGGAAAGCGTCTGTGGTGGAACATCTACGGTCCGCTGATCGCGAACGCGCGCAAGAAGCCAAACGAGATCGTCTCCAGCAATCCGGAAGCGCTCGCGCGGAAGGCCTGCGCTTCGACGGCGACGTCAACGGACTGGAACGCGTATATCAGCGCGCTCAAGCTGCTGCTGCCCAAGTCGTGACACGAAGTGCCGGCCGTATCGGTGTAACAGCGACCGTTGATTCAATATCTTGATTCTGATCGAATTCCGTGGCGCGCGCTCACATCGCGCTTCACGTTGGCGCAACCAATCAACGGTGCCCGCGCCCTCCGAACGCGTTTTCTCCAACTCAGAGGACATGCTCATGCTACCTGTGATGAGATTTGCTTTGATCTCCCGGTGCACACGTCGCGCACATACCGCCTCCAACTACTTGAAAAACCTGATCTCTCGATCCAATCCATCACCGGACAAACCGCAGCGTTATTCCTGCGCGCAATCTGCTGAAGCCGACCTGCGCCTCGCCCTTGCCCCGAGCTTCTGAATTAAGCGAGATGGTGCCGTGCACGTCATGGAGTCCTGTTGGTTGCTGGAATTAGTGTTTGCTGCCTTTCGATGATCTGGCGGACTCTGGCAATGTGGGAACGAGATGAGACTCGGAACTATGAGATATTGGCGGCCCCACGTTGGCAGGCGGGAGCGCGATCGACCTCTAAGCCAACGATGCCTATGACAGCACCTTAGTCGGTGATGGACAGATCATACCTCGTTTGGCGAACTTGGAAACGTCCGGTTCAAACTAGGTGAGTTCGGCGTATGCAGCAAAAAGGGATAGCTCCGGCAATTCATTGTACCTGATGATTTCGCGGAATCGTCGACCAGGAAATTGGGCGTCGCCCGGCGGGCCGGGCTGTCTGCTACGCTGAAGCCCCGCAGGCGGGTCTTCCCCCTTGCGGGCTACCATCCCTGACGGATGCGATCGTGTTGCGGACGCGGTTGGCTTCGTCCCCAGCGCACCGGCGTGGCAGCGTCCGGCAAGGCCGAAGGCGCCTGGATCTATTGCTGAGCGCTGGGGACATCGTGTCAAACCGCGCCCCGGCTCGCGAGCCTGGCGCTATCTCACCAATGAGCGGGGGCTGCCTTCCGAGATCGTGAAGCAGGCGGTCGCCTCCGATCGTTTGCGTGAGGGGCCAAAGGGCAGCATGTGGGCGGCACATAGCGATTCTGCTGGAGCGCTCACGGGCTGGGAGGAGCGTGGGCCGGCATGGCGCGGCTTCGCCAGTGACGCCGCCAAGCAGCTGTTTCGCTTCGGACCGGCCAGGTCCGAGCGGATTTGCATCACTGAGGCGGCCATCGATGCCATGAGCCTTGCCGCGATCGAGATCCACCGCTCCGATACCCTCTATGTCAGCACCGGAGGCGGCTGGTCGCCGGCGACCGATGAAGCCATCCGCAGCTTGGCCAGGCGCCCCAACGCCCGGCTTGAGGCAGCAACCGACAACAATCGGCAGGGTGACGTCTACGCGGATCGCGTTCGTGCCATCGCCGCGGAAGCGAGCGTGCACTATGCGCGATCGCGACCGTCCGCCGGCGACTGGAATGAGGACCTGATGGGGCCGGCGAGGAGACTGGAGAACAGCTGAGTAGTCGAAGGCGGAGGTCCGCCCGACGCGCGGATTCGCGCGGGTGGCGCGGCGTCAAGGCTCCCACATGATCGCAATGGCGGGGCTTGCACCTGAGCGATGCGACGTGGGAAGTCCGAATAAAGAGCGAGAAAATAGGAAGAGGGTAAACCGCTGCCGCATGCCCGGCCGGCGCGTCAAGGGTGAAGCTTCGCCCGCGTTCCGCGGCCCTTGACCCGCCGGACCGGAGAGGCGGCTGCCGAGGAGGTGTGATGAAGGACTGAAGTGACGAAGGGATCACGCCGATCGCTCGCGCTTCAGTCCGGCCAGGCCAAGAGGAGCCGCCGATGCACATCTCACCTACCATCCGTAAAGTCTTCGAAGGCGTCGCGACGCGCCCCGAGATGTACCGCATGTTCAACCGCCATCGCGGCGATCCGGCCATGGCCGAGGGGGATGCACGGCATCTCTTCGCCGGCGAGTGGTTCGAGATCGCGGAGTCCGAGCATGATTACATGCTCGAAATCCTGCCGCCGCTATGGATGCGCGCCGACATGTTCGCGATGCGCGAATTCATGACGGCAAGCGTGACAAGCGTTTTCCTGTCACTTTTGATTGACGGCCAGATGCGCTGGTTCCACGGCTACTGCGACCTGTCGGACGGAGCGTCGCCGGAGCGGATGAAGGCCGCGATCATCGAGCGCGAATCTCGTCCTGTCCGCGCGATGACGCGCGAAGAGCGGCTCGAGCACATCTGGTCGAGCACGCACGACGACTGCCACTCGACGGCGGGCCACGGCGGCTTCCATTTGTCCGCCGAGCGCAACCGCAGGGTCCATCCCATGCTGCGCTCGGAGGGTGGCTGGTACGAGGAAGACGCCGAATGGGCTGTCGTGGCTATGAGCTTTCCGCAGCTCTTCACGGCGTTCGAACGGCGTTGCGCCGCGAGAGAACGATTAAGGACAGTTGGCCCGACGCCTGGGAGGCGATTTCCGGCACGATCCTCCAGGCGGGCGAGTCCCGCGAAAAGGATCGCCGCGCCTTCGAGCACGCGCACGCGCGTGACTGGGTCGTCGTCTCTGCCATCACGTCCAAGCACGAGAGCGGTTTCGTTGAGGTCGTTTCGACGCTCGGCGGCAAGCGCGGGCCAGGGACTGAGGAGCGCCGCTTCCTCGTCCCCTCCGGCGAGTATCACGTCGGCCGCTTCGGCTTCGTGATCGACGAGGCGCGCCACCTCGTCTACAGCGGCCCCTCCGACTTCGTCGGCTGGAGGTGACCCATGCCTGGCGCCTCATTGCCAAAGCCTTCGGCTGGCAGACGGCCGCTGACGAGGTCGGCGAAACGCCGGTCCTCGTCGTCTGGCATCCGCTGCTTCGACGGCAATTCACTGGCACGGACGCCTGGAGGCGCGCCGTGCGCGTATCCATCCATGCGCCACAGCCTTACCCGGCCGACGCCGCCAGAAACGAGGTTCAGTCATGATCCTCTACCTTGTCGCGGTGAATCTCCTCCCGCACGCGCATCATACTCCCGAGAGCGCCATCGCCTACGCACTCGACGGCATCCTTACGCCAGGCATGCCGGCATCGATTCGGCGCCGGGCGTCGCTGGCGACGACGTCGCTTCATCCATGGCCTGAGTGAACGCGCAATGCAGATCCACCTGCAACGGATCGTCGGTGCTTATGTCGGATCGGCGCATGGCGCCGGCCAGTTCTACACTCGAGCAGTCACTGAAGCGCGAGATGTGACCGCCAAGCTCGCCAACGACAGCCGCGATGAGGACCTCGATGGTCCGGTCGGCTTCGATAGCCAGGCGCAGCGCAAGCGTGAATTCGCCGCCGACATGGGCGCGCAGGCTCACGCGCTTCGCATGGCCGCCGAAGGCGCCGTCGCCGCCTACGAACAGGTCGTCGGCGAGACGTGGAAGCCTTTCGAGCGTCCCGTCGACAACACGACCGACACCGTCGGCCGGAAAGCGGCCAAGGCGCAGATGTCGGCGTTCGACTGACTGTCGGCGCGGGGCCTTGGCCCCGCGCCTCTTCCACTGCTGCCACCTGACGGGCCGATCCGCGAGACCGACCCTTTTTCGTGTCGACGCTGCAACAAAGGGAGCCGCCGCCCCTGCTGCTCGCCATCGTCGGCCCCTCCCGGCCCGTGGTCCTGCGCCGGGCCCAACGTCCGCGCAACGGCTTCGCCGTCCTCCGCGCTGCTTCGGCCCTTCGGGTGCGCGGACTTTGAGCCCGGCGGTGGCGGACCCCGTGAGGAGCCGCGATTGGCGCGGCCTCCCGGACGGAGGTTATTCTAATGAGCAGGAACGGAGAAAAGTCGCGAGGCGACCTGTACGCCCGGATCACGGACCGCATCATCGCCGAGCTCGAACGCGACGTGCGCCCCTGGGTTCAACCTTGGACCGCCGCGAATATAGCGGACCGCATCACCCGACCGCTGCGGCACAACGGCCAGCCCTATACGGGCATCAACGTCTTGCTGCTTTGGTCAGAAGCCATCGCGCGCGGCTTCTGCTCGCCGATCTGGATGACGTTCAAGCAGGCCAGTGAACTTGGTGCGCATGTCCGTAAGGACGAGACCGGCAGCACTGTGGTGTATGCGAGCCGCTTCACCAAGATGGAGACCGACGCTCACGGCGATGAAATCGAACGGGGTATTCCCTTCCTCAAGGCCTATACCGTCTTCTGCGTCGATCAAGTCGATGGCTTGCCCGCGCATTACTACGGTCAGCCACCCGTCGTCGCATCAACGATCGAGCGCAACGCGCACGCCGACGCTTTCTTTGCCAACACCGGGGCGATTGTTCGCCACGGCGGCTCGATGGCGTTTTACGCGCCTTCGTCTGATCATATTCAGATGCCGCCGATCGAAAGTTTTCGCGACACGGGTTCCTATGTCGCCGTCAGAGCCCATGAGACCGTGCACTGGACCGCTCCCGCTCACCGCGTTAATCGCGATCTCAGCCGTTACGGCAAGGATCGGAGCGAACGCGCGCGCGAAGAGCTGATCGCGGAACTCGGGAGCTGCTTCCTCTGCGCGGATCTCGGGATCGTTCCCGAACTTGAACCGCGGCCGGATCATGCAAGCTACGTCAAGTCGTGGTTGGAGGTCTTGTCTAATGAGAAGTGCTTTATCTTCTCGGCTGCTGCGCAAGCGCAACGCGCCGTCGCCTATCTGCACGACCTGCAGCCGAAGGCAGCAGACGTCGAGGAAGCGGCATGATGAGCGCACAGCGTGATTGGGGTCGGCGCTTGCCTGCCGGCCCTTACTTATCCGGCGATCAGCGCCGAGACAGCTGCCCCTTGCTTGGCCGCTCGACGGCCAGCGCGCTCTGTTCCTCGTGCTGGATATCGCGTCCTGACGGCGATCTTGCCTCCTTCCTTCGAGAGTACGACTTCTGGCTTTGCACGGGTCGTCGCTTTGCTGCGCAAATCTCGCTCGTGGTCTGCGGGTTTACTTTGCGGCCCGGTGTTACTCTTGAGGGCCGAGCAGCGCGCCTGCCTTCCCGGTTCGTACCTCAACGCGCAAGCCTGGCGGTTTGCCAGATGCATGCGACGAGCCGTGATCGGGTTCTTTCCTCGGTCAAGGTATCGATGATCGCAATTCGTGTTCCTCAGCCGTTTCTTCTGGCACACCCACGTCGTCCTCGATTGGACATGTCTGACCGAAGGGCGTCGTCGCTTAAACGCCGCCTCGCTCTTACCCCCGCAACAGCCGGTTACGACTTTCTTCCCCTGGACCGCTGCGCGTCCATTCCTCGCGCAAGACAAGAAAGTCGCGCCCTGGCTGCCCTCTACTGCGTGCCGGCCCCTGCGGGGTGCGGGTCGACCGCCTCCGGTCTGTCGCCAGCCATCGAGGTCGCGATGGGCGCGGCCCGGGAAACTGAAAAGGACACGACAATGGCGACCATCGGCACCTTCACCTCGACCGGCAACGGCTTCACCGGCACGGTTCGCACCCTCGCCCTCAATGCCAAAGCCAAGCTGGTTCGGGTCGAGAGCCCCTCCGACAAGGGACCGCACTTCCGCATCTTCGCCGGCAACGTCGAACTGGGAGCGGCTTGGCAGAAGACCGCCAGGGACACCGAGCGCGATTACCTCTCGGTCAAGCTGGACGATCCGAGCTTCCCGGCTCCGATCTACGCCACCCTCATCGAGGTGGAAGGCCAGGAAGGTCTCCAGCTCATCTGGTCCCGCCCGAACCGGGATTGAGGGCGCCGAGCCAGCGGCCCCGCCGAAAGGCGGGGCCGTTTTGCTGCTGTGATCCCCGGTCACGGGGCTGTGACGTCTCTGGCGCATGTCATTCAAATGCATTACATTACCCGCGAACAAAGGAGGTCGCTATGGCTTCGAATGCCCTCGTCCAAACCCGAATCGATGCGGATGTAAAGGAAAAGGCTACCGCGGTTCTGGAAAACATGGGTCTCACGGTATCCGACGCTGTGCGGATACTGCTGACACGCACGGCCAACGAAGGGATGCTTCCGCTGGAGCTCGTGAGCAACAGCCAAGCTTACGATAGCTGGTTTCGCGAGAAGGTGCTCCAAGCGCTGGCGGATACCCGGCCAAATCTCGATGATTCCGAGGTCGAAGCGCATTTCGCGCAACGCCGTGCCGCTGCGCTTCGAAAAGCGGCGGAGCACGAACGGTGAAACTCGTCTGGTCGCGCTTCGCGTTGTCCGATCGCGACGGCATTTTTAGCTACATCGAAGCCGAGAAATCCCCGTGCGGCGGTTCATGTTGATGAACAGATTGCCGATGCCGCGCGGCGCCTGCTCGACTTTCCTGACAGTGGCCGGCCTGGGCGTGTCGCTGGCACGCGCGAGTTGGTCATCCGGCGTACACCTTATGTTGCGGTGTACCTAGTCGACGGTGAAAGCGGAGCGCTGCATGACCCATCGAAGCCTTTGGCCGGAATCGTCTGCCGGGTCGCAATTCAGTCCCACCACTCATCCGAATAGTCGCGCCAGTATGTCCGATTGTTCGGCGAATTTTCGGGCGTTGGCCTTCCGAAGACGTTCCAGGTTCTGCAGCTTCCAGCGCGGGCCGGGAAGCTGCTCCAGGTGGGGCACGCCCAGTAGGGACCATTCGGGCTCTGCGGCGACCAGCGACAGCAGGAAGCGGCGCACATTGGCGTTCAGACCTTGCTGCAGTTCGCGCACCATGCGCTCGCGCGCTGCCAAGAGCGCATCGAGCTTAACGGGCTCGGCGGTCATGCCCGAGAAGTTGTTCTCGAACTCCTGGCGGATATCCCGCAGCGATGGAAACAGGACCTCATGCACCGGCCGATTATGGCTCACGAGATAGACGACGAAAGTCCGGCGAATGCCGGCCGTGATTCCCTCGTGCGCGAAGAGCTGCATGACGTCGAACAGATCGCGGGGATGCTGGCGGTCCATCGCCGCGACCAGCTTGCCGCCATACACGTCTTCGAGCGACACCACCGGGATTTCGAGATCCGCCAGCAGCGTGTCGCGTGCATTCGGCGTCAGCGAGGCCGTGCGGACCGGATGGACGACGCCGCGCATGACGAAGTTGACCTCGATCTTGACCTCGATGCCGCCACGCCGCACCAGCAGCTTGGTCTCCCCAGATTCTGCAATGGCCGGCGCGTGGGTCTGGAAGCCCAGCCTCTGCAGGCGCGCGGCGCTTTTGCGGATGGCTTCGTTGATGCGTTCAAGCGCCTGCTCGCGCGGCAGGGTATGGTCGGGAAACACTAGGTCGAGATCGACCGAGAGCCGCGGCATGTCGCGCACGAACAAGTTGATCGCCGTGCCGCCCTTGAGCGCGAACGTATCGTCAACGAGCACCAGCGGCGCAACCCGCGCCAGCAGCCGCGCGCTGTCGAGCTAGAGCTGGTTCATGGCTTCAACACCAGTAGCCCGTCAGCCGAGCGCGATACCCACGGCCGGTCGCTACCCATGGGCAACTGGGACGGATCGAGCTTGCCGACCCAAGGCTGTGAAAGCTCGCGACCGAGCTGCAGGCAGAGGCGCACGGTCTTGACGCTCGTGCATTGCTTAAGCAGGTCGCGCAGCACGTCGGCGCGCAGGCTGTAAGTGCTCTCGACCAACTCGCGCGCTTCTTGCAGCGGCTGCCGGATGCCAACCTCGCTTAACACCTCTAGCAGTGCGCGCTCGGGCGCGGAGACGAGTGGGCCGCCCTTGCGGTTCTCGAAGGGCACGACATGAAACATCGCGCCGGGCTCTTCCTTGAAGAGCCGCTTGCGGTGGTACTCGGCCGGGAAGCGCTGGGTGAACCACTCAGGGAGCCGCCCCGCTTTCCAACCGTACAGATGAAGCACGGGCCGCTGGGAGACGTAGTGGCGGATGCCATGCCAGTCGAGCGCGGACTTGCCGCCGACATGCAATCCCTCGAAGCTCCGCTGCAGCAGGACGAGGCTCGGATGTAAGGCGGGCGGATCGTTGGGCCGACAATAGATACCGCGTGCCAGCCGCTGCAGCCAGCCGGCGCGGACATAGTGGACGGCCAGGTCGGCCGATATCCCGAGGGCAGCGAGGTCATCGGAGGCCAGCGGCGTCGCGGGCGCCGCGCGGGTATAAAGCCTGTTTAGCTTGTCCCTGTGAATCGTAGCCATGCTACGATATTATTAACAATTCAAAAAATCCCGCAAGCTTGAATTGGGTGTCAAAATCGTAGTCAGATTATGATAACTAACATTAATCTAAATTAGGCCTCGACGGAACTGCGACGGGCCCCCCAGGACCCCCCACGAGTGAGAGTCACATAAGGGTTGCTTGCGGTCTCAATGGCCGCGCCGTGCTCTACAGGATTCCCCATGCCCGATAGCGTCCTCGACCGGTCGTCTCGCGCAGATCGAGCTCGGCGACGAGGTTTTGGGCAGCACGAGGCGTGATCCCGAGCTCCGCCGCGATCATGCCGGCCGAGACGATCGGCCGGGTCAACACGTAGTCAAGGAGAGCTGGCAATTTTGAAGTGGCGCGCCGGCCGGCGAGTTTGCGGGCGAGCAGGTTTCTGGTCATCAGCCAGCGGTCGTGGTCCTTGCGGCCGGCCTCGGCGGCGGCCGTCATCGCCTCAAGCTGCACGACAAGCCGCGCTGCGCCGTCGCGTGGCCGCCGGCGCTCACGCGGAATGCTCTTCAGCCCGGCATGCAGGCACGGCAGATGCCAGCGTGTCTTGCCGCGATCGCGCAAGACGCTAGCTGCGAGCAGGCGGCCTAGCCAAGGCGAGTGCTCGAGCGGTTCGATCGCGTCCCAGGCATCCGCAGCGATCGCCGCCGCCAGGGTCGGCGGCAAGCTGCGGGTCTGGTTGACCACGCCGCGCCAGTGATCCAGACGGCCTTCCTCGTCCCAGTCGGGATCGTAGACTAGCGGATCCCGCTCCGGCCGCGACCGAGCCTCGTCGGCGAGCCTGCGCTCTGCTCGGGCGTTCGCGGCGTCGACCGCGGCGAAGGCGGCGGCCAGATGGGGATCGGTGGCGCCAAGCGGCCCTTCGAAACCCACCTCCTCCCCCTCCGCGTCCTCGTTGACCCCGAGACTTCCCTCAACTTCCTTCCGGTTGCCCTCCTCTCGCTCGCCCCGGCCTCGGAGGTCAGCTAGTCCGGCAGCTGACAGCGCCCAATTGGGCTTCGCCTCGGCGATGCGCCGACGGACGCGCAATACGGCATGGGCCCGGGTCAGCTCGTGGGTGGGGGTGCGGACATCCATGCCGGCGTCGTGGAGCACCAAGTCGTCGAGGTGGACAAGTTCGCCTTCAAGCCACAGACTGGCGCAGGCGTCGGCGAAGTGCATCCGGCTGATTGTGCCGTCGCGGATTAGGCTTTTGGCTAGCCGCTCGTCGAGCCGGGCGACAGTATCCTCTGCGACCGCGAGCGGACCGACGAGTTGAGCCCAGGGCAGCGGATCGGGGATTTTGTAGTTTGTCGGCAAGATCTTGATAACCTTAACGAGAATGGGCGAAACGGAAGCTAACATAGCATTGGATTCCGTCATAGCGACGCGGGTTCCTGTCATCCTCACTATCGATAACTCGCCCTTACCGATTGGGTTGGTCGTCACCGCCTAATCAACGATTCCGAGCCCGCAGCCCGGTAAAATCATCGCCGCCTAGCTTCAGATCGAACCGTACTCCGTGCCAACCCCCGGCCCTACTCCGGACAAGCCGCTTCCTTTCCGGATGCTGCGGCCGCCCGGCCGGGGTCGCTTAGGCGGCTTCGATATCGGTTTGCGGAAAGTCGCCGCCCCTGAACATCAAGAGTTACCCCAGATGCCGGGCGCAAGCGTAGGCAACAGCCCCCGAAATTGAGGCTCGCCGGATGCCGGCCCTTGCCGAAGCGGTCGAAGGCGTCGAGCGCGAGCCGTACCGTCTCAGGCGCCACCGGACCGCCGCCTCCCACACCGCCAACGGTGACGTCGGACGCGCTCCGGTCCGCTCCAGGCGAGCCAAAAGCTCGCGTGCCTCGTCCTCGTCGGTCAGGAGCGCGGTCAAGGCCGAAGTGTCAATGAACGTCAGGCGTCCTCATACAGACTGTCGCGGTACGCCTTGTCGGCGGGCTGCGCCCGGTGCGGATCGCCCCTGGCGCGCAGATCCCGGCAAAAACTGGACGCCGAGTTCGACCAAAGACAGCTTACCCTGCTCGCGTGCGAGCTCATGGGCGAGTGCCGCGTGCACTGCTTCGGTAAGGCCGATTTTTTTCAGCGCCGCCACCTTGCGGGCGAGCGCGTCGGTCTCCGGCTTCTTGATATGGAAGGCCATGCGCGCTCCTCCAGTCCTCATCGTGTATCCTTAAATACTTGGCAGGTTTGTCAGCATCTTAGGCCTCGCTGATCTGGGCCCACTCAGGTCGACGGTGCGAGCAGTCCCCGATCGCTTGCTTCGATCCAGGGGCATCCCCGGCAGTCCCGCCAAGACGCGCGGCCTTCGCGGCGTGTGAGGTCAATCTTTATGGTTAATTGTCTGTGAACGCCTCCCCTCTCCGTCTCCCGGACGCCGCTTCCCCCTGAGGCCGTCCTGGTAGATCATCCGGGCTGACGAGGACCTCGTCCCGGTCCTCGCCCGCGCCTTTCCCGGCTTTGAATTCCGCGGGGCGCGGATCGACGGCGACTACTGATGCGATACCAGTCGTGTCTCGGCGAGTTGGAGCCACGGATGACCGGAGGGCACAAATTGTTGTCAGCTGACAACATCCATCCCCTTGGGAAGGCCCCTGTTGTCAGCTGACAACAATCGCTCACCGGGTGGTTGGTGGCACCATAGCGCAAGCCGGCGTTCCGCGTGTCGGGTCGGCTCCATCCGAGTGCCGCGCAGGTATTCGCGACGGCACCCACCATCGGGAAGATCGTATTCGATCGACGGCCTTGCTGATCGCCAAAGGAGTACTGCTCCCACGACGGACGCCTCGGATCAATCTCCGGATAGGAGCCGATCGGGAGGCCGGCGTGCTCTTAGGCTGGTTCTTCCGGATCACGCACGGCTATGGCTCCGCCCGATGTCGGCCTGCGATCGCCCAAGATCCGGCAGCGGGTTCGCCTGCCCTCAACTCGGCATCCAGCATCATGAGTTGGATCCGGCCCCGCGCAAGATTGATCCGCAACACGCCATGTCGGTCAGGTGACGGCCCGACTGCACGTTGCCGTTCCTTCGCCGGATCGCTCGCGCCCCGGTGGAGCGATGAATGGCGGGCGTTGGCACCTTGCATCCTGGCAAGGGCAGGAGGGTCCCTTCGCAGCGCCGAGTCTGAGATCAACGTCTCGGCTGGCGGTTCGTCGGTGTGGTCACGGCAGCGCGGAGGGAGAGCAAGCGCGGATGACCTGGGATGTGCTTGGTCGGTTGCTCGCGAGCTGTTCGTCCAACCGGCTGGTGGACCCCTGCGACCGTGCGGTACTGCTTGTCTTTTCGGGCGAGCGGCGGCGCAGCGAAGTGACGCGCAGCCCCTCGATGGACACCGAGACGGTCCGGCGCGCCGCAGAACCCCAGCGAGCCGACATCGCCATTCTAGCCTGCCTCGCCATCCAGCTCGGGAGCCTAAGGCCAGTGTCGTAGACGAGGCGGGGAGGGTGCTCCTCGTGGGACCGGGGGGCGCGGCGTCGGGCGAATGGCAGGGGGGAACCGACGCCACAAGGTGGCGCGATTCTCTGGAGTTTGCATTGCATGGTCTGAGATTGAGCACTCAACGGAGGCCGCGCCGCGGAGTTCGTCCCGTTGCCCAAGCTCCAGCGGCCGCAGCACCGTTCAGCGCAGCAGTTGGTGAGCTACGAAATGAAGCTTGGAGACTCGTGAAGGCCGGCCGACTCACGCCATAGTGGAGGTTCGCCCGACTCGCTGAAGCCGTTGTTGTCAGCTGACAACAGCAAGGCGGTGCATCAACAAGGCGGTGCATCAAAAAGGCTCTGCTCGCCGTGGAGCGCGCCATCGAGCGTTAATAAGTCATTAACCCTTTAATTCTTGCTCAAATCATAGAATCGTGGCCATCTCTCAAGACGGAGATTAGGCGTCTGACGCGCAGAAACCGTCTTGAGAAAGCAAATGCCGAGCTTAGCGGAAGATACACTTACCATGAGCAAGACGGCGTCTGCCCGGATCACCCGCCACGCCGGCATCCTTTCCGGCCAGCTTCGCTCGCTAGCTACAACGCTTTTCCCGCCTTCAGCCAGTAAGTCTCTCCGCTCGTTCACCTCCGGGGAGGTTGCGCGAATTGCCCGCGTCTCCGATGGGTATCTCCGACAGCTCTCGCTCGACGGACTTGGACCGAACCCGGCGACGGGTCCCGGGGGGCGCCGATCTTACACTCTGGCCCAGATTCATGAGTTGCGCGGGTATCTAGCCAGCGCGCGCCCTCGAGAAGCGTTGGAATTTCTCCCGCGCCGCCAGCCGGGCGACAAGCTCCAAATTATCACCGTAGCGAACTTCAAGGGCGGCTCCGCCAAGACGACGACGGCACTATATCTTTCACAATATCTCGCCCTTGCCGGCTTTCGGGTCCTTGCGATTGACCTCGATCCGCAAGCTTCGCTTTCCGCGATGTTTGGGTACCAGCCCGAGTTTGATATTGGGGCGAATGAAACCCTCTATGGTGCCATCCGATATGACGAGCACCGCCGGCCGATGCGCGAGATCGTCCGGAAGACCTACTTTGACGGGATAGGTCTCGTTCCAGGCAATCTCGAGCTTATGGAGTTCGAGCACCATACGCCTCGCGCAATGATCGAGCGGCGTGAACGCGGACACGACTTGTTCTTTCGCCGCGTCGCCAGCGCCATCGACCAAGTTGCCGACGACTACGACGTCGTTGTTATCGACTGCCCACCCCAACTTGGTTACTTGACCATGGGCGCGCTAAACGCGGCCACCGCGATGCTCGTGACCATCCATCCGCAGATGGTCGATGTCGCATCGATGAGCCAATTTCTCCTCATGACGTCGGATCTCATGTCCGTCATCGAGGAAGCTGGCGGCCGACTGGATCACGATTTCATCCGGTATGTCATCACGCGTCACGATCCCAACGACGTGCCCGAAGCTCAAATCGTGGCCCTCCTTCGTAACCTCTTTGGATCGGATGTGCTCCAGGCCACCGTTTGGAAATCGACTGCAATCGCCAATGCCGGTCTCACCAAGCAGTCACTTTATGAGCTGGAGCGCGGCACGGTAGGGCGAGGCGCCTACGACCGGGCACTAGAATCAGTCGACGCCGTCAATGCCGAAGTTGCGCAACTTCTCAAGAAGGTGTGGGGTCGATGAGCAAACGTACTGACACCATCAAGAGCCTTTTCACGGCCCCGCAATCTAGCCCGTTGTCAGCTGACAACATGCCCGGCGCCTTGCCGCGGGTCTCGTCGGGCTCGGTCCGCTCGTTGAAGGATTCTTTTTCCGAAGTCGAGAAGGAGAACGAGGAGCTTCGCGAAAGAATTGCAGCCGGTGCTTTGATAGTGGAAATCGACCCCTCGCTTATCGATCCATCACCGCTCGCCGACAGGTTCCGCGACAGTGATGATAGCTCGTTCGAGGCACTTAAACAGTCAATCGCACAACGTGGCCAAGAGGTGCCCGTTCTCGTTCGGGAGCATCCCGAAGCAAAAGGGCGCTACCAGAGCGCCTATGGTCATCGCCGCGTCCGCGCCACACGTGAGCTGGGCATTCCCGTCAAAGCTATCCTGCGATCCCTGTCAGATGAAGCGCTTGTCGTGGCGCAAGGACTCGAGAACGCACCGCGCGAAGATTTGAGTTTCATTGAGCGCGCCAGCTTCGCGATGCATATCGAAGATGCAGGGCATAGCCGGTCGGTCGTGCAGGATGCGTTGTCGATCGATCGGGCCGAGGCTTCGAAACTCCTTGCCGTCGCTCGATCGGTTCCAACCGACGTTATCCAAGCGATCGGAAAGGCTTCGAAAGTTGGCCGCGGCCGCTGGCAGTCGTTCGCTGAACTAATCAAGGATGCCGCGGCGCTCAAACGTGTCAGAGCGGCGATCGTTGAACCGAAATTTGCAGAGCGGGAAACCGACGCGCGATTTCTCGCCGCATTCTCAGCAGCAGGCCGTCCATCTCCCGCGGGGACATCGAAGCCATCGGAAGAGAAGCCAGTTTTGTCTGCATCCGGCGACAAGATTGCCCAGATCCGTCACACCGACCGCGAACTAAAGCTCACCATCGACAAGAATGTTCCGGTGACATTCGCGGCGTTTCTTGTGGACCAACTCCCGGCCCTGTTCGACGCCTTTTCCAAGACGAATGGCGGCCAGGAAACCACCGAGGCCTGACAGCCTCGTTCCATAAACACGAACCAGGAGCAGACAAGGGAAAAGAAAAAAGGCCCCCGAAACGGAGTTCCGGAAGCCTTCTCTTCAAGTTTGGCGACTGACAGAGAATCACTTTCGCGAATCGCAGTCAAGAGTTTCTACGCGGTTTTATCGCTGTTTCGGCGAGCAGGTTTTCTTTGCCCAGCTGAGGCAAAGACATGCAGTCACACTCCCCAACGACGCCCTTTGGGCGGCGATCGTTGACGCTTGCCCATGTGGCAAGCCAGATGGTCGCAACGGAACGTCCTCCCGAAAAGATCGTGCACAAATGGAAGATCTTCCACGCCATCTGCACGGCACGGCCGCGCCTTGGCGTGTCGGAGCGCTCGCTTTCGGTGTTAAACGCGCTGCTGACCTTCCATCCCGAAACCGCGCTCACCGGGGAGGATGATCTGATTGTTTTTCCGTCAAACCATCAACTCACCCGGCGGGCGCACGGCATGCCGGCATCGACGCTGCGGCGCCACCTCGCTGTGCTGGTCGACGCGGGTCTGATCGTTCGGCGCGACAGTCCGAATGGCAAGCGCTATGCGCGGAAGGACAATGCCGGCGAAATCGAGCTCGCCTTCGGCTTCGATCTGTCGCCGCTGGTCGTGCGCTCGGAGGAGTTCGAGAGCCTGGCGGCCGATATCGAAGCCGAGGCCCGCGCACTCAAGCTCGTACGAGAGCGCATCACGCTGTGCCGGCGCGACGTCGCGAAGATGATTGCAACTGGCATCGAGGAAGCCGTCCCGACGCGAAGGGGAGGGCAGGGGCCTGCCGATTGGCAGGTTGTGCACGCTGCCTTCCGCGCGATCGTCGATCAGATTCCGCGCACGGCTACGCGCCAGGAGCTCGAGCCGATCGCCGACGAGTTATCTCAGCTTGCCGACGACGTACTCAATCTTCTGGAAGCACACATTAAATCCAAGAATCCGAGCGCCAATGAGTCCCATTCTGAGCGCCACATACAGAATTCAAATCCAGAAGCCCTTATTGATCTTGAACCTGGCCTTCGAGAAGGCAGGGCGGCGGGAGCTGAGCCCAAACCTCAACCCGCGCGAGTCGGGGAGGGGGCGTATCCGTTAGGAATGGTCCTGAGTGCGTGTCCTGACATCGTCGATTATGCGAAGGGTGGAGTTTCGAACTGGCGCGATTTCCTCGCTACCGCGACCGTTGTGCGATCGATGCTAGGCATCAGCCCGAGCGCCTGGGAGGAGGCTCAAAAGGTTATGGGCGAGGTGCCCGCAGCCATCGTCGTCGCGTGTATCCTGCAGCGCGGGACGGCGATCAATTCCGCCGGCGGTTATCTGCGCGGCCTGACGCGAAAAGCCGAGGTCGGCGAATTTTCGCTTGGCCCGATCCTGATGGCGCAGATCAATTCTCGCCGGCGAGATAAGCAGCGGGCGTGAGGCGATGAGGCGCCGTTCCCAGACCTTGCCTTTTTCGTGTGATCGAAAATAACCGCACTGACCCGGCTTCTGCGCTGTGTCGACGCAAAGCCGTTCGGAGAGATCGTCATGGCAAAACACGCTCCAATCATCCTCACGTCGTTTTTCCAGCCTCGTGATGAAGGCGCCGCGGAGCAACGGATGTACGTGGCGGGGTTCGCGGACGAGGCGGGCGAGGCCTGGGGGACGCTGATTCCGTTGGATGCGGAGATGGTCGAGCACGCCGTTCTGGGACAACAGACATTCACCGTCTGGTGCAACTCCGACGGTCGCGTCCAACCGCAGCCGAGCAGCGATAGTCTTTTTGAAGAGCTTCTGGAGAGAGGCCAATTGAAGGAGACGCCCCTCGATGAGCTCGTCGCCGAAGCCATCGAGCAGGGCAAGAATGAACCCAATTATGACATCCTCGATATGTTCGAGACCCTGCATGAGCGGCTGGTGCGGGCGGAGGGCATGGTCGCTGACGAGATCGCGCGGCGCAGGCGATGACCCTTCGCGGCGCGCGTGCGCGGCTCAGTGCTGTAAGGCCAGCTTGCACTAACGCGAGCACCGCGACCGCGGGCGGCCGACACCCGGACCGGTCAGGACGGTCGGTGAACACTCGTTCCGGTCGATGAAAACATAGAAAACCGACGACCGGGCCGCGCTCGGACTAGTCTTAAGCTTCGCCGGAGCCGGAAAACAGCGCCGTCGGTGGCGTCGCGCGCGGTGGCGGGAGGGTCCGACCGCCCGGGGCTCCCGGTCTGCTCTTGAGATCGTATCGCTGGGCTAGGTCGAGTAGCCGCCGCTTGGTGAACGGGTCCGCGTTCTCCGCCAGATCGCGCGCCCGCTGCGCGAAGCCCCTGTAAAATTCTTCCACTACGCCACCCCGCAACATCACTGAAAATCGGATTTCAGTGTGAGACGCGCTCCGCGTCAAGCGGTCTGTTTCATGCGGACAATTTTCGTCGATTGAATTGTGCTCGCGGTGCACGGGGAACTAAGCTGGTCCCGGCAGGCAAAAACCATGACTCCGCTCTACTTCAGCCGGAAGCTATGTCCGAAGTGCGGTAAGCCGATGACGGCCGTGCCCGACGACGTCGCGCCCGGCCGGCCGCGCTGCGTCTGCCTGGTCTGCGAGGACGATCCGCTGCGCGATCCCGCTGCCCGGAAGTGGGCGGAAAGCCCGCTGCGACCGCCGGCCAAATAACGGTCGAGTTGAAATCGAGCCCGGCAGCCGGATTGCTGCAGAGCCGATTTTGCTCACAACCCTCTCCAACGCTGTGGCGTTGCAACCCGAACGCCCAGCTTCGTTCCAGCGCGCGTGCCGGCGGAATCGTCCCGGACTCGGAGGCCGGTATGGCCAGCGACGCTAGCATCTGTTTCACGCCTCGCAGGGCGGTCGGTCGCATGGATGCGGACGCAACGAAGCGCTCGCAGCCGAGGAGGGGGCATAAGTCCCTCGTCTTGCATCTTACGATGCACCGTCGTTACGGTCCGCTCCTGCGTTGAGACCGTCCTTGATGGCTTTGGCAGGCGTAAAAGTCAGCTTCCTGGAAGCTGCGATCGCAATCGTTGCGCCGGTCGATGGATTGCGGCCCTCACGAGCGGGGCTATCCTTGACCTTGAACTTGCCGAACCCGGGAAGACTCGTTTCGGCTCCGCTCACGGCCGCATCAGCGATCGCCTTGAAAACGCTATCGACGATGGTTTTCGCCTGAGCCTTTGTCAGGTCGTTCTCGGCTGCGATCTTTTCGGCGATCTCATCGGCAGTTGTCATGGGACGAGCTCCGTCTTGTTTCGATTTTGCTCGTCTGACACCAGGCCGCGGAACAGATAGAGCCGGCATCACAGGGCAGAGCCGTAATCCCCGAAAAATCGCCAGACTATGACAGTTTCTCCTCCGCGACAGCGTAACCGCGCCTCCGCTTGGCACGCTCCAGCCGTTCGAACGCTTCGACCGCCTCCGCACAACCACCGAAGGTCTGCACCATGATCTTGCCACTCGTGCCGATCCGGCCCCAATTGCGGATCAGCGACATTTCTCCGAACAAGGTGGGCTGCGTAGACAGCGCATAGAACCGCCGCATATTGCGCGCGGCATCGATGCGGCGCAGATGAAGCGGTTCTGGTTCGGGTTTCGGCACGGACAGATTCTCGCTTCCTAGGGAAGCGGCGTCCAATGAGTTTTATGAATCGACCGGGCAGATCGATTCATTTTATCGATAGGTCCATTGCGCCGGAAATACCGCGACCCGTCCTATTGCCGGGTTGAATCTCTCCTCGATGGAGACGTCGCCATGGGGACGTGCGCGTCGCAATGCCCAGCTTGCAATTGCGCCAGTCTTTATCAGAACAGCCGCTCGCAAGAGATTTGGCTCTAAAATTAAAGCTTCCTGCGGCTCTTACAGTCTTGCCTGCTTGGGCGAGCCCTTTCGGGGACGGCTCTACTCGCGCCGCCGCGGCGACGCTCCCGGAGCCCACAAGCGGTCTCCGCGCCTTCGCGTGACGATCCTCTCGCGACCGTCTCGCAGAGCGCCCAGCAACGAGCACGATCCCGGCCTCGCGTCCCAGAATTTGCTCCCCTCGATGGCTATGAACTGACCTGACTCTTCTGACAGGGGATTCGCCCGATGAATTTCGGGATCGTTCCGGTGATCGGATTCGCGATCGCTGTTGGTTCAAACCAACATCCGCCACGACATAATTGGATGAGGAAATGCCGCCCGCCCCGTTAGACCCATTTCGGACTTTGAGATGAAGACCATTGTCATCAACAATCAAAAGGGCGGAGTCGGCAAGACGACGCTTGCGGTGCATTTGGCCTGGTTCATGGCGGAAGCGGATCTCCGCGTTCTCGTGATCGACGTTGATGCGCAGAGCAATGCGTCGGACACGTTGAGGCACTACACCGGTTCAACGTTAGCCGCGGATCTGTTCAAGCCGGGGATACGCGTCGTACCTCGGGAAGATGAAGGCCTAACGCTCGCGCCGGCCGATAGTTCGCTGACTGATCTCGATCGCAGCAACGCGGCCGCCATAACGACTCTGCAACAGAACCTCGCTATCGCGTCGGATCAGTTCGATGCCTGCGTCATCGATACGCCGCCATCACTTGGACTTCGGAGTGTCGGCTGTTTGGTTGCGGCGTCGCATGTGCTGGCCCCTATTTATCTGGAGGACTATTCGATTAAGGGCGTCAAAGGTCTGATGCAGACCGTGATCGGCGCGCAGAGGCGCTATGGCCGCCAGGATACGAAGTTCCTCGGGTTGCTGCCTTCGAACTTCAACACGAAATCGCCTCGTCAAAGGACCCATCTTGAGCAACTCTTGCGCGAGGCTGGCAAATATGTGTTCCCGGGCCAGATCGTTGCAAGGGACGGCTACGCTGAGGCCGTTGCGGAACGCCTGCCGGTCTGGAAGCTGAAGCGTCGCTCTGCGCAGGAGGCTGGTCGAGAAATCCGCGAGGTGCTCGCCAAGATCGTCGCGCAAATGGATGAGACGGCACATGGCGCTTGATCTCAGCTTTAAGCAGCTCATCGACGCCGCGGAAGATGGTGCCGCCACGATCGGGCAACCGACTTGCATCGCCATCGACCGTATTGACGAAGATTCAGACCAGCCCCGTCGCAGCTTCGATGAGCAGAAGCTCGAGGAGCTAGCGGAATCAGTCCGTCAGCATGGCGTGCTGCAACCGATCGTGCTGAGGCAAGCGACGGAGGAAGGCCGGTACGTGATCATTATGGGTGCGAGGCGGTATCGTGCCGCTAAGCGCGCCGGGCTCCGTGACATCCCGGCCTTCATTCATGCCGTTGGGTCTGCGGATCGTTATGCTCAGATGATCGAGAACATCCAGCGCGATGACCTCAATGCCCCGGAAATTGCGGCGTTCATCGCGGATCGTTTGGAGCTGGGTGATAGCCAAGCCGACATCTCGCGCAAGCTCGGCAAGCCGAGGGACTGGGTGTCTCGCTACGCGTCGGTCCAGAGCATGCCGGAGTTCCTCCGGTCGAAGCTTGCCGGCTCATCAATCCGTGCTGTGTATGAACTCTACCAGGCTTGGCGTGAGCAGCCCAACGCCATCGAGACCTTATGCGCAGCACAGGAGAGCTTCACCGATGCCCACGCCCGTCAGCTGGCTCGCAAAGTTCGCAGCGAAGCCTCCGGCTCCCCTGCTGATGGTGAAGGGCCGCCTGAAGCTCAACCTGAGCCAAGCCCGATCGAACCGCAAGTGGCATTGCCCGAAGAGAGAGACCGTGTGACGGCGATCGCGGAAAAGTCCCCCAATCGTTCGGTCGATCGGAACGCGCGCATGAGCTCGTCACTGACGATCAGAGTGCGGCACCAAGATCGCACTGGCTGTCTTCTGGTCGATCGACTTGCGTCTCAAGGCTCACGGCACGCAGTACTGTTGGTCGATGGCGCAGAAGAACCGGAAGAGGTTCCAGCATCGACCCTCACAATCGAAGAGATCGTTTTCGCATGAAGCTGGTGTTAGACAGCCTCCTCAGAAACGCTGCCACAGTTGGTGCGCGCCGCCGGAGCGGATTTCCCATCCGAAGGATGGCGCGTTAGCGCAGCAGCCGGAGGCCGAACGCGCCCCCCACAGCGCTGTAGAGAGGCCGGAGGCTGCTGGAAAGCCGCGGTCCACATATTCGGTGCCGATGTCGTCGATCTGTGCGCGCGACGTTGGTGGAATAGAAGCATCAGAGGTGGCAGCTGCGTCATTCCCAATGGCATTCTTCTCCGCACCGATCGTCGGCTGGGTTGGATCTCACCTGCAGCAACTCTCGCGCTTTGATTGCCGAGCCCGTTGGTTTGAATCAACATCGAGGGGGTGGAAGGATTCGCGTTTTCTAGGGTCTGTTGGGATTCAGGATTCTCATCGGGGCTTGGTTGTGATTCAAGCTTGGGATGGACCGATTCGTTTTGACTGACGCCCAATGGGCGAAGATGGAGCCGCATTGTCTTGGCAAGCCGGGAGATCCGGGCCGCAGCGGCAAGGACAACCGACTGTTTGTCGAGGCCGTTCTGTGGATCGCCCGAACCGGCAGTCCCTGGCGGGATCTGCCGGCGATGTTCGGCCACTGGAATAGCACATTCACGCGCTTTCGCGACTGGGTGAAGGCGGATGTCTGGAAGCGGCTGTTCGAGGCCATCTCCGACGATCCCGACATGGAATACGCCATGGTCGACGCCACCATCGTCAAGGTCCACCGCCACGGTCAGGGCGCAAAAGGGGGACGCAAAGCCAGGCGATCGGCCGCTCGAAAGGCGGCATGACCACCAAAATTCTGGCGCTCACCGATGCGCTCGGCAATCTCGTGCGCTTCGTGCTCCTGCCGGGACAGCGTTTCGATACGGTGGGCGTGCCGCCGCTCATCGAGGGATTGGCCTTCAACGCGCTGATCGCTGATAAGGCCTTCGATAGCAACGCCATCATCGCCGAGCTCGAAGCGCGTGGCGCCAAAGTCGTCATCTCCCAGCATCCGCGCCGTGCACAGCCTCTCGCCATCGACAAGGAGATGTACAAATGGCGGCATCTCATCGAGAACTTCTTCGGCAAGCTCAAGGAATTCAAGCGCATCGCAATGCGCGCCGACAAGACCGACCAGAGCTTCACTTCAATGATCTATCTGGCCGCGGCCGCGATAAACTCCAGATGAATCCCAACAGACCCTAGTGCAGGATAGGCTTCGCGCCAGCGATGTATTACATCGCGATTGGGATTGGAGTGCATGGCTCTGATCTCGCTTCGCGTCCCCGACGAAGTCGCGGCGGAGTTCTCAGTTCTTGCCGCTACCAAGGGCGGCAAGTCCGCGCTGCTGCGGCGTCTCATTGCCGATGCACTAGCTGCGCCAGAGCCGCGCATCTTGGCGTTGCCGGTCGGACGGCCGGAGAAGGTGACGGTGCGGTTTCGCGAAAGCGAGATGCGGCAGCTCGCGGAAGTATCACATCAGCGTGGCATGACCCGAACCGGGTGGATCGTCGCGCTGGTGCGCTCGCGATTGGGATCGCCAGTGCAGCATTCCCCGAGCGAGCATGACGCGCTTCGAGCGATCGTTCGCGAGCTCAACCGGATCGGTGGCAACATCAACCAGATCGCGCGTGCGGCAAACACCAGTGTGCTGCAGGGCAGGGCGGTTGAGCCCAATCTGTCCGCAATTCGGGAGACCAAGCTGGTGATTGAAAAAGAGCTCGCGCAACTGCGTAATGCGCTGCACGGCAACGCGGACTATTGGGATGGGAGGCGATGAGTCGGCGCTCCTCGCCGCGGCCGACCGACCTGGCCTCCGAACTTCCGCCGATCTCGTATGTCTGGGAGACGCCCAATCGTCGCCCACGACGGGCTGAGTGGGATATCCCCGATCCGGCTGCTCCCGGCCGCCTGACGCCGGCGATGCGTGCAAAGCTCGAACGCATCGTGCGCCGGGCACCAGAGGTGATGGTCAAGATCACCGGCCGCACCAAAGATGCGGCGCATCTCAAATCGCACTTGGCGTACATCACGCGAAATGGCGAGCTCGATGCGGAAACAGAGCAGGGCACGACGATGATGGGGCCGTCCGGATTGAAGGACCTGCAGCAACGATGGGAGGATGATGTCGGTCTCGACGACAAGCGCCGCCGTGATGGATCGCTCTCGATCAACATCATTCTGTCAATGCCGGCTGGAACCGATGCGGTCGCTGTCAAGGATTCGGCGCGGGCATTTGCCATCGAGACGTTCGGCTACAATCACGACTACGTCTTCGTCCAGCACCTCGATGATAAGCATCCCCACGTGCACTTGACCGTTCGGTCCCTGGGTCATGACGGCAGGCGCCTCAACCCCCGCAAGGCGGATCTTCAGGCCTGGCGCGAGCGGTTTGCTGGTGAACTCCGGCTACGCGGGTTCGCGGCGGAGGCAACGCCGCGGCGAACCCGCGGACGGGTTCGAAAGGCCGATCGGGGGGCGGTGCTCGCTTTGCGCAAGCGAAAGATTGCGCCGGAGGTCGATCGGCTAGCGCGGGAGGAAGTTCTCCGTGAGGTGAGGGGAGGCAAGCCGACAGAACGACCTTGGGACGCCCGGATCCGGTCACGTCAGGACGCAATCCGGCAGCGATATGTCGACTTCGCGGCCGAGCTGCAGCGCTCTGGGACGGCGCGCGATGACGCGCTCGCGCGACAGATCCGTCAATTCGTCAACGACATGCCCGCTGTCGAAACGCGCCAGCATGCGCTGAAGAATGAGCTTTCGGAGCTGACCAGGAGCCGGCGCCGAGACGCGAACCAGGACGTTGACGCAGAGGGGCGCGACAAAGCAAGCGGCCATGAGCGGACGAGATAAGCGAGTGCAGGAATCGTAACCTTGAGCTCCGGGTTCGATTCCGCCCCTGGGCACCATTCCTGAACAGATTTGCGAACCGGGGTTCTCGGTTCGCCGTTCGGGCCGAGCGTGGCCCTGATATTGTCATTTGAGCCGATGATGCGGATGGTGTGGTCGCTGACGACGATGGCATCCACGATAGCGCTGAGGTAGGCCTTCCGGGCAGCCACATCTCCCGACAGGAGTTGTTCGCGCATCAAACGGGTGAAGCGGTCGATGGCAACCGGATCGATCTCGATCGGGACCGCGCTGGACTTCTTGGCATAATCGAGGGCCTCAAGCGCCCGGTCCCGGGTCGTCTTCAAGGCGGCCACTCGTTCTTTCAGCGTCGGGTCCGTACCGTCGATGGTACCTGCCTCGATCGAGGCATAGAGACGCGAGAGGCGTTCTTCTGCGTCGGTAGCCTGCCGGGCGAGATCAACCAGGCGACGGTCAGCCGAGGCCTGCCGGTCGTCGCGGCGGGCCCTCAAGCTAGTCAGGATGGCCGTGACCCGTTCGGGCTGCAGGAGCTGATCCAGCAGGGCCTCGACCACGAGCTTCTCGATGACGGGCCGCGGAATCTTGCTTTTGCTGCAGGAGGCGCCGTCACCGTGCTTGTGCTGCCCTTTTTTGATTGATTGGATGCATTTGTAATAGCTGTAGATGACGCCGGTCCGAGACGTGCCGGTGGTAGCAGTGGTCAGGGCACAGGACTTGGCACAGTCGCAGCGGACAAGACCGCCCAGCAAGGACGGCGCCGAGGCGAGCCGCGGCCCACGAGACCGCGGCCGGCGCGACTCCAGCAAGGCCTGGACCGCCTCGAAGGTCGACTGGTCGATGATAACAGGGATTTCGTATTCGACGATCTCGGACTGCGCCTTGCGCTCGCCGTTGCCCTTCCGATCAAACTCGTTGAAGGTCCGGACGCCGCTATAGGCGCGGCGCGTGAGAATTTCGTGAATCGTGCCGGTCCCGAACAGCGAACCGTTGCGCGAGCGATAGCCGCGCGCGTTCAGCCACTCCGCGATCTTCTTCGTTCCGAGCGGGCCGCTATTGCCGTCACCGTTCTTGGCCAGATCGAAGGCGCGGATCACGATCTCCGCTTCGACCGGCTCGATGGCAAGTTTCTTCTTCTGCTTGTTGCCGATGACTTCTGCGTCAATCGACTTGTAGCCAAAAGGAATGATGCCGCCGTTGGAGTAGCCGAGCTGAGCATTGGCCTTCATCGTTCTCATGGTGGAACGGGCCGTTTCCTTAGACTGGTATTCGTTCACGATACCGATGAACTTCCTAAACATGTCGCCGGTGTCGTCGTTCGCCAGCGGTTCGGCGTGCGAGATCAATTCCACCTTGTGCTTGCGCAGCGTTTGAACGGTGAGCTCCTGCTCGACCTGGTTGCGAAACGCGCGGGAAAACGAATACACCATGATCGCGTCGACCGCGCGCGTGCCATCGGTCGCGCGCGCGATCATTTGCTCGAAGGCTGGCCGCTTCATGTTGGTGGCGGTTTCGCCCTCCTCGCGGAAGATGCCGACGATGTTGTCACCGTCGCGCTTGCAACGCGTGATTAAATTGTCTTCCTGCGAATCCAGGCTCAACTGGTTATTTGACTGTTTTTCAGTCGAGACCCGAATATAGATCAAGACATTGCGCGGCCGTGGCCTGGCGGCATTCTCGGGCGCTTCTGAGACTTGAAGGTTCTTGCGGGCCATTACGAACTTCCTCACGCGATACAGAATAACGAGTCTAGCCATGCACGGGAACCAGGGGAAGCGCTTCTTGGCCTGAGACCCCTGCACGGTTAAAATTAGGGAAGCGGGACTTCGTCTGCGACGACGTTCCAGTACTGCCGGAAGGTTTCCCTCAGAAGCGTCTTGTGCCTGGCCAGCAGCAATTCGAACGTTACCTGCGCGCCGTTCGGGCATCTGCATCACAAGGCCAACGCCATCGGCTCCGGCAAGGCGGTCGAGGATCCGACTTTCCTTCCTCGGATTGACGAGATGCTGAAGAATAGTGAAGCGATCCTCATCGTGGGTCCCGGAACTGAGAAAACCCTGCTGTTGAAGCATCTCCAGGAAGGCCTGGCCTCGACAAAAACGCGCGAGCTCCACGCAGAGGCCTGCGATCATCCGACAGATCGCGAAATCATCGCGCTGGGACGCCGCCGATTCCATCTCGGCGAGCCGGCGCGCTGAGGTGCTAGGCGTTTTGTGCGCTTCCGCAGGATCAGGATCCGCGGAGCGCAAAGTGCTTCGCGGCTTCGGCGGCTGCTAGATAGGCCACTGTCACGGCGGCTATCGCACCGATCAGCGGCCACGAAAGTGGCACAAACCCAAAGAAACGTTGCAGCGGGCTGGCCACGAGGGAGACGCCTGCTGCGAGCGCACTTAGCGAAGTGACAGTCAAGGCGAGATGGACCGGTGTGGCACGCCACGGGACTCGCCGGGTTCGGATCAGGAATATCACCAGAACCTGCGTTGCGATCGACTCCACAAACCAACCGGTCTGGAATTGCGCGGCATCAGTGCCGAAGCCCTTCAGAAAAATGACGAACGTGGTGGCGTCGAACAGGGATGAGACCGCCCCCATCATCATCGTGAATCGCAGAATAGACTTCATATCCCATGAGCGCGGCCGCGCTGTGTCCTCCGCGTCTACGGCATCGAAGGGGATCCCGATCTCAGAAAGATCATAAAGCAGGTTGTTCAACAGGATCTGCAGCGGAAGCAGTGGCAGGAACGGGAGCATGATCGAGGCCAGCGCCATGGACAGCATGTTTCCAAAGTTGGAACTGGTGCCCATGCGGACGTATTTCAGGATATTGGCGAACGTGCGCCGGCCTTCGCGAACACCCTCGGCAAGCACATTGAGGTCGGATGCCAACAGAATCATATCTGCTGCTGCGCGGGCCACATCCGTTGCTCCCTCGACGGACAGACCGACATGGGCGGCGTGGATCGCGGGGGCATCATTGAGGCCGTCACCGAGGAAGCCTGTAACATGGCCGCGCATCCGGAGTGCGTCGATGATGCGCTTCTTTTGATCGGGATCGACGCGAGCGAACAGGTCGACCTGCTCGACCTTTGCCGCAAGGCCGACATCGGTGAGCTGAGCGATATCGGCGCCGGTCAGAACGGTGTCGCGCGCGAGGCCGACGGCATTCGCCACATGCTGCACGACCGCGCTCTGATCGCCCGAGATGATCTTAAGTCTGATCCCGAGTGCCGCCAAATCGGCGACTGCCTGTGCGGCATCGGCCTTCGGCGGGTCGGCAAAAACGCAAAAGCCGGCAAATGTCAGATTTGCTTCATCGTCGAGCGTCAAGCTCGCTTCCTCGGCAGGGAGGGACCTGATTCCGACGCCAAGCAAACGAAACCCCTGTTCGTTCAGCCGGCGCTGCTCGGCGTCAAGGCGGTTTCGCCGGATATCGTCAAGCGGATGGGCCAGGCCGTCGACTTCGACAGCCACCGCACGGGATAGGATGGCTTCCGGAGCACCTTTTGTAACAAGAAGAATCCCGCCGCCGCGTTCGGCCGAAATCGACAGGCATCGCCTGCTGAAATCGAAGGGCAGTTCGCCCCGGCGCACCCATTCGGGTGCCTTCGCCTGACCTGCGAGAATGGCCTCGTCTAGGGTGCTGCGAACGCCCGATTGAAATTGGCTGTTGATCCGCGCTAGTTGGAGCACGCGATCGCTTTTTTGACCCTGCCAATCGACGCTGTCAGCGAGCGTTATTTTGGCTTCGGTCAAGGTGCCCGTCTTGTCAACGCAGAGCACGTCCATGGCGCCAAGGTCGTGGATCGCCGAAAGCCGTTTGACGATTACCTTCTGCAAGGCCATCCGCTTGGCCCCACGCGCGAGCGTCACGGTCATCACCATCGGCAATAGCTCAGGCGTAAGCCCAACCGCCAGCGCCACGGCAAAGAGGATCGACTGCATGGCCGGCCGGTCGGAGGCGAGGTGGGCAAGCAGCACGAACAGCGTCAGAAAAATTGTAAGGCGCAGGATCAGAAGTCCGAGATGCCGGACGCCCTGTTCCAAGGCCGTCGGCGGGACATTGGCGGCGAGGGCTGATGCGATCGCCCCAAAACGCGTGCGGGGACCGGTCTCGACGATCAGCATAATTGCCGTCCCGGCAACCGCGGAAGTGCCTGCAAACAGCGCGTTACTCGCATCGGCAAGCTCTATGGCAGGACATGGTGTGTTGTTCTTGCGCGCCGGAAACGGTTCTCCCGTCAGGATGGATTCGTCGAGCTGAAGATTGTCCGATTCCAGCACAATGCCGTCTGCGGGAACGAGGCCGCCGGTTCGCAACATTACAATATCGCCCGGGACAAGGGTGCTGACGGGCTGCGTAACCTGTTTGCGGTCGCGCATGACGTCGGCGCGGACCGCAACGGAGTGCCGCAGCGCCTCAGCCTCTTGTTCCGCGCGGTGCTCCTGCACGACGTCGAGAGTCATGGAAAGCGTCAGAACCAGGACAATGATGAAGAAGCTGCCAAAGTCACCGCTGATGCCGGAAACCGCGGCGGCTGCGATCAGAAGCGCCACAAGTGGATTGAGAGCGCGTCTGCCGAATTTGACGAGCAAAGATTCGCCGTGAGTGGCCTCGAACCGGTTGGGACCGTAAATCCGCAATCGTCTTTCGGCCTCCTCCTGGGTAAGCCCGGTCAGCTGGGTACTAAGTTCGGCCAGGAGACCATCCGTGGGTTCGCACCAGAACGTGCGGCCTGCGCCCGTCGTTTGCTGCGGAGCGGTCATTACCATCTCCAGGGAAATCGATTTGACGGTTCTTGCCCCGAAAGATCGCATAGGCCGTTGATGTGCCTCAATTGGGCTATCGTGCGCCGCGATTAGCCACGTGAAGGCGGCAACCTCCTCCGACCAGATTTCAGTTGAACGATCGCGACGAGAGCAATTCGCCCGCCATTGCGCTGGATCAATGGCTCTATCGAACTCTCGTGCAGCCTGAGCGTGACGAATAACCGAGGTAGAGATGATGGCACGGATAGCGTTGGTAACGGGAGGAACGCGCGGCGTTGGCGCAGCGATCAGCAAGGCCTTGAAGGTTGCTGGCTACAGGGTTGCCGCAAGCTACGCCGGCAACGACACGGCGGCGAAGAAATTCAAGGCCGAGACAGACATTCCCGTCTACAAATGGGACGTCAGCTCGTTCGATGCCTGTGTCGCTGGTGTCAAGAAGGTCGAAGCCGACCTCGGTCCGATCGACGTGCTGATCAATAATGCCGGCATCACCAAGGACGGTGCGTTTCACAAGATGACGATCGATCAGTGGAATGCGGTCATCAACACCAACCTCGGCTCGCTGTTCAACATGACCCGACAGGTGATCGAGGGCATGCGCGCCCGCAAATTCGGCCGGGTCGTCAACATCTCATCGATCAACGGCCAAAAGGGACAGTTCGGCCAGGTCAATTATTCGGCGGCAAAGGCCGGCGATATCGGCTTCACCAAGGCCCTGGCGTTGGAGAACGCCAAGGGCGGCATCACCGTGAATGCGATCTGTCCCGGTTATATCAATACCGAAATGGTGCAGGCGGTGCCCAAGGACGTGCTGGAGAGAAACATCCTGCCGTTGATCCCCGTCAGCCGCCTCGGCGAGCCCGAGGAAATCGCCCGCGCGGTGGTATTCCTCGTTGCCGAGGAAGCCGGCTTCATCACGGGATCCACGATTTCAATCAATGGAGGGCAATTTATGACGTGATTGCCCGCGGGATCATCGGAGCCCCACTTGATACAGCTCAATGTGTGGTTGGGCGCTAGAACGTAAAAATCAGGTGCATCCAAGACCAGAGGTCAACATGTCCAGGCCAGAATTTTCCGAAGCGGCTACTGCGAACCCGAAGCAGGCAACGACGGAGGCCGAAGCGCAAATGGCGAGGGCGAAAGAGCGTGCCGCGAGCTTCCTGTTTGGTGCCCAGAAATTGATGCTCGAGGAGTGTGTTATCCTCGGCAATGAATTCCTCGATCGAACGCAAACCGAAATGCACCTCTTTGCGGAATTTGCCTCGAAATTGGCCGGCGCGCATTCCGTCAGGGACTTGAGAACGATGTACGAAGAATGCAGTAAGCATCAGCTTGAGTTCATCCGCCGCGATTGCGATCAGGTATTCAAGAACGGCGAACGGGTGATCGAGGGCGCGTCAAGTCTGTTTAGAACCCGTCCGCTGAGCTGATCAGTCCATGCCAGCGAATTCGGTCATGCCAACGCCGGAGGCACCGGTCCTGCCGGCGCCTGTGCGCGCGGTCGCCCTGAGCGGCGTAGACGTAACGCAGACCCAGCATCCGACGGTGGGCGAGTCCAACCTCGCTGATCGCGCGTTTCATGCGACGTTGGCGCGGTTCAGCGGGGGCATCTCGCCCATCGCACTGTTGCTGGCCTATACCGACTGGCTTTCGCATTTGGCGGCCTCGCCACAGCGGCAGCTTGAGAATTCGCAGGAGGCGGTCCGGGACGCCGAACGGCTTCTCGAAGCATCCCAGCAATTCTTCGCAGCCGGTCATGGCCCCTGGTCTCTGATCAAGCCGCAGCCGCAGGATCGGCGTTTCGCCCGGCCGGAGTGGGAAGCTGCACCGTTCAACCTGTTTGCGCAGGCATTTCTGCTTGGCGAGCAATGGTGCCACAACGTGACGACCGGCGTGCGCGGCGTTGCCAAACCCAACGAGGCCATCGTCGAGAGAGCTGGCCCCGCAAATGTGAACAGGAGGATAAGTGGAGTTTCTGCCTGACGGCGGCGATAATCGCCGCGAACAGGAGAGACCATGAGCAGACGACCGCGCCGGAACCACACGCCGGCTTTCAAGGCCAAGGTGGCACTCGCTGCCGTGAATGGCGACCGAACGATAGCTCAACTGGCTGAGCAATTTGACGTCCATCCCAATCAGATTATGGCGTGGAAGGCGCAGCTCGAGGGAGGAGCTTCCGAGGTTTTCGGATCTGGAAGTGTGCCGGCTGTGGACGTAAAGTCGCTGCACGCCAAGATCGGCGAGCTGACGCTGGAGAACGATTTTTTAGAAGGTGCGCTCACCAAGGCGGGATTGCTGAGCGCAAAGCGATGATCGACCGCGAGCACGATTTGTCGATCACGAAGCAAGCGGAAGTCTTGCAGATCAGCCGTGGCAGCGTCTATTACCTGCCGCGCCCGGTGTCGGACGCCGATCTCGCGGTCCATGCGGCGTCTCGATCGGCTGCATCTGGAGTTTCCTTTCGCCGGTTCGCGGATGTTGAGAGGCCTGCTGCTGCCGAGGGGTGCAAGATCGGCCGCCGGCATGTCAAAACGCTGATGCGGCGGATGGGGATAGAAGCGCTCTATCGCCGCCCCCGAACCACGAAGCCGGAGCCCGGCCACAAGATTTATCCGTATCTGCTGCGCGGCATGGAGATCACGCGTCCGAACCAGGTCTGGGCGATGGACATCACTTACATCCCGATGGCGCGCGGCTTCGTGTATCTCGCTGTCGTGCTCGATTGGGCTACCCGACGAGTATTGTCATGGCGGTTATCGATCACGATGGAAGCGGCCTTCTGCGTCGAGACCCTGGAGGATGCCTTGGCGCTGCACGGCCGGCCTGACGTCTTCAACACCGACCAGGGTTCACAGTTCACCGGTGCGGACTTCACCGCCGTGCTCGCCGGCAACGGCATCGCCATCAGCATGGAAGGGGCTTGGCGGGACAACGTGTTCGTCGAGCGGCTGTGGCGCAGCGTCAAGTACGAGGAGGTGTATCTGCGGGCCTACGAGACCGTCAGCGAGGCGCGCGACTCGATCGGCAGATATCTCGACTTCTACAATCGCCGCCGTCCCCACTCGAGCCTTGACGGCAGCACACGTGATCAAGCCTACTTCACCCCACTGCCAATCCGCTTGGCAGCCTAACCCGGCAGAGGCTCCACTTATCAACGCGGAGATTCTGTTCAGACAACCGGGACCAGCTCATTTCTCTCCAAATGAGTTTCCTTGAACCAGCATTGACAAGTGTCGCACGCGGCAGCGTACGGAGTTTTGATTTGCCTCAATCAGGAGTTAATAACCGGATGTCGGAAAAAGCTGGGCAAAGTTGTCATCGAGCCAAGCCCGTGCCGGGTGATAATGTTGCCCTACACGGCGTGAGATCGACCTGGCTTCATTCGTCCAGCGCGCGCCTTAGCCTTCGAACGATAACGCCGCGCGCGCGATCGTCTGCGGCGGCCTCGATGCGATCGTTGATGTCAAGCACGAGTCTCGACATGTCGTTGTGCCAGTCGAGCCTTACCACGGCTTCCGGCGCCAGCCGTCGGTGATGTGAGCCATCGAGAAGCCTCGGCACCGCGGCTGACAATTCATAGGCATCATCCAGAAGCGGCTGGATAACCCGCGGCGCCGGCATGATTTGCCCCGAAGTACGTGTCGCGAGACCAGCGATGGCCGGTTCCTCGCCATGAACCAGGAACAGGTCACGGCGAATCGGGCGACGCGCGGCGATCCACCGCGCCAGCTCCGCTCCGTCGGCGTGTCCGGAATAGTCGTCAATACTGCGGATCTGCGCCGCAACCCTGACCTCGTTGCCCTGGATACGAACGGCCTTGGCGCCATCGATAAGGATCCGACCCAGCGTTCCCTGGGGCTGAAAGCCGACCAGCAATACGGTGGCTCTGGCATTCCAAAGCCAATTGCGCAGATGATGTCTAATACGCCCGGCATCGCACATGCCGCTGGCGGCGATGATGATATGAAAGCCGGTCAACTTGGCGATCGCCTTGCTCTCATCGACCGTTTCAGTAAACCGGAGCTGCGGCGAGTTCAGCAATCGACGGACGTCGACCGCGGGATCAAGACTTGATGCGTGCTTGCGAAAAACTTCGGTGGCGCGGATCGCGAGCGGCGAATCAAGGAAGATCGGTGCAGCCGGAATCTCGCCGCGTTCCATCAGGTCGACCAGATCGACAATCAGTTCCTGGGTGCGCTCCACCGCGAAGGCCGGAATGAGCAGCGCCCTTGCGGGCTGCAGCGTCGCGGACTTCTGCGGACAGACGAGCCCGGCGCGCATCAGCCGTGATCGGCATCCGTTCCCTGTCGCCATACGTCGATTCTGAAATGACGTAGTCGAAGCCTGTAGGCGCCTCAGGATCGGGCTGCAGCAGTTTTGCGTCGGGACCGATGTCGCCGGAGGCAAGAATGCGAAGGGGCATCTGCGGCAGGTCCTGGTCGGCGAGTTCGATCTCGATCGAGGCGGAGCCGAGCAAGTGACCGGCATTCCAGTAGCGAGCTCGAACGCCCGGAATCACGTCGACCCATTTCTCGTAGTCGACTGGCGCGAACGACTGCAGCGAGGCAGCCGCATCGGCCTGAGTATAGATCGGGCGGACCTCGGGCCGCCCGAGGGCCGCATTGCGCCGGTTCAGCGCCGCGACCTCGGACTCCTGGATGTTGCCGGCGTCGGGCAGCATGTAGGAACAGAGATCGATGGTGCCGCGCGTTGCCAGGATGCGGCCGGAGAAACCATTGTGGACGAGTTTCGGCAGCAGGCCACTATGATCGATATGGGCGTGGGTCAGGAGGACGGCGTCGATGTCCGCCGCGCGAAAGGGAAACGGCTTGTAATTCAGCTCCTTCAGGGTCTTCTGTCCTTCATAAGCCGCAGTCGACCAGAAAGCGTCCGGATCGGGTTTCAAAGAGGTGGCAAGAGCCCGTCACCGTGCGAGCCGCACCGCAAAACCGGATAGTTACGCCCATCGTGTTGTCTCCGGAATGGTTACGAACATCATTTCGTCTTGCAAGGCGTCGACGAATAGATTGTCGAGTTCGATTGCGTTGGTGGAGTGCGGCACACTGTGCGTCGAACGGATCGAGCGAATGCCGGACTGAATCATGTCGCGATAGATCTCTTCGGAGAACAGCGCATGCGTGACGACGGCGTCGATCGTTGTCGTGCCGGCCAATCTGAGAGCTCTGGCGCAAGCCACCATGGTGCCGCCCGAGGAGACGATGTCGTCAACAATCAGGGCGGGACGACCGGACATGCGGGCAGGCTCCGGAAATCGGATCTCGACCGAGCGATCACCGCGCCGGATCTTCTGCGCGATGCAATAGGATAGTCCGAGCCTACCAGCGAGGTCGCTGACCCATGGTTCGGATTCCGAGTCCGGTCCCACTAGGAAGGTCGCCGGATCAAGACCCGCTTTGCGCAGTGCGTCTGATATCGCCGGCATCGCCGAGAGATTGTCGGATGCGATTCCCGGAAACACTGTTGCAATGTCAGGTGTTCGGTGCAGATGTGCGTCGACCGTAACGACGCGATCGACGCATCCGGCGATCAGCTCGCCGATGATCCTTTGGCTGATTGCTTCGCCTTGGTGGAAAGCGGCGTCCTGGCGCATGTAGCAGAGATAGGGCGCCAGCAGCACAAGGCGCTTCGCGCCTCCGCGCCGCAACGTTTCGGCGGCGAAGATCAGTGCGATCAGTTTCCGGTTCGGCCGGTCGAGCGATGCATAGATGATGATCACAGGGGCCGCCGGTGTGGCCGTCACCTTTACTTCTCCGTCGGGAAATTCATGGACCGCGATTTAGGTGGTAGGGAATGCCGAGCCGCGCGGCGAGCCGGGTGGCATCGCGGGACGATGACGGCAGGCTCTGAATGATGGTCGTGGTCACGAAGCCGTCTCGCCCGTTACCGGGTGCTTCGTGCCGATGGTGTAACCGCAGTTCGCCTTTGCGGCGGTCGTGGCTAAATCGAGTTCCGACTGATCATAGGCATAGATTCGATAGAGCGGTTGACCCTTCTCGACGCGATCGCCAATCTTGCGCAACAGTTTAATCCCGGCGCCCTTGTCGAGCGGCGCGCCTGCGGTTCGCCCCAGTCGGTTCAGCTGGAGGCAGTTGATTTCGGTCGTCGGCGGCCGCGACGTCGAAGGTTAGCTTGCCGAGGTCGTTACGGCAGGAGGACGGACCCTGGCGTCGATGATATCCTGCATTTTCTTGAGCGCAGCGCCGCCGTCGAGCAGTTCGCGGGCGCGCGCATAGCCGCTGCCGCCGCGCAATTGCGGGTCGTATTCCAGCAGATGCGCCGCGAGCCGCAGCGACTTTTCGCGCAGGTCGATAGGGGCGTCGGCATCGTTGGTGAGCACCGCCATGACGTCCTCCACTTCCAGAACCGGGCCGATGCCGTTGCCGATCGGCTGGCGCCCGTCCGTCACAACCACCTCGACTGTAATTCCGAAATGGTCGCCGACGAACTCAAACAGCTTGCGCAGCCGCATCGCTTCGGCGGGATTGGTCAGTTTCGCCGTCGGGCCGACCGGCAGGTCGATCAGGAGGTGGGTGGAGCCGGCCGCCAATTTCTTCGACATGATGGAGGCTACCATCTGCTCGCGCGTATCAAGGCTGAGCGGTCGTTCGACGGAGATCAGAATGTCATCGGCTGGCGACAGATTGACGTGCCCGCCCCAGACCAGGCAGCCGCGGCATGCGGCAATGACTTCCTTCATCTCCTCGACGCTGACGTCGACCCGCGCCAGCACCTCCATGGTATCGGCCGTTCCGGCAGGCGACGTGATTGCGCGCGACGAGGTCTTGGGGATGATCAGTCCGTGCGCGGCCACAATCGGGACCACGATCATGGACGTGCGATTGCCCGGAATGCCGCCAATGCAATGCTTGTCGACGACGGTCCTTGCATTCCATCTGAGTTGCGTCCCGGCTCTTGCCATGGCCTCCGTAAGAGCGATTAGCTCTCCGGATGTCATGAAATTGGCGGAACTGACGAGGAACGCTGCGATCTCCATGTCCGAATAGCGGTAATGCACGATATCCTCGATGACTGCGCCGATCTCGGCAGCCTCGAGCGTCTTGCCCTGAACCTTGACGCGAACCGCGTCAAGGCTTGGCGGGGAGGGAGCAGGGCTGACCGCAATGTAGCTGCCCGCCGGTTGCCCAAAGCGCCGAAACGCAGGCTCCGCCATGCCAAGCTCGTCGGGCCCGACGAGGGTGTCGTCATCAGTGAGAAGCACGGTCGCCAGTTGCGTCTTCGAGCCGCTGCGCAGCTCGACCCTGGAAAAGCCTCGAAACAAGTCGGGCCGCAGCGCCGTTGACCGGCGGGAGATCACAACAACGTTCTCTTGAGCTGGGCGCGGCCGGGTAGAATAGCATTTATCATGCAGACTCTTTGTCGCGGTGAAGCGAGAATAGGGCTCGTCGAGGAGACCGAGCGCCTGGCTGAAGTCACGGCAGGCGTGCCGATGTCGACTGACTGACCGTGCCGCGCTCTGTCAGCGACGGCTCGTCCCGGGGCGAACCGGGCGAAAGCGTCGTGATTTATTGTCGCTCATGTGGTGCGGCGACGAAGTGTCGGGGCCCCCGTGTAATGATGGCCTCCGGACGCCCCATCCTTTGGTGGAGCCGACCGTCTCCCTTGGAGGAGCCGACCGTGTCCTTTGCCCATGTGATGAGGGACTTCGGTCTTCGAGCCGTCGCTATAGTGATGACCGTCCTTTTCCGTCCGTGCTTTGGGCCATGGCGGGCGCAGCAAGCGCGGCGGCGGCTACGATGGGAATCAGCGTTCTGGTGATCATGTCCATTCTCCCGGTGAATGTGGCACATCGGAGCAGAGAACCGCAGAGGTAGTATTGACACAGCGCAACGAGTGATCGCAGCCGGGCCGCGAGCGCATCGTTTGCCGGATCGACGTGCATCAAGCGGCCGGAGCGCTCATCCAAGAGTTGGATCCTCAGATCAGGAGCTTGCCAGCGCTTTCACCTTTGCCGCCGCGCTACTCGTCACGATGCTCCGGCACGCCGACTGGGCGCAATCGGCCGCGGAACACGAAGGGCACCACCCGACCAGAAGCAGGAGCAGGCCAAGCCAAAGGCAGACCAGCGGGCACCCTGGCGGCGCGGCTGATGGACCCGGCAAACGCCCGGCCGTCCGCGGAGCCGGCCAGCTGCGTCCGGGTGCTCGCGCCCGCCGCTGGTCTACATCGGCAGCCAGCTGACCTGGAGGTCGTGGCGGATCGGGTCTCGACCGATGCGGTGCAGATCAAGGTCGGAGCGCCCGTCCGGATCGACGGCTGGGGCGGTCAGCCATCAGGGACTGGTGCGAGTAGATCCCGCCGGATTCCTGAAGGTCTCGGCGCTGGGGATCGAGGAGCAGCGGGTGCTAGTGACCATCGACTTCGTGGACCCGCCCGAGACGCTGGACCTGCTTGGCCACGACTAGTGGGTGGTCGTCCACGTCACCATCTGGAGCGCCGCCGACGCGTTGTACGTCCGGATAAGCGCCTTATTCCGGGAAGGGCGACCAGTGGGCCGTTTATGCCCACGACAGCGGGCGCGCCAAAACCGTCCGGTTCAGATCGGCCACCGCAACAATCGGACGGCCGAGGTTCTCTCCGGGCTCGCTGCGGGCCGCAGGGCGGTACTGCACCGAACTGACGGGATCGGCGACGGGAGAACGATCCATCGTGGGCAACATCAAGCGCCTGCCGGCGGCTTCGCCTGCGATATACCGGCACGCAGTAGCATCATGAGAGCCCATGATGGCTTCGCTGGTACTTGGTCGTGACGATGAGCATTCGTGAAGATCTGCAAGCGCTGCGATTGCTGCGGGCGTTCTCGAAGATCCGAGATCCGCACGCGCGCCGGCGGATGGTGGACTGCGGAGGCGCAAGTCCCTCCGGAGAAGCCGTCCGAGACCGATCGAGATCCCGACACCCCTTGAGCTGGCGCAGATCGCGAGCACTCTGGATCCAGTGGACTTGTTCAAACCGCTCGGCTGTGCGTGGCAGTCGATCGCGCCAGGTGGGCATCGAACGCGGAAGCGACGCTCCGTACCAGGAATTCGGCGCCGCCGCGGACCGTGATCCGGTCGTCCTTTATCGTCACGGCACCGTCCGCGATCAGGCTGAGCAGCCGAGCGCGGTCTATGACGGCCGTCTTGGGGTCCTGGTTGTGCGACCGCGCGATCCGTGAAAGGTCCACCGCCATGTCGCACATCACCCGCTCGATGAGATCCGCACGGAAGCGGTCGTCGCCGGTGAAAGCATAGCCCTTGACGCTGGCGATTCGGTCTTCGGCGATGCGCGTGAGGTAATCGCGTATCGGTACGGCATTCTGCACGAGTCCATCAGGCATCCGTCCGATGGCGCTCGCACCCAAGCCGATGAGCGTTTCGGCGGTGTCATCCGTGTAACCCTGGAAGTTCCGGCGCAGCCGACCGTCGCGCTTGGCCGCTGCGAGATTATCATGAGGCAAGGCGAAGTGGTCGAAGCCGATCCGGACGTAGCCCGCATCCATCAGCGCTTGTGCGATGGTCTCCGACTGCAGATGTCGCTCGACACTGTCCGGTAGGGCGTTCTCGTCGATCTTCCGTTGATGCTTCTTGAAGGAGGGGATGTGCGCATACCCGAACACGGAGAACCGGTCGGGGCGGAGTTCGATGCACTTGGCCACCGTATCGAGGCAGGAATCCACCGTCTGCAGCGGCAGACCGTAGAGAAGGTCGAAGTTGAGCTTGCCGACGCCGGCCCGCCGCAGAAGCTCGACGCACCTGGCCGTCTGCTCGAAGCTCTGCAGGCGGTTGATCGCGCGCTGGACCTCGGGATCGAAGCTCTGCACCCCAAGGCTTGCCCGGTTGACGCCGCTGAAGCCGAGCGCCTCCGCCATCGGCTCCGTCAGCGTGCGCGGGTCGATCTCCACGGCGACCTCGGCGTCGGGGAGCACGAAGTAGGAGTAACGCAGCGCCCCGACCAGGTCGGCGAACGTTTCCGGCGTCATGATGGTGGGGGTGCCACCGCCGAAGTGGATATGCGAGATCGGAAGGCGGTGCCCGATGGCCTCGGCGACGAGATGCGCTTCCGTACGTAGTCCGGAGGTGTAGACCGCGATAGGGTCATCCTTCTTCGTCACCGATGTATGGCAACCGCAGTACCAGCACATTGAGCGGCAGAACGGTACATGCAGGTAGATCGAGGCTGGTTGCCGTTGCGAAAGCGATCCGAGCCAGGTCCGGTAGTCGGCCTCGCCGATCGCCGGTGAGAAATGCGGCGCGGTGGGGTAGCTGGTGTAGCGGGGAAGCCTATCCTGTCCGTACGATTGCGCCAGATCCGATCGCATCTTCTGTCTCCTTCTGATCCCGATCGTCTACCGGAGCCGTGAGCGAAAGACGTTGCTCTGGCGCAAGCAGTCGATAGCGAGAGTTCAGCTCCTGCGGAGGAGCCTTGAGACGCTGGTGGCGATGCCTGCGACGGCGGGCTGCGACGGCTCGATCACAAGTCGGAAGCCAAGATTGCTGGGCGGAACGCCTTGGGCGCAGCCGCCGGTCTTGGGATCGCGGATGAAGTCGGTTGGGCATCCTGACGCTGTCGAGCATCGATTTGATCTCTCCATTGAATGGAGTGAACCTAAGGTCCGCCCGCGCGTCCGCGCTTGATTTGCCTCAAGCAGGCAGCGTCGTCTCGGTCTTGAGGCAGGTCAAACCCGCCGCCACACGCTGGCCTAGAACTGACAGCTGAATGCGGACCCGGTTGTCCCGATGAGGTGGAAGCGTGAACTCCGAACCGCTGTTGCTGGCAACGCCATCCGGCGATGTGCTGAAATTGCGCCCGGAAGGGCCCTGGACCGCAGCGAATGTGACTACGCTTGAAACGCTCTCGCGTTCGGTCGGCGCCGATGTGGATCGATCCAGGGCAGTGACGTTGGACATGTCGGGCGTCGGCGCGCTCGGCGCCTGGGTCCTGGAGAAGCTATCGCGCAGGGCGGCATCGTCAGGCAGATCGGCCCAATTCGTCGGTGTCGCCGACAATTTCAGCGGCCTGATGGACGAGGTGCGTCAGGTCAACCGCCATAAGCCGCCGCCGACGCCTGCACCCAACCCGATTTTGCTCAGGCTGAGCGATCTCGGCAAGTCCACGGTCGGGGCGCGCGAAGACATCACGATCTTTCTTCAAATGCTGGGCGCGTTGTTCATCGCCGTGATCGGCGTGCTGCGCCGGCCGCGCTCGCTGCGACTGACATCGCTGATCTACCAGCTCTATCGCATCGGCTGGCAGGCCATCCCCATCGTCGTGCTGATCACCTTCCTGATCGGCGCCATCATCGCCCAGCAGGGATTTTTCCATTTCCGGAGGTTCGGCGCGGAGTCCTACACCGTCGACATGGTCGGCATCCTGGTGCTGCGCGAGTTCGGCGTGCTGATCGTCGCCATCATGGTCGCTGGCCGTTCGGGAAGCGCCTATACCGCCGAGCTTGGCTCCATGAAGATGCGGGAGGAGATTGATGCGCTCTCGACCATGGGGCTCGATCCGGTCGACGTCCTGATCCTGCCGCGCGTCGCGGCCCTGGTCATCGCACTGCCGATCCTTGCTTTCATCGGCTCGATTGCCGCGCTCTACGGTAGCGGCCTGGTCGCTCAGTTCTATGGTGACATGGGGCCGGCGATCTACATCGCGCGGCTGCACGAGGCGGTCTCCGTCACCCATTTCGAGGTGGGCATCCTGAAGGCGCCGTTTATGGCGCTGGTGATCGGGATCGTCGCCTGCAGCGAAGGATTGCGGGTCAAGGGCAGCGCAGAGTCGCTGGGACGGCAGACCACGACGTCGGTGGTGAAATCGATCTTTCTGGTGATCGTGCTCGACGGCCTGTTCGCGATCTTCTTTGCCTCGATCGGAATGTGACAATGGGCGAATCGCAAGAAGAGTTGGCGATCCGCGTCCGCGACCTCGTGGTCGGTTTCGGCCGCCAGACCGTGCTCGACCATCTGTCGCTCGATGTTCGCAAGGGCGAGGTCCTCGGGCTGGTGGGGGCCTCTGGGGGCGGCAAGTCGGTTCTGATGCGAACCATCATTGGCCTCATCCCGCGCCGAAGCGGCACCATCGAAGTCATGGGCCAGCCGATCGGCGGCCGCACGAAACGCGCGGCCACGACATGGGGCATCCTGTTCCAGCAGGGGGCATTGTTCTCGTCGCTCACGGTCCGACAGAACGTCCAGTTTCCGTTGCGCGAAAATCTCGTGCTGTCGAAAGAGCTGATGGACGAGATCGCGATCGCCAAGCTGGAGATGGTCGGACTGCGGGCGCAGGATGCGGACAAATATCCGGCCGAGCTGTCCGGCGGCATGACCAAGCGCGTGGCGCTGGCCCGCGCGCTCGCGCTCGATCCGCCGATCCTGTTCCTGGATGAGCCGACCTCCGGGCTCGATCCGATCGCCGCCGGCGATTTCGACGAGTTGATCGGGACGCTGCAAAAGACGCTGGGGTTGACCGTGTTCATGGTCACTCATGACCTTGCGAGTCTGACTACGGTCTGCGACCGCGTCGCCGCGCTCGCCGACGGCAAGATCGTGGCGATCGGCCCGATGCGCGAACTGCTTCAATCCGAGCATCCCTGGGTGCGTGCCTATTTCCACGGCAAGCGCTCGCAGATGCTTCAACACGAGATGAGATGAGACATGGAAACCCGCGCTCCCTACGTGCTGATCGGCAGTTTCGTGCTGGCCGCGATCCTCGCCGTGTTCGGCTTCGTCTATTGGCTGAACAACACTGGCGGCATCGGGCCCCGCGCGAGCTATCACGTGCAATTCCACGGTCCGGTGCCCGGGCTTCTGGTCGGCGCCGGGGTTCTGTTCAACGGCATCCGCGTTGGTGAGGTCACCCAGCTCGGGCTTGCATCGGACAATCCGCGCTTCGTTAATGCGACGATATCGGTCGCTTCGACCACACCAGTGCGCGCCGATACCGAGGTCGGCCTCGATTTCCAAGGGCTGACTGGTGTGCCTGTAGTGACCTTGGAGGGCGGCATGATCGTCGGCGAATCCAGTGAGACCTTGACCTTGACGGCCGAAGCCGGCGCAGGCCAGAGCATGACGCAGGCGGCGCGCGATGCGTTGCGGCGCGTCGATTCGGTGCTGCAGGACAATTCCGGTCCGCTGAAAGATACTATCGCCAATTTCAAGACCTTCTCCGACGGCCTCGCGCGCAATACCGGCAAGCTCGACGGTATTCTGGCGGGCCTCGAAAAGATGACCGGTGGCGGCGCGCCGGCACAAAAGATCACCTATGATTTGCATGCGCCACAAAACCTCGGACCGGCCGGCAAGACATTCTCGGCGTCACTGGCCATTCCTGAGCCGACCGCGGTCGCGATGCTCCAGACCCAGCGCATGCTGTTTGCATCAGGCGGCGACAATCCGGGCTTTGCGGACTTCCTGTGGGCCGACAGCATTCCCAAGCTGGTGCAGGCGCGGCTGATCGACAGTTTTGAAAACTACGACATGGCCCATGCCCCGCTGCGTACGGCTGATTTGGGGCAGGCGGATAACCAGCTACTCATTGATATCAGGCGCTTTCGCATTGCAACGGGAGGTGAACCGCGCGTAGAGATCGAATTCTCGGTGAGGATCGTCGATAAGGACAGCAAGGTAATCACTTCAAGGCTGATGGAAACGAGCGAGAAACTCGACAGGATTGAACCGACAGCCGCGGTCGCGGCTTTCGATGCCGCGTTTGCCCGGATCGCAGAGGAAATGATCAATTGGACAGCCGAGGCGCCGATGCGAAGATAGCTCGGCTTCATCATTTTGCGTCGATGTCCCGAAGGCAACGTGGTCCAGGCGTATGCATGTCATCAACCACCATAATAGCTGAAGAGCGCGGGGACGGCCGATGCCGCAACGGTCGTCCATGCTGCTGCGTACGACCTTGGGCCAAGCCATGCATCAACTGCTGATTGAGATGCAATCTTCTACGGAAGGTGATCCGCGCGTCGACCGTTGCTCCCTCAGGATACCGACGGGAATGCAACGCAATCCCTTAAGGCTGAGGAGAAACGATCTAATCTTCGACAAAATTAGGTGACCGGCCCGCGTGGGATCTTCGACGCCTGCTTTCCGCGGCATACATCAGCGAGGGCCCGCCGCCCATGTAGATGGCCACGCCATGCGTCTCCTCGACTTCCTGACGCGTCGCGCCGGGCTTGACCAGCGCCTCGGATGCGACGGTCACGACCGCAAGCCGGTGACCGCGGGGTAAAGCCCGAGAGGCGTGCCACTCTGTTTGCCCATCAGATCGGGTTCAGGACGGAAAGTCGGCCGACTTCACCTCAACGCGGTCCGCATGCAGCGTCCAGTCGCCCACCGCCCGCAACGCGCAGAACTGCTGCTTGGCCAATCGCAAAGCCTCGGCTTCGTCATGTGCGTCGACGTCTGTCGTGTGTTGGCATGCCTCAAAAAGTTGGCCTCTGTCGCCAACGATGTTCTTGAGGAAACGAACGATAGATCGGGACATGTCTCCGTCTCGCTTACTTGCCCAGGCCGCTCAATATCCTGTCGCACTGTGCGTACTCGGACCTTGATTGGGATCAAGCATCTTCCGGGTGAGCGCCAAAGCAGCAAACTATCAGCAACGAGGGCGTGCAATGACCCAAAAGCCGCATCTTGTCGTTGTGTTCAAGCCGCATCTTGTCGTTGTGTTCGGCGACCGCCGGAAAGGTCGCTGTTCCTTTGAAGAGCGGCCTTTCGTGAGCGACGTGGCGGCGGCCGCGGAGCGCGTAGTCCGCAGCGAACGATCGATCGCGCCGATCGTCGTCGCGCCGCCGCGAACGCTGGCTGCACTTTGCTCGGAGCTTCATCCCGGCGTCATGTGGCGGATCGTGGCGGAGCTGGCCGGGGATCTCACGAGGCATCCGGTCGGCGATATCGCAAAGCACCGCATGGAAGCGTAGAGCCGAGCGCGAGGGAAATCCGCTCTCGATCTCGCGCGATGTCTCGGCAGGGAAGAACTGGCTCGCTTGATATGTGTCAAGCCCGGCGCTGGCTGATGCAGGGGTACAGTGCCCTCCTGCCTCAATGCACGGAGGAAGGACATGCATGTTTTCGTCAGCGTCATGGTCTAGGGTCTGTTGGGATTCATCTGGAGTTTATCGCGGCCGCGGCCAGATAGATCATTGAAGTGAAGCTCTGGTCGGTCTTGTCGGCGCGCATTGCGATGCGCTTGAATTCCTTGAGCTTGCCGAAGAAGTTCTCGATGAGATGCCGCCATTTGTACATCTCCTTGTCGATGGCGAGAGGCTGTGCACGGCGCGGATGCTGGGAGATGACGACTTTGGCGCCACGCGCTTCGAGTTCGGCGATGATGGCGTTGCTATCGAAGGCCTTATCAGCGATCAGCGCGTTGAAGGCCAATCCCTCGATGAGTGGCGGCACGCCCACCGTATCGAAACGCTGTCCCGGCAGGAGCACGAAGCGCACGAGATTGCCGAGCGCATCGGTGAGCGCCAGAATTTTGGTGGTCATGCCGCCTTTCGAGCGGCCGATCGCCTGGCTTTGCGTCCCCCTTTTGCGCCCTGACCGTGGCGGTGGACCTTGACGATGGTGGCGTCGACCATGGCGTATTCCATGTCGGGATCGTCGGAGATGGCCTCGAACAGCCGCTTCCAGACATCCGCCTTCACCCAGTCGCGAAAGCGCGTGAATGTGCTATTCCAGTGGCCGAACATCGCCGGCAGATCCCGCCAGGGACTGCCGGTTCGGGCGATCCACAGAACGGCCTCGACAAACAGTCGGTTGTCCTTGCCGCTGCGGCCCGGATCTCCCGGCTTGCCAAGACAATGCGGCTCCATCTTCGCCCATTGGGCGTCAGTCAAAACGAATCGGTCCATCCCAAGCTTGAATCACAACCAAGCCCCGATGAGAATCCTGAATCCCAACAGACCCTAGCTTGAACCGAAACAGCAGGAAGAAGGGCAGATTGCGATCGCGGAAGGCCTCACGAGCAGCTTTGAGACGTTCATCCTCGCCGCCTCGGCGATCGCCGTAGAGCCCACATTCGCGGTCGAGGGCGTTATCATCGAGCAGATGGCGTCGGAGGACCTCGAACGCTTTCGGGCAGCGCTGCAGCCAAAGAGGCGTGGTTCAGGCAGATTGTCCGTTCGCCGGCCGAGATGGTGGAGTGGCGCTCGGCAATCGAGTTTCCGACGGAGTCTGGTCGAGCAGGCCAGGGCTGCCGATCTCGTCGTCCTCAAGCGCCAGCAGCTCGACGACGCTCATCCCCACAACGTCGATCCTGTCGGCGCGATTCGAAAGGAGCGTCCCACGCTTCTGGTGCCGGACGGCGTGACACGCCGGACAGTCGATCGCATCCTCGTGGGCTGGAAGGACACAAGGGAAGCGCACCTGGCGGCTCGGGAGGCGCTGCCTTTCCTGACCCGAGCATCGCAGGTCCCGATCGTCGAGGTCTGCACGGCGAACGAACAGGATGGGGCGCGTGGCAGGGTCGGGGATGTCGCCGATTTTCTCAGGAAACGCGGTGCGCGCTGCGAGCACGAAGTTCGCGTGCATACGGCGGAAGCCGATGCCGGCTAGGCGTCGCGACAAAAGAAACGGCCGGCTGAACGAATTCAGCCGGCCAAACAGGTGGCGAGAAACAAGAAATCAGGCGTCGAGATTGTGCAGGCGCGCCCGGTTGCGCAGGACGATCTGGCGGGCGCCGGAGAAGCCCAAGATGCCCTGGGCGTGAAGCTGCGACAGCGCGCGCGACACGGTCTCCAACGTGAGGCCGAGATAGTCGCCGATGTCGCGGCGGCACATCGGCAGTGCCATCATGCCGGCAACCGCGAGGCGGCGGTCCATTTCAAGCAGGAAGGTCGCAACACGCTCGATCGCGGTCTTGCGGCCCAGCAGCAGCATGTGGTCTTCGGCGTGGCGAAGTTCGCCTGCGGTGATCGCCCAAAGCTTGCGGGCGACCTGCACGTCGGTGCCGGCGGCCTTTTCGAGGCTCGCACGCTTCACGAGGCGGAGGGTGGTGTTGATGATGGCTTCGGCGGCGAGGCGGTGGGTGGGCACCGATTCGAGGCCGAACGCGTCGCCGGGAAGATGAAAGGCGCCGATCTGGCGGCGACCGTCCGAGAGGAGCTTATAGCTGCGGACAGCGCCAGTGACGACCTGATAGACGTATTCGGCCGGCTCGTCCTCCCCGTAGATCTCTTCGTCCTTGCAGTAGGAAAACTCGGTGGCGAGAAGGCCGACGTGGCCGGTGATCGCGCCAAACTGGTCGGTGAGGGAATGGGCAGGAGCAATCTGGCCGCCGATCCGGGTGTTCATCGTCTTGGTGTTGAGTATCTGGGTCAGCATCTGCGTCATCTCCGTTGTGATGACGCATTGCTACGCGGGGTTGCGCAGCCTGAAAATTTCGAGCGATATCTTAGGGAGGTGCCCTTACGTAGAATCCCGTAAGTCAGTTTCCGTGCCGTTCCTGGATAGCGCGGCGGATGCGCTTGACCAGGTTTTCATCTAGAAGCGGCTTCAAAATCACGTCTTTCACGCCCGCCGCTGCCGCCCGGGCCGAGATATTGCGGTCGGGATCGCCGGTGATCAGGATCATCGGGGCGGCGCCGTCGGTTTGGCGCAATCGGTCGGCGAGCTCGATGCCGTTGATATCGGGCATCTTATAATCGATCACGTAGCAATCCGCGCCGGGCAGGCTCGTCGCGTTGAGCAGCGCGGTGGCGTTCCGGAAGGTCCGCACGGCAAAGCCATCGGCTTCCAGCAGGAAGCGCAGCGATCCCAGCACGGCCTCATCGTCGTCGACTACGTAGACGATAGGCTGTGCGGATGATGCCATTGGCCGCCGTTGGTGCGAGACGATCTCGATCATTCCGATCGCGTAGCACGGACGGGGGGGAGCCGTTTTGACCTGCCTCAATCCTTTAGCATGCCGGCACGCATCGCCAGCCGGACCAGCTCCGACAGGCTGCCCGCCTGCATCTTGGTCATGACATTGGCGCGGTACACCTCGATGGTGCGCGGGCTGATGTCGTAGTCGCGGGCGATCAGCTTGTTGGAGAGGCCCGCGACCAGGCCTTCCATGACCTGCCGCTCCCTGGGGCTCAGGGAAGCGACGCGAGCAGCGATGTCCTGGACGATGGCGTCGCTCTTGGCCGCCGGCACGGCCTGACGGATCGCGGTCTCGATCATGGCGGTGAGACGGTCGTCTTCGAACGGCTTTTCGAGGAAGTCGACGGCGCCGAGCTTCATTGCCTCGACCGCGAGCGGCACGTCCCCATGGCCGGTCATGATCAGGATCGGGAAGGGCGAGTGCTGTGCCTTCATCCGTTTCAACAGCTCGATGCCGTCGAGGCCCGGCATCCTGATGTCGGAGACGACGCAGCCGAAGGCGAGGCGGGGCAGGGCGTCGACGAAGCTTTGCGCGTTGTCGAACAGCGTGACGCCAAAACCTGCGGAATCCAGAAGGAAGTTGAGCGAGTCCCGCATCGCCTCGTCGTCATCGATAACGTAGACATGTCCCTTGGTCGTCATTGCTCAGGTCTCATCGGCTGCCGGTAAAGTGAAGCGGAATGTCGCGCCGCCCGATGCGTTGCTCTCGGCCACCATGCGGCCGCCGTGAGCTTCGATGATCGAGCGGCTGATCGACAATCCCACGCCCATGCCGCTCTCCTTGGTGGTGAAGAAGGTCTGAAACAGGTTTGGAATGACGTCTTCCCGGAAGCCGGAGCCGGTGTCCGACACCTCGACCTCGATCATGTCGTCGGTGACGCGCCTGTTGGTGACGATCAACTCGCGCCGCGGCGACTGCGCCATCGCTTCCAGCGCGTTGCGGTACAGATTGACCAGAACCTGCTGGATCTGCACCCGGTCGGCGAGGACGAGGTCGGCGCCGCGATCGAGATTGAAGCGGAGCTGCACGTTCTGCTCGCGCGCGCCGGCAAGGCCGAGCGCGCCTGCCTCCTCGATCAGCTTCCACAGGCTCTCGACCCGCTTCTCGGATTCGCCGCGGGAGACGAAGTCGCGGAGGCGCCGGATGATCTGGCCGGCGCGCAGCGCCTGTTCCGAGGCGCGGTCCAGCGCGGTTTCGATCTTCGCAGTGTTGGGATCGGTGCTGCCGGCGAGCAGCCGCCGCGATCCCTTCATGTAGTTGCTGATCGCCGCCAGCGGCTGGTTGATCTCGTGGGCGAGCGCGGAGGCCATCTCGCCCATCGCGGTCAGTCGCGAGACATGGACGAGCTCCGACTGCAACTCCTGCAGCCTCGCCTGCGTCTTCTGGTGCTCGGTGAGGTCGCGAACGAAGCCGGTGAAATAGGGCTCGCCGCCGGACTGCATCTCGCCGATCGACAGATGCATCGGGAACGTGGTGCCGTCACGGCGCTTGCCGGTCACGATGCGGCCGATGCCGATGATGTGCGGATCCTTGGTCGAGCGATAGCGCGCAATGTAGCTGTCGTGGCGGGTGCGATCCGGCTCCGGCATCAGCATGCTGACGTTCTGGCCGATCGCCTCCTGCTCGGACCAGCCGAACAGGCGTTCGGCCGCCGTGCTGAACAGCTGCATGATGCCGCCTCCGTCGATGACGATCATGGCGTCAGGGATGGTGTGAAGGATGGAACGGAGGTGGGTCTCGCGCGTACGCAGGGTTTCCTCGACCTGCTTCTCCGCGTCGACATCGAGAAAGATGCCGCTGAGATGGCGCGCGACACCCGCATCATCCCTGATCAGGCCGGCACGGGCCCTGATCCACTTGCTCCGGTCGGACGTCCCGGCAATTCTGAAGGAGACGTCGAAGCCGCCGCCGCGTTCGGAGATCTGTTTGATCGCGGTCTCGACGCGCGCGCGGTCGTCGGGTTCGAGACGCGACAGGAATAGATCGTAGGTCGCAGGTCTGCCACGCTCGATACCGAGCAGCATCCGCGCGGTTTCCGACCATTCCAGCTCGCGCGTCGTGAGGTCGAGATCCCAGGTGCCGACGCCGAATCCTTCGATCCGGACGCGGAAATGCTCGCCGCGATGATCGTGTGGCGGATGCGTTACGCGGGTCGGCGACACGTGGTTGCTCCCATTCTGCTGTCCGGGGGCGAACCGCCGCGACCTGCCGGCAATTTCGCCCAAGGAAGCCCCGGTGGCAAGTTCCGATGTCTGATTCCGTTGGCGGATTTCCCGCGGCACGGCGAGGGCGATTTGATCTAGCTCATCCTGCCGGATCGCCGCGGGGCTACAATTTTCGTCAAAGCACAGTCCAGCGGAGACGCCCGATGACATACGCGACCGTGATGGTGAGCCTCGCGCTGAATCAGCCCAATAATGCGCGCCTTCAGGTTGCGGGCGAGCTCGCCGAACGATACGAGGCCGCACTCGTCGGGGTCGCCGCAGCGAAGTTCGCGCCGCCGATTTATTTCACCGATGGCGCTGCGGCCCAAACGCCTGATCGATCAGGAGGAGGTCTCGGTCAAGAGGTGTCTTGCCGATCTGGAGGCCGAATTCCACGCTGCCACCAGGACCCGCGCCGGGCGCGCGGAATGGCGCAGCTCCGCAGATTTTCCCGCGCGATTCGTCCTGGCGCAGGCGCGCTGCGCCGACATCGTGGTCAGTGGCGGACAGAGCCCGGCCTTCTCCGATGCGTTTTCGCTGGTAAGCCCGAAGGATCTGGTGATGCAGGCCGGCCGACCGCTTCTGGCCGTGCCTGACCGGATCACCTGGCTCGATCTGCGCAACGTTCTCGTAGCCTGGAAGGACACGCCCGAGGCGCGCCGCGCCGTGGCCGATGCGCTGCCGATGCTCCGAAAGGCGAGGGACGTCACCATCGTAGAAATTCCGGAGGACGATGACGACCGTTCGGCCGTGGTGGGGCGGGTCAGCGATGTTGCCGCCTGGCTCGCCCGCCACGGCGTCACCGCGACAGCGCGGGTCTCGGGAGCGGGTGGAGCAGAAACTGCCGCCCAACGATTGGAGAAGGTTGCCGACGACATCGCGGCCGGGCTGATCGTCGCCGGCGCCTACGGCCATTCGCGTTTCCGCGAGCTGATCCTCGGCGGCGTCACGCAATATCTAGTCACGCAAACCGCCCGATGTGTGCTGCTGTCGCACTGACGCTTCGAACTCAAGACGAATCGATGAGGACGCGCCGTGTACAAATTCCTTGAGCAGACCGTCGGCGGCTACATGACGCGTAACGTCAAAACGGTGAAGCGCGACCATGACCTGCTCGCGCTCAGCGAGATGTTCGAGCAGGACGATTTCAACTCCTATCCTGTCGAGGATGACGGTCAGGTGGTCGGCATCGTCACCAAGTTCGACATCCTGAAGTGCTTTGCCTTCACGCCGAGCCAGATGCTGCCGCGCTATCACGACCTGATGAGCCGCAAGGTCGGCGACGTCATGACACCCGAGTTCATTTATGTCAGTCCCGACACGCGCTTGACTCGCGTGCTCCAGATCATGGTCGAGCACCGCATCCGGAGCATCATCGTGCTCGACAGCACTCAAAAGCTGGTCGGAATCGTCGCGCGCGAGGACGTCATCACGGCGCTGAAGGCGACCGCGAGCGCGTGAGTGTCTCAAGCTAAGCGGTAGGGTTGCAGCCTCCGTCATTGCGAGCGAAGCGAAGCAATCCAGACTGCCGCCACGGCGAAATCCTGGTTTGCCTCGTCGCAAGAGCTCCTCGCAATGACGGCGCGGGGGCAGCAGGAGCACTTCATCTGGCTGCGCCCTAAATGTACGGGGCCGTTACCAAAATACCGCTCATACGAAGAACCAAAGACCAATCTTGATCTCAATCAATTCTCGGCGAGGGTGAATGTGGTTTCTGGCGGCGTGTTCTTTCAGAGAGAATCCGCGATGCCCCAGCCCTCCATCTCCAAGTCCATGACGTCAGGTGAAAGCGGCCTGGCGGCGTTGTTCGCGGTCACTGCCTTCCTGTGCCTGATCGCCTCGGCCAAGGCGCTCGACGCGCCGTTCGCCTTTCACGCCGGACTGAGTGCGGCGGCGAGTCTGGCCGCGGTGTTCTTCATCATCAACCGCTATTACGATCGTCCGGCGGCGCTGCCGCCTGCGGAGATCAATGGTCGTCCCAACTGCAACATGGGCCCGATCAAGTTCTCCGCCGTCATGGCGATGGTCTGGGGCATCGCGGGCTTCCTGGTCGGGCTCATCATCGCCTCGCAGCTGGCCTGGCCCGCGCTGAACTTCGACTTGCCGTGGATTCAATTCGGCCGATTGCGGCCGCTGCACACCTCCGCCGTGATCTTCGCCTTCGGCGGCAACGTCCTGATCGCGACATCGTTCTACGTCGTGCAGAAGTCCTGCCGCGCGCGGCTCGTCGGCGATCTCGCGCCCTGGTTCGTCGTGCTCGGCTACAATTATTTCATCCTCATCGCCGGCACGGGCTATCTGCTCGGCGTCACGCAGTCCAAGGAATATGCCGAGCCGGAATGGTATGCCGACCTCTGGCTCACCATCGTCTGGGTCACCTATCTGCTGGTCTTCCTCGGCACCATCCTGAAGCGCAAGGAACCGCACATCTTCGTGGCGAACTGGTTCTATCTTGCCTTCATCGTGACGATCGCGGTTCTGCATCTCGGCAACAACCCCGCGCTGCCGGTGTCGTTCTTCGGCTCCAAATCCTATATCGCCTGGGGCGGCATCCAGGATGCGATGTTCCAGTGGTGGTATGGCCACAACGCGGTCGGCTTCTTCCTGACCGCGGGCTTCCTCGCCATCATGTACTACTTCATTCCGAAGCGCGCGGAGCGGCCGATCTATTCCTATCGGCTCTCGATCATCCACTTTTGGGCGCTGATCTTCCTCTACATCTGGGCAGGTCCGCACCATCTGCACTACACGGCATTGCCGGATTGGACGCAGACGCTCGGCATGACCTTCTCGATCATGCTGTGGATGCCTTCGTGGGGCGGCATGATCAACGGCCTGATGACGCTGTCGGGCGCCTGGGACAAGCTGCGCACCGATCCCGTGCTGCGCATGCTCGTCGTCTCCGTCGCCTTCTACGGCATGTCGACCTTCGAGGGACCGATGATGTCGATCAAGGTGGTCAATTCACTCAGCCACTACACCGACTGGACCATCGGCCACGTGCATTCCGGTGCGCTCGGCTGGGTCGGTTTCGTCTCCTTCGGCGCGCTGTACTGCCTGGTGCCGTGGGTCTGGAATCGCAAGGGCCTCTACAGCCTGAAGCTCGTCAACTGGCATTTCTGGATCGCCACTCTCGGCATCGTTCTCTACATCTCGGCGATGTGGGTGTCCGGCATCCTCCAGGGCCTGATGTGGCGCGCCTACACCTCGCTCGGCTTTCTTGAATATTCCTTCATCGAGACCGTCGAGGCGATGCATCCCTTCTACGTCATCCGTGCCGCCGGCGGCGCGCTGTTCCTGATCGGCGCGCTGATCATGGCCTACAATCTCTGGATGACGGTTCGCACAGGCGAACAGCAAGTCCAGATGCCCGTCGCTCTTCAGGCGGCGGAATGAGGAGCTTCCCATGTCGTTCTGGACACGTCACCAAGTCTTCGAAAAGAACTCGATCATCCTGGTCGTCGGCATTTTGCTGGTGATCGCGATCGGCGGTCTCGTCGAGATCACGCCGCTGTTCTACCTCAAAAGCACGATCGAGGTGGTCGATGGCATCAGGCCGTATACGCCGCTGGAGCTCGCGGGCCGCAACGTCTACGTCCGCGAAGGCTGCTATCTCTGCCATTCCCAGATGATCCGTCCCTTGCGCGACGAGGTCGAACGCTACGGTCATTTCTCGCTCGCGGCCGAGAGCATGTTCGACCATCCGTTCCAATGGGGCTCGAAGCGCACCGGTCCTGACCTTGCTCGTGTCGGAGCAAAGTATTCCGACGACTGGCACGTCACTCATCTGAGCAATCCGCGCGCGATCGTTCCGCAATCGGTCATGCCGGGCTATCCGTTCCTCAGCTCGACAGAAGTCGATCCAGGGACGATAGGCGACCATATGCGCACCCTGCGGACGGTCGGCGTTCCCTATACAGACGACCAGATCGCCAGCGCGGCCGCCGATATGAAGGCCCAGGCCGATCCGGATAATGCCGGCACCGACGCCTTCACCAAACGCTACGCCAAGGCGGTCGTGCGCAATTTTGACGGCAAGGCCGGCACGCCGACCGAGATGGATGCCCTGATCGCATATCTCCAGATGCTCGGCACGCTGGTCGACTTCAAGATCTACAACGAGAAAGCCAATCTTCGCTGAGAAGGCACCACCGATGAAAGCCATTCTGACACTCGACAATCTCGCCTCGGGTCTCGTGACCACGATCTGGACGCCGGTCTTCGTCGCGATCTTTCTCGCGATCATCGCCTACGCACTTTGGCCCCGCAACAAGGCTGAGTTCGACAAAGCGGCACAGCTGCCGCTGCGGGAGGAGTAAGACATCATGACCGAACATCATGGCGAATTCGATTCCGTTTCCGGCAGATCCACGACAGGGCATGAATGGGACGGCATCAAGGAGCTCAACACGCCGCTGCCGCGCTGGTGGGTGATCACCTTCTATCTCACCATCGTCTGGGCGATCGGCTACTGGATCGTCTATCCGGCCTGGCCGCTGATCTCCAGCAACACGACAGGACTGTTCGGCTACTCGACGCGCGCCGACGTCGCGGTCGAGCTCGCCAATCTCGAGAAGATCAGGGGCGACAAGATGGCGGCGTTGGGCGCGGCCTCGCTCGCCGACATCGAGAAGGATCCGGCCTTGCTGGCGCTCGCGCGCGCCAAGGGCAAGACCGTGTTCGGCGACAATTGCGCGCCGTGCCACGGCTCCGGCGGCGCCGGCGCCACGGGTTATCCGAACCTGAACGACGACGACTGGCTGTGGGGCGGCACGCTCGACCAGATCATGCAGACCATCCAGTTTGGTGCCCGCTCCGGTCATGCCCTAAGACCCATGAAGGCCAGATGCTCGCCTTCGGCAAGGACGGCGTGCTGAAGGGCGGCGAGATCGTTTCGGTCGCCAATTACGTCAGGTCGCTGTCGGGCCTCTCAACCGGAAAGGGCTATGACGCCGCCAGGGGCGAGAAGATCTTTGCGGACAATTGCGTCGCCTGCCATGGCGATGGCGGCAAGGGCAACCCGGAGCTCGGTGCTCCCAATTTGACCGACAAGATCTGGCTCTACGGCTCTGACGAGGCGACCCTGATCGAGACCATTAGTCAGGGCCGCGCCAGCGTCATGCCGGCCTGGGAAGGACGGCTTGATCCTTCCACCATCAAGGCAATGGCGGTCTACGTCCACTCCCTGGGCGGCGGAAAATAGTTGAGGGGCGGGGGCGAACAGAAACGCCTCCGCTTGAGCTGGATCAACTGACGCGGCGTGGTCGGGGCTAGGTTGAATCGCACCTCGAGAAGTCCCAGGCGATGAACAAGACCGTGAACCCGAACGAGCTCACATCGGACGACGATAACGGACCGCTCTATGTGGCCCAGAAGAAGGTGTATCCCCAGAGCATCTCCGGGACCTTCCGCCGGATCAAATGGGGCCTCATGGCATTCTGCCTTGGGGTCTATTACTTCCTGCCCTTCGTGCGCTGGAACCGCGGCGTCGGCGCGCCCAGCCAGGCGGTGCTGGTCGATCTTCCCAACAGCCGCTTCTACTTCTTCTTCATCGAGCTGTGGCCGCAGGAGGTCTATTACTTCACGGGCCTGCTGATCGTCGCCGCGGTGGCGCTGTTTCTGATGAACTCGGTCGGTGGGCGCATCTGGTGCGGCTATCTCTGCCCGCAGACGGTCTGGACCGACCTATTCTACGCCGTCGAGCGCTTCGTCGAAGGCGACCGCCGCGAGCGGATGCGCAAGGACAAGGCGGGCGGTGCGCTGACGCTCAAGCGCGTCTCCGAGATCGCCCTCAAGCATGCGATCTGGCTGATGATCGCCTGGTGGACGGGCGGCGCCTGGGTGCTCTATTTCAACGATGCGCCGACGCTGGTGAAGCAGCTTCTCACGTTGCAGGCGCCAATGATCGCTTATATTTGGATCGGCATCCTGACGGCGACGACGTATGTGCTCGCCGGCTTCATGCGCGAGCAGGTCTGCACGTATATGTGCCCGTGGCCCCGCATCCAGGCCGCGCTCACCGATGAGTGGGCGCTCAACGTCACCTACCGCTACGATCGCGGCGAGAAGCGCACCTCGGTGAAGAAGGCCGCGGAGCTGCGCGCACTCGGCGAGCATGTCGGCGACTGCGTCGACTGCTATCAATGCGTCGCGGTCTGCCCGACCGGCATTGACATCCGCAACGGGCCGCAGCTCGAATGCATCCAGTGCGGGCTCTGCATCGACGCCTGCGACAACGTCATGACCAAGATCGGCCGGCCGAAGCGGCTGATCGGCTATGACAACGACATCAACATCCAGCGCCGCCTGGACGGAAAGGCGCCGATCTATCGCATCGTCCGCGCTCGCACCATCGCCTACAGTGCGATCATCGCGGCCGTCGGCGGCATCATGCTCTACGTGCTGGCGACCCGCACTCTGCTCGACCTCAACGTGCTGCACGACCGCAACCCGGTCGCGGTCAAGCTCAGCGACGGTTCGATTCGAAACGCCTATACGGTACGTCTTCTGAACAAGAGCGGATATGATCGCGTCGTCGCGATCGATGCGGACGGCCCGGCTAATCTGACCATACATGTCGTCGGTGCCGATTCCGTGACGCCGGACCGCCCGATGATCGTGATCCCGCGCGACTCCACCAGCGAGCTGCGGCTGCTCGTCACCGCGCCAGCTGACAGCAATCCGGAGAAATCGATCCCCGTGCGCTTCCACGTCACCGATATCGGGCTCGGCGAGGTTGCCACCACCACCGACAATTTCGTCTCGCCGTAACACCAGGAGACTGCCATGGCCACCAAGCCGCTGACCGGATCCAACGTGTTCCTGATGCTGGTCGCCTTTTTCGGCGTCGTAATCGGCGTCAACGTCACCATGATGAAGCTCGCGATCGCGACGCTGCCCGGCACCGACGTCGACAGCCCCTATGCCGCGGGCCTCACTTACGATCGCGAGATCTCGGCGGCACGGGACCAGGTCGCGCGCAACTGGAAAGTCAGTGCGCATATCGAGCGGCGCGCCGACGGCCACGCCGTGCTCAAGCTCGACGCGCGCGATGCGGCGGGCCAGCCGGTGACCGGATTGAAATTCGAGGGCCGCCTGGAGCGGCCGACCGATAAGCGCGCAGACCTCGCGGTCGAGCTATCCGAGGCCGACAGCGGCATCTATCGCGGCGATGCCGCATCGGTCGCGCCGGGTCAGTGGGATCTCGTCATCGAGGGCGATGCCAAGGGCGACCGCGTGTTCCTGTCGCGTAACCGCGTGATCCTGAACTGAGATCCCACCATGCAGGTGACACGCGATTTCTCTCACTATGTCCGCGCCGTGGGCGCTGGCCTTCAGCACATCGACCTCGCGGTCGAGGGCGTTCACTGCGCGGGTTGCATGGCCAAGATCGAGCGCGGTCTGTCGGCCATTCCTGATGTCACGCTGGCGCGGGTCAACTTCACCGACCGGCGCGTCGCGCTGGAATGGAAAGAGGGCACGCTCGATCCTGTCCGCTTCATCGATCGGCTCGAGGAACTCGGCTACAAGGCCTATCCCTACGAGACCGAGAGCGCGGAAGCGACCGAGATCGCGGAATCGCGCTTCCTGCTGCGCTGCCTCGGCGTTGCGGCGTTCGCCACCATGAACGTGATGATGCTGTCGATCCCGGTATGGTCGGGCAACGTCTCGGACATGCTGCCCGAGCAGCGCGACTTCTTCCACTGGCTCTCGGCGCTGATCGCACTGCCGGCGGTGGCCTATGCCGGCCAGCCGTTCTTCCGCTCGGCCTGGCGCGCGCTGTCCAACAAGACCACCAACATGGACGTGCCGATCTCGATCGGCGTGTGCCTCGCGCTCGGCATGTCCGTGGTCGAGACCGTCCACCACGCCGAGCACGCCTATTTCGATGCGGCGATCATGCTGCTGACTTTCCTGCTGGTCGGCCGCTTCCTCGACCAGAACATGCGGCGGCGGACCCGCGCGGTCGCGGGCAATCTCGCGGCGCTGAAGGCGGAGACTGCGGCCAAGTTCGTCGGGTCTGATGAGATTTTACAGGTGCCTGTCGCTGCAATCCATCCCGGCGACATCGTGTTGCTGCGGCCAGGCGAGCGCTGCGCCATCGACGGCACCGTAATCGAGGGGCGTTCCGAGATCGATCAAAGCCTGATCACCGGCGAGACGCTCTATGTCACTGCGGAGCAGGGCACGCCGATCTATGCGGGCTCGATGAACATCTCCGGCACGCTGCGGGTGCGGGTCTCGGCGGCGTCGGAAGCGACGCTGCTCGCCGAGATCACGCGGCTGCTCGACAACGCGCTGCAGGCCCGTTCGCGCTACATGCGGCTCGCCGATCGTGCCTCGGGGCTCTACGCGCCGGTGGTGCATGCGACCGCGCTCATCACTATTCTCGGCTGGGTCATCGCCGGCGCGAGCTGGCATGATGCGATCATCACCGGCGTTGCGGTCCTCATCATCACCTGTCCTTGTGCACTCGGGCTTGCGATTCCGACGGTGCAGGCGATCGCCTCGGGCGCGATGTTCAAGTCCGGCGTGCTGCTCAATTCCGGCGATGCCATCGAGCGCCTGGCCGAAGTCAACCATGTCATCTTCGACAAGACCGGCACGCTGACGCTGCCGGCTCTCGAGGTCACGAACGCGGCCGACATTCCCGCTGATATCTTCCAACTCGCCGGCCGGCTCGCGTTGTCGAGCCATCATCCTGTCGCGGCTGCCGTCGCGCAGGCCGCGGGCGCCAAATCGCCGATCCTCAATGCGGTCGAAGAGGCCGGGCAGGGCGTGCGTTCCACAGTTGACGACGTTGAGATCCGCCTCGGCCGTCCAACCTTCTGCAGCGCAGAAGCGTTGGTCAGCGGGAACAACCTCGATTCCGAGGCCTCCATCGTGGCCTTCAGCAGGGGAAGCGAAAAATTCATCTTCTCCGTGCGGCAGGGCCTTCGCCCGGACGCCCCAGCCGTGATCGCGGCATTGAAGGCGCGCAATATCGGCATCGAGATCCTCTCCGGCGATCGCGAGCCCGCGGTGATTGCGGCAGCCCATGCGCTCGGCATCGCCGAGTGGCGGGCCGGCGTCACGCCGGCCGACAAGATCGCGCGGATAGAGGAATTGAAGCAGCGCGGCGCAAAGGTGCTGATGGTCGGTGACGGCATGAACGACGCGCCGTCGCTCGCGGCGGCCCATGTCTCGATGTCGCCGATCTCGGCCGCGCATCTCAGCCAGGCCACCGCCGATCTCGTCTTCCTCGGCCGGCCGCTGGCGCCGGTCGTCGCCGCCATCGATTCGGCACGCAAGGCGTTGCACCTGATGCGGCAAAATCTCTGGCTTGCGATCGGTTACAATGTGCTGGCGGTGCCGGTTGCGATCAGCGGCGTGGTAACGCCGTTGATCGCGGCTGCGGCGATGAGCGGATCCTCAATTCTGGTGATGCTGAACTCGCTGCGGGCGCGCAGCGGCTCGCGGGAGATCGTGTGATGGAAATCCTGGTCATTCTGGTCCCGCTGGCGCTGGCCCTCGGCGGAGCCGGCCTCGTCGCCTTCCTCTGGTCGCTCCGCAGCGGTCAGTACGACGATCTCGACGGCGCCGCCTGGCGCGCAATTGCTGATGATGATCCGCCGCAGGATCGCTCGGTCTGAAGCCGTCGTCGGCGGAGAGGTAACGGTGTCTCGCCTTCATCAGGGAACGCAATTTCGTCAACGTCTATACGGCATCCTCGATCAGGGCTCCGGCGTCGATAGATTCGGCGCGGTCGTGAACTGGACAATGATCGGGCTCATAGTTGTCACGCTCGCCGCGACCGTGCTGGAATCCGTGCCGAGGCTGGCAGGCCAGTATGCCAAGGCGTTTCAGGCGATCGAGTATGCTGCCCTGCTCACCTTCACGATCGAGTATGCAGCGCGGCTGTGGACGGCGATCGAACATCCGAGGTGGCAACGGTTCGGCGCAATCCGTTCACGCGTGCGTCTGGCGGCAAGTCCAGCCGGGCTGATCGATCTCGCTGCGGTGCTGCCATTCTGGCTGCCCCTGTTCATAGCGGCCGATTTTAAAGCACTTCTGGTCCTGCGCCTGATACGCTTCTTCAAGCTCACCCGCTATTCTCCCGCGATGCGCTCGTTACTGGAGGCGCTCCATGCCGAGCGTCGGGCGCTGGTCGGCTGCTTTGTGATTCTATGTGGCGCGACGCTGATGGCGGCTGCACTGATGCATCTCGCCGAAGGTGCCGCCCAGCCGGACAGGTTCGGCACCATCCCCGACGCGATGTGGTGGGCGATCGTGACGCTCGGAACGGTAGGGTATGGCGACGCCGTGCCGATAACCACGGGTGGCCGGCTGATAGCCGGATTGACGATCTTCGTCGGGCTGCTGATGGTGGCGCTGCCAGTAGGTATCGTGGCGACGGCATTTGCCAACGAAGTGCATCGCAGGGATTTTGTCGTCACCTGGGGGTTGGTGGCGAGGGTTCCCTTGTTCAGCGAATTAACTGCTGCACAGATCGCAGATGTGATGAAGATTCTCCGCGCGCAGAAGGTGGACAAGGGAACGACTATTGCCCGTCGCGGCGAGCCTGCGCATTCGATGTATTTGATATTGGATGGAGAGGTGGAGATCAGGCTGCGCCACAAGCATGTCCATCTCGGCGCTGGTGACTTCTTTGGCGAAATCGCCGCCTTGCGGCAATCGCGCCGTTCGGCAACCGTGATTGCGCTGCAAACGACCCGCCTGCTTGCGCTCGACGCTTCCGACCTGCACAGCCTGATGGACCGGGAGCCGCAGATTGCGGCCCGCATCCGAGACGCGGCGCAGGCGCGACTGGGCGAAGAATTGGAAACAACAACAGGCGGTGATCTGATACCGGCTGAACTGCCAAATACCAAGATTATCTAGAGCGGACGCCGCTGCATCTGATGCGGCGGTATTTGTGCCTCGCGGTGGCCTGCAAGCGCCGTGGGCCGCGGTCAGCGCGCCAGCAGCAGCAACGCGAACATGATCGCGGTGAATAATATCAGCAGCGTCCAGTTCGGGCGCTTACGCCGAGAACCGAATCGGGATCCCGCAAACCAGACGATGGCTATTCGTTTGATAAACAGCGGTTCTTTCATCAGCAGCAGCTCATCGGCAGCGTGGTTGGCATCCGGTAGCGCCAATGCGTCGCGGTCACGGTTACGGGTCTCAGTGTTTCGGCATCAAGCCAGCCGTTACCGTGGCGCAGGCACGCTCGCTTCAGCGGGGCGACGTGATCGCTGATGACGGCCAGCTCGATCTCGCGATCAAACGGCGCCGTCGCAATTTCCCGCCACCCTAGCGGACTTGGAAGTCGCGACCAAAAGTCTGCAATCCAGTTCATGGCCCGATTTTGCGACGAGGGGGGCATGGCGACGTTGAGCTGAGTCGAAAACGAAAGGTGGGACAACCGATGTTTTCTTGAGACCTGGGCGAATTTCGAACAGTCGGAACTGGTGCCGTCGACACGTCTCTCTTAAGCTCCATTCCGCCGCGCCTTCGGTTGGGTGTGGTGAATCGCCGAGGCAAGTCGGAGTAACAGGACGATGGAGACATTGCCTTTGCCGCCCTCGATCTGTGCAATATACCGCTCGGAGATGCCGGACTTGCGAGCAAGTTCCCGGCGCGACATTTCGCAATGCATACGCGCGCTGCGCACACGGTTTCCGAGTTCGGCCAGAAATTGGGCCTCGGAGTATGGCGGCATTACCTTTGTGCCGGGCAATGCCTCATCTGCAAAAGCGAAGACGTCTTCCAACATTGATCCAATCCCAATTTGTTTTCTAAACCGCAGAATATGGCGAAGTCTGCGCCGCTTCCTTGCGATGGATCAACCCGGAGACGTGACGCACGCCATCGAGCGTTTCGCGGCGGTCCTCTTCGTCATCGCCGGGTGCGCCCCGTCCGGCCGCGACATTGAGCTTGCCAATGAAAATCACGGCGCATCCATCGAAAGCCCCTCAGCTTGAGGCGCGCGCGCTTCAGGCTCAAGTGTCAGGCGCGGTTCAGCATCCGCTCAGCATGCTCGTGCCGGTGCTCGTGCCGCTGGTCGCGATCGTCGCCAAGAACTTGCGAATGACGGCGGAGAAGTCCGCCGCAACGTCCGCCGAAGCGGGCTCCTAAAGCGCGCGAGCGCGCTCATAGCTTGAGCCGGACGTCGCAGATGTCAGGCTCGGTCGGATCCGGCCTGACCTCGAAGCCGAGTTGCCGGCACATCTCGACCATCACGGTGGTCTCCTTCAGCACGTCGCCCGATATGGCCTTCAGCCCTTCCGCTCTGGCGTAGTCGATGATCAATTCCATCAGAGCCCATCCAAGCCCTCTGCCCTTGAGGTCGGACCGCAGCAGGATCGCGTATTCGCCGCTCTCGTAGATCGAGTCCGAATGGAGGCGGACCACGCCCACCATCTCGCCGGTCGCCTCGTCGAACGCGATAAAGGCCATCGCACGCGCATAGTCGAGCTGGCTCAGGCGCGCGATGAATTCGTGAGTGAATTCCTTCATCGGTGCAAAGAAGCGCAGGCGGAGGTCGTGCGGTGTCACATGGGGGGCGGTCCATGTGGGCCGCCCTTTGTCGTATGCGATAGCGGCCCGCTTGGTCGGTTGGTCTGATTTCGGGACAAACCGACCTCGGAGGCGGCAGCGTCATAATTAATCGCAAGAACAATAAATTAGCTGGTCGGTTGGTCCGATTTTGCAGTCCGTCGCTTTACGTGTGGTCGGTCGGTCTGAAGAGCGACCGACCGGACTAACCGACTTCACAATTACTTAGCTGATCTCAGACCGACCGCCCTAACTAACCGACCCTCGCAGGTCGGTTGGTCGGTTAGTGCGTATATAGAGATACGCACTGACCGACCGACTGCTTGGCTATCAGCCGTTCAGGCCGTCAGGCGGAAGCGACAGAGGACGTGGAAAACAGGCCGCGCAACAAATCGCAATCTTACGGGGACGATTTCACCCATAGGTAAGGGGCGCGTGTGCGGGCGCGCGGCCCTTGTTCTTCCAGATGGGGCATGCGCCGCGCGGGTCTACCCGGTCCCGGGTCTGCGCGGCGTTCGCGCGACGCTCCACTAGGCCGCGCGGTCGCAACAAGGGCTCAGTTACAGCAGGCGCCTTTCCCGTTCTTCTGAACTGGCGGACAAGGAACTGAACCGAAAGAGCAGAACACGCAGCAATCGCCCTGCTTAGGCTTCAATCGGATGCCGCAGCCCTGGCAGTCATAGAAGAATTGGCAGGCGTCAGTTGGCATTGTCTCAGCCGAGCGGTGATCACACTGCGGACAGGTCAATATAGACTGCAACTGCATTTACCGATGCGTCATGAATTTCAACAGGTGTACCAACAAACAAGGTTGCGATTGCGAGGGCGGCAGCGGTGAGCGCTGCGCTGCGAGCGTAGAAGGCCCATGCCACGGCTAGGAGCGCTGCGCTGAACACCTGTCCTAATCAACTTCGCTGTCTTCAAATCCGAGTGACCTCGCAAGCTCGTCATACTCGTCCGTCAAAATTTCGAGTCTATGCGCGAATTCCGAGTCTCCGGCACCTTCTGCGAGTTGACGCAACCAAATGGCTCTCGAACGCGACCTTTCGGTGTCAGGGCAAGCGGGCGCTTTCGGATGCATTTGATTTTCCTCCTGTGCTGACAGAAAGGCCGCCCCGAGGAGCGGCCTTTCCATCCTTGGGAACTGATTGTGCGCGGCACTTGAAGCCGTCTCTTTGGCAGACGCTGAAGATTACTCACACCTGCGGGCAATTACTATCGTGCAGCGCACAAAACCCGCACTCGCGCGGGCCTATCCGGGCAGCTCCGCGTTCACACTCGCAAACCCGCCCCACTTAGAGAGAACCGCTGATGACCAAACAATCCGACCAAACAATGAGTTTGACCGACCTGCTGGCGCTTTCTGAAGACGCCCGCCTGGGGCGTGCCGCCGAAGCACTTGAAAAGATCGCCGCTGCCGCGCCCCGTATCGGGGAGTCGGACGATCCTAGGAGGCCAGCAGGCGGGGGGAGTCGAGGCGATCGTCGCTCCGCGAATAGAATCGAGCCTGTTACATAATCACGCCCAGGCCTTGGCATTGCGTCGGTGGCTGTCCGAGAACTCAACGTCCGACAAGGCGGCAGCGGCCGCAGAGTTGATAGGTCTGGTCGACAACTACATCGCAGGACGACAGCCGCCAAACCCTCTTGATGCGACGAGCGGAAGCCCGCTGCTCGCCGCACTGCAAGCAAGGGCTAAGGAACTCGGTGCGTTCGACGCGGCGTCCATCGCGGTCGCCAGAATCCACGAGATCGAGAGCAGTAAAATCTCTCATGCGATCATGGAATGCCTCTCGAAGCCTTGATGGCCGATTTCGCGGCAGTGGGGGCGTTCGCTCAGTATGAGGAGGTCAGAGCGGACTTCCTGGCGCTTGCCCTAAAAACGTTGCTCTTTCTCGAATTCCGGCTCGATGCAACGGCGGCCCAGGATCCCACGGGTGCTTACCTGTTCGAGAATCCGGACGGTAGCATGCCGCTCGAGAAGGAGTTGCAGCAGGACTATTTGCGATTCCTTCGTGCCTCGAATCTGGGCACGCACGACGAAGTAAGAGGGGTAGCTGCGGGGCGCGCGGATGTCTTTCATGATCTGGGGCGCGTCCGGATCATCACCGAGATCAAGCGGGAGACAGACGATTGCTCCTTCGATGTTCTGATGGAGAATTACGGAGAGCAGACGGCGGCGTACCAGAACACGAACGTCCCCTTGGGAATGCTGATGGCGCTGGATTTGACAAGGCACCAAAGCGTCGGCCAGCACATCAGCGCCTTGCTCAAGGCGGCCGTGGGCGACTTCCTCGACGACGGTATTCGTCGCGGCGTGCTCGTCGTGAAGGTTCCAGGCAACCGGATCTCGCCGGCAGTAGCAACCAAGAGGGGGCTCAAACGTGACCGAGGCAGCAGCCCGCCAACGAAGAATCCGGCACCTCGCCGACCGACCCGGAAACGGTCTGTGTAGGGCTTCCAGCGAACGGCCTCGCTGCGCCGGCGCAAGCTCATCCGCTCCGTTAACGTGAGAAAAGACCCCCCTCGGCTTTTCGGCGGTCAAAAAGCGGCGAAAAAATCGAGGCGGAATTCGTGAGCGGCTTCAGCGGGATGTGTGAGCTGGTCCCGGTTGTCTGAACAGAATCTCCTCGTTGATAAGTGGAGCCTCTGCCGGGTTAGGCTGCCAAGCGGATTGGCAGTGGGATGAAGTAGGCTTGATCAGGTGTGCTGCCGTCAAGGCTCGAGTGGGGACGGCGGCGATTGTAGAAGTCGAGATATCTGCCGATCGAGTCGCGCGCCTCGCTGACGGTCTCGTAGGCCCGCAGATACACCTCCTCGTACTTGACGCTGCGCCACAGCCGCTCGACGAACACGTTGTCCCGCCAAGCCCCTTTGCCGTCCATGCTGATGGCGATGCCGTTGCCGGCGAGCACGGCGGTGAAGTCCGCACCGGTGAACTGTGAACCCTGGTCGGTGTTGAAGACGTCAGGCCGGCCGTGCAGCGCCAAGGCATCCTCCAGGGTCTCGACGCAGAAGGCCGCTTCCATCGTGATCGATAACCGCCATGACAATACTCGTCGGGTAGCCCAATCGAGCACGACAGCGAGATACACGAAGCCGCGCGCCATCGGGATGTAAGTGATGTCCATCGCCCAGACCTGGTTCGGCCGTGTGATCTCCATGCCGCGCAGCAGATACGGATGGATCTTGTGGCCGGGTTCCGGCTTCGTCGTGCGCGGACGGCGATAGAGCGCCTCTATCCCCATCCGCCGCATCAGCGTTTTGACATGCCGGCGGCCGATCTTGCACCCCTCGGCAGCCAGCAGGCCTCTCAACATTCGCGAACCGGCGAAGGGAAACTCCAGATGCAGCCGATCGAGACGCCGCATGACCGCGAGATCGGCGTCCGACACCGGGCGCGGCAGGTAATAGACGCTGCCACGGCTGATCTGCAAGACTTCCGCTTGCTTCGTGATCGACAAATCGTGCTCGCGGTCGATCATCGCTTTGCGCTCAGCAATCCCGCCTTGGTGAGCGCACCTTCTAAAAAACTGGTCTCAGCGCTGCTCGCTCCCTGTGGGATAGAAACGCATTGCCGCTAGACTGCGGCCGGAAGGGAGCGGCCGATATGATTTTGGTGGCATGTGACCCCGCTAAAAAACCTGGTCCATGGGCTGTTGCGTACGTGAGAGTGGTGACGCCGTCCCGGCGATCCCGTTTAGGAATCCGAATAAATTGCGCAGCCCAGCCCTTCCGCCGTGTCAGCAGGAGGATTGGAGATGAACCGCAACAAATCGAAATCCAGGGCCGACGGCACGATGCCCATGGTGCACCCGAACGCGGCTGCCATCGACATTGGCGCGACCATGCCCATGGCTGCCAGTCAGGGCAGATCGCGCACCTGAGCCAGTACGGAGCTTTGGTACCTTCACGGCTGATCTGCATCGGCTGGTCGACTGGTTTACAGAATGCGGCGTCGAGACCGTCGTCATGGAATCGACCAGTGTCTACTGGATCCGGATTTTCGAGCTTCTCGATGCACGGGGGTTCACTGTGTTTCTTGTCAACGCGCGCGATGCCAAGCACGTGCCGGGGCGCAAGACCGATGTCAGCGACGCGCAGTGGCTGCAGCGGCTCCATTCGTTCGGGTTGCTGCGAGCCAGCTTTCGACCCAAAGGGCAGATTGCCGAACTGCGAGCCTACGTGCGTCAGCGGGAGCGTCTGCTGGAGTACGCGGCTTCACACATCCAGCATATGCAGAAAGCATTGACTGAGATGAATCTTCAACTCCACCACGTTGTGGCCGACATCACCGGTGCGACCGGCCTGGGCATCATTCGCGCGATCCTTGCCGGGGAGCGCGACCCTGAGGCGCTGGCGTGCTTACGCTATTACAGCTGCCACTCCAGCGCCGAGACGATCGCGAAGGCACTCACCGGTAGCTACCGTGCCGAGCATCTGTTTGCGCTCGATCAGGCACTCGCCCTTTACGACGCCTATCGCGAGAAGGCATCTGCCTGCGATGTCCGGATCGAAGCTGTGTTGAAGGAACTCAGCACCCACAGGGGTCGTGATCATGGATCAGCACCGCCAGTCTCGCGGCGTCGGAACAGAACCGATCAGGCGAACGCTCTGGCTTTCGACGTCCGGGCGGCGCTGTTCGTGTTGCTCGGAAAGGACATCACTATGATCGACGGCCTCGGCCCTTACCTTTCGCTGAAGTTGATCGCGGAATGCGGCGACGACCTTACCTCATGGCCAAGTGCAAAGCATTTTACCTCCTGGCTGGGGTTGGCTCCGAGCAATAAGATCTCCGGCGGCAAAGTGCTCTCGTCACGAACGCGCCGATCCGGCGGTCGGGCCGCGGCTCTTCTGCGCCTCGCTGCCGTCACCGTCGGACGCACTGACACCGCGCTCGGCGCCTTTTACAGGCGCCTCTCGTCCCGCATCGGCAAGGCCAAGGCGGTGACCGCCACGGCCCGCAAGATCGCAGTCCTGTTCTACAACGCGGTGCGACACGGAATGGAGTATGTCGATCCGGGGGCCTCATCCTACGAGACGCGCTACCGCACGCGAGTCGTCAACAATCTGCATCGGCGTGCCAAGGCATTCGGGTTTGTTCTCCAGCCCGTGGAGCCGAAAGCTGGTGCTGCCGTTTCTTAGGAATCGTTCTCCAGCGTCAGCTCGCCGATCTTGGCGTGCAGCGACTTTACGTCCACAGCCGGCACGGCGGCCGTCACACTTCCAGATCCGAAAACCTCGGAAGCTCCTCCCTCGAGCTGCGCCTTCCACGCCATAATCTGATTGGGATGGACGTCAAATTGCTCAGCCAGTTGAGCTATCGTTCGGTCGCCCTTCACGGCAGCGAGTGCCACCTTGGCCTTGAAAGCCGGCGTGTGGTTCCGGCGCGGTCGTCTGCTCATGGTCTCTCCTGTTCGCGGCGATTATCGCCGCCGTCAGGCAGAAACTCCACTTATCCTCCTGTTCAAATTTGCGGGGCCAGCTCTGTGAGATCGAGTCGTTCTCAAAACGAAATCGAGTCGTTCTTAAAGCGGAAATCGAGTCGTTATCAAAGTGTCCGCACATGATGATGATGATCACCAGTATGGTGGGCCCGGCAGGACTCGAACCTGCAACCAGACCGTTATGAGCGGGAAGGGGAGCCCGAAGGATATTGAAAACGCTGATGAATCCGACGACGAATGACGATGTTTGTTCGCGTTTGGTTGCGCCGTAGTATTGGTTATTGATTGGTTGGCGCAACAGCTATTCCGTATTCAGCTTCCGCCGCAATCTTTGGATAAGAGCAGTGATAGCTTCAACCCCAAGCCCCATACCGCGCGCCTCGGTTACAACATGAATATCCTCAGTTACCGTGCCTTTTGCATCGCGGATGAGGGTCTTTTCAATTTCGTCTAACCATGGTCCCGGCCTGTCTCCGTGGGTCTCTGCCAACTTATCGAGAAGTGTCATAATCGATTGGCCCATCGCTGTGATGAGCAACGAAGACTCTTGCATGTTCTCTGGCATAGCCATTGAGAATTGCTTTTTTTCCGGATCGAAGGGCAAGCGTCGGCTCCTGATTCCCAATTGTCAGCTACCCTACCGTCGGTGCCGATAATCTGCAACGCACGTTGATCGGCGTCTTCCAAAACTGTTTCGCGTATCCCGGCTGCGCACGCCGGTTTTTTTTGTGCGCACAACCAACAAGGAAACTATGTCCAGCAAAATCGATTTCATTACCTACCTTAAGTCCACACTCGCTGCGGCCTCCGCAAAGCTGCTGGCTGCCAATCCAACCGACAGAGCCACAGCGGGCCGCTTAGATCAGATCGTGCGGTCGGCGGAAGACAATGTCTCCGATGGGCATTGGGCGCAGATCGCACCCTTCTTTGACCCGTTAAGCCCCAAACTGCAGCTAGCCGTGATGCATCTGAACGCAGACATCATTGCTGGTCAGAAGGCAGCGCCTGACTTTGACACGTACTTCGGCATGCTCGCTGCCGACATTCAGAACTGACAACCATAATGCGCCGTCGCGTTTAGCGGCGGTGCTTTCTCTTTTCAATACAGAGAACGATAATGACACTACTCAATACAAAGAACGATTGCATAGATTCCATTCGCAACATCGCGCGCAGTACATCGGCATGGCGGAAGTCATTGACGGTTCGCTGGCCCGATGACCCTCGGAACGCCCAAGCGGTGACGCTGCTTGATCAACTCGCCGCTAATGCCGTCAACCTGACGGACGAGCAATGGGCCGCACTGCAGCCCCATTTCAATTGGGCGTCAGAAGGTTGGAGGGACGGCCTCAACCAAACGGCCCGTCAGGTGGGCTTTCATAATCGCAACGGCGACTTGGACTGCTTTATTAAGGCGCTAATACAGAATCTCTCGGTGTCAAAGAGCGTTGCTGCGTAGATGGAATCGACCTTTGACGACACGCTGCCAACAGCGGAAGAAGTTGAGTGCGAATTTCAGGAACGGGGCGCTGACAAGGCTATGGCAGTCACGTGGTTAACTGAACATGGCGTCGACACATCGCCTCCGCCGCAAGCCGCGGTCATTCAGTATGGCGTGGTGTGGACTCCCGAAATTGGCCGGTACAAGTTTGTCATCTATGGCTCCAGCCACATAGGTCCAAAGCACCCGCACGAGCTAGCCGTTCCTATTTTCGAAGATGGCAAATTCGTTGACCTGCTGGTTATTAGCGACCAAATGCATTTCGCTTCCGTGACGTGCCGCGCATCATGGCTTGGTCGTGAAAACCTAGCCGTGCCAGTAGTTCGGCTTCACGCGCATCCGATAGATTGGCTTGAAGCTGGCTGTACCGGCGCTTGTCACATCGCGCCGATAAGCCGGAAAGCCCTCAAAGAACTTGCCGCTGCTGGCATCATTAAATGCAACAAGATCGAAACAGCGTTAGAGGCATGGGATTGGGGATTTGGCTCCGACGAAGCCGAGTTGGCGCGGTTTGAGATCGATGATACCCCACGCGCCATAGAGGCATATTATAAACGAGAGATTAGATGGCACGGCCGGCGTGTCGCAGCGGATATGGAAGGGCGGCACCCGTGGTGAATCTAGCCGACATCCATCCGCGCTTAACCGCCGAAGTCGAGGCGGCGAAAGCCGAAATCGATGCCTACGCTAAGGCGGCGAACGACAACAAAGCGAAGACGCTGCAGCTACCTGATGCGGCAAAAGCAGACCTGAAAGAGAGATTCCAAACCACGTGGTTCGACGACGTGGACCAATCGACAGAGAAGGAAGAAATACTGAAAGGCGTGCTTGGCGCTGGAGAGTTTAGTTTGTTCGTCGCCAAGCCCGGCACCGGCAAAAGCGTGCTGGTCGGGGACATTGGATGCCACATCGCAGCCGGCCGGGAGTGGCATGGCCGTAAGGTCAAGCAAGGGCTGGTTGTGTTTTTCGCGGCTGAACGCAAAAAGCTAACGGAACGCCGCGTCGCGGCATGGCGCAAGACCCATGGCGTCTCTGGCATCCCATTCGTGGTTGTCGGCGGGAGGCTTGATCTTACGTCTGGTGCGATCGATGCCAAGATGTTGGCAGCGACCATCAAGGGTTTGGAGGAAAAGAGCCGTCACAAGTGCGTCTTGATCATTCTCGATACCGTCACTCGTACCTTTGGACCCGGCGATCAAAATCAGTCCAAGGATATGCAGCGATACGTTGCCTCCGTCGACGAACTGACGCGGGCTACCGAAGCGCACGTTGCTGCCATCCACCATTCTGGCTGGGAGGGCGACAGGGGCAAGGGTGCCATTGATCTTGATGGCGCAATTGATGTGTCGTTCGGCGTCACGGTGGCTGGCGCTGGGCCGTCCAAAGTCTTCACCTTAGCCTGCACGGGCGCGAACGACGGGGAGGAAGGGCCGGTGACATCGTTCCGGCTGGACTCGGTAGAACTCGGCACCGACTCGGATGGCAACGTGACGACGGCCCCTTTCGTCGTACAGGTCGACGCGGCCAAGCATGATGGCTCCAACCTCAAGGGCAACGCAGGCAAGGCCCTGGAATCTCTCAAGGCGGCTATCGAGGCGGACGGCGAAAGCCCGCCAGCGGGCTCGCCCGGCTTTCCAGAGGGCGTTTTGGCGGTGACCCGGGACGCTTGGCGCAGTCGGTTTCTTGCCGATGCGTGGGCGAAAGAGGCGAAGGCCGCCGAAGATACGCTCAGCAAGCGATTTCGACGGGCCCTCGTTGAGCTTACCGAAGGCAACAAGGTCGGCTCATCCGGCCAATGGTTCTGGCTGGACAGCCGGACATTGGCGGACATGTCCGGACATTGAGTTTTTGTCCGGGACCATTCTACCGGACAGGACAGGACAGGTATCTATTACCTGTCCTTATGTCCGGTGGTTTTGGACGGAACTTAGGTTACGTCGGCCGCGAATCGTGTTCTGTTACTTTATTTAATGGGCTCGGAGCGACCCGCTATGCCATTTCTGGCTCACTACACCTCAAGGCAGGGTCTCGAAGGCATCGCTACGTCTAAGACTTTGCGAGCGACGAGTTTCCTTCAGCTCAATGATTCGTCCGAGTATTTTTATGCTTGGGAAATTTTGCAGAAAGAGGCCTTGAAGGCCACAATTCAGAAAATGCCTGCCGGGTCCATTTCAGCATCAGTTGACTTGGATAGTCACGCTGCAAAATCGACAGCTCAATTCAGAGACTTGATAGCGTCGTCGGGCGACCGCGGTCTGATGTACGTCGTTTCTTTCGCGACTTCTTCAACTGAAGATCACGAGCGGCGCGGGGTGCTGACCCTGTGGGACCGCTATACTCAACACAAAGGCTACTGCCTGCAGTTTGCGGAGCAGGACATCCGGCGCTTACTTGAGCTGGAATTGCAGAAAGGTAGCTATGCAGCCCTTTCTCTTAAACGCGTGACTTACGGCGTTGACACCAATACGGATGAATTCAAAGCTCTGTGCTATCAGCTTGCTCAGGTTTGGCTGGTCCAAGCAGCGAGGGCTCGTCCGGACCTTCCCATCAGACCGGCTTTCCAAGACATGTGGGGTGAAACCGATCTTCATCGCAAGTTGATGGAGTTTTGCGCCCGACACAAAGACCCTTGCTTCGAGGACGAGCGTGAAATGCGTATCTTTGCCTTCCCGGCTGATCAAGCGACACCACGGTTTCTAACTGGAATCGCCCATGTGAAGCGGCGCCGTCAGACACCCACTGGGAAGACCTACATCGATTTGGGCGAGTACTGGGACTTCGGGTTGACACCACGTCGAATCTTGATTGGCACGAATGCGGAGCGCGACGTTTCAAACGTTTTGGCCCTTTACGATCCGGCGCCTGATGTGGCGTTCGCAAATTTGCCCGTTGTGTAGAGGCGCTAGATGCCTGCTCAAGCAGGGATTCAACTCGATACTGCGAGTTCAAAGTGGAAACAGACTCGCTTTTTGTCGGCAAATTAGCTACAACCATCGAATTGTAGAAAGTGCGACTGGCCTAAAAAAGTCGTCGCGATGGTCTGTGCAGCTGTCGACATTGAATAACTGATTTTCGCCGCCATTAGCGGCCCGGGGACACCAGCAAGCCAACCGTCGGACAGCGCCTCGCTTGAGCGAGCGCTTCGCCGCGCATTGAAGGAGACTCAGCGCGCGCAATGGCGGGCGAAGGACGAATACTGTTTTTTTCTCGACGTGCCGATCAACGGTGCGCGGGCTTACTGTCATTTGAGAAAGAGAGATACGCCGATGATATTGCTAGCCGACAGGCGTTCAGGCAGCGAGGTTGAAGGATTCTATAGGCCCGGTGAGCGCAGCGAGTACGGGGCTCCGTTCGAAGTCCTGCAAACGAAACCCCCGTGCTATAGCGGCCCTCCTTCGGGACGCGCACCGACTCATGAGGAAAAGCGTGGAGCTTGGCATTTGCAGGAGGAATACCTTGCAGGCCGACTCGGTAGGAATGATGAAGAGAACAGCCGGTTATGGAATACTGCAATTTGGGTAGACACAATCATCCGTACGGCCACGATGCCAGCGGAAGCCGTAAAGGCAATGAATCTATGCGCGGACGGTTGGAGCGATGCATTCAGCCCCGAATATAGAGACCCAGCGGCCTGCGCCGACGAAACAAATAAGGGCTTCGGATTCACAAGCTTCAAAGTTGATGAGCGCGACAAGAAACGCCTAGCAATCAAATTGTCCGACGACGACCTTTTCTCGCTTGTGGACTATTTCAAGGAGTCGGAAGAGTTAGCTACTCTCGACACCAACAAAGTCATCCTTAAAGCTGACCCAATAGCAAAGCGGCTCGATATTCCCGGGCCGGAAACAGCGGCAAGAAGCTATCAAGATTATGAAGATGCTGATGCTGAGAACAGGCTCGCTTTGGCATCCCGTAAAGCGCGCGACCACTGACCACGCGACTATGGCGAACTGTCTGGGTGGCACCCAGAACGTGCGGAAAGATATCGCGCCGTCCATTGGCCGTACGCGTGTGATCGAGGGCTTGCGCCTAGCGGAATCTATCAGGAGGCGCCTCAATCGGCAGGAAAGTAATTTCTCAGCTTGGCTAAGTCAGGTCCGCGCACGGCAGATTCAAATCCCTTCCGCGGAATGGCGCCTCTCAAATCGTTTCAAGTTGGGGTCGGTTGACGAAATTATCGCTGGAACGCTGTCGAGTTTGTCACATTTTACTCCCAAGCCTACCCATGCCAACGATAATCACGCTCCCGTCGGCGTCGCCATGGCAGCCTAAGACCCCCTGAGGGGGGCGCGGGGTCAGATTGCTATAGTAACAATGAGAGGAAAGAGATTTCCTCTAACTCAAATGACCAACTTCAAAGCAGCCCGTGCCACCCCGCGGGCTGCTCTTCTTTTTGGCCTTAGGGAAAGGCGAGATACACACTCATATCGAGGAATTCATGCAAACCTACTCGACCGGCATTGCTGCAAAGGCAACCGGCACGCCGCTGGCAACGCTGCAACGGTATCTGCGACAGTCTAACATAACGTTGCAGCCCTGCGACGTTCCGTCCCGTGGTTGCGGCGAAAACCGCGGCTACTCACTCCGGCGCCTCATACAGATCGCGCTAACCACGGAGCTAACCCGGCTAGGCATCGCTCCGTCCAGGGCGGGCAAGGCCGCCTTCGAATTCAGCGACAAGGGTGGCACCGGCCGTCCTGTGGGGGAACTCTATCCTCTGGGCCAGACGCTGCTTGTTGGGCTCCCTGACGGGAAGAGCAAAGTCATCTGCGTCCCGCCCGACAAATCAATCAGCGACGTGCTGTCCAACGATAGTGCGGCATTCATCTGCGACTGCGGGTACGTCGTCGCCAACGTTCTATCAAATTTGAGCAAGTCATGACAATTCCGAAGCCCACTGAACTCCATCCGCTAATCGCGGAACTCGAAAACAAGCGAAACAGCCTCAGCGCGGAAAAGGCGACTAAGGTAGCAGAAGCTGCCGTGGTCCGAGCGCGCCTCCAAAACTCGCCCAGTACAGGCAGCGCGTCCGAAAATAAACTGCGTGCGATCTTGGGCCAACCCTTGGTTCAAGATGACGCTCCGGACTTGCCGCGTCTTCAAGCACTGCTTCAGGAATTGACCGTCATCAATGAAGCGCTCAACAAACTGGACGGCTTGATTCAGAAGGAACGAGATGTTGGCTCGCGGCTCGCATGTGAGGTCGTTAGACCGGAGGTCGTAAAGCGGGCGAAGTTGTTCGCGAAGGCTCTCCTCGAATTGCATGCTGCGAACCAAGAGTACGAGCGCTATTTCGACGAAATCGAGAGCACCGGCACAAACGTCTCCAGCCTAAACCGAATCTTTCTCACACACATCGGATCGCCCCGCGATCCATGCGGCGGATACCATTACGGTTTGCGCGACTTCGTCGACGCTGGAATCATTTCTCGAAACGACATGCCGCAGGCCATCCGCTGATGATTACTATAGATCCCGCCGATCTGCGTTCCCTTGAGCGTAGCGAGGCGAAAGCGTTTCGGGTTGATCGTGGCGGCGCCATGAACGCAGTATTCGACGTGGTTGATGACCTTGCGCTAGACGGTCAGTTTGTGGCGTTCAATGTGCCGTTCCCGTACAGAAATGATATCGTAATGCTCAAGCCAGGATGCTTCGGCAGCGTATCTAATCTCCGCATAGCGTTCTTAGTGGATCACGAAGAATCGACAGAAGTCGGTAGCACGGATGACGCGGTTGAAGTGATGATCGATGACGAAGGTGCTCAGTTTCGTCTCGACCTTGGGCGATGCAAGAACGGTCATGTTCTCGCGCGAATGTGTGAAGTGGACAGCCGTTCGGCCATGTCACACGGCTCCGATATCTTGGCAGAGCATCGTGAGATGATCGCGGGCCAATCAGTCCGAGTGATTACGCGGGCGCGTCTGAAAGAGATTACGCTTTGCAAGGAAGGCGCGGCCGGCGAAAACGCCTTCGCGCTTGTCGTCGATAAGGCTGTAACACCGAAGCCCGTAGCTGGATCGCGATCGTTGTTCTTCAACACCGCTCGTACGCTTGGCAAGGTCGCACGCACAGTCCGGAAGCTTAAAGCAAGCGTTGCCGCCACGTACGGCGAGCGAGAGCAGAGGCGCCCAGTCAGGTGGCCTACCGTCGAGGAGTCCAATCGATCCCAGACGGCAGAAACCGAACGGCTTCAGAGGCAAGCAAGAGCGAGCCTGTTTAACTAGCTCCGCTTGCGCGGCTGCGTTCCCCCGTCTGGTTTTGAACGGGCTCCCGACAGGGGCGCGCGCCGCAGGTAATCCCTATGGGTAGGGTGGGAGTCCAAAGTATGACAGTTGGCTACCTATTAGGACCGACATGGGCCAACTCGTGCACTCCCGCATTTCCAACTTTTTGCTTTTTCTATTTTCTCAAGGATTTAACTGCATGGCACGGAGACGAGTGCCCTTACTTAAGGCTGAAGCCACGGGTCGAACATTGCACGACCCAAAGAGATTCAAATCGCGGCGCGAGCCGAAATCAAACGGCCCGCTTGGTGATCCACCAAAGTGGATGACTGACAAGCACCAGATTGCGGCGTGGCGGATGTTTTCGGACGAGCTGCCATGGTGCAATAAGCAGCATCGGACTCTGGTCGCAATTGCATCGCAAATTCGAGGGCAATTGATCGCCGGTACGGATGTTAGCGTGAGCGGTTTAAATCTGCTTCGACTTTGTCTTGCTCAGCTTGGAGCGACACCGTCCGACTCGTCGAAGGTGTCTCTGCCGGATGATGAAGCGTCAAGCGAAGACGCTAGCGCAAAATATTTCTAACTCATATTTACAGGGCCATCGCCTCAAATGGGCATTTCCATCAAAACAAATTCTCTTACCATCCCTGCGGCTGCGCCGACGCCTTTGGTGAGCGCAAACAACGATAGGAAGCACCTATGTGTTGTGGTCAACGGGGTGAACCCGTGCACGATTAAGTTTGGTTCCGCACCGATCAGTGCCACGGACGGCATCAGCCTTGACGGCGCGAGCGTATCAGCCGGTCAAGGAGGTTCAATTTGGTACGGAGAACTCGACGCGCCAACCGATGCTATCTTTGCTTGGTCCACTCTGGGCACAACCGTAAGCGTCGCGCAGGGGACTTAGGGGCCCCAAGAGCGTAGAAGCCCGGCTGAGCCGGACTTCCGTTGTTATCGGTCGCTTACTTCGGATTGTGATCCGCCCATACGATCATGCGCCAGCGAATTGTACCCTGTGCTGAAGTGTGCGCGTGATGCCCTTGGGGCGGGAGAGTATGCCCAGTAGCAATTCCGATTTCGCGATGGCATCCCATGCATCGATAAATACCAGCGTGGGGCGCTGCGGTTCCGGGCGACTGGTCCTTATCGAATGACGCATCGCTAGATGCGCTTAGGTAAGACGCTTCTTTATATAAACCCAAGGTGGTCTCCGTCAGTTCAAGACCGGACTTGACCTCTCGGGACTTACCGAATGTAATGCTGCTGCTGCTAACATCAGCGTTTTGGCCCGCAGTCCGGAAGGGTTGCGCGGGCAAATCGGGGCCGCCAGTCGCAAGCTGGCGGTTCTCCCCGACTCGTCACGATCAGTGGAACATGATTCCCGACGTGCAATCGTAATCCGTACAACTTATCCCGGATATTCACAGGGCCATCCTGTGGACAACCTAATATTCTGAAGGCATTTCGCAGCGCCCGTCGTCGGTGCACAATACGGGCCGCGGTCTTCTAACCTAGGCCGCGCATCGCACGTTAGGGGCTAGCGCATGTGTCCCAACGGCATGCCGAGTGCCATCGCCTTTTGGCGCAGGGACGCTTCCGTTCGCTTCATAGTTTTTGCGATTTTAGCCACGGGCGTCTTTGCTCGCGAATGGCCGCGAAGCTCCTTGACGTCAGCCGCGGTGTATTCACGCCGCACGCGCTTTTTCGATTTCTTGGCCATTGCCGCTCCTTTGATTGAGCGGCGCTTCTACCCGCTGTGCGGGCTTACTTCAACTCATCGATTATTAAACGGATGGAAGGCGATGTCGTTCGCTAACCTGACTTTTGAAAGCTATCCATTGATCAAACTTGAATCCCTTCCAGCCGACATTACGGCCCCGCCACCCGACGCGAGTGGCAATTTCGCGTACCAGCCTTCGACCGGAAAAATCTGGCGGAAAGTCCAACGGCGAGTGGCTGCCCATCAGCGAAGCGAACAAGAAAGCCAATTCCTAATCAATGACCGAATTTAACAACTACTCAACCGGCACCGTAGCCATCGGTGCCGGAGCAACATCTATTGTCGGAAGCGGCTCTAACTGGTCCGGCGCCAACGCAAAGCCGGGTGATGATATCGTTGTCGCTGGCCACACTATGATTGTCATGGATGTTGTCGACCCGACAACGCTTACAATTGACGCGTGGCCATATTCGGCCGTCACGTCCGGCACGGCGTACAAAATCGTTCAGCGTTCGCCCCTGCGTTTTGCGGGTGGCGATGCTATGGCTTCCGTGTCTAAGATGATTGCGGCGCTAGAGACTAACGGCGTGCCGATTATTGTTCCGCCAACTGCAACTGTACCTGATCCTTCGCTTGGTGAAGACGATCAGTACGCGATTCAGCCGGGAGCTTATAAGTTTTGGCTCAAGACTGGCGGCTCTTGGGTCTTTCAGGGGATATACAAAGGGTTCTCTCCAAAGGGAGCGTGGAGCGGCGCGACCGCTTACGCAATTGGCGATGTCGTTGCGCTTAGTGGCTCTTCTTACCTCTGCGTCCTTGCGCATACAAACCAGACGCCACCGAACGCCACGTATTGGCAATTGCTGGCGTCAAAGGGAGACCCTGGCACAAACGGTAGTAATGGCGCTACAGGGCCTGCGCCTCTGTTGCCTATCGCTGGCTGGGTGACAGCAACGGCGTACGTGACCGGGCCGCCAGCTAGTTTCGTGTCAAACGGCGGCTCCTCATACGCGTGCCTTGTGTCTCACACATCAGGCACGTTCGCTACTGATCTGGCAGCGGGTAAATGGGGCTTGGTTGCTCAGAAAGGCACGGGCGATCTTACGTCGACCAACAACCTTTCGGATGTCACGAGCGCCCAGACCTCCCGCGGTAACCTTGGTGTTCTATCTCCACCGCAAGGCCGATTGACGCTGGCAAGCGCAACGCCCGTCATGACGACGACGCAGAGCGGCAAAACCACACTTTATTACGCGCTGCATCTCGGCAATCAGGCGCCGATATATGACGGCACCAAGTTCACAATGTCGACGTTTACCGAGCTGTCGATTGCGACGACCGACACGACGAAGAACCCCGCGGCGATCGGAGCCAGCAACGTCAACGACTGGTTTATCTGCGGAACGATGCCGGCACACTGCGCCTGTCGCATGGCCCGGACTGGTCGAACAGCACAACCCGTTCAGCCGGCACGGCGCTGGTCGTGGTCAACGGTATCCTGCTCAACAATGCCAGCATCACCAATGGGCCGGCCGCATCTCGCGGAACCTATGTTGGCACCACGCGCAGCAATGGTTCGTCGCAACTCGATTGGATTCTTGGCGGGTCGGGATCGGGCGGCGTGGCGGGCTTCCTTGGTCTCTGGAATGCCTATAACCGCGTGACAGTGTCCGCGGCGACGATCGATAATGGCGCGCCCTATACATACTCCAGCTCGACCGTCCGGCAGGCGAGAGCGTCCGCAGGCAACCAAGTATCAGTTGTTTATGGTCTGGCCGAAGATGCGACCCAGATCCAGTATGCCGGCCGCGTTAGCCTTGTCGCGAATGGAGCGGCGGCGGTGTTCGGCATTGGTGTGGATTCGAACAGCGCATTTATTGGACAAGGGGTTGTCGCAGGTGGTCCTAATACGACCAACGTTGGTGCAACCGCCGTTTACGCGGCCGGGCCACTGCTGGGCCTGCATGTGTTCTCGGCCAACGAGCAGGACGACAGCACCAACGCCAACAACTTCAACGTAGCGTCGCAGAACGCATTCAGCGTTATGGCTAGAATGTGATCAGCCCAAATCGTGCAGGCCCATTTTGTGAGCCTGCACCTGCTTTCAGGAAACAAATCTAATGACTGAAACCAACGGGGCCGCGGCCCTTCAGGCCGTGGCCGAAGCTGTTGCGCGAGGCGTGGCGCATGGCTGAAGGCGATATTGTACGCAGGGTAACAATCACTGCGACAGGTGAAGGCATAGATAGCACGACACGTTCGGTCGAGTCGCTCGGTGATGCTGTCGGAAACGTTTCTTCATCAACCGATTTGCTATCGACTGCACTGGCGGGGTTCGGCGCGTTTGGCGCCGCCGCTGGTTTTCTAAACTACGTCGCGCAAGCTAACAAAGAGCTTGCCGACATGGCGACAACGGCAGAGCAGGCCGGGTTGTCAGTACGTGATTTCCAGTCTGTCACGTTTGCCGGGCAGGTAAAGGGCCTGAGTTTGGATCAGGTTAACGCGGGCCTGTCGAAGTCCGCGCAGTTGCTGAACGACGCACAGCGCAACGCAAATTCTCTTTCCAAGGAATTTGAAGCGAACGGATTCAGCATCAAGAATGCAAACGGACAACTGATCAGCGAGACGCAATTACTACAGACCGCGGGCGATCTTGTGCGGCGAGCGCAGACTCCGCAAGATCAGATCGCCATCGCTCAAATGCTTGGCTACACTAAGGAATGGATTCCGTTCCTTGAGCAAGCCTCGCACGGCTTTGACGGCATCCGAGGCGCCGCAGAAGACGCAGGCGCAATCATTAGCGACGAAACGATTGAGAAGGCCAAGGACTTCGACGAACGCTGGCGAAAGTCTAGCGTTGAGTGGTCGACGTATATGAAGGCGGCGATTTCTGAGCTTCTGCCGGAAGTCGACAAATACATTGATAAAGCGGCATCGTTTATCAAGGAGGTTCGCGAGCGCGCTAGAGGTTCATCGGACGTAGCCGGCGCGGTAGCAGCAAGCGCCGCATCGGAAGTGCTAAAGTCGGCCGGCGTAGACCCTCAAAAGGGAATCGCAATCGACACCGAAGCGTTGAGTCAGGCGCAAAAGGATTTCCAAAACTCACCGATTTTCGAATCCGATACGTGGACTACGTTTGGCAAAGCGTTGTGGAATGGCTTCAGTTACACGAGCCAGCAAGAAGCTTCCGAAAAGATTCGTGGCGTTGCTGCCAGCATGGTCAATGAGCCTCGTTATCCGACAGCGTCGGAAATGGACGCGGCATTTGACAAGGCGAATCCGCCAGACCCGGGCTCTAGGGCCAAGCCATATCCGGGTCTGTCTGCGTCTGACTATGAATCCCCGATACCGTCCAGGGTGGCTTCAAAGGACCTCGGCAGTAGTGCCATCGACAGAGCCACCGAGTCTCTGACGAAGTACTCAAAGACGACGCTTGCCGCGGCTGAATCGGTCGGTACTACGGCAGACAACATCGAACGCCTCAAGGCTATGGCTTTGCTTGAAGCTGCAGCGGAGAAGGAAGGCGTTTCTGTTACGGGCCAGCGCGCGAAAGCATTTCAAGAGCTAGCACAACAGGCCGGTGATGCCGCTCTAGCTCTGGAAAAGGCAAGAGTCGCAAACCAAATTAGCTTCGCACGTCAAACGGCACTTCTGACTCCTCAGGACGCACAGATAGCGTCGACGCTAAAGAACATCTATCCGGACGTGACAGCCGCGTTGAACAGCTCCGAAGCTGCTCAAATTCGGTTGAACAATTCAGTCAAGGAATTCGCTTCAACGTCACAGGACGCAGCGAGGGGCTTTGCTCTCGATTTCGAGCACGCCCTCGCGCAAGGCAAATCGTTTTGGGATTCATTCGCTGCGGCCGGGACGAACGCACTGAACAAGATCGCTGACAAACTCATGTCTATGGCCGTCGACAATCTTTGGTCGAAGGCGTTTCCCGGGGGTGGTGGCGGCGGACTAATGAATCTGTTCGGGTTGGGCGGTAGCGGTAGCACGCCAACCATGAGCGGCTCTGATCTCGGAGCAGGCACAGGCGGATTGTCGTTTCCCATGTTCGCAGACGGCACGGACAGCGCCCCGGGCGGCTGGTCCGTCGTTGGCGAGAAGGGGCCAGAACTTCGCTATCTCGATAAGGGTTCGAAGATTCTTCCCAATGGCGTCATGCCTGATGGTGGCTCTACTCACGTTTCGGTGCCGATCACCATTGACGCACGCGGCGCCGACGAAGCCGGCCTTGCACGCGTTCAGGCGCAGCTAACGGACCTGAAGGCGAGCTTGCCGAACGTCATTGTAAACACAGTCACCAAGGCAAAGCAGACTCGGCGTCTGTAAAGGATTAAGGCGGTCTCCGGGCCGCCTCTTCGTCCTAGCCCAGCAGTTTGCGCTCAATCTCCGTGGTTGTCTTTCTCACATCGGCGGTGTTGACATTCCATCGCCACCATAGCGTGCCAAGGGACAGAACGGCAGGAGCAAAGCTCGCGCCAATGAGAAAGATAGCGAGATAGACACTGGCCGAATCATCTGCTTGCACCGCAGCCCACACCAGTAGGCAAAACAGCCCTACCGCTGCAATGGTGTTGACCTGAGCGGCAATGCGGTACTCGTTGAAGAACTGGACTTTCCGTAGTTCTAAAGTCGAATGGAGGTCCAGTACTTCATTTTCCAGATCAAGCGACGTATCTGCGATCTCGCCCTGCTTTTTGAGCCGCTTTCGCCGCAATGCAGCGAGCTTAGCCAGCCGCTCGATTCGCTTCGACAGAGGGGAGCTTGCGAACTCAGCTATCGATTGAAGAAGTGCCGTTCCGAGATGGAGCCCAACTCCCAGTTGCAATACACTAGAGAAATCGCTTAGTTTCATGATCACCGCCCTCGGAAGAAATTGTCTTGGCATCAATAAAACAGAATGTAGCTAGACTACTACAAGTTCGTGGTCTTTCTGAGCGCGACTTGGGCGAGCGTGTCGGTATGCGACAGGACGAATTCCACCAGTGGCTCGACGATCCGCCCAAACGAAAAGAGACCGTAGTAAAGAAAATTGCCGCTGAACTTCTGGTGCCGGATTTCTACCTGTTCGCCGAGGGTGAAAGGCTAGTCCCAGCATCAAGCATTGCTGACTTCCGTTTGGCTACTCCGGCCCGTAGGGCATATCAACGAGACACGATTAAAGCGATTGATCTTGCCAAAAGCATACAGGCTGATCCGCTGACACGAATAGCTTTTGATGCGAACCGCCAGCTAACCAAGATCATTCCGCAGTCGTGGAAACCAGAAGAGGCCGCGTCCCAGTTGCGCGCCGTTATCGGGCTCACTGATGATTTACAATCGAACATTGAGGATTCGAGGCAGCTATACGTCCGCCTTCGTAGATGGGTCGAACAATTCGAAACGCTTGTTTTTCAATTCAGCTTCTCGACTGAAGACGGCGTCGGATTTGCAGTAGTCGGAAACGACACCTTCGATGCTATCGTTGTGAACACACTCGGGCAGTCCTACTCTCGCCGTCTGTTCACTCTGGCTCACGAGATATACCATTGCATCTTGGGTGAAACGGGAATCTCTGATCCTGATATTCTCAAAAACGCGGTAGAGCGAAAGTGCAATGTTTTCGCAATCAATTTCCTGGCGCCGCGCACACTTGTCAATTTCGCGGCGCAGAGAACGATTACTTCAAAACAGTTCGATATCGACGAATTGAGGGCATTCTCTAAGATCACGAAGATATCCCTCTATGCTAGCGTTCTCCGGTTAGTCGAGACGGGACACTACGATGCCAGAGCTATAGCCACATGGCACGGCTTCATCAAAGCTTCAGGAAATCCCGATTTCGCCAAGGCGGGTGGAGGCGGTAAAAATCGGCAACCTGAATGGAAGTACAAGCTTTCTCGTTACGGATCACGGCTCGCAGAGATTTTTGATCCTGCCATTCGGGCCGGGATAGTCGACGACTTAGATTTTTACCGCTTATCGGGCATCAAGCCGAAATATCAACCGGACTATTTCAGCAATGCGCCCACGGCGTCGTTGACGGACGAGGTGGACGAGCCCGATGCCTAATGGCACCGCGTTTACCTTCGATGTGAAAGGGTTGCTGGCTTGGTCAAAATCGTCCGGCAATCAATTTGCCGTGGCGCAAGCGGATGTTAGTACGGGCCAAGTGCGCATATACGCAGTCGCTTGGAATGAATTTTGCGATGTCTACGAGGACGAGTCGGCAACAGTCACGGGACTCGGAGTGAAACGCGAGCAACTTACGGAAGAGCACAGAACCTCTATCATAGCCATTGCTGACCGCGCTAACGCAACATTTGGAAGAAGAGGGCCAAACGATAGCGCAGTGGATTGGAAGATTGCAGGTATTGCCTCATGCGAGAAACTCGTTGTGGTGACCGACGAAAGGCGCAAACGTCGATACTCCGGCATCGACGGCATACAGGCAGTTACGTTTGAGGAGTACATTTCGACACACGAATAGCGAACAGCCGCGGAAGGACGAATAGCCCGCGAATACGACGCGAGGCAAGGGCGCGGGGAGGTTGCGAACGATGGTCGACCGACAACCGTTACAACGGGAGCGGTAAGCAACCGACGCAGGGGTCGGGCTAGCTGGCTAATATTTGGTCCAACAAAAATGGTAAGCTGAGGCTTCATGATCGACGACAGGATGCCGGACCTAGCGCCTATGGAACGGTTCAATGCAGAGAAGGAGTATGCAAAAGAGACATTTGAAACGGAATTCAAATCCGTTGGCTACTTACTCGCCGCCCACGGCACCGGCCTCGTTGGCAGCTTGAGCGTTCTGAAGGATTACAACGGCAATTCTCAATTGAAGGGGGTTGGCGTGTTCATCACGCTTTTCGCGGTCGGATTCATGATGGCGATCATATCCTTTGTCACTGTTTATCGGCATCGTTCGGAAGTGATGACGTTGTTCCTTGGTGACAAGCTAACTCCCGCGCCATCAAACGTAACTCGATTGGTGTGGGGGAGTCATATGCCACAGTTGCTATCTGCTCTTGTATTAATTTTGGCGCTACTCGGGATCGTTGTACGCTTTGCTCACTTATAACGCGGGGGCTCTGCGGAGCGGAGGGGTCGATGCGCTTTGCGGCGAAGTTGGCCGCAAGAAACGTTGATCGGCGTAGCGACATGAAAGAGGTCGACGCCACATTGGCCCCGTGGCCCGTCGCGGCTCAGGGCTGCCGCCTACGCCGATGTGACGCCGAAAGAGTTTGACTGCATGGTAGCGGCCGGGACCATGCCGAAGCCGGCCAAGATCGGCGGCTAATCGCTGGGATAAGGTAGCCGTTGATCGGTCCTTTGACGGGCTTTTGGTACGCAGACGGAGTCGGCCGGGGAAGTCGTCGTTCCGAAGATTAGCGATTTGAGCGACATCTCTGGTGTTGTTCGGCTACTTTTCTTCGATCAATCTGTTTCCTGCCGATTCCGGCATGGGGAATACGAGAATGCAAGTCATCACCGCGCAGCTAGCTGCTAACGAAGAATTGCTCGCCAGCTTGGTCGAAGCCGGGCGCATCGATCAGGCGACCGCAGCAAAACACATGATGAATGCCGAGAGATTAGGAGCAAGCGGCATAGTTCTAGAGTTCCGAGCCGAGCCGCAGCCGCCTCGTGCTTTCAAAATTGAGCTAAACGGAATCCTCAGCGTTGAGCCTGCATAGCATGGATGATCGCGATCATCCATGCTGGCCACGCGGGCTGTCGCGAGTACGCGCGGCAGCCTATGTCGGTGTGTCTCACGCGATCTGGGATAGGATGGTTGCTGCTGGCGAGATGCCGAAGCCGAAGCGTACCTACGGGCGCACGATCTGGGACAAGCGGGCAGTCGACAAAGCGTTTGATGCTCTTGATTCGGGAAATAGCACGCCGTTCGGTGATGAGGTTATTGATTTCGCGCCGTAGGGCGGGCGGCAATGACCATCCGACGCGAGCCAGCTCGGACTATTCGTCTTCCAAGGGCCAGCGAAAGCCTTCCGTTTCTAACCAAGTCTGGAATTCAGCTATCAGATTAGCCGTCGAGCAATTTACTTCCTCAGAAATGGAATTTGCGGGGAATACCCGCGAAAAGATTAGCACGCAGGCGGCTCCAGTTTCTACACACGCAATGAGTGCCTGCTCCACAGGGAACGAATCGACGGAGTGAAGGGATGTAAGGGACACGCTAAATGCGTCTCCAACATCTTCAACCCGTAAGTTCTTCATTACAGCAATCGGATTGGGATGCGCGCCGAAGTCTATGCTTGCGTCGTAAACTTGCTGTGTGAGCGTCCGCAGATTAGGGTCGCGTTTCAACAACCTTATACCTTTGGCCGCGGTAAAGGTCCGTCGACAGGTCTCCCGATCCATATGACGGTTTAACCAAGCTCTGTCGGCTCCGTGTTCCTCTTGCATTATCAAGCCGTATAGGGCGCACTCAATCGCAGCTCTCAAGTTGGGAAAGGTGGCCGGTGACTGTCCACCTAATGCTGTACGGACCGCAGATAAGAAGTAGGCGTGTGCTGCCAGGACCATAATTCTGGCCATCACATTGTCGCCAGCCTCTGCGACCATTAGATTCCGAAAGTTCTGATCGACCCGCTCTAAGAACGCGAGATATTTGTCGTGGTGATCCATCGCTTCCGCTTCGTTCTCGCGTGCGATGTTTAAGAAGCTTGCGATGTTTGCATCACCAACCATTAGTCATCTCTTCTTTTGCCCAGTCGGAACGCAAGCCTTTGTAGGCCATTTCTGAAATTCGACGCCTTTTTCGGTGAAGACGATCCCCGCTGCAGCGAGCTCATTCATAAGAATCGAGAGTGTTGCTTCATGCGGCTCGCGCTTACCGGACTCCAGATCGACGAGTGTAGCGCGATGAATATTGCAGGCCTCCGCTAGATAAGCTTGCGACCACCCCAGCAGCCCGCGTGCGGCTCTGGTTTGCGCCGCCAATAACGATAAGTCTCGTGCGCTCATGATGATCGATCACATTGAAATCCGACATTTTGTCGTGTATACATTCAGGTTGATATTGAGGAATTTATGTCTGCAAGTCCATCGCCTGCACCTGCGAACGACAGCATCGGTTTGGATGCGCCAATGCGGCTTGCTGACGCTGTCGCGCACTGTTTCCCGCTTGGTGGAATGTCCGTTAGTGGCCTACGCCGTGAGGCAAGGGCAGGCCGGCTAGTTGTCGAGCGAATCGCGAACAAAGATTTCACGAGTCTCCGCGCTATCGAGGAAATGAGGAAGCTATGCCGCGTCAAAGTAGAGGGCCGCGCCTTTGGTGGCGAAGGGAGCGGCGCAACGACGGCAAGATCACCGCGAAGGGAACGTGGATCATCGTCGACAGTCGTGAGCATATCGCCACGGGATGCTTTGCAGGCGAAGATAGAAAGGCGCAGGAGCGCTTAGCCGCTTACATCGGTGAGAAGTACGCCCCGGTGCGGCGCCTCAAGGATATTGAGGAAATCGACATCGCGGACGTGCTTTCGATCTATGATGACGACCGCCGCGAAACGCAAGCGAACAAGGTAAAATTTGACGGACGAATAGCGCGCCTCAATACGTGGTGGGGTGGCAAGACGCTTTCGGAGGTCAACGGTGCTAATTGCCGGGCATATACTAAGTCGCGTGGCAGCAACGGTGGGGCGCGCCGTGATCTAGAAGACCTTCGCGCCGCCATTAATCACCACGCCAAGGAAGGCTTTCACCGCGGAATAGTTCGTGTGGTTCTGCCGGAGAAGGGCCTGCCGCGCGAACGGTGGCTGACTCGGAAAGAGGCCGCGAAGTTTCTTTGGGCTTGTTGGCGATATCGCGAAACGCAAACGGTTCACGTTGGGCCCCTTAAGGGGCAAAAAATTGAGACTGACAAGCGGCCTTTAAGACACGTGGCGCGGTTCGCATTGATTGGCCTCTATACTGGCACTCGTGCCGGTGCGATAGCGACGGCGTCGCCCTTCCGTGCGGAGGGCAAATCGTTCGTAGATCTGGAAGGCGGCATATTCAATCGGCTCGCTATCGGCAAGCGGGCCAGCACTAAACGTCAGACGCCGGTTCCGTTGCCGGACAGACTGCTTACTCACCTCAGAAGGTGGGCTCGGCTTGGCATTGCAAAGAGCTACTTCGTGGAATGGAATGGCCGGCCGGTAGCATCGGTCAAAACCGGTTTTGCGTCCGCGGTGCGAATCGCTGGCCTCGATGTGTCCACCGGCAATGTAACGCCACACACCCTTCGGCATACCGCTGCGACTTGGTTGATGCAGCGCGGCGTTGCCTTGTGGGAAGCTGCGGGCTTCCTAGGGATGAGCGAGAAGACACTTAGAGAGACGTATGGCCATCACCATCCCGACTATTTGCGTGGTGCAGCGAACGCCATTGGAACGCACTCGGCACCCAGCAAGAACGTAGGATTGGTTGTTTCGTTGGTTGACGAGAAGGCGAAGCGCCAAAGGGTGGGTCAAGCCCTTGAAAATACTAGTGGGCCCGGCAGGACTCGAACCTGCAACCAGACCGTTATGAGCGGCCGGCTCTAACCATTGAGCTACAGGCCCGTTCCCAATCGTCTTGGTGACGCGCAGGGAAGGGAGGCGATCGTCTAGTGAAAACTAGCTTGCCTTGCGTTCGGACTCGTCACCGCCTTCTAGCAAGGGAGGCGCCAAACTCGGTATCTCCGGCATCGACTTGCCGGCTATCGCTTGGAGGTCGCCCACCATCCCGACGGTCGAATCTATCACAGATACAATCTGTGTTTCGCGTTTAGCCCATTGGCGACCCATAAACTTGCGTTCCTTGTCGAGGTCGTCTCTCATGTCGTTGAATTTTTCGATGACCGCTTCGACACGTTGCCGGAATCTGGTGCCGGCCAGATAGTCATAGACCTGCTCCATCTTTGTCTGCTGGCCGTGTTGCACGAGCCGTGCGCCGCATACGTCGACCAGCGCTTGACGCAGCGCCACCGCAACGGGGAGGGCGCACCGAGGATGAGCGACCCACACGCCATCCATTAGATCGAATTGTTCGATGTGTTTGGGTAGCGCGTGCGAGATGATGAGCGATACGTCGGCGCCCGACCGCCGTTGGTCATCCCTGAGCTTCGCCAGCCAACCGTCGCCCCACGATTTGGTACGTTTCGTCTCCCATAGGATTATGCCTGCCGGCTGCCCGACGGCGCCGTTGACCTGCTGGATGACGTCGGCGCCAAGCTCGCCTTTGCCGACCGGTTCTATGATATCGGTTGGGAAACGGCTGCGCAAAAGCTCATCGAGTTCCAGTTCGAGGACTTCGCCTTGGGCCTGTTGCGAACCTTGCTCCGCCTTGCGCTTGAGTTCCTCGATCGTACGTGCCATCGACTCGATCGTTTGATCCTTTTCGGCAACGCGAAGCCTGGCAGCGTCGTCGGCTTCCTGCCTGGCCTTGGTCTGAACCGTTGCAACGGAGGCTTGAACGCGCTTTTCGATGGTCAAGTCCAACTCACGCTTCTCATCGTCCAGCGCGCGCTGCTTGCGAATAAGTTCAGCCTGAGCCTGCTGGGCTTCGGCCAGCTTGCGGTTATTCGCCTCCAGAAGCTGACGGAGCTCGGCAGCCTCATTAATTTCGCTGATAGTTCCGTGGCAGAGGCTTCGCGCGCCTTCTTGGCTTCAGAAGCGACAATCCGCTCGCGTTCGGCCGTCAATCGTTTCGCGACCTGGTCTTCGACCGCCTCGCGTTGTGAGCTGTTCGCGTTCCAGACGGAGCGCCTCAGTCTTGCGCGCGACTTCAGCATCTTTTCCCGCGAGCTGTTCCTGGAAGCGCTGGCGGGTTTGCTCGAGCAGCGGCGCGGCAAGCGATTCCGTCAGTCGAATTTCGTGATTGCAGTTCGGACAATGTAAGGTAGGCTCGTATGCGCCATTCGTGGCTGCCGCTTTGAAGCTCATCGCGTTGATCTCATTCGTCGCTGAGTCGCGATTGAACCGTATTGGTGTGTCGGCGCCAGAGCGGAATGTGCGTGTCCACATGGGATTTCCACCTGTGGGCTTCAAAATCTGAAATCCGAACGCGCCGATCCGTCGATATATTCCATAATCTATGTTATGCGAATACTGATTCAATTGGTATTTTCGATAGATAGCATGCTTAAGTCCCATAACTCTTATGTTTCTTCGGATTCTATCGAGATCTTCCATGAGGGCCGCACACGAGCAAAGGCCTTGGCTCGTTCGTGTCGCCCCGGAGCCGGGCCTTCCGCGTCGCTGAATGCGCTGAATAGGCGCCTATCCATCTACAGTCGCGCTGCGGTCTGCTTCCGGTAGCGCTTGCCACCGCGCAGCCGGGCGGCTGAGCACGAGGATGCAAGGGACGCCTTCACCCGTGGAATGGCATGCGCAGATCCGCAGACTGCCAGTCGGCACGGCGAGTCCCGCGGCGCGCCCCAATCTGCTGGTCCATTGCGCTCGTGAACAGGCGGATCGCTCCCCTGCCCTCGTGCTTGGCCCAGGTTTTCCTTGACGCCGCGGGCGACTATCTGCAGCGCCCCGTCCGGGAGGGGCCGCTGCAGCTTCAGCGTCTCGTCCGGAGGCACGGTCATCCAGGTCCCGACTTCTTCCGGCGCGTCAGAATCAACGGCATTGTCTTGGGATGAATGGCGCCGACCTTGGCATTCGGCTCCTTGGTGAGGAATGCGTCGAGGTCGTTGGTGGTCTCGCCAGATGCCGGCGAACCAGGCCATCGGGCGGGTCTCGTCGAGCGCGAACCAGACGTCGCCGCCCTCGGTCTTGTGAACTCGCTGAACGAGTTGAAGGGCACCACGCAGCCGGGCGTGAGTTCGTCGGCCAGGGCCGCCATCGCGAAGCAGACCTGGATGACCGCGCCTGCGGACGAGGCATTGAAGCTGCAGCGGCCCCTCCCGGACGGGGCGCTGCAGATAGTCGCCCGCGGGCGTCAAGGAAGACCCCGGCGCCCACCGTTTAAGGTTCTTCACAGCGCCGCGGAACAGGTGGAGGAGCTTCTGCATTTCGGAATCCCTGGCCCGTGGTAGCAGCGCGGAACGCGAGGCGGTCCACAAGGATTCGTCGAGAGCGCCAGGAGCCATCTCGATGCTGACAAGGGAAAGACAAGGCCCGATCCGGGCGCTGCGCGGCTGGGCAAGCTCCGTGCTGAACGAAGGTGGCGCTACCGGACACACATCGCGGGTCGGGCGCGATCTCTCGGGCTCATTCGGCACCAAGAAATACGCATTCGAGGAGCTGGTCGCCGAGATTAACGCAGCCTTTTGCTGCGCCTCGATCGGCATCGTGCCGACCGTCAGGCATGCCGACTATGTCGGCTCCTGGCTCGAGGTCCTGCGCGAGGACAACCGCGCCATCGTGCGCGCCGCGAGCCAGGCCAGCAAGGCTGCCGACTACCTGCTCAGCTTCCTCGCGCCCGAGGATGAGGCCTCTGACGCGTTTTCCGGAGCAGCTTGACTTTCCACAGACTTGAATCGCGACCGGGCCTTGCCCATATGTAGCCCATAGGTTACAACGGGGAGGTTCGGAAGCGCGGATGGCTATAGTCAAAACCAATCCGATTAAAATCGAGGGCCGCTGGCACTCGGGAATTGCGCTGGATCTTCATACGACCAGTAGCACCCCGACCGGGCCTAATGAATTTGGCCATATGCAGTTCGATACTCTGCGGCCAGAAATCGCCCAGCTTCTCTATCTTCTGAAGAACCGCGCGGACAAAGATGCGGCAGGACCGATCATTGAAACGGTCGCCAATTTCCTTTCCGCCCACCGCGACAAATTCGACTGCATCGTTCCGGTCCCCCCGTCGCATCAGCGCGCCTTGCAGCCGGTCATTGTCCTCGCCGAGGGCATCGGTGCCGCGCTCGGCGTTCCCGTGCTGTCCTGCATTAACACGACGCGCTCCACTTCCCAGCTCAAGAACGTGACCGATCCGGAGGAACGAAAGAAGCAGGTCGAAGGCCTCTATCAGGTCGACGCGACGCAGACCCAGGGGCGCAGTATCCTGCTCTTCGACGATCTTTTTCGATCGGGGACCACGATGAACGCCATTACGGATGAGCTGCTCGGCCCAGGCAAGGCCGCATCGGTCCGCGCTCTCACCATCACCAAAACACGGAGCAACCATTGAACACGATCTTCATAGGCGGCTCGCGACACGTTTCCCGGCTTCCTCCCGAGGTTAAGAAGCGGCTCGACAATGTCGTCGCGAGCGGCCACCGCGTCATCGTCGGAGACGCCAACGGCGCCGACAAAGCGGTCCAGAAGCATTTCCTCGACAAGCACTATGACAAGGTCACGGTGTTCTGCTCGGGTAGCGCGCCACGCAACAATCTCGGCCCCTGGGTCATCCATCAGGTCGATGCGCCCAAGAGCGCTAAAGGCTTCCAGTTCTACGCGGCCAAGGACCGGGAGATGGCGCGTGAAGCCGACTTCGGCCTGATGATCTGGGATGGCAAGAGCCCGGGCACCGTGCTCAACGTCCTTCGCCTCGCACTCGCCGGAAAGATCGCCGTCCTCTTCAACGTTCCCGACAAGGATGTCGTGAATATCAAGTCCGTGGATGCGTGGAGAAACTTCATCGCGCATTGCAGCGACGAGCTGCGCAAGGACGTGAAGGAGCGCGCAACCCCCGACGAGTGGCGGCTGGTCGAAACCAGCAATCAACCCACCTTCCTGTCCTCGATGGAGGAAGCACCTAAGGCTGAAGCGGAGGGAGCACCCCCGGCTGAAGCGCCGGAGGATATCGCGGCCGAGGCCGACCCAGCCTCGCTTCCCGAAGGGCCCTCACTCGACGATGTCGTCAAGGCGCTCAATGATGCGCTCGCGCGCGCGGACACGAGCGCGATCAAGGAGACGCTCGGTCAATTCGCACGCGATCGCGGCATGAGCCAGGTCGCCCGCGAAACCGGCCTCGCTCGCGAGAGCCTCTATCGAGCGCTCGATTCCAAGGGAAATCCCGAGTTCACCACGATCCTAAAGGTGCTGTCTTCGGTCGGACTGCGTCTTGAAGTGAAGCCCGACGAAGGGAAGACGGAAACCCAGCCGGCCGAACCCGACGCCGAGCCGAAGCGCGCCCGAACAGGCGTCACCGCGCGATAGAGGGAGAGGAGTGACGGGATTTTCGTGACGGGTTGGAGGTCGAGAGAGAGTCTCCCGGCCGCCCGTCGCGGAGTACATCCCGATGGCTACTGCCGTTCAGAAGATCACCCTGTCGTCCTCGCGCGAAATTCCCTTCAACAAGCTCATTCTCTCCCAGACCAACGTCCGAACCAGAAAGGACGGCATCTCGATCGAGGACCTGGCGGCCTCGATCGCCCGTCGTGGTCTGATCCAGAGCATTCACGTGCGCCCTGTTCTCGACGCCGACGGCGCAGAGACCGGCATGTTCGACGTTCCCGCCGGTGGCCGACGCTACCGCGCTCTCGAACTCCTGGTGAAGCAGAAGCGCCTCGCCAAGACCGCGCCGGTCCCATGCGTTGTCGGCGACGCCAAGAGCCCGATCCTGGCAGAAGAGGTGTCCCTCGCCGAAAATATCGACAGGCTGCCGTTGACGCCGCTCGAGCAGTTCCGCGCATTCGCAGCGATGCTGTCGAAGGGCATGTCGGAAGAAGAGATCGCTTCGGCCTTCCTGGTTCAGGTGCAGGTGGTCAAGCAGCGTCTCCGGCTCCTCACTGTCTCGCCGGCGCTGTTGGGGGTCGAGAGGCCGACGACATGACCCTCGAACAGCTTATGGCTTTCACCGTTTCCGGCAATCACGCCCGACAGGAACAGGTCTGGGATACGATCAAGAACGCTTGGTCAAAGGAGCCATACCAGATCCGCCGCATGCTGACCGAGCAAACCGCGCGCGCCTCCGACAAGCGGGCCGTGTTCGTCGGCCTCGATGCTTACGAGGCCGCCGGCGGCGCGGTCATGCGGGATTTGTTCGAGGACGATGATGGCGGCTGGCTGCAGGATGTTGCGCTTCTCGATCAGCTTGTCACCGACAAGCTCAAGATCGCAGCCGAGGAGATCGCGCGCGAAGGCTGGAAGTGGGTCGCGGTCGCCGTTAGCTTTCCCTACGGCGCCACGAACGGCCTGCGCGAGCTGGACGGGCTCTCCACCGACCTGACTGTCGATGAACAGGCGGCGATCGAGGCCTTGAAGGCCGAGTACGACAAGCTCGAAGCCGAGTTTGAAGGGGCCGACGAGTTGCCCGACGATGTCGACCAGCGCCTTGGCGAGATCGAGACGTCCCTTGCGGCCCTCGACAACCGCCCCACCCTCTACGACGCGAGGTCGTGCGCGCCGGTGTCTTCGTCAGTATAGACGCCAATGGCTCGCTCGATATCGACCGAGGTTATGTTCGACCCGAGGACGAAGCGCCCGCGGAACGTATTAGAGAACCTGTCGAACCCGGCACTGAAGCCGGCGTCGCCGAGCCCACAGTGCAGCGAGCCGTCATCACCATTGGTGGCGCGCCCGTTGAGCCTGAGGAAGACGATGACGACGTGATCAAGCCGCTCCCCGAGCGTCTGGTGAGCGAACTCACCGCCTATCGAACCCTCGCGCTTCGCGACGCAGTCGCCGGCAACCGGCGCGACCACCGTCCACAATCTCGCCTATGCCCAGCGGCTCGGCCTATGGGGTGGTGAGGATTTCCCCTTCGCCAACCGTGCCGAATTCGTCGAGGCCGTCGAGAATGGCGGCGTTGCGGCCATGGAAGTGCTGGCGCGCGATCTCCGCTCCCTCGGCCTCTACACCGCCCGCTCGCTGTCCTATGACGGCGTCGAATATGAGTTGCTCGAACACCAGCTCACGCCCGAGCAGACACGCATCTACGATGCGTATGCCGGCGCCTTCGCCATCATCCACAATCATCTCGACGCGGCGATGCAAGCCGCCAACATCACTGGCGAAAGCGGCACGCTGAACCGGCAGGCGAAGTCGGCCGCACGCGCGGCCTTCGAGTCCGCGAAGCAGCGCTTCTTCGGCCATCTGTTGACCAGCATGAAGACCCGACGCTGGTCCGCTCGATCGAACAGGACCTGGCCGATGGCCATTCGGCTGTGATCCAGATCGTCTCGACCGGCGAAGCGCTGATGGAACGGCGTCTCGCCGAGATCCCGACTGAGGAATGGAACGACGTCCGCGTGGACATCACGCCCAGGGAGTATGTCCTGGACTACCTCGCGCATTCCTTCCCGGTGCAGCTCTACGAGCCGTTCACCGACAGCGAAGGCAATCTGTCGTCGCGTCCCGTCTATCGCGACGGCCAACCTGTCGAGAGCCGCGAAGCCGCCGCACGGCGCGACGAGCTGATCGAACGGCTGGCGTCGCTGACGCCCGTGCCCGGCGCGCTCGACCAGATCGTCCAGCGTTTCGGCACCGACATAGTGGCCGAGGTGACGGGCCGCTCGCGCCGCGTGGTACGCAAGGCCGAACGCCTTGCCGTCGAGAACCGAGCTGCTTCCGCCAATCTCGCGGAAACCGCCGCATTCATGGACGACCAGAGGCGCGTACTCGTCTTCTCTGACGCTGGCGGCACCGGACGCTGGCGGCAGCGGGCGCAGCTATCACGCCGATCTCGCGCGGAACCAGCGCCTGCGCGTCCATTATCTGCTCGAGCCGGGTTGGAAGGCCGACGCCGCCATCCAGGGCCTTGGCCGCACCAACCGAACGAACCAGGCGCAGCCTCCACTCTTCCGGCCGATCGCAACCGACGTGAAGGCCGAGAAGCGCTTCCTCTCGACCATCGCGCGCCGGCTCGACACGCTCGGCGCGATCACACGTGGCCAGCGCCAGACCGGTGGACAGGGCCTGTTCCGACCCGAGGACAATCTGGAATCGCACTATGCGCGCGATGCGCTCCGCCAGCTCTATCTCCTGCTGGTGCGCGGCAAGGTCGAAGTGCTCGCTCGACCGCTTCGAGTCCGCCACCGGCCTGAAGCTGATGGACGACAACGGCATCAAGGACGAGCTGCCCCCGATCACCACCTTCCTGAACCGGCTCCTGGCGTTGACCATCGATCTGCAGGGCGTGCTCTTCACGGCGTTCGAGCAGCTCCTCACCACTAAGATCGAGGGCGCGATCCGCAGCGGCGTTTATGATCTCGGATTGGAGACGCTGCAGGCCGAGAGCTTTATCGTCACGGACAGCCAGGTGATCCACACGCATCCGGGCACCGGCGCCGAGACGCGGCTGCTAACCATCACGCGGCGTGAGCGCAATCGCCCTACCACGCTCGACATGGCGATCGACCATCTCGCCGATCTCCGCGCGCGGCTCCTCGTCAACGGCCGATCCGGCCGGGCCGCTGTGCAGATCCCAGCGCCATCCATGATGCTCGACGATGGTGAGATCGAACGGCGCGTCTGCCTGATCCGGCTGATGGAGCAGCACTACGCGCCGCTGCGCATGTTGGACGAGAGCCATTGGGAGGAAGCCGACCGTCCCACCTTCGTAACCGCATGGGGAGCCGAGCTGGCCGAGGTGCCGGAGTTCTCCGACAGCATCATCCACATCGTCGCCGGTCTGCTGCTGCCGATCTGGAAGCGGTTGCCCAACGAGTCAACGCGGGTCTATCGGCTCCAGACCGACGCGGGCGAGCGCATCATCGGTCGCCGCGTCTCGCCCGCCTGGGCCGCAAATGCCGGCGCCATGGGCGCCAGCACCCTGACGCCAGAAGCCGCCTTCACAGCGCTGATCGACGGCACGACCACCCTCGATGTCAGTGAGGGCATGCAGTTGCGCCGCGCCCGTGTGATGGGGACCAACCGCATCGAACTATCGGGCTTCACCGACGCCCCTTCGATCGACTGTAATATCTGCTGCAGCGGCTGTTCCCACGGCATCGAGGAGCCGGAGGCATGGGCAGGCGCGGCCATGACCACGGAGAGCGTCGCGACCGATAAGGTCATTGCGAGGCGCTGGCGGGTAAATCGCATATGTTGAATGGCAGGCATCATAGCGAAGCTCCTGGTTCGGGCTGAGGGTGATTGGTGGCGGGGATGACGCGATAATCGCCGTCAGGGCCGAGCCCTTCGACGCGAGCGAGTTCGGCGAGCCGTCGCGAAGAGCCACGGCCTGAGAGCACGGCGACGAGATCAATCGTTTCAGCGATCAGGGCGCGCGGAACGGTGACGACGGCTTCCTGGATAAGCTGCTCGAGGCGGCGCAGAGCGCCGATGGCGGTGCCCGCATGGATGGTGCCGATGCCGCCGGGGTGGCCGGTGGCCCAGGCCTTGAGCAGATCGAGCGCTTCAGGGCCGCGCACCTCGCCGATCGGGATGCGATCAGGGCGCAGCCGTAGCGAGGAGCGGACGAGATCGGAGAGCGAGACGACGCCATCCTTCGTGCGCATGGCGACGAGGTTCGGGGCGGCGCATTGCAGCTCGCGCGTATCTTCGATCAGCACGACGCGGTCTGCGGTTTTCGACACCTCGGCGAGCAGCGCGTTGGTGAGCGTGGTCTTGCCGGTCGAGGTGCCGCCGGCGACCAGGATATTGCGGCGCTCGGTAACGGCGACCCGCAGCGCCTCGGCCTGATCGGCCACCATGATGCTGGCCGCGACATAGTCGTCGAGCGTGAAGACGGCGACGGCCGGCTTGCGAATGGCGAAGGCCGGCGCGACCACCACTGGCGGCAGAAGGCCCTCGAAACGCTCCCCTGTTTCCGGCAACTCGGCGGAGACGCGCGGGCTGGCTGGATGAACCTCGGCGCCGACATGGTGCGCGACGAGTCGAACGATGCGCTCGCCATCGGCCGGCGACAGCCGTTCACCCGTGTCGGAGAGTCCTTCGGAGAGCCGGTCGATCCAGAGCCGCCCATCGGGGTTGAGCATCACCTCGACGACAAGCGGGTCTTCCAGGAATTGGGCGATCGCCGGTCCGAGGGCCGTGCGCAGCATGCGTGCGCCGCGAAGGATTACCTCCGATTTCTGGTGAGTGGCCGCCACTTCGTCCCCGTTCTTTTGTGGGCCCGCGAAAAGCGGCCCTGATCGGGGATGAGTAGAAGAGGCAGAATTCACGGCATGACAACAACCAAAATGTGGTTGTCGTACTGTGGCGTACAAAGACAGGGAAACGGCGGAACCACTCTATACTTGCGCAACGCCTGCCGACGATTATTCCGCATCGCGGGCGGGATCGATGTCCTCCGAAATTTCCTGTCTGAGCTTCGGCCCAGTTGCGAGTCGGCGCCCCAGAGCCGCTACGAAGGCCTCGTACCGCTCGCCGGCTTTGGCGCGAGCGGCCTGAGCGGCGGGCTCGGGAAGCGCAGGCGTCGTGGTCAGCCAGAAGCGGACAAAGACTGCCAGCGTCTCGACGGAGATACCGACGTCACGCTCCACGCGGGTCATACGCCGGTCGATCTGGTCGAGCCGCTTGGTGATCGCCGCCTCCTGGCGTTCCGCCGCATCGGGCGAAAGGAAGGATGCGATGCCGGCTTCCGCGACCAATGACATCGAGTGGCCGCGCCGGGCCGCGTGCGCGGAGAGGGCCTTCATGACGTCGGGCTCGAGATAGACGGAGAGCCGCTGCTTCTTCGGAGATTTCTTCATCGCTGGGCCCCTACAGCTCGATGCCGTCGCCCGGGTCGAGCGAAGCTTGGCGCGCGACCTGCCGCATGTTCTGATTCATGCGGCTGAGGCGCGCTGCGTCGTCATCGGCATCGTCCGCCGGGTCGATCTCGAACTCGTTGTCGATCGGCACCACTTTGGTGATCGGCTGCACGCGGCTCAGTTCGGGCTGGCGGCGGCGCTCGGAATCGGTCGTGTCCTCCTCGTCCGGATTAGCTCCCGTCGCCGCTGTCAGGATCTCTGGCGAGGGCGGCAATGCCAGTTTGCTCCAGTCGTCGGTCGAGACCACATCCGGCTTCGTTATGGTGGGCGGCGGCAGTACCCGCTCCTGAAACCGGCGATCCTCATAGTATCGGGCCTTCTTCGCCCGGATCGGTGGCGTGCCGGCGACCATGACGATTTCGTCTGATGGCGGAAGCTGCATGATCTCGCCGGGCGTAAGCAGCTGCCTGGCCGTTTCCGACCGCGACACCATCATGTGCCCGAGCCAGGGCGAAAGCCGGTGGCCGGCATAGTTCTTCATCGCTCGCATCTCGGTCGCGGTGCCGAGCGCATCCGACACGCGCTTAGCTGTCCGCTCGTCATTGGTCGCGAAGCTGACGCGGACATGGCAGTTGTCGAGGATCGAATTGTTCGGCCCATACGCCTTTTCGATCTGGTTGAGCGACTGGGCGATCAGGAAGCTCTTCAGGCCGTAACCCGCCATGAACGCGAGCGCAGATTCGAAAAAGTCGAGACGCCCGAGCGCCGGAAATTCGTCCAGCATCAGGAGCAGCCGATGCCGGCCGCTCTTCGCCTGCAGACCGCCGTCGAGCGCCGCCCGGTCGATGAAGTACGGATCAAACCGCTCGGGACCCGAGAGATGCAAGTTTCCGTGCTCCGGAATGCCTTGGAGAGCTTTTGCCCTCATTCTCTCGAACAGTGCGCGTGCAGCTTTCGTCTGATTCTGCTTGACGCCCTGCAATCTCAGGGACTTGCAGGAAGCCCTCAAAGCGTCTTGAATCTGGCGCTGCGGTTCAGATTGCATATCTTCTGCCAATTCGCGACAATCAGCGGTCGCTCCAACACTCTCCTACGGCACTAAGAAACTCGATTGTCTCAACTCCTCAAGGTCCGCCGCTCGCATCGGTCACGATGATCGGGGCTCCTGGAGCGCGCTGCTGGACATCGAACTCGAGCCTAAGACGTTGAAGACGACCTGTTCCGACCGATCCACGCCCTCCGGCGCAACCGGCATGCTGAACTGGAAGACGGCCCCTCGAGGGTCATTGGCGCCCGCCCACATCCGCCCCCCATGCGCCTCAATGATAGAATGGCAAATGGCCAGCCCCATGCCCATGCCTTCGGACTTGGTGGTGTAAAACGCCTCAAACACGCGATCAGCGCTGTTCGGATCGAGGCCTGGACCCGTATCCCTAAAAGAGACCACTACGTTATTCGAGTCATCTGTCCGCGCACTGATCAGTAACTCGCGGTCACCTTCGTTGATCTCGCTCATGGCCTCGATGGCGTTCGTGATCAAATTGAGAATCACCTGCCGGACTTGGACGCGATCTGCGCGGACGAGCGGCAACGCCTCAGTCCGTCGCGTTTGCACCCATACATCATTTTTCGCAAGTTCCGCGCGAACTAGGGCCAGCACCTCTAAGATCAATTCGTCAATTGCGAGAAGCTCCGTTTGCATAGGAGCCTTATTCATAAGAGCGCGGATCCGACGGATCACGTTCCCTGCACGCATACTGTCACGGAGAATCAAACCGAAGGTCTGCCGAACTTCCTCCAGATTTGGTGGTTGAGCGCCGAGCCAATTTAGCCCCGCCCCCGCATTACTGCTGATCGCGGCAATCGGCTGGTTGACCTCATGGGCGATTGAGGCGGCCAGCTGTCCCATTGTCGTGATCCGATTGGCGTGTGCCAGCCCCATCAGAGTCTCGCGATACCGTCGTTCGCTTTCACGGGCTTCCGTTTCCGCTCTCTTTCGCTCTGTCAGGTCGAGGACGAAGCCAACACCTTGGTCGTCTCGCGCATCGAATACGGCGAGGCCAATTAGCACCGGCACGCGGCTGCCATCCTTGCGGACATACTCTTTCTCGAACTGCTGAACAGCTCCGGTCCTTTTTGCTTCTCTTCCAGCATTCAGTGTACGCTCGTGCCATTCTGGCGGTGTCAGGTCGAGACCGTTCACCCGCCCCGCGACGAGATCCTCTCGGTCGTATCCTACCATCGTGAGGAAGGTTTGATTTGCCTCGATGATCTCGCCTCCTTCGCGAATGATAAATATTCCGATGACGTTAGCGTCGAGTAAGCGCCGGATTTTCGACTCCCGTTGCTCAACTTCGCTGTACAACCGGCTGTTTTCCAGCGCTGTTGCAGCTTGCGAGGCAAGCATTTTCAGCACCGAGTTGCGGGCAGCCGAGAATATGCGCGCGGCGAGATTATTCTCCAGATAAAGTACACCGATCAGCTTGCCCTGCGTGATCAGTGGCAGGCAAAGAATAGAACGCGCTTTGCGCTCGCGGATATACGGATCTTCCGCAAATGAAGGCTCGGCGGCAGCGTCTTCGAGAATGACGTTTTCGCGGACGCGTAGGACGAAATGCAGCACGGACTCGGGAAGCGCCATCGGAGTTACGGGCTGTTCATTCACCTTTACAAGCAGCGCATCCGCTACCGTTGTGGCTTCCGCCTCGATCCGTGGCTCGCCTCCATGCAGCAGAATTAACAAACCTCGTTCGGCGCCGGCCTGCTCAATGGCAGTCCGCATAAGCGTGTCGATAAGTTTTTGGAGAACAATCTCGCCGGAAATCGCCTGCGACACTTTTGTCACCGTCGCGAGATCAAGATGCTCAACCGGAGCTCCGATCCTCATTCCATTCATCGCAGGAGTGGTCTCCTCATGGCTGAGATGGGGATTCAGTTCGTCGAGCTGACGCACCTTGCCATCTGCTCCCCAACGAAGGTAGCCGCGCCGCGCGTCCTGCAGGTAAACCCGGGAGATTCTGTCAAAACCGCGCGCAGCATAAAAGCGCGCTGCAAGTTCGCAAGCGATTCCCTCGTGGTGGGCGAAACCGTTACGTGCTGCGGTCTGGATTGAGTGTTCATATAGTCGCATTGCGTCTGCATCCCGGTATTCGAGCCTTGCAATTTCAGCGCCGACCAAGGCAGCCCGATTCTCAAAATTTTCAGGGCAATTCGTCGCCCACATCTGCAGCTGTCTGTAATGGGCATCAATGATATCCCAATGCTGCTGTTGTTCGCTTTCGCCTAGCTTGTCGCAGTAACATGAGTGAGACAGCGCACCATAGAAGTGAAGCTCCGCGATCAAGGGCTCCGTCGGCATAGTCCATAATTTGGGCTCCGCCTTGGAGCGAGCATCAACAGCCGCGGCATAATTGCCGGCTAGAAATCGCGCCTGAAGTTTGCGGATCCAGTAGACGGGTTCGCTAGGTGACAGCTCCGGACTGCCTGCCAACGATTGCTCGACGTCTAGCTCGTCAAATTCTTGGTCATCTAAGCAACCGAATGAGCGCGTCAGGCCCCGCATGCTTCTAACGATTGCGAGCTGAGCGGCCATCGCATCAGCCGCAAAGCGGGCCTTTCTATTCCGTACCGTAGCAACGCTTTTCTCTATCTCGTTCTGCACCTCTTTCAGGGGATCTCCGGCCATTATCATATTTGAGGTTAGATGAACCAAGCTGTACGCCTCATAGATGACGTCGCCGCTGCTGACGGCAGCTGCAAGCGCTAGCCGAATCAAAGCTCGGCCATCTCTTAGCGGCTTCGTCCAGGGGATCACGTTGCCTCCGAGGGCCAAATAGACAGGCGCCCGAAAACGGGAGTACTCACCGCGAGTTACCAGGCCGCAAGCAAGAAGACCTAACTTCTCTGCTGTTTGGTAGTCACCGAAGCGCCCGGCTAAAATTCGACCTAACCACGCGTAGTGGGCGCAAGAAGCATCAGTATTGCCGTATTCGAGGCTGATGGTGACAGCTCTGCAGATGACCAACGCGGATAAATTGGCGTCCGTGAAACCTGCGGGCGGAAGAATCCGCGTCAAGACGGCAAGCGTGCCAAGCGAGGTCTGATCTGTCATTCCAGGCAAACTAGCAAGTTCCTCGATTGCGTCGGGCAGCTGTGACCACATCCGCTGATATTCGGTTAATGTTTCCTGGTCCGTCGGATACTGCGACCACTGGATCCCGACATCGTGAAGATATTCGAGCCCTGTGAGCACTGCCCGCCCGTGCTGACCGAGCGTCAAGTAAAGATCGACCCGCAAACAGGCGACCGTTGCTCGCTGGGGCCCGTTCAAGGCGCGCTTCGACAGAGCGGACAGAAGGCTCTCTGCAACGTCCAGCTGGCCTACCAAGAATTCGCATTCCGCCCGGCTTGTCTCCAGTGCAAACGCGAGTTCGTGGCGCCTTCGCCAAGAGTGCTCCGCGAGCAGCGCAGCACCGACGGTGAAATATGTGAGTGCCGAGGCGTAGGCCGCCGACGCCCTGGCACGCTGCCCTGCGATCAAATTCAGCTCTGCGAGCTGCTCACGCTCCTGACCGGAGGCAATTAGCGCGACACCTCGATTGAGTTGGCTGACGATGTCGAAGATTGCCTCTTCGCGTTTGTGCGCAGGGGCGTGTGCCGCCAGCATCCGACCGATCCGCAGATGGGCAGGAGCGCGCGAGGATTCCGGCACCAGCAAGTAGGCCGCCTCTTGAACGCGATCGTGGAGGAAGCGGTAGGCTGTTCCGTGGCGCGCGATCAGTTCCTGCCGGATCGCCGGCCACAGGGTCGCATGCACCTGCTCCTGCGAAGTTTCGAGCACGATCGCAAGCTCCGCCGTCCCGGCGATGTTGCCGAAACAGGCCAGCTGTTGCAGCGCGTCCTGCGTTTCCTCGGGCAGGCGGATGAGCTTACCGAGGATCAGATCTACGACGTTCTCGGTGTACGCTTTTGCGTGAATACGCTCGAGATCCCATCGCCAGCGCGCCGACTCGTGATCGAACGTCAACAGCTGCTCTTCGGCCAGCTCAGAAAGGAATTGAATGGCGAAGAACGGATTACCCATCGTCTTCTGATGCACCAGCTTTGCAAGCGGGGCAGCTCGTTTGGGTCCGCAGCGAAGGGTATCCGCGACTAACTGCGCGACATCGTCTGCAGTGAGCGGCGAGAGCGTGATCTCCTCGAAATTTACGCCGGCTCTCCTGATGGAGTCCAGCTTGCGTTTGAGTGGATGGCCTGCATCAAGTTCGTTGCTGCGGTAAGCTCCAATGAGCAGCAGGTGCAGATCCGACTGGGTCAGGAGATCCTCGATCAAGTCGAGCGTTGCGGCATCATGCCACTGCAAATCGTCGAGGAAGAGCACCAAAGGATGGGTTCGCCGGGCGAACACGCCAATAAAGCGGCGAAGCACCAGCTGGAAACGAATCTGCGCTTGCCCGGCTGGAAGCTCAGCAACCGCGGGCTGCTCGCCAATGATCAGGCTCAGATCGGGGATCAATTCGACCATCAGTCGTCCATTCGCGCCGAGCGCCTCCCGGAGCGCTTGCCGCCAGGTGGCGAGTTCGCCCTCACTTTTGCTGAGAAGAGCACGGACAAGACTCTGAAACGTGTGCACTAGCGTCACATAAGGAACGTCGCGCTTCAGCTGGTCGAATTTGCCTGACACCAACTGCCCGCGCGAGGGCACCAGCGCTTTGTGTAGCTCCTGGACGAGCGAAGATTTACCGACACCGGAGTAACCAGCGACGAGCACCAACCTCGGCGCGCCGCTCTTCACCGCGCGATTGAAAGAGGCAAGCAAAGCCTCGATCTGAAGGGCTCTGCCATAGAGCTTCTCGGGGATGAGCAACCGATCAGGTGTGTCGTCTGTGCCGAGCTCAAATGGGTCGATGCGACCGTGGTTGGCCCATACTGCGAGACAGTGTTGCAGATCGTGCTCAAGGCCAGCGGCAGTCTGGTAGCGTTGCTCGGCGGTTTTCGCGAGGAGTTTCATCACAATCTGAGATATCGGCTCGGGGAGGTTTTGCGATTTCTCGACGGGCGGTATTGCTTTTCTTGCAACATGACAATGGATCCACTCCAAGGGATCTGAGGCGGTGAACGGCAGCGCGCCGGTCAGCATCTGGTAGAATGTCACGCCAAGTGAATAGAGATCACTGCGACAATCGACCGAGCGATTCATTCGTCCGGTCTGTTCTGGCGCCATGTAGGGCAGCGAGCCGGCGATGAACTCGGCAGGCTCAGGCGGCACGCGCTCGCGGGCAAGACGGGAAGCCAGACCAAACCCAGTGAGTCGCACCTGTTCGTCAGGACAATTGACCAGAATGTGAGCGGGTTTTAGGTCCTTGTGGACCAAGCCGTGCCGGTGAAGTTTGCTCACGGCCCTCGCGATACTAATAGCGAGGCCCAGGAAGCCCTTGGGCTCCATACGGATCCCGAGTAAGTGCAGCAGTGGCTCGCCGCATGGATCCTCCAGGACCAGCATAGTCCGACCAGCTTCCCGGATGAGTTCCAACGGCCGAACCGCCCATGCCTCGTCCAGCTCCTCTCTTAGCTCACACTCATGGGCGAGACGGTCGAGCGTCGCTGGGTCTTCCGCGATGGGCCGCACGACAAGCACGTTAGCCCTGCTACCCTGGATTTGCCCGCGCCACGCACGGCAAAACGCGCGATCACCATCCTCCCACAGGGGCAGGATGTCACTGTCGAGATTTGAGCCGAACGGAGTTCGGCTGAGGGGGTCCCGCGGCATTTGCCCGCCCGGTCATAAGGACTGAGCCAAAACCTGACACATATCGGGCGAGCTTGTGAAGGGAATTCGCAAAATGACGCGAGTACCGATCGGGGCCGCCAAAGAGTGGACCGCGGCACGCCAAAACGCGACTTAAGAGCTGGCCCCGCAAATGTGAACAGGAGGATAAGTGGAGTTTCTGCCTGACGGCGGCGATAATCGCCGCGAACAGGAGAGACCATGAGCAGACGACCGCGCCGGAACCACACGCCGGCTTTCAAGGCCAAGGTGGCACTCGCTGCCGTGAATGGCGACCGAACGATAGCTCAACTGGCTGAGCAATTTGACGTCCATCCCAATCAGATTATGGCGTGGAAGGCGCAGCTCGAGGGAGGAGCTTCCGAGGTTTTCGGATCTGGAAGTGTGACGGCCGCCGTGCCGGCTGTGGACGTAAAGTCGCTGCACGCCAAGATCGGCGAGCTGACGCTGGAGAACGATTTTTTAGAAGGTGCGCTCACCAAGGCGGGATTGCTGAGCGCAAAGCGATGATCGACCGCGAGCACGATTTGTCGATCACGAAGCAAGCGGAAGTCTTGCAGATCAGCCGTGGCAGCGTCTATTACCCTGCCGCGCCCGGTGTCGGACGCCGATCTCGCGGTCATGCGGCGTCTCGATCGGCTGCATCTGGAGTTTCCTTTCGCCGGTTCGCGGATGTTGAGAGGCCTGCTGCTGCCGAGGGGTGCAAGATCGGCCGCCGGCATGTCAAAACGCTGATGCGGCGGATGGGGATAGAAGCGCTCTATCGCCGCCCCCGAACCACGAAGCCGGAGCCCGGCCACAAGATTTATCCGTATCTGCTGCGCGGCATGGAGATCACGCGTCCGAACCAGGTCTGGGCGATGGACATCACTTACATCCCGATGGCGCGCGGCTTCGTGTATCTCGCTGTCGTGCTCGATTGGGCTACCCGACGAGTATTGTCATGGCGGTTATCGATCACGATGGAAGCGGCCTTCTGCGTCGAGACCCTGGAGGATGCCTTGGCGCTGCACGGCCGGCCTGACGTCTTCAACACCGACCAGGGTTCACAGTTCACCGGTGCGGACTTCACCGCCGTGCTCGCCGCGCAACGGCATCGCCATCAGCATGGACGGCAAAGGGGCTTGGCGGGACAACGTGTTCGTCGAGCGGCTGTGGCGCAGCGTCAAGTACGAGGAGGTGTATCTGCGGGCCTACGAGACCGTCAGCGAGGCGCGCGACTCGATCGGCAGATATCTCGACTTCTACAATCGCCGCCGTCCCCACTCGAGCCTTGACGGCAGCACACCTGATCAAGCCTACTTCACCCCACTGCCAATCCGCTTGGCAGCCTAACCCGGCAGAGGCTCCACTTATCAACGAGGAGATTCTGTTCAGACAACCGGGACCAGCTCATTACACGCCCAATACATCACAGCCTGATCGGTTAACAGCACTGCCGCCAAAGACGATTGCTCCAATCGGCCATGAAGGCAAGCTTCTAAGGCCGGGGGAAGGAAGATGCTCGGTCGAGTGGTTGAACATAAACGCCGCAAGGGCGCTCAGGCTATAAATCCCGCCGACACACACGGTGCTGCTTTCGAATCGATGTTCACTCCTGGCTCCATCGTTGGCGCCATGCAGTCAGACTCCGAACCACAGCATGAATGGCAGATCTGCGAGCCACTGTTTGCCACCGACCCATAACTATTCTCTTAGGCCTGCTCCCATTCATGGAGCAACAGACCCGCGACAAAGCCCCCTAGGCGCTCGCAGATCGGGATGCCGCTCACTGCGGCTCGCAGGAGGGGGAATGCCGGCCGTGCGAACCCAATAGATGCGAGAGAGTTCTCGCTGCTTGGACCGCTGTTCAAGCAACGCGTAAGCTAACCGAAGACCGGTGAAGAGAAATGCAATCAAAAATCAAGAACGGCGGAACGCCTTTGGCATTTCGATAGATCTACACCGGCATCGCACAACCTGACGCTACGAACGATTCAAGCCCTTCCTCGCTGGTACGCAGTAGCAGAGAGTCACGACCTACTCTCCTTGCTGAGCGAGCCTCAGTTTTGCCACGCTGGTTGCTTCATTGGAGCCAGCATCACCACGGATGCACTGGCGATGCGGGGCGAACCCGACGCACTTTTTTCTGGACGGAGTGCGTCGGGCCGCCTGTAAATGACGCAGCCTGCGCCGTGGGGCCTTCGGATGGATGAGCCACTGGTAGGTCCGCCAACACATCCAGGTTGACCGCTCGGGGCGCGCAACGTGCTTTCCCCAACCACGCAAAGAGCAAGTCACAGGCGATCTGACGACGGAAAAAGAAGGGTTCATGCGCTTATGTTGCTGCTGCTTGTTGTGATGTCTATTTTCCTTAGTACAGGTGCGATAGTCTACGCCGCTTGCCGATCTCAGCGCCGGCGGGATCGGTGCATGCACAGGCACAATCGGGTCAATTCGCTCAGCTCGCGCCCGCGCGTTCAACTACCAAGGCGACGGGCATTCTGATCCTTCAGCCGCATAGCGAGCCGTCGGCTGCAGCCTCACTCCGAAGGCCAGGCGACACGCGCCGCCATGCTAAACCAAGCCGAAAGACAGTTCTCGACCAGTCGGGCGGTTTTTGCTAGACTTTCGTGTAATGCGCCTCGCTTGCGCGAATGGCTGACCAATTACATACCTGGAAATCTCAGAGATTTGCACGGCTCGAAAGGCTACCCGTGCGATCAACGGCCGTGTCCAGGCGACAATTCTACTGTAGATCGTACAAGTGAGGCTCTTATCGTGATCAAGCGCTCTGAACCGCGGAAGGAAGCCGCAAATGTCGTCGGCCCGGAGGTGAGGCCGAGTGTCTTCGTCGTCGACGATGACCTCTCAATGCGTGAATCGTTGGTTAACCTATTTCGTTCGATCGGACTAGATGTCGTTGCTTACGGATCGGCTCGGGAAATGCTCCAGAGCGAACTCCCTGATGTTCCTAGCTGCCTTGTGCTCGACATCAGGCTGCCGGGATTGAGCGGCCTTGAGCTCCAGAATGAGCTAGCCAAACTGAATATTCACATTCCCATCATTTTCATCACCGCTCATGGCGATATTCCGATGACCGTCAAAGCCATGAAGAAGGGCGCAATCGATTTTCTCAGCAAGCCGTTTCGCGATCAGGAACTACTCGATGGCGTAGTCGCAGCGATCGAACAGGATCGGAAGAGACGAGGTGTAGACCAGGTGATCGGCAGGCTGCAGTCCTTGTTTAAGGCCCTAAGTCCACGAGAGCAGGATGTATTTAAACTGGTCGCCGGCGGCCTATTGAACAAACAGGTAGCCGCGGAACTCGGTCTCGCCGAGATTACAGTCAAAATCTATCGCGGCCACGTGATGAAGAAGATGGGAGCTCGATCGCTAGCCGATTTGATCAGGATGGCTGAGAGGCTGGGAATTGGGACCGACCGTTTCACCGTACAAACCTAAGTATGATTTTACAATTGCCTCGTACACGCGCACTCTTGCGCTGGCCATCATGTTGCCAAAGCCTTCGCCCAACTAAGAACGGGTCGCCTTGTCTAAGTATTCAACTGTTTCCGTTGTTGACGACGATCCTTCGATTCGTGCCGCACTGAACAACCTTTTGAAATCGCAGGGCCACATCGTTCATACGTTTGCATCGGCTGAGGGATTCTTGCGGTCCTCTCAATTGAACGCCACGTCCTGTGTCATTGCAGACGTGCAGATGCCCATGATGAGCGGCTTTGAACTTTTGGAACAGATGCGCGCCCTGGGCCACGCTGTGCCATTCATCTTGATGACGGCCTTCGCAAATGATCGTACGCGAGCCCGCGCGTTGAGCGCCGGCGCAACCGGCTTTTTCGCCAAACCCTTTGACGGTCTGGAGTTGATCGCCTGCCTCGATGAAGCGCTTCGCGAGGGTCATGGCGGAAGCTTCGCATGAAAGGTGCGGAAGCACCCCCGCGCCAAGCCACACCCGTCCGTGCGGCGCTTACGATGTGGATCGATACGCGTCTGCGTGCTTACCGCGTGCCAGTGCCGACCGTTGCCTTTCCACCCGCATTCTTGTCGTTGCACTTCGGCATCTGGTTGAAGCACTTGCAACATCTTGCTCCTGACAAGGCGCCTGTGGTATGGCGCGTATTCAGACGAGTGCGAGGCCCTCCTCGCTTTAACGGAGTAGCGCCCGACCATCAGTGCCACGATCCTTGCTGACCCAAGCGCCAAAGTGCCACGGCAGCGGCTTGCTGGCAGGACCTCGTTAGAACAAAGAACTCACCTGAAACTTGCACGACCGGACTTTGTCGGAGAAGGACGCACGATTGCGGCCAAAATCACTTGGTCCGTCGAGACGATCGAATCGCTTGGTAGTTCACAGAAAACGCAAAGGCCGCATTTTGGCGACCTTGCGCATTCGAAGGATCGAGTGGTGCACGCCAAACTCGCCAACTTGCGTTCGCGACCAGCAACCCTTCGGCGGGCCGAAGCGCCCGAACCTACGCATCCGTTGCAGGGCAACACAAATGCCACTGGTCGAAGCGATCTCAAGCCACTCCTTTGCTGCCGAACGCATCCACGCCGACCACTCTCCCGCGCGGGTCCCGGCCAATGCCAGGCCCAAAGCGTTGGCTCTGGACGCGCGATAAGCCCTTGCGCCGGGCCAGATCCGCGGCGGCCGTCTCCCTACTACTCGCCGTGAGCGTGAGCATCCAAGTCCGGCTGGCGGGCTCCGCCGTCGCCGGGAGCGGATCGGCCCCTCTGGTCGCGATGAACTATCGGCCCACATAGCGCTTCCAAGCTAACCGCGCAGTATGTGCGAATTCTTCGATCGCGCGCGGCTAAGCAAACTATGCTGGGCGAACGGAAGAAGCCCGACGCATCTGCCGGGTCTGAGATGCGTCGGGCTGAGTGGGAGACTGATCGCGACAGTCTTCCTCCCAGAACCGCGTCTGCAAATAGTATGCCGCCGTACTGCTACACCAATACCTCAAATTAGATATGTGCTCTGCCGCGAAGTTCCGCGAGACATTCAGAGACGCTCGGCCCAAAGCTCGTTCTTCAAGGCCTAACAAGCTGAGCTTATTCCCCTTCCAAAAAGTCCCGCCATCACCTTTCATCTGGATCAAAAATGAGGCAGAAGAAGCGGACAACGGGCCGCCGGCTCATCAACAACAGATATCTAGGTGTTTGATACATTGCTACGCGTGACTGGAACGATCGCCCCGAGCTCGCGCACGACAGAGGCAAACGATCGAGATCTAAGCTTAGACTTCGCGAAAGGTGCGCTCATTGTTTTGGTGATCGTTGGGCACCTGATCCAGTATGTCATCTACCGAGGCGACGGGTTTTGGTATTCGCCGTACTACAAATCGATCTATATGTTTCACATGCCACTCTTTATGGCGATAAGCGGATATCTTTCTTCTCGATCGCTGCTGCAAAAGTCGTTCACTCGAGCCGCCAGCGACCGTGCGAAGCAGCTCTTGCTGCCGATGCTATTTTGGTGGACGTTCCTGGAGACAGTTAAGCTGGTGGCATTGTGGCGCGCGACCAGCCTAACGAGTGGACTTTTGGAGTTTGTAGACGATCTCGCTGGCACATACTGGTTCATCTGGGCAACGTTTGTTTCCTACCTTCTCATCAAGATTTCTAGCAGGCTCAACCAGCGGTCCTGGGTCATATCTGGCTTAGCCATACTGGTCGCACTCGCGCCTCTGACATTCTCCATATCGCCCCTGATCAGATTCACTTACCCATTCTTCTGCTTCGGCTTCTTGCTTGCTCGATGGAGAGAACGATGGACGAGTACATCGCGACATCACAAGCCGCTCCTGATTTTATTTCTCTCGATAGTGACTTGCGTATGCTTTCTAGCTTGGGGCAAGGACACCTATGTCTACAATAATCTTGGGGTAATTCACGATTTTCGGTCGGCTAAAGACGTGCTTCTGATGTTTGTTGGCTCTGCAGCTGCCTCAGCAATCGCTAGCGAACTCCTGCTGCAATGCTGGAGCGTTGGCCATTCAAATCGGATGGCCCGCTTTATCGCTGTGGAGTTGGGCCAGACCACGCTGCTGCTCTACCTGGTCCAGGGTACCGTGTTCCGTCTCATGGATTTCGTACAGTTCGGGGAACTTTGGGATCTCACGACCCGGTTGGTCATCGCGGGTATGCTCGGTGCCACGATTGTTGCGATCGCGCTAACGGTGCGCTCGATTTTTCGCGGCGTTCCATATCTGTCTCAGCTCGTCCTTGGAATGCCGCCACGCTCACGGCTTCCGCAAGCCAAACCTACAATGAACTAGCTGTATGCATTTGATTGTTTGAGTACGGCAGGGTATTGCGATAGCGTTGACTTGTGACGCGGCCGCAATAGCCTTCGAACCCAGATCCGGCTGGGACGTCGTCGGCCGGTCGAGCCGGTGATCGGCATAAGTGCAACTGAACCGCCCCGGGATTGCCGGAGGCTCCAACTCTTGAGAAGGTGGAGCCATGACGAGCAAGACAACGAACAAGTTTTCACCCGAGGTCCGGGCGCGTGCGGTTCGGATGGTTTTGGATCACGCGAGTGAGCATCCCTCGCGCTGGGCGGCGGTGACGTCGATTGCGGCCAAGATCGGCTGCACGCCGCAGACGCTGCATGACTGGGTCAAGAAAGCTGAAGTCGACAGCGGGCAGCGGGCTGGCGTTCCGACCGACATGGCCGAGAAGCTGAAGGCGCTCGAGCGGGAGAACCGGGAGCTTCGGCAGGCCAACGAGATTCTGCGCAAGGCAAGCGCTTATTTTGCGATGGCGGAGCTCGACCGCCGGTCCAAGCCATGATCGCCTTCATCGACGATCATCGTGGGGCGCATGGGGTCGAGCCGATCTGCAAGGTCCTGCCGATCGCCCCCTCGACCTATCACGCCCATGTGGCCAAGCGGCGGGATCCCGCCAGGCTGTCGGCGCGCGCCAGGCAGGATGTTGCGCTGAAGATCGAGGTCCGGCGCGTCTTCGATCAGAACTTCCGCGTCTACGGCGCGCGCAAGGTCTGGCGGCAGCTCAAACGTGAGGGCTTCGATGTTGCCCGTTGCACGGTGTCGCGACTGATGCGGGATATGGGTTTGCAAGGGGTCATCCGCGGCAAACCCGTCAAGACCACGATCAGCGACAAGGCTGCGCCATGCCCGCTGGATCACGTCAACCGCCAGTTCAAGGCGCCAAGGCCAAACGTCCTTTGGCTCTCCGACTTCACCTATGTCGCGACCTGGACCGGCTTCGTCTACGTCGCCTTCGTCATCGACGCCTATGCCCGCAGGATCGTGGGCTGGCGAGCCTCTCGCACGGCGCATGCAGGCTTCGTGCTCGATGCGCTGGAGCAGGCACTGCATGATCGACGGCCGGTCCATCGTAGCGGGCTGGTGCACCACAGCGACAGGGGCAGCCAAGGCGGATTCAAACGGTCGTCGCAACACCAGTTACTTTCACTGATAACAGAAGATCGTCAAGCGCCTCCGCCGGCGTTTTCCAGCCTAGTGTCTTCCGCGGTCGGGCATTGAGGGCCGCTGCCACAGCGGATATCTCCTCGGCGCTGTGGATGCTCAGGTCCGTGCCTTTCGGGAAGTACTGCCGCAGCAACCCGTTGGTGTTCTCGTTAGTGCCGCGCTGCCATGGGCTTTGCGGGTCGCAGAAGTAGACCTGGATACCCGCATCGATCTTGAGACGATCGTGCTGAGCCATTTCGGCTCCCTGATCCCAGGTTAGCGAACGGCGCAGCTCTTCGGGCAAAGTGATGATGGTGCGCGTGATCGCGTCGCGCACGGCTTCGGCCCCATGTCCCGCAAGGGCTGGTCCGTTTTTGACGCGCGGAGCTTCGCCATGCCCCGCCAACCGTGGAAGGTGCAAGAGCATCGTAAAGCGCGTCGTGCGCTCGACCAGCGTGCCGATTGCTGAGCTGCCAACACCGAGGATGAGGTCTCCCTCCCAATGTCCCGGCACTGCTCGATCGGCAGCTTCAGCAGGGCGCTCACTGATCATGATCTCCGGCGAGACAAAGCCCTTGCCTCGCCTGCGTACGCGCGCTCTGGGCATCCGTAACACACGCCCTGTTCGCAAGCAGGCCGTCAGCTCGCGGCGTAGCGCGCCACGGCCCTGAACGAAGAGGGCTTGATAGATAGCTTCGTGGCTGATGCGCATCGTCTTGTCGTCCGGGAAGTCGATCGGCAAGCGTCGGGCAATCTGCTCAGGGCTCCAGGCTTTGGCCCATCGCCGATCCTTGCGCGGGCCATGCCGCCGCCCCTTCCACGGAACGGCGGGACCAGGAACGGGCGCGCCGGTCGGGGCTACGACGCCGCCAGCAAGTCTTTCCTCCACATAAGTGCGCAAGGTTGCATTGAGCGCAAGCTTGGTCGGCTTAGGCCGGCGGGCGGATCGATCCGCATGCCATTGGGCAGTTATTGCCCGATACCCCAACCCGCCGCCGCGAGTGGCCGCGTTGCGCCGCAGTTCACGGGAGACTGTGGAAGCAGCCCGCCCCAGGCGACGTCCAATCTCCTGTATGGAATGGCCCTGCACCTTGAGAAGTGCGATCTCCTCGCGCTCATTCAACGAGAGATACCGCCCGGAGAGAGCCTTTGCCGAAGATCTGAACATCGCTGGTGGCATGCCGCCCGCCTTTCGGAATAATCTGCTTCCGACAGGTTGTGACAATCCGGCTTCGAGTGCAGCATCTTCGCTGCTTAACCCAGCGGCAATCGCCCGCCAAAATTTATTCTGTTCATCGCGCCCGGCAACAGAGGGCCGTCCTGGCGACGGCAATGGGGCTCGTCCTGACCGCGCCGATCTGCGCCTTACAACGTTCATCGCAACCTCCAAACTCCTGGTGTTGCGACGACCGTTTGAATCCGCCCAATATGTATCCATTAAGTACACCGAGCGCCTGGCTGAAGCAGGCGTGGAGCCTTCTGTCGGCAGCGTCGGAGATTCCTATGACAATGCTCTCGCCGAAACCATCAACGGCCTCTACAAGGCCGAGGTGATCCATCGGCGCGGGCCATGGCGCAGCTTCGAGGCCGTCGAGTTCGCGACGCTGGAATGGGTCGACTGGTTCAATAACCGGCGGCTCCTGGAGCCCATCGGCAACATACCACCGGCCGAAGCCGAGCAACGCTACTACGCCATGCTGGAACAACCCGCCATGGCGGCATAACTTAAACCAAATGGCCTCCGGCAATCCCGGGGCGGTTCATTTTTCTGTGAACTCAAACAGCACAGAGACAGTATGCGCGCCTTCACTTTTGCCTGCCAGATCATCAAGTTGATTGTCCAGAGATGGATCGATGATGATAAGTACTGCGCGACAGAGAACGAATTTCAACGCTTTGTTTGCCCGGCTTTGCTCGCGATTGCACTGGATGAACAGCAAGACTGGAAAACTCTTACGCAAGGACACGAAATGAGGGAAACTCGCCGGCTCAACGCGCGAGTTGACCACGCAGGGACTGTGGAACGCTTCTTGGTCAAACGGGTCTGCTTACCTCCCATCCGCGCCGCAATTTCATTAGTCGCACCCACTCAATAGAGAAACGCTTGACGAAGCCCGAGCGAAATCTTCCAGACAACAGACTTTCGTATAGTCCTTCAAAACCTTTTCGATGTGGAAGGCTACCTCCGTACAGTTGAGCGATTGATGCAATGCCTATACAGAGTCCAGAACTCGGCAGTTCGAGAGCGTGACGCTTCCGCATTCGACGAGGCCAGACGCGATTGACGTCGTCGATCGGGAACCGACATTAGCCTGCGCAGAGCAACGATTTGTCAAACCAACAGAGCAAACGGCGGGTCGCTCTAATCACCGGCGTGACTGGACAGGACGGCGCCTATCTCGCCGAACATCTGCTGTCGCTCGGCTATGTCGTGCACGGCATCAAGCGGCGCTCGTCCTCATTCAATACTGCGCGGGTCGACCATCTCTACCAGGACCCGCATCTCGGGGACGTGCCGTTCCTGATGCACTACGGCGACATGACGGACTCGACCAATGTGATCCGCCTGGTGCAGCAGATCCGGCCGACCGAGATCTACAATCTCGCCGCCCAGAGCCATGTCGCCGTGAGTTTCGAGAGCCCCCGAATACACCGCCAATGCCGATGGGATCGGCGTACTGCGGCTGCTCGAGGCGATCCGCATCCTCGGCCTGGAGAAGGAGACCCGGTTCTACCAGGCCTCGACCTCCGAGCTCTACGGCCTCGTTCAGGAGATCCCGCAGAAGGAGACCACGCCGTTCTATCCGCGCTCGCCCTATGGCGTGGCGAAGCTCTACGGCTACTGGATCACGGTGAACTACCGCGAAGCCTACGGCATGTTCGCCAGTAACGGCATCCTGTTCAACCATGAGAGCCCGATCCGCGGCGAGACCTTCGTCACCCGCAAGATCACGCGCGGCGTCGCGCGTATCGAGGTCGGGCTGGAGGAGACGCTCTATCTCGGCAATCTCTCGGCCAAGCGCGACTGGGGCCATGCCAGGGATTATGTCGAGGGCATGCACATGATCCTTCAGGCCGACAAGCCCGACGACTTCGTGCTGGCGACCGGCGAGACGCGCTCGGTGCGCGAGATGGTCGAGCTGTCCTTTGCGCAGGTTGGCCGCCGGATCGAATGGCGCGGCGCCGGTGTCGACGAAACCGGCATCGATACCACGAGCGGCAAGACGGTGGTGAAGATCGATCCGACCTATTTCCGTCCGACCGAGGTCGATCTCCTGGTCGGCGACGCCAGCAAGGCACATCAGGTGCTCGGCTGGAAGCCGAGGCGGAGCTTTGCAGAGCTCGTCGCGGAGATGATGGCGAGCGATCTGGCGGAAGCACAACGGGAGGCGGCCCATGGCAAGCGCACTGTTTGAGCTGAAGGGCAAAAGCGTCTACGTCGCAGGCCATCGCGGCATGGTCGGCAGCGCGATTGCGCGCCGGCTCGCGCGGGAGGACGTGCAGCTCGTCACGGTCGATCGGCGCGAGGTCGATCTCTGCAACCAGGCCGCCGTGTTCGATTGGTTCGCGAAAACGCGGCCGCAAGTGATCTTTCTCGCCGCCGCAAAAGTCGGCGGCATCGTCGCCAACGACACGCTGCGCGCCGAGTTCATCTACGACAACATCACGATTGCCGCGAACGTGATCCAGGCCGCGCATCAAAACGGCGCCGAAAAGCTGATGTTTTTGGGCTCCTCCTGCATCTATCCGAAGCTGGCCGCACAGCCGCTGCGCGAGGATTTGGTGCTATCAGGCCCGCTCGAGCCGACCAATGAGCCCTATGCGATCGCCAAGATTGCCGGCATCAAGATGGCGGAAGCCTATCGCAGCCAGTATGGCAGCGACTTCATCAGCGTGATGCCGACCAATCTCTACGGCCCCGGCGACAATTATCATCCCGAATTGAGCCATGTCGTTGCCGCGCTGATCCGCCGCTTCCACGAGGCCAAGGTCGCGGGCGCAAAGAGCGTTGCCGTGTGGGGCACCGGCACGCCGCGGCGCGAGCTCCTCTATGTCGACGACATGGCGGATGCCTGCGTGCACCTGATGAAGAGCTATTCGAGCGCGGACCTTGTCAATATCGGCACCGGCGAGGACATCACTATCGCCGAGTTCGCGCGGATCGTGGCTGAGGTCGTCGGTTACGGCGGCGAGATCGCCTTCGACACCTCGCGCCCCGACGGCACGCCGCGCAAGCAGCTCGACGTCAGTCGTCTCGCCAGCCTCGGCTGGCGCGCGAGGACATCGCTTGTAGATGGAATGCGGCAGACCTACCAGGCCTTCTTGGCGGTATCGGGTACATCGGACAAAACGAGACACTCATGCAGCTGCTAACTGCTGACGGCGCTCATTGTGCGATTGCCAGAAAGTTGCTTTAGGATCTTCCGGTGAATTCGACAGGGCTCCACGTGTTGCTTGGAGCTCGCGCACCTCGGGGTGCCGCGTGCCCGATGAAGGGCAGGCACGGCTAGACTGGCCGATAACTATAGCGAGCGAATTGGTCACGCGCGCCTTTGCGCGACGGTCTGTTTTGAACTTGAGGTAAACTAATCAAATGTGCGGAATTGTCGGCATCTTGGGGCGCGGTCCGGTCGCAGATCGTCTCATCGATTCACTGAAGCGACTGGAATATCGCGGCTATGACTCAGCGGGCATCGGAACGCTCAAAGGAAATCATATCGAGCTTCGACGCGCCGAGGGCAAGCTGAGGAACCTTGAGACACGCGTTCGCTGCCATCCGCTCTCAGGCCATGTCGGGATTGGGCACACGCGCTGGGCTACTCATGGCAAGCCGACGGAGCACAATGCTCATCCGCATGCAACGGACAATGTTGCAGTCGTCCATAACGGCATAATCGAGAATTTTCGCGAGCTGCGGGCGGAGCTAAAACAGCATGGTGCCTGTTTCGCCTCTGAAACAGACACCGAGGTGGTGACGCATCTCATCGACTTTTATCTGAAAGATGGCTGCTCGCCGCAGGAGGCAGTAAAAGCGTCGCTGCCGCGGCTAGTCGGCGCATTTGCGCTTGCAATCCTGTTCAAGGGTCAACACGATCTCATGATCGGTGCGCGCAAGGGCTCACCACTCGCGATCGGGCATGGCGAAGGCGAAATGTATCTCGGATCGGATGCCATCGCGCTCGCGCCCCTTACCGGCTTGATCACCTACCTTGAGGATGGCGATTGGGCTGTGCTCAACCGCAACTTCAGCGTGGTCTACGACGCACAAGGCACGGTTGTCCGCCGGGAGGTGATGAAATCTGGCGCTTCGTCGGTTCTCGTCGACAAAGCAAACTACCGCCACTTCATGGCGAAGGAAATCCACGAACAGCCAGAGGTGATCGGGCAGACGCTGGCGCATTACGTCGATATCGCCACCGAGAGCGTGGCACTGCCGCAGGAGCTTCCGTTCGACTTCAACGAGATCGGACATATCTCGATCGCTGCTTGTGGTACGGCAGGCTACGCCGGCCATATCGCCAAATACTGGTTCGAGCGGCTGGCTCGTATTCCGGTCGAGCTCGATGTCGCCTCCGAATTTCGGTATCGTGAGGCGCCGATGCGCAAGGGAAATCTTGCTATCTTCATCTCGCAGTCCGGCGAGACGGCCGATACGCTGGCCGCGCTCCGCTATGCCAAATCGCAAGGCCTGCATACCCTCTCGATCGTGAACGTACTGAGTTCGACCATTGCGCGCGAAAGCGGGACAGTGTTGCAGACACTCGCCGGACCTGAAATCGGCGTTGCCTCGACGAAGGCGTTCACATGCCAGCTGGTCGTCCTGGCCGCGCTTGCGGTTGCTGCTGGCAAGGCGCGCGGTGCATTGCCGGAGAGCGACGAGGTCGATCTCGTGCGAGCGCTGATCGACATTCCGCGGCTAGTTACAGCGGCGCTTGCCAGCGAGCCGCAGATCGAGAAGCTCGCACGCCACATCGCCAAATCGCGTGACGTGCTATATCTTGGTCGCGGCACGTCGTTTCCGCTCGCCCTGGAGGGGGCACTGAAGCTGAAGGAGATCTCCTATATTCACGCCGAGGGCTATGCGGCCGGAGAGCTCAAGCACGGCCCGATCGCCTTGATCGACGAGAGCGTTCCCGTAATCGTCATTGCTCCCTGCGACCGGGTGTTCGAAAAGACCATCTCGAACATGCAGGAGGTTGCCGCACGCGGCGGCAAGATTATCTTGATAACGGACGCTCGGGGAGCCGCAGAGGTATCCATGGATTCACTCGCGACGATTGTGCTGCCGGAGATGGGTACGACATTTACTTCGATTGTCTATGCGATTCCGGTGCAGCTTCTGGCCTACCACACGGCCATCCTGATGGGTACGGACGTCGACCAACCCCGAAATCTCGCGAAATCGGTAACCGTCGAATAAGGCAAGGTGGCGCGACGTGGAATTATCATGGTCAGATTTCGAATGCGCACAAGCCTCGGTCAGATCGAATTACGATGTGCGGCCCGGCTCCTGGCCCGATGCCACCGCATGGTTTGTGCCGGTTCATAGCCCTTGCTCACGGAGGCTGAGACTCATGTGCAAAATCCATGGCCAATCAGGTTGCGAGGCTGGCGTGGCGTTGCCTCCGGCAAGCAAGGAGTCGCGTATGACTTATCATGGCAGTCCGATTGCTTGGACCTGGATCATGATTCGTGACGAACATCCAGGTGTTTCATACGGCGTGGAAGCCAGATGATCCTGTTCGATCGATCCAAACGAATGCCCGTTATCGCTGGGGAGGGCCCGCTATGTTCCTCCCCCTCAGTACGGGTTTGGACCGGGTTAGGACCGCAGCGCCCCTCGAACGAAGCGCGCCTCGCTTCGAAGGATAACGTGGCACTTGCCGAGCATTGCGATCGGCGCTATCGGACGGGCTCGATCGCCAGCACGCTCACCAAATCTTTCCGTCAAGCCTCAGGTTAACTTGAGCAACTCGAGGCCAAATCGCTGGACATCGGGTGAGATGCTAACGCGCCTCGCCCCCAATCGCAGGCTCGCGAGCTGTTCTAGCACGACATCTGACGGAGCTCTTCCCTGCCGCTTGTATGCCATGCATCTCGTCCTTCCTTTCATTGCATGTGGTCGCTCAATGAGAAATTCGGTCACGCCACCGACAACAATCTTGTCACCGAGAATTACCCGAGGTTTCAGTAGCTTGAGAGTCACTCCTGCGACGCGAGCGGAATAACGCCCGAACAACTGTGCGAGTTTGCGGCATTGCCGAAAATATGCCGGAAACGTCAGGCGCTTACGGGTTAGTCGATAGTGCCCTGATGACAGATTCGCGGCCATAAAACTGCACTCGGCTGGCGTGAGACTTTCTCCGGACCCGGCCATTTCAAACCGAGAGGAAACTCGCCATGTCACCAGCGTCCATCGCGCAAGCGTCAAATGCCAAATCGCGCATTGGCGCCATCTTACGTGCGACGAGCGGCAACTTCCTCGAGCAGTTCGACTTCTTCTTGTTCGGGTTCTACGCCAGTGCCATCGGAAACGCATTCTTTCCATCAGGAAGCGAAACCGCTTCACTGCTTAACACCTTCGGTGTGTTCTGGCTGGGGGCCTTGATGCGACCTGTTGGCGCGATTGTGCTTGGAGCCTATATTGACCAGATTGGCCGTAGGCAAGGCCTGATCATCACGCTTTCGATCATGGCTATTGGCACCGTCATCATCGCCTTTTGTCCCGGCTATGCAACAATCGGCATTGCCGCACCTGCGATCGTGCTGTTCGGACGGCTGTTGCAAGGCTTTTCTGCCGGCGTTGAGGTTGGCGGCGTTTCCGTCTACCTCTCCGAGATTGCCAGTCCGGGCAACCGCGGCTTTTACACATCCTTTCAGTCCTCGAGCCAGCAGGTTGCGATCTTTGTCGCGGCTCTTATCGGATATTTTTTGAGCGAAGCACTTCCGGCCGAAATGGTTGCTGCCTGGGGCTGGCGGATCCCATTCTTCCTTGGCTGCTTGATCGTTCCGCTTATCTTCTTCCTGCGCCGCACGCTGGAGGAAACTCCAGAGTTTCTGGTCATGAAGACCCACCCAACCGCCCGCGAAGTCTTTGCCTCCACATTTGCGAACTGGCGCATTGTCATTCTCGGCATGATGATCGCGATGCTGACGACCACGACCTTCTATTTCGTCACAGTGTACACGCCTACGTTTGGCAAGCACGTATTGCAGCTGTCCTCGCAGAGCACGCTCTTGGTGACGCTTTTGGTCGCCGTGACGAACTTCATCTGGAACCCAATTGGCGGCGCGATTTCTGACAGAATCGGTCGGAAGCCAGTCTTGCTGACCATTGCCGGCCTTGCATTCGTGACTGTGTATCCGGCGTTGTCTTGGCTTGTGACCGACCCAAGCTTTGGCAATATGCTGGTAGTGGAGATGATGTTCTCGTTCTACTTTGGCACCTATAGCGGCGCCATGTTGGGCGCTCTGGTCGAAATCGTGCCGAAGCACGTTCGCACAACCTGCTTTTCTTTGGCCTTCGCACTCGCCGCAGCTCTCTTTGGCACCTTTACGCCGCTCGCATCGACTTGGCTCATCGATCGGACTGGCGACAAGGCTTCACCGGGTTTTTGGTTGATGTTTGCAGCTTTTCTCGGTATTATCGCCGCACTCCTGATTTATCCAGGAAACACCAAGAGAGTTGCGAAGCTGTCGCGACCCGAGCGGTCTAACCGGGCCTTAAGCCCGCAATTTACCCCGCATTAGCAGCGCGCCCACCGGGTTCTTCACGTCCAAGACTGAACTGAACGGGGTGCGAGGCGGTGCTTGCGGTGATCTCACGGTGGTCCGCGTGTCACTCTGCGGGTCACGGTTCTTCGCATGCAACATCGAGCAGTATCGGGACGAGCCGGCGCTGATGTTGACCGGGAATGGCTGAGCACTACCGCCACGCTCGATTCGTTCTGTGGTCGAGCGGCGCGATGATAACGCTCGCACTTTGCGGTTACTTGAAATACGGCAGAGCTCGCGCGAGGGAGATACATCCCTCGCGCGAGCTCCACGTGCGCTGTCAAGCAAACTTACCGGGGCACGTCTTGAGGCTGCATGAATTCCCCAGTGGACAGGTGTATCGCAGCTCGCAAAACCTTAGCGAGCGATCGAAAAGCTTGATCGTGCCTGGTGCACCGAGCGACGGGCCAATGCATGACCACGACCCAGGCCATCGCCGGCTCCGCTCGATCAGCGGCGACTTCACGCACCACTAGTTTGCGCGGATGAGGTACCGCGCGCAAGCTGTGCGAGCTCCGTCTCGAGCGTAGGGTTGCGCTTGAACATGGCGTCGATCAACGCTTGCGCCGGCTGCTCGGCCGCTTCCACCCATGTGGCCTTCTCCGCTCGTGCGGAGGGCGCGAAGACACGCTTGACCACGGTCGGCGACCCCCTCAGACCGCATTTGCCCATGTCATCCACGCCGGCAGTTTGAGCGCTCCATTTTGCGATTGAGGCACGGGCCGCACGCAAAGCGTCGATCATCGCACCGCGACGAATTTGATTGCTTGCCTCTAACATGCTGATGAGACAAGGAAGCTTGGAACGCAGCACCTGGACTCCTCCTTCGCAGCGCCGTTCCGCATCGATCGTGCGTCCTTTGAAGTCCAACGCTTTGATTGTGGAAACATAAGTAAGCTGCTGGACCCCGAGCCTCTTTGCAATGCCAGGTCCCACCTGCGCTGTATCGCCGTCGATAGTCTGCTTGCCAGTAAATATGACGTCTGGTGGGCCATATTCCCTCCCGATATTGCGAATCGCGCACGCCAGCGCGTAACTCGTCGCCAGCGTATCGGAGCCCGCGAAACTACGATCAGTGAGCAGGACAGCACGATCGGCACCAAATGTCAGCGCCTTTCGAAGAGAGTCTTCGGCCGACGGCGGCCCCATTGTCAGAACAGTGATTTCGCCGCCGAACTTGTCTCGTAGCTCGAGCGCAGCTTCCAGTGCGAACAGATCATATGGGTTGATGATTGTCGGTACCCCCTGACGCATGATCGTATTCGCGACGGGATGCACGCGGATTTGTGCGGAGTCGGGGACCTGTTTGATGCAGACGATGCTGTGCATATGCTTCTCCTAAGATGTTGAGTAGGCTCCCCACGAATAGCAACTGTCATACCACCCCAGGCATTTCGCCCATGAGACGAATGCAACGGCTGGCGACTGTCGGTGAGACTGTTGGGACTGCGACGAGCTGCGTAAAGCGGACGTGATCTCTCTCATCTGAGTCGCGCCATAAACGGCGCGGCCGCGAGCTTGCGCTACTTCGACACTTAATCATTTCTCATAGAGCGAATACATTGCAAGCAGACGACAACCAGCACGCGGCTGACGCGAAGAGGGCTTACGCTCCCGGCATGGCCGCCCCCAAGCAGAGCACATCGGTTTCGTAACCGCTTCATGGACCAGAGTACCGCCTCTTCCGCACGCTCTCCTACCGCGCCCGGCGATCGAGAGAGAGGCGAGCCGACGCTTTATTCAGAAGCGCTTGATCTCGATACCGTGCCTTCTCAAGGCATAGCCAATCTGGCGCGGCGTCAGTCCAAGCAAGCGCGCCGCCTTGGCCTGTACCCACCCGGACCTTTCCATCGCCGCGATTACGCGCTCGCGATCTGTGACCTTGGCGGCACCTATGCTAGGTCGGCCGGGTGGCTCTAGCGGCGTCAGTTCGCTACCGACCGGCTGAACGTGTGCCACAGCTTGTGTCGGCGGCATGCTCAGCCTCTCGGGAAGTGAGATTATCGGGCTCTGCTGTCGCGCCACTTGCTCCGGCCCGGGCTTCCATAGCGTGGCGGACAGGCATTGCCCGTGCCAGCAGGCAAAATCGTCTCTTGCGATCGACGATCCGCGCGCCAGGGTCGCGGTCCGCTGCACACAGTTCTCCAGCTCGCGGACATTACCGGGAAATCCGCAATTCATAAGAACGTCAATCGCACTTGAATCGACGACCAGAGCACGGCCGTTCTCATCGTTGAAGTTCTTCAAGAATCGAGCGGCGAGAAGCGGAATATCAGTGCGTCGTTCGCGCAGCGGCGGCAGTAGCAGAGGAACCACGCTAATGCGATAATAGAGATCGGCACGGAACTCCTTCCTTGCCACCGCCTCTTCAAGATTCCTATTGGTGGCTGCAATCACGCGGACGTCGACTTTGATCGTCTGATTGCCGCCCACCCGCTCGAACTCCTGCTCCTGAAGCACCCGCAGGAGTTTCGCCTGGAACGAGGCCGAGATCTCGCCAATCTCATCCAGAAACAACGTTCCCTTGTCGGCGAGCTCGAAGCGACCCTTGCGCGCGTTGAATGCGCCCGTAAACGCCCCCTTCTCGTGACCGAACAATTCGGATTCCAGCACTGTCTCGGTGAGGGCTGCGCAATTGAGTTTGATAAAGGGGCGTTTGGCGCGCGCTGAACGCTCGTGAATAGCCTTCGCGACCAGCTCTTTGCCGGTACCCGATTCGCCGCGCAACAGAACGGTGCTATTCGATTTTGCGATCAGCTCGATCTTCTCAAGCATCGCGCGCAGCGCCGGACTCTCGCCGATAATTCCCTCGACTTGGACTTTCTTACGCTCCCGCCCATGAGGCTTGAGCTCGGACGACAGCTGCTTCTGCAGCCGGAACTCCTCGTCCATAAGCCGCCCGCGGTCGCGCACAAAGATGCAATTCAGCTTCGCCGTCTGGCCCAGAAGGCTTGCGACCATCGTCAGCAGGCCGAGGTCGTCCTCGAGCTGCGCATGCGTCCCGTTGTCTGCGATGCGGTCGATGCTCAGCGCACCCACAACTTTCTCGTCAATCTCTATCGGAACGCCGATGAACGCAACACACGTATTACCGGCTGCGTCTAGCATCTCGACGTCCGAAGGACTGAAGATCGAATGCAGCGCTACGTTCTCGACGACGAGGGGCCGCCCCGTCGCCACAATTTGATCGATTGCTCCTTGCGGCAAGCGGCTCCCGCAACGCGCGTCGCGCCCTTCGCTCCGGACGTCATCTACGATGATCTGGGGCACCCCGTCATGTTCGAACAGACATACGATGCCGCGCCGCATCTGCATGAGCGAGGGCAGACGCTCGATGACGCTCGCCAGCTTGGCTTCGAGCCGGCATAGGCCGGTGAGCGTGTGCGCTATTTCAACGATCGTGCTTAGCGATTTCTCTTGCGACGGCAGAATAGAAGCGGAAGAGTCCGCGTCGGAGGTTGAGTCTGGTCTTTCGCGCAGGGAAACGCTGTCCAGCATAATGACTTCTCCGTTCCTATCTTGATCCTCCCCATCACCTCGATCGGGCTTGTTAGACTCGTGTGGCATGCCTGCCTCGATCTGACAACCAGTTCTCAGGGCGGGGGCGAGAGATGACGCCTCTTCATGGCACCCCGGCAGCACTTACAGTGACTAGATCCTCCGCCTTATTCTTTCCAACTCACTGCGCGGATCAGGCCGGCCAACATGGCTTCCATCAATGAAGCTCAGTTAGCCGGGTTCGCCAGGGACGGCTTCACTCACAAGTGTTGCCCGCCATTGATCGGCACTTCGGCGCCAGTGACATAACTTGCCGCATCTGAACATAGGAAGAAAATGACCTTGGCGACCTCTTCGGGTGTACCCACCCGGCCGTAGTGGGATCGTTGGCACAAGATGCGCTTCCGTGTCAGGCGATAAAATGTCCGTCTTGATTTCGCCGGGCGCGATTGCATTGACGCGAATGCCATGTGAGGCGTAATCGTGCGCCATTTCGCGCGTGAGACAAGCGAGCGCAGCTTTCGACGTGGCATATGCCGTGCCTGCAAATGGATGCACCCGCGCTCCGGCGATCGAAGTCACATTGACGATCGAGCCTGAAGCCGCTTTTAGCTCATCGAACAGACCTTGAGCGAGCAGGATCGGCGCCACCAGATTGAGGTGGAAAACGCTCATCCAGGTATCGACTGAGGTCGCCAGCGACGTAAGCCGGGCACCGTTTGGCGCTTTTGGTGAGTTTCCGGCATTGTTTATCAGTCCCTGCAGCGGTGCGCCGGCAAGGCGCTCCTTTATCTGGGCAATCACGCGCGGTAGCGTCCGATGATCGCTCAGGTCGACTTCGATATAGCTATCCCCCTCTGAGTCCCATGGGCAGCGCACCGCGTCGAATGGTTGGCGCGCGCAAGAGATGATGCGCCAACCGGCTTCCGAAAACAATCTTCCGGTGGCGCGACCGATACCGCGCGATGCCCCGGTCAATACCAGCGTCTTCCGCTCACGCAGCGGACGGCCCGCTCCATCGGCGTGAATTGGACTACGAGGGTCCGTTTCCGACGATTTAGCTGCGACCGCATTGTCATCTGGTAGACCTAGATTCACACGCGACTCCCTTCCGCTCCCCACGCCTGTGCACCTGGTGCAGGATCCGGGCCAGAGCGATGCAGGGCACAGGAGGCGCGCTTTTACGACGCAAATGGCAGGTTCCGAACATCTGGCCTGTTTGCTTTTCGACGCCGGCAACGCCGCAGCAATGGCTGTCGTCGAGCTCCCGGGTACTGCCCACTGCGTGCGCTCTTCGAGCCGAGAGGCTGGTGTTTCCATGGCGAGCTGACTGCGTCACCACTCCACGAGTGGTCTGTGGGTCATGCGCGCTGGACAAGATAGATTAGCTGTCCTTGGCGAAGATCAGGATTCAATGGCCGGTTCGTCCAAGTCGCTCTCGGCCTGGTTACGCGCGGCCGCACATAGGGCTCTTGAGCAATATCGATGGGCCGCCGGCCGCGCCGTTCATCACACCTCCGTTCGAAAGGACTAGCATGAACAAGGCGCCGTCGTCCAGAAAACGAGCTGACCGCAAAAGGGTTGCCCAGCAAAGGCGATCCATCTACCGGACGCGCCTCCTTGCTGCTGGGACATTCTGACGTGACTGTCTGTTACGTCAGATTTCCTCGGCGACCCGGACCGCCATTGCGTGCTTTTCACCGTCTGGCCAGCGATGGCGGACTCGGCGGGAGGATGACAGAACCATAACCTTTCCTCGCGACTCGACTTACACCGGAGGGCCGGAAGCATTGCGGGCAAGGCCGCCGGCGCCCGCTGGCATTGGCCTTACGCTTCTCGGGCGTTCGCCCTCCCACGCACCGCATCGGTGGTAGTGCGCCGGTCAGCCGTCGCTTGCGGGACGGAAGTCGCCATCCAACGTTCCCGCGACACGTTGCGAAACTCGATCGTGTCGAAGCCAGCAGTATCAGACCGATGATCTAGCCCGCCATTGTTCAGGCCCAGATTCTGGCGCTTCAGGAAGCCGCGAAATGCTCGTATGGATTATCGATCATGGTCAAGCGCTCCGGATTGCTCTGGTCGAATTCAATAATCCGTGGCACGAGCAGACGGGCATAGCGCGTGAAGGCGCTGGTGGGGGGAAAGCGGATCACGGTAGCGCATCGCGCAAGAAGATACATGTCGATGAGAGCGGAAGCTCCACCTTCAATTCCCATTTCCGCACTATGCAACGGCCCTGCCCGATCGGCCTGGAAACGTTTTGGTACGGCGAAGACATCGGCAAACAGACCCGATAGGCGATCGAGCACCTGTGCACTATCCGTGCACAGGAAGACCTTTACAGGCTTTGGATATGGCAAAGCCTTGGCTTTACGGATTGCCATGCAAACCTGACGAAGGGCGAGCTCCGAATCGGCCCAGTACGGCGCATGCTCCATGATATCTTCGCCATTGCCGTGCCGAACATGAACGCCAATGATGCTATGGCCGCTAAAGTGTTCCTCATACAAGGCGTCGATCCGCGCTTGAATCTCAGACCTGAGCTTGATGTTCCGAAAGATCAGTCGTTCGGCTGCCTCGCCACAACGCCACATCAGGCAGGCGTCACAGACAATGGTGTTGGCTTCGTTATCTTCTCTTGCCTGGAACAGCTCGGTCAGTTCGTCACGTTCTCGGAAGATCTGCTCATCCGGACGGTTGATGCAGTCGATCGATGGCCTATTCCACCACCGCGGGAAGAACGGTCCGGGAAACAAGAGCTGGTTGATCCGGTCATCGCAAATCACCGGTACCCCAGCGATGTCCTCAACCGGCTCGAAGAACACCGGAAAGGCGTTGCTGAACGGTCGGTCGATGTAGCAGGAACCGCGCCAGTCAACGACGAGCGTCCGCCCGGTCCGCTGCGCGTACGACCAGGCTGACGCCAGCGACCAGAGGCAGTCACCAAAGCCGGTGCGCCTCCGAGAAATAACAAAGCGTTCCTTGGTCAAGTTATCAAACCCTTCTCGTTGCGCAAGATCAGTTTTGTGTGGCGCACCTACTCATCTGCGATTCCGATCCACGCCAATGGACGGCTGGTCACCTAGACGCAAGGCGATCAACCTGCAAGTCCTCCTCCACGGCACCGCGATTGGCAGGTCATGCAAGAGGCCTCCAGTGAGCCCTCTTCCGCATTGCACATTTTTACGATCACGCAGTCTGTGACGGATGCAGCCGAATACGGCGTAGATCCCAGAGCCCGCGCAGTTCGTTCACGAGAGCTTCTCGCCTAGCCCTGTCAGAGGTGACCCTGGCGAGAAGATCGGCAAGAACAGCTTCCTTCTCAATTTGCATCAGCATGTCGAACAGGTCATGCGAGATGCGCACGCTGTCCTGGCTGGAGTGACCCATGCGGATCTCGCAGACTGTCTCCTGGCGTTCTCGGCCGGCGTGAGCGCGAACCCGGTAAAGAGATACATGGGGCGGCAGTGATACAGCGAGTGCAGTCCAGCTTTCGAGTGTTGTTGCCCGCTTCTTGACGAGGAATGAACCGACCACAAGGCCATCCAGCTCGGTCGACAAAAACGCCGTAATCGCATCGGCAACGGAATCTACGATCGGTTCGGCATTGTTGTTGAACGACGTATTAAGCAGAATCGGGACGCCTGTCCGGCTCTTGAACTCATTGATGAGTTCCCAATAGGCGGCATTGTTCGTGCGGGAAACCGTTTGCAGCCGAGCCGTACCATCGACATGCGTGATCGCGCCCAGCAAAGCACGCTTGGACTCACGCACGCGAACGACGAAATTCATGAAGGGATACTCTGCGCGACCATCCGGCAACTCAAAGAACGCGCCCGCATCCTCCTCCAGAACCGATGGCGCAAATGGTCGATAACTCTCGCGCTTCTTGACCATCGCATTGATCCGGTCTTTGTTCGCCGCGGGCCTCGGGTCCGCAAGAATACTGCGGTTGCCGAGCGCACGAGGGCCGAACTCCGATCGGCCCTGTACCCACCCGATCACGGCGCCATCAGCCATCCACTCGGCTGCTCTGGTTGCGACGTCAGCGGTCCGCTCAATCTCGAGGTGTCCGGCCCATCCCTTCAGTTCCTGTTCGATGCTGTCGTCGCTGCCGACATCTGGCCCCCAATAAACCGCCTGTAATCGCTCGCGGGGCGCAGGTTGCCCGGCCCCGTTCGACACCATCAGTGCCGCGCCCAATGCGCATCCGGCGTCATGCGCGGCCGGCTGCACGAAGATGTCTTCGAACAGGCCTGAATACAGGAGTTTTCCGTTCAGCGTGCAGTTGTGGGCCACCCCGCCAGCCAGGCACAACCGTTTCATTCCGGTCGACTCACGGAAGTGCCGAAGAATGTGAAATACGATCCGCTCCAGCGCCTCCTGCAACGATGCGCTCACGTCTCGATGCTGTTGGGTAAACGGCATTCCCTTTCGCCGGACCTCGATATTGCGCAGCAATGCCGGGCCGATACGTTCGAGGTGTACGCGGTAGCCACCGTTTGCGGAGAGCTCATAAAATTGCGAAAAGAGCTCGCGATAGCGTGCGGGATCTCCGTAAGGAGCCAGTCCCATAACCTTATACTCGTCGAACAGGCCGTAGCCGAGATATCGGATCGTCTCCAGATAGAACAGTCCAAGAGAGTTATTCTCTGGAAACGTCACAAGTTCGGTCATTTCGCTGCCCGACCCGACAGCCAAGAGACCCGACAGGAAGTCGCCACAACCGTCGATCGCGAGGACCAGGCTTTCTTCAAAACCCGACATCGCCAGAGCGCTCACGGCGTGGGCCTGATGGTGGCCTACGAATGACACCCGGGAGGGATCAACTTGGGTACCGAACTCCGTGGCTAGAAGGTGCCGTAGCAGCAGATTCGCATCTAGGGGAATTGAGATTTCCGGTTGTGAGATGAACAACCGTTCGAGCATTGCATTGCAGTAGGCTTCAGTAGCGTAGAACGCAATACGATCGACGTCGCGAAGCTCCACACCCGCGGCTGCAAGACAGTATTTGATCGCACTGCTCGGGAGCTTGTTCGAATGTTTGATCCGGTTGAGGCGCTCCTCTTCCACGGCAGCGATCACGCGCCCGTCCTTGACAAGTACCGCGGCGCCGTCGTGCAGAAACGTGTCCGGTAGTCCAAGGGGGTTTTCATAGACCCTGTCGAGGCCGCCACTCAATCCTAGACACAGCATCTTGTTCTCCGTTAATCCTGAGAGGCCTGTTGGCCTATTTCGTATCGCTTGCTTTGGGAGTAGGTCGCACGTGGCCGCGGGGCCGCTCAGGCATCGCTGACGAGACGCTTATAAGCGTCGCACGCGATTGGAAGTTCGCTACACCCGATATCTCATCTCGCACACGCGATGCTTCGGCTTTAGGTTTTATTCCTCTCACCGCATCAGGCGCTGCCGAAGCAGCACGGCCGAGACCAGGAAGGGAAGTGCTGCGTAGATGCAAAGTGCGCCCACATGCAATCCGACGCTGTCGACCGGCCGACCAAGCATTGCTGGACGAATGAGATCGACCGAATGAGTCAGCGGCAAGAAGGTCGCGATGCGTTGAAATGAACCGGGCAACTGGCTCATTGGGAAGATCGTCCCGCTCAAATACATCATGGGCGTGAGAATGAGCGACTGGTAGAAGATGAAATAGTCATGGCTCGGTGCAAGTGCTGAAACGACCATTGCGAGGCTCGCGAAAGTAACGCCAGTGAGGGCGATGGCTGGTAACGCATAGGGGATGGATGACCACTCTGCGTAACCCAGCGCAACGGCCACAATCGTGATCGCGGTCCCGGCGAGCAAGGCCTTGCTCGCTGCCCATGCCACTTCACCGAGAACAATGTCGCCGAGCGTAAGGGGCGTGCAGAGCACTGCCTCCCACGTGCAATTTGTCTGCATGCGAGCATAAGCCGCATAGATCGTTTCGAAGGTTGCGGAGACCATCGCGCTTGTGGCAATCATGCCAGCCGCCAGAAACGAGATGTACGAGGTGCCCTCAACACCACCTATGATCATTCCAAGGCCAAAACCGAGACCGAACAGAGAGCTCATCGGCTCGGCCAGATTCCCAAGAACCGATGCCAGAGCGACTTTCCGCCAGACCAGAAAATTGCGGCGCCATACCGCGATCCAGTTCCATGGATTAGCAGGGAGCGCCGGTGCAAACCGTTGCCACATCGTTCAGTCCTTTATCTCTCGCCCGGTTAGCCGCAAGAACACATCCTCCAGATTTGGGGGACGCTGCAGAAAGCGCAGATCCGTGCGGTTGGCAAGGCGGAGGCGCACCTGCTCTGGATCCGTGACATAGCAGAACAGCGTCTCCCCGCTCACCTCAGCGCGCTGCACTTCGGGTCTGACCAGCGGCAGCAGTTCGTGCGGGTTACCGCCGTAAATCTCGATCACTTGACAGCCGATCTGCTGCTCGATCAGCACGCGAGGCTGACCTTCGGCGATCTTACGGCCGTGCTCGAGCACGCACAGGCGGTCGCACAATCGCTCCGCCTCTTCCATGAAGTGGGTTGTGAGAAGGATCGTTTTGCCGCGCCCTAATAAAGAGCGCAAGCGTTCCCAAATCAGGTGACGGCCGTGCGGATCGAGGCCGGTCGTCGGCTCATCAAGCACCAAGAGCTGCGGGTCGTTAATGAGAGCCCGTGCCAACGTCAGGCGTCGCTTCATGCCGCCGGAGAGTTCGGCGACGCGGGCATCCGCCTTGTTCTCCAGCCGCGCGAATTCGAGCAGTGACGGCGTGACCGCTTCCACCTCAGCCGCGCTCATGGCGAAGTAGCGCCCGAAAACGAGCAGGTTTTCGCGTACCGTGAGCTGAAGATCAAGGTTATCGAACTGTGGGACAACCCCGACCCCCCGACGCGCCAAGCGCGCCCTTGCCGGCACCGGCTCGCCGAGCACGCATATCCTACCTGCGTCGGGCGATGCAACACCCAGAATCAAACGCGCAAGCGTGCTTTTACCCGCGCCGTTTGGTCCCAGCAGACCGAAGCACTCTCCCGGCGAGACCGTAAACGAAAGAGCGTCTACGACGACCCTGTTGTCGTAGAACTTGCTCACCTGGAAAAGGTCGACTGCCGCGGCTGACATTTGCTTACGCCATGGCGACGGAAGTTGTTCGCGCCGCTTCCTCGCTCGCGCGCTTTTTTGTCCAAAGCAGGCCATCACACCATACGTGATCGACGCGACCCCACCGGCACGCGGCGGCAGCATCCGGGAAAAAGCCGCGTCCATGCAGATTGGCGCTGGTATTGCAAAGCAGCGGAATGGCTGTGAGCTTCTCGTACTCGACGAGAAGCTCGGCCACTTTATGCTGAGAGGTTCTGGCAACGGTCTGTAGACGAGCAGATCCATCGAGATGCACGACGGCGGGAATTTTGTCCCGCCATTCTGGTCGCGTCTGGTGATCGAACAGCATGTAGGGATCGGGTACTCCAGGGCTAAAAATCTCCGCCGCACGATCCTCCAGGCATATCGGCGCTACCGGCCTGAAATGCTCACGAAGTTTGATGTCGTTGAGATGATCCTTCATTCCTTCCCAGCTAGCAGCCGCGAGAATGCTTCTGCCACCCAAGGCTCGTGGTCCGAGCTCGGCACGCCCGGCAAGGAAGACCACGGGCTTGTCGCAGGCGAGGATTGCCGCGAGTTCGCCCATAGTGCAGGGCGCGCCCTCCCATTCGGGCGGGACTTCGCTGGCACGAACGGCCGGTCCACTGTAGACCGACCACTCCAGAGCTCTGAAGCCTTGCTGTGCCGCCAGTGCAGAGCAAGCAGCACCAATGGCTGAGCCACTGTCGTTCGGAAAGGGCGGCACCCACACGGCATTGAACAGGCCAGTCGCACGAAATGCACTATTCCACTTAATATTCAGGCCACAGCCGCCGGCTATGCAGAGGTTACGCGCCCCCGCAAGATCTGAATGCCGCTCCACCACGTCAGCAATGGTGCGAACTAGCAGACGCTCTAGAAAGACGTGAAATGATGCAAGGACGTCTTCGGCTTGCTTTTCCTTCAATCGCATTGCACACGCATCGAAGAAGTCGTGCAGAGCTTCAAGTGGCGATTGTGAGCTGTTGATCTCTTCAAGCTCAGGACGAGCGCCCTCAGCATCCGTGGCAAAGTGCGCCTCATAAAGTTCATGAAACGTCTTAATACAGTCCTCGTCGGGCGATCCCAGCGCGATATAGGCCATCAGCTTGCCGGCAATACCGAGATCCCAGCTGGTCCGGTCTGTCCGCCTGTAAGGTCCAAAGTGATGTCCTGCCGTCGCATAGGCGTGACCTATCATCGGAAACAGGCACTCGATGAACCGGATGCCGTGGGGCTCGACATAGTAGAGGCGTGGAAACATGCAGCCGTCCCACACCAAGCAGAAAGCAGATTGTGCGGATTTGGCAAACGAGCTGGCGCAATATGCGGATGCTACGTGCCCGGTGACATGAGGATAGCTTTGATAGGGATATAGCTTCCCATCAAGCATGAGGCCGATCCGATCGCGGGACGTCAGGGGGCTATCGCCTTGCCGTTCGACATACGGCGCGCCCTTGAGCTTGATGGTCGTCGTCCCACTAAGGACTTCAAACTGCGACTCGAACTCTCCATCCCAGCCATCAATGACGAACTGATCAATATCGCTCGGATCCAGCCCGTGCTTCGCCAAGGCGCTAACAACGGCATCCAGGTTGTCGATGGTTTGATAACGCGGATTGTTGTTCAGCTTCTCCTGTTCGACACAAAACACCACCCGGCCGTCCTCGATCAGAGCGACTGCCCCGTCATGCGTCAATTTGATACCGCAGATACGCATAGTGACTCCTTTCAAGCTCGGCCGTTAGGATGGATCTAAGATCGCTCCGGATTGCGAAAGCGGACCAACAAGCAGTCTTCGTCAGCCGACTGCCCCTGGCACTGCACGCGTTCGACCTCAATGAGCGCTTCAGTCAAAATCGTGATGACTGTCTCGGCGCCAGCGACATGCCCCCATCGCCTGCAGGTGGCATCACGTGCAGATCCGAAGACCAGATGCCCACCTGGAGCAAGGATCTTCACCATCTTGTCGATGGCGGTACGCATCCGTGTCATGTCTTCGAGATAGTAGAGAACTTCGGCGACCACGATCAGATCGAACAGCTCTTCGGTCGAGAACTGCAGAATATCGGTCGCCGCCCAGCTGATATGCGACCACCTCTTGGTCCGCTGGACCGCTCGACCGATCGCTCGCGGCATAACATCGATGACCGTGAGCCGTTTGCAGTGAGGAGCAAGCTTCTCTGTGAATGCACCGGCCGCGCACCCGATCTCGAGGCCGGTTGAGACGGCGCCGTTCGACAGCGATAGCCGTAGCAATTGGGTGTGACGCTCACGTTCGAACGGATTGTGGTCGAGCCGCCACGGGTCATCGTTAGTCAGCTCCCGTTGCAACGATTGATATGTCTTGTCCACGCTCACCACTAAATCCCCTACAAAGCTGTCAGTCAGTCTCGGTTGCAATGCCATCAGACGCGATCAGCTGCGAGGGAGCGCGCGAAAGACCTGGCCCGCGAATTAAGCGAGGCGTTTCCGATGCCGGGTTAAGGCTTGGTCCAGTTGTCGCGTCTTCGATCGCGGCCTTCGATTCATCGACGTCTGATGATTTCGCTACTTTGCGCGAGAGCCAGTCGCTGTTGCTCAAGGTACAGAGCGCATAGACTTTCATCGGGAGCAGGAGGAAGATGTTGATCGGGGTGTGCAGCGAGAAGCCGATGAATCGAAGCTCGCCGGCACGAAGGGCCGCCACGCTGCACCGAATCATGGTCATCGCGGCGATGGTCAGACCGGTCCACCAGGGCACGGTGCCGGTGAGCGCGAGCTGAGCGAGCGCGGCAATCGATGAGATGGCGAGCAGCAGCGGCCCGAGATTCTGTCCGAGCACGTCGAGCGTAAGGTACCGGTCCAGGCCGGGCAACAGGTGCAAACCCAGCAGCGTGTCGCGATAGGTGCTCCGCGCCCAGCGGAGCTGTTGCCGCAGATACGGCAAGAGCCTGTCCGGGACCACCGTGGCGGCGATGGCGTCCGGAACGTACTCGGTTCGAAACCCTGCCTTGAGCATGAGGATCGTCAGATGGCGGTCCTCACCGAAGTCGCTCGGCTTTCCCCGGAAGTACTGCGTCTCGTACTGGTCGAGCACCAAGAGCAGCGCGGAGCGACGGTACATGGCACACGGGCCGCAGCAGCACATGACGGCGCCAAAGCGCGTCTGCGCCGCACGCTCTTCGTTGCAAGCCAACCAGTACTCCATGTCGATCAATCGGGTTAGCCAGCTGTCGTTGCGGTTGCTGGCCACCAATTGCCCCATGGCCGCTCCGACGGCTGCATCCTGCATCTTACGTACGAGCTTGCTGACCACGTCGCTGGCGATTTCCGTGTCGGAATCGACATTGAGCACGAGATCGCCGAACGACCGGCGTATCGCTGCGATCTGCGCCTTGCGCTTTCCAACGTTGCTTGGCAGCAGAATGACGGTGAACCTCGGGTCATGCGCGTAGCTCCCATGGACCGGGGCCACTGCAGCGACATTTGCAGAGCCGTCATCGACCACATAGAGCTGCAATCGCCCTGGGTAATCCTGGCTTGCGAGAGATTTCAGGCAGGCCGCCAGCGTCCGCGGATCCTCGTTGAAGCAGGGCACGATGACATCCACGCTGGGCAGAGCTGCGGTGTCGACGAGGTCGTACGGCGGCAGTGAGGCGTCGGTTCGCAGCGCATAAAGCGCCTGCGCGCTCTTATGGACGCTGGAGAGCAACGCGTAGGAGGCAACAGCAGCGGTGCTGATAGTGGCAAGCAGGCTCATGGGAGTTGATCTATTCAGTGAGTTTGAGGAAGCGACCGGATTGCAAATCCAAGGTCATGCAGTGCTGGAATGAGCTGGGCGAGCGCCGTCACAGTCTGGTCGCGCCGACCAGAGTGAGGGCAGCGTTCCAACTCGTCGGGAGGGCACCCGTCGTGCAGGAGCACGATTGCCCCCGGCCGGACCGAGGCCAGCACCGCAGCAACAATCGCCTCGCCGCCAGGTCGAGACCAGTCTTGCGGGTCCACTGACCAGTGCAGGGCTGCCAGTTCGGCCTTCGCCGACGCGGCGAGGGCCTCCTTGGTCCAAGTCCCATACGGCGCACGCATGTGCCGCACAGAGGCTCGCGGGCAGGCCATTCCGATGATCTTGTTTGTTGTGAGGATCTCGTATTCCACCTCATCCGGTGTGCATTTGGATAAATTCGGGTGCGTCATTGTGTGGTTTGCGATTTCGTGCCCTTCTGCAATGATGCGCTGGATCAGCTCCGGCTGACCCGCTGCATATGCGCCGATCACGCAGAAGGTGGCGGGAGTCCGATGCTGCGCCAGCACATCCAGGATAGCCGGCGTGCAATGCGGGTTGGGACCATCATCAAATGTCAGATAGACGGAGTGCTCTCCGCCGGCGTCGGCGTAGTCGCTCCGCGCTTCAGTCTCGTTGTCTGCGGCGGTCACAGTTCTGGCCCGTTCCGTTCAATCATCTCACCGGCCGGCCATTCGCTCATTGGCCTCGCAATCGGCAGGACGAGGACGACCACGTCCTCCACGCGCGTCGGAGGCACAGTGAGATAGATATCCGGACGAGCGGACCGGACACGGAGCCCTGGCAGAACAGTCGCTAACCCCTGTCGCCCGAGCAGCCTGGTAATATGTTTCTGCAGGGCGGATCGGACCGTGCCAAAGCCGAACGGCACCCCAAGATCTCGCAATACGGGATACATCACGCGGATGGAGTGGCTGATTCCGAGCCCCTCGAGATCCGGGCGTACCCCGTACAATCCGAGTTCAGCCACAAGCAGATCGACCTCACCCCACTTTTATGAAGCGGCGCAGTGCGCCGATGTGAATCGCGACGCCACGATCGTCGTAGCCGATTGCCCGAATCTCAGGCCTTGCGCCGGCCCAGCTTCGATGACCTTCAAAGGGCTGTGCATTGAATGCCCCGGTCGGACCGTAGGTCTTCCGGAAGAAGTCTGACAATTCAATATGGTCAGCAAGTTGAAGCTCATTCTCCCAGCACAGCCTCCAACGAACTGGAGGGCGCGCCGAAACACCTCGTGTGGATCCGGACGCGATCATGTTCATAGAGGGTAATCCCTATTCATTATCTGGCTCCTGACGCAGGCCAGCAGTTCGCTACGCTCGAAAGGCTTGCTCAAAAACTGGAGCCCAGCTTGCAGGACTCGACTCATATCGTCTTCGGAGTTGTCTGTGAGCAGAACGATGGGAATCGCGCGTCCGGATGCAGCCAGATGATGAAAAAGCTCAAAGCCACTCATCACGCTCGACTGCATGTCCGCGATCAAGCACGACGTGATCAAACGGCGGCCCGATTTCAAGAACTCTTCTGCGCTCTCGAAGGGTTCGGGTACGTAACCCGCGGAAAACACCATTTCTGTCAGAGCTTCACGCACTGACCGATGTGCATTCACAATGGATACGACGTCGAGTGTGTGCGCAACTCGCATCAGATTCGCCAAGGACGCCTTCGCTCGCATGCTTCGCACGATTTCTCCGCAGCAAGGACGCAATCGGATGCGACCAAAACACATTTGGCACCCGCAACCGAAGGGGTCCAACTGGAGGGAAATCTACGGCCAGGTGAGCGTTCGCTCAATTCTACGGCGGTACACGGCCGGTATAGAATGGGTTGGCGAAGCCATACGAAGGTTTGCTCGTCCTATACGCCCACGCACAGTTGCGGATCCCCACCGTGCTAGCTCGCCGAGATATGAGTTGCGCAACACGCGCGAAACTGCGACCGCACGGTCCAGATATCTTGATCGATTCCTGGCGCTGGGCTGAACGCGCTATGATTGTAACCATGCTGTTAGATCTGACATCTCGCTAAACTATCCTTTGCTATTCTCATTCGGTACAAATGGTAAAATCGATTGTATCGATAGAACACATTCACACCGTGGATCACTCAAGATTATGCGTTTCAAGGGCCTCGATCTGAATCTCCTCGTCGCATTCGACGCCCTGTTGGCGCAAGGCAATCTCACTGCGGCGGCAAGAAGCATCAACCTCAGTCAACCTGCCATGAGTGCTGCCGTCGCGCGGCTTCGCACTTACTTTCGCGATGAGCTATTCACGATGAGGGGTCGGAAGCTTGTCCCAACACCGCGGGCTCAAGCGCTCGCAGCCCCGATTCGCGAGGCTCTCGCTCACATTCAGCTCTCGATCATTTCTCCGGACGGCTTCACTCCGTCTCGATCGAATCGGCGATTCAGGATCATCCTGTCCGACTTCATGACTGTCGTGTTTCTTCGACCTATCGTGGACCGCGTCGCGCGGGAAGCTCCGACAATCAATTTCGAGTTGCTGCCGCCCGTAGAGGACCCCGATGAACTTCTCCGGCGCGGTGAAGTCGATTTTCTCATGTATCCGGAGATGTTCATGTCGAGTGCGCATCCCAAGGCGGCGCTGTTCGAGGACACTTTCGCTTGCGTGGGCTGCCCGATGAACAAGCAGCTGGCGCCGCGACTTACGTTCGAGATGTACACGTCGATCGGGCACGTGGAAGCCCAGTTCGGGCGCTCCCTGAGGCCCTCCTTCCAGGAATGGCTCTTTCTCGAGCACGGTTTCAAGATACGCACCGAGGTCGCGGTGCAGGGTTTTGGTATGATTCCGCCTATGTTGTTGGGCACCAACCGTATAGCGAGCATGCCCTCAAGACTGGTCAGCCATTTCGCAAACACGATGCCCCTGCGGGTCATCGAACCTCCGCTGCGACTTCTCACATTTACCGAGGCCGTCCAATGGCCGGCCATTCATAATACTGATCCGGCAAGCATTTGGATGCGCAACATATTCTTGCAAGAGGCATCCATGATGGTCGCTCCGTCGGAGAACCACCAATGTCACGGCCCGTTCTAGGATTGTTCGGCCGTTTGCGACCTACTCTCGATTAACCAGATCTACGCTAGGCTCGAAGCTCCGGCCCTCGCTGGTGTTCGGATTGGCGCGCTTGAGCGTAGTTTGATCGGGTCGGCGGCGCCATTGATCTCGCGCTGGCGTGACGATCTTACGCGTCATACAGCTCGTTCGGCGGCGCTCCGCAATGACTTTCCCCTGATCCGACGGCTGCATCACACTTTCTACATGAGCTGAGCTCAGAGCTCGCGAAATGATCCGGCCAGTCAGGTGAACGAGATCCGGGCTCGGCACTACAATCTCTTGAATCGTACACCGCGTCAGGTTGTAGACCAAGTCCCGCGATCGAGGCTGCAAACGTGGACACTGGTAGCGCACCCGCACCGTTCTTCGCCTGCCGGTGGGCATTCTCCTTGCCGTCTACTATCCCGGCGATCGCACCAGTAATGCCGAAGCACGCCAGTAGCTAGACGCCTCTTGGCGGACCGCCCCACAGGGTCGATGCCGGCTCGTTCGCGTCGAACCAACTTGTTCTGCCGAACGCCAACGCTGTCCACAGTCGCGTCCGGAAAGCGCAACGCGAGCTGGCGTAGTTCGGGGGAGCAGAACCTGCAAGTGAGAGGTCTGCGCAAGGTTGGCGTGGAGGTTCGGACACGTCATCTCAATGGCGCTTGTCTTGCTCTTCTCGATCCCGCATGACGGAGCGCAACCGCAAACTCGCTGGCCGCAGGATCAACCTGGATCCACCCGCCGTGAGCTCGCGGCATTGTCCCGTTGCGCGCGTGCTTGGGGGATGAGTGTTTATGATGAGAGGACGGCAACTGTGCCAATGTCCGGCGCACGGAAGGGCTCGCCGCTCCCACTCGCCAACTCCTGCTCCACCTACAGCTTTTGATCGTTTCGGGCGACATGGTCAATCCAGCCACATCGGATCGTGGGTGCAGGGTCATCCTTTCGGATCTCGCGACAGTCGTGTTATTCTCGAAAGTGTCGTGGCGCGTGGCGCGCGGGATGCCGCCGCCGTTAGCCCCGAGTTGCGGCCCCTCACCGCTGTCCCCGAAGAGCTACTTCGGTGCGGTAACATGATTTGCCTATCTTACCCAAAGCATCTATGTCCAGCGCTCGCACACCAAAGCGATACTGTTCGAGGATGAAAGTGAGTGAGCTTCCGGACGAGCAAGACATTACCCGCGACAGCTGGACTGCGCGGCCCAACACTGATCCGGCTCACGTGTGGATATGCGAGATATTGCTGTAGGAGCTATGACACGTCCTTGTTTTCCCAGGCGTGGCCGCGCGGCGCCGGGGCCCGTTGAGCCGTTTTGAGCGCCTCCACGTTCAGCGGATGCTGGAGCGATCCTTCGGGGCTCGGTCTTCAATCGCGAGTAGCGTTTCGCCAGCCGCGTGTCGTGCGCTTGCGTTGAGATACATGCCGGGAATGGTTTGGCGGCCCACCTTCTCCGACGCTTTGCGTCGCAGACTTGCGCCGTTGAAGAGCAGCCATTATCTTGTGGCATTCCAAAACCCGATGTTGCCACGCGCGAACAACGCCTTCGCGCCCAAAAAGCCGTCTCACAACAGGACTAGCAGCGCGTCGAAAACGCTGTTAGCGAGCGGGCGGCCACGCCACGATGTGCTGGTAGGACCACTCTGCGATGATTGACCAATCAACGCTCGGCTCGACGATGGATCACAGCAACGGTCGCGACCGAAAGAGGCCCACCTGATCAGATCAGTACTGTGTCCGCGCCGCCGTTCGTGAAGCTGTGTCGCAAGAGCAAGCGGGGGCTGCATGTATCTGTTCGCTCCGCGTGGCGATCAGATAGCAGATGGCCACTGCTGCGGCAGCGTCCAGCAGAAATTGCACAGTTTCGGTAGGGCAATGTTGGACAAAAGGGAAGCAAAGCCGGTGTTGCACAACGGCACCACACGAACGCACCTGTCACATTCTTTCGCGCACGTCGCCGCTCCGTCTCCTTTTTGCCCCACCACAGCCAAACGGCTTCGTCACGTGCAGCGAAGGTGCGGCAATCAAAGGAGCTTACTGTTGAAGAAGCCGAGCGGAGTCTACGACCCCGAGGATCTCGCGAGCTTGGGAAACCTTTTTGATCGAGCAATCGCGTCTTTACCGACATGCATGCGAACCAGCGAGAATCGCGCGGCGATCGCCAGACTTGTGATGCAACGCGCAGCGAGGGACGAACTGACGTCGCTGGCGCACTTGATGCTTGCACTTGTCTCGGCTGGTTGATCAACAGCATGCGGTCAGTGCTCCCGGGGGTTCGCAGCAAGAGACCATCATCTAGATCATTGAAATAGCTTGATTCTCACGTGACGTGAGGTTGTAGGCTTGCAAACTGAGGACCATGACAAACGCCACACCACGACGGCGCCGGTGGCGCATTGGAGAACTTGCAGAGGCGACCGGCGTAACGGTACGCACTCTGCATCATTACGAACATACCGGGTTGTTGACGGTCGCGGAACGTACCAATGGCGGTCACCGCATGTACGATCGTGAAAGCCTACAACGCGTCTCTCAGATACTGGCGCTACGTGAGCTCGGCTTCTCGCTTCCTGAGATCCGCAAAGCTATCGAGGGACGGACGTCTCTCACGGACCTATGGCGCAACCATCTGGAGCGAATTGAAGTTCAAGTCGCGCGGGCGACATTACTACGGGATCGATTGCGCATTATGACGACGCAAGGTGAGACAGAAGTTAGTGTCGACGAGCTGCCGGCAACGTTAGATGCAATGTCGCGGATTGAGGAGCGTACCCCCTCGGCCATCTGCACATGCGCCTCTAACGCTAGCCGCGAAGATCGGTGGCGCAAGATTCGGGACGAGCTACGAAGCTGCATGGATCGGGGCGAGCCGCCATGCAGTGAGCGACCAAATGCGGTCGCCCGTCAAGCCCGTTCGCTGCTGACTGAGATCACAGGAGTTGACTCGACTGTCTCGATGATACTGAAGGTGCTGACGCGATTGACTGAACCACACAATCTCGCCGGCTGGGATGCGAGCCTCATGCGATACCTCGATCTCGCCCTCGCCGCGCTGGAGAACCAGCTCGGAAAGAGTTGACGCACGCGGCTCGCCGGACTCGGTAGCTCGAATGTCTCCAACTCAATGAGCTGATGCTGATCCTTGTCTGACTGAGGATCGTTGGCCCGTAGCAATTCGCCTGCGAATGTGCGTTGTCGGCACTCTTGGGGGACTTTCGCTCTGCCGACCTCGACGAGAACGCTTCGAAGTACTTGATTCGTACGTAGCGTCAGATTGTACCTTCTAAAAGCATCGACGCAGCGGCGGGGCGACGGACAGAGCGCCGGCTAGGCGATGGAGACTCCAATGATCTGCACCACTTTCGGAAGTTCCCGTGAGAGCGCTGGGCGAGAACAAGTCGGTGGATGAACGTTTTTGGCCATTGCCTGCGGCTCCGCAAACGGCACGCTCTTTACCTTCATGCCGCACTCGACGAAGAATGCTGCAGGGGCAGCCGATGTCGCCAAGCTCAGGGGTTCAAGCCAATCTGCCGCAGGTTGCACGCTACGCTTATGCCGCAGTTCAAGCATGGGCGGGCTCGGTCAGACGGGCGGGCACGGTCGATGCCACGCGGGTCGCTGCGGCCGAACCTCGGGCTCAATCGAAAGGGCCATTGCCACGGTTCGATTCGACAAGGGAGACAATGCCGCTCCTGGGTTCATCGTTTACCGCTGGCGCGACAATACCGTCGAAGTGGTCGCGCAGACCTGACCGCCCGCACCAACACCGCACGGAGCGTTGAATGATGAACCATCCTCGGCCTGGCGATTACGCGCTGGTCACGTGCGCCGCAGTCGCCGCAGTCGCGGCATTTCTCGCCCTGGCGGCAACGCTATCACAGCTGTCGTGCACGCCCGAACGGCCGCCCGAAGAGTACGTTCCCATTCGCCTGGTGCCACTACAGTGAGCATCACTTTCATATTCGTAAGGCCGACGAACATCGGTGACTTCTTCCACCTAGTGAAACTGATGCGCACCTCGCTCTCGGGAGTGAGCTGCCAGGACCTCTTTAGAAGGAACGTAGCTTGTGGCAAGATGTCAGTGGTGCGCAGTCTGTCTGCGGATTACGCGAGTTCAAGCCGAGCGTTAGCAGCGCTGTTCGGCCGAGTGAACGTGGCGATCCCTCCCTCGTGAAACAGGTATTCGCTGGGACAACCCCGTGCGCCGCCTGATCCGTGCTGATCGCTGCCGGACTTTGAGACGGACTCTGATCCGGTGCGGCGCTTAGATCTGAGCCCGCCTATGGCACCCCACCCTCACATTCATGCAGGCCTTGCGCTTCCAGGCTCCTAACACAGCGCGCGCATCACGTAGGCTCGATGAAGGCGGTCAACTGCTCTGGTCGACAAAAGGGAGAACATCACATTGGATGCAAAACTGCAAACTATGCTTTCCTCGCTCTCGCCGGTGGCTCGCCAATTGGATGCTCTGCCGTCCGGGCGGCCCACCCCCGACAATACTTGCGTGAAACTGAATACGAATGAGAATCCATTTCCTTTGCCAGCCATCGTGATGCGAAGCGCAATTGCAGCTCTTGAGGTGCAATACCGCTATCCGGAAGACGACAATATCAGCTTGAGACAAGCGGCCGCAGCGGCCTACGGGATTGCCACTGATCGCGTGATGGCTGGCAATGGATCGTCTGAACTCCTCAGTCTCATTTACAGAGCCTTTCTTGCCCCGGGCGACGGCATCGCAATGATGTCGCCCGGCTTCTCCTTCAATCGCAAGCTTGCCATGTTGCAAGGGGCCCGGTTCATTGAAATTCCCTGGTCTGAACCCGACTGCTTGCCGATGGACGAGCTGCTTTTCGGTCCGGCTAAACATGCCAAGTTCATTCTGTTGGCCAATCCGAACAATCCGACCGGAACCTTCGTTCCGGTCGCTGAGATCGAGCGCCTCGTTATACGGTCTGACCGATTGATCGTATTGGACGAAGCTTATGTTGATTTCGCACCTGAGGATGGCCTACGCCTCATTGAGCGCCATTCGAATCTTCTGGTCCTGCGCACGCTTTCCAAGAGTCATTCCGCGGCTGGCATTCGCGTGGGCTTCGGTTTCGGCCATCCCGAGCTGATTGGGCGGCTTCGTAACATCCAGAATGTTTTCAACATGAATGTGGTCGCTCATGCCGTTGGCATGAGCGTCCTTGCGCATCGCGACGCCTACGAGGAGAACCATCGCCACGTCAGGCTTGAGCGTCAGCGGGTAGCGGCCGCCCTCTCGGAATTTGGGTTCTCCGTAACGCCTTCCCACGCGAACTTCCTCCTCGCCCGTGTGCCGGTAGGTCAGGGTGGCAGATGGTGGCAGGCGGCGTTGCAAGACCAGAGCGTCCTCGTTGCCTTCTTTCCGGATGCCGGTCTGCAAGAGTGCATTCGGGTTAGCATCGGTACAACGCGCCAGATGGATACGTTTCTTGCGGCTGTCGGCAGCATTCTTAAGAAAGTGGAATGCCGTGGCTAATGACCCCTTCCACTCAGGTCACAGATCCCCGTTCGTAATCGATCCGGACCCACACATGAATGCAGCTTCGCGACGCAGCCGGAGTCAGTTTTTGTCCGGTCGGCGCATTACGAGCTGTTGAGAACGGCTTCGCAGCATATGCACCGCAGTGCCAGCGAGCGCCTCTTGCACCCCAAAACCCGGCGGACTCCGGTCCCCTCTGTAGGAGATAACTGAGTGAGAAACGTTCTTCCCACAAACCTGACCTGCGGCATCTTTGATCATCTTGACGAGGACGGCCCCGATATCGCCCGGCAATATGCGGACCGCCTCGCGCTGGCGGAGGCCTACGACCGGCTCGGCTTCTATGCCTATCATCTGGCGGAGCATCATTGCACCCCGCATGGACGAGGTCCATCGCCGAACTTGTTTCTGTCAAGCGTGATACAACGCACACGGCGACTTCGCGTTGGTCCGTTGGTCATGCTGCTCAACCTTTACCACCCGTTGCGAGCATTCGAGGAGATCTGCATGTTGGATCACCTGAGCAGCGGCAGGGTCGAGGTCGGTCTTGGCCGCGGCTCCCTACCGATCGAACTGGGTTATTTTGGGGTTGGAGCCGATGTTGCCTCAAGCCGTTACGAGGAAGCTTCCCAAATCTTCGTTAACGCGATGAATGGCGGCCCGCTCTCGTACGAAGGGCAACATTTTGCGCTGAGCAACGTTCCTTTGACGCTTTCACCTCACCAGCGTCCTTGTCCCCCGACATGGATTGCTACAAATCGGCCAGAGTCCGCGCATTGGGCGGCGGCGAATGGCGCTCATCTGGCGTGCATGGGGCCCTCTTCTGCCGTTCGCAAGGTGACAGATCGCTATCGCGCTCATCGAAACGCCAAGCATGACGCCAACGGTTTAGCACCATTTCTCGCATTACTCCGCATGATCGTAGTTGCCAGCTCTGAAGCAGCCGCCCACTCCCTCGCCGCGCCAGCCTACGAAACATGGCTCAAGAGCTTTAAGTTCCTGTACGAGCTCAATGACATCTCGCCTCCATCCAACCTGCCCCTAACCTTGGATGCCGCAATTGAGAGTGAACTGTGCGTTGTCGGAACGCGCGCTTCGGTACGCCAAACTCTTCTCAATCACGTGGAAGAGGCAGGCGCCAATTATCTCCTTTGCCAGCTCGCCTTTGGATCTCTGTCACTGGATGCCTGCCTCAACACAGCAACTGCGATTCACTCCGAACTCATAGCGGCAGAGCACTGACGATGAGCCAACAGCGATTGCAATAAGTCGTCCTTGACCAGGCGATAAATGGGAACACCGAGGCCCATGAGCACCGCAACCGGATGCATTTGTCAGACCTCTCTTATGGTTCAAATGGCTCTTACGCGCATGAGACCCTTTCGACTACATCACCAAACAGTCGTCTCAACGGCAATAAATGCCCTGTCTCTCATTTTGCGTGCGTTGACATTGCCCGAGCATTGGTTTGCTTGGACAGATGAGGTGGCTCACGCTCATCCCGCTTTGGCGCGCCAGTTCGTCGATCGCATTCCACACGGCTCCAAGATGTGGCTTATCGCACGTGCGGGCCTGTCGTGACGCGGTTCCGGCAGCGCTCCGACCAGACGGAGGAGATCGCGCGTAAGCTCGAGATCGTGCTGGCGGAGTTGGCTTCGCTGCGCATTCTGCTGGCTGCGCACGGAATTAGCACCCCTCCACCTCTGCATGAGGACTACCTCACTGTTCAGCGATTCGCAGCGATGAACCACATAAGCCCCGAAGGCGTGCTCTCTCGGATCCGTCGCGGCAAGTTGCGCGCGGAGAAGCGCGGTGGCCGCTGGTGGGTGAAATGCACGGTTTGCACAGCATAGCCGTGCAGTGGCGAGGACAGTAAGACAGACGAAATGAACCAACCCGAGATAGGAAATCCAGCACATGGAAATCATCTGCGCGTTCAAGTTGCTCGTTTTCTTGAGCTCGATCGGACGGCCGATGGAGAATCAAGAGAGCGATCGAGGTCGACGGCGCACGACCAACACACCATTCCAGATCGGGAGGCTCGATGTCGATGCGTCCACGCAATCACAAAACGGGTGGGCGCCCCGAGCACCGGTGTATCGGATGACCACCTTTGCGTGACCGGGATCACTCACTCAATACGGGCTCGTCAACAGAGCGATCCGAGTGAGAAAGCGGAAGAGCACGGACGCGTGGCAGAAGTCCAACTCCGATGCCGCTGCATGTATTGTGGCAAATGGAAAGCGGCGCACGCCCCCCATGAGAGCCGGCTTCGCAAATTTGAACAGGTCGATAAGTGGACTTCTGCCTGACAGCGGGCACGCTGATGCCTGCGAATCAGGAGCGACGATGAGCAGACGAGCACGCCGGAACCACACACCGGCCTTCAAGGCGAAGGTGGCGCTTGCCGCCGTCAAGGGCGACCGGACGATCGCTCAACTGGCCGAGCAGTTCGACGTCCACCCCAATCAGATCACGGCGTGGAAGGCGCAGCTGGAAGGCGGCGCGTGCGGAGTTTTTGGACCTGGCAGCGCTGCGCCGGCCGCGCCTGCGATCGACGTGAAGTCGCTGCACGCCAAGATCGGAGAGCTGACGCTGGAGAACGATTTTTTAGAAGGAGCGCTCACCAAGGCGGGATTTCTGAGCGCAAAGCGATGATCGACCGTGAGCACGAGCTGTCGATCACCAGTCAGGCGGAGGTACTGCAGATCAGCCGCGGCAGCATTTATTACCTGCCGCGTCCGGTGCCGGACGCCGATCTCGCGATCATGCGGTGTCTCGACCGGCTGCATCTGGAGTTTCCCTTCGCCGGTTCGCGAATGTTGAGAGGCCTGCTGGCTGCCGAGGGGTGCAAGATCGGCCGCCGGCATGTCAAAACGCTGATGCGGCGGATGGGGATAGAGGCGCTCTACCGCCGTCCGCGCGCGACGAAGCCGGAACCCGGCCACAAGATCCATCCGTATCTGCTGCGCGGCATGGAGATCACACGGCCGAACCAGGTCTGGGCGATGGACATCACCTACATCCCGATGGCGAGGGGCTTCGTCTATCTCGCCGTGGGCTGGACTGGGCAACACGTCGTGTTCTGTCGTGGCGGCTGTCGATCACCATGGAAGCAGCCTTCTGCGTCGAGACGCTGGAGGATGCCTTGGCCCGTCACGGCAAGCCGGAGATTGTCAACACCGACCAGGGCTCGCAGTTCACCGGACAGGCTTTTACCGGCGTGCTCGCCGACAACGGCATCGCGATCAGCATGGACGGCAAGGGCGCATGGCGAGACAACGTGTTTGTCGAACGGCTCTGGCGCAGCGTCAAATACGAAGAGGTGTATCTGCGGGCCTATGACAGCGTCAGCGAGGCTCGCAGTTCGATCGGCCGATATCTCGACTTCTATAACACCAGGCGTCCCCATTCGAGCCTTGACGGCACCACGCCGGATCAAGCCTACTTCACCCCACTGCCACTCCGCATGGCAGCCTAACCCGGCAGAGGCTCCACCTATCGACGCGGAAACTCTGTTCAGACAACCGGGACCAGCTCTCATGTCAGTTTTGCACGTGAGCCACCGCACGCTACCGGGTTACGGCCTGGAGCACAGAAAAGATAAATGCCTTGCTCGCAAATCGCACAGTTTGCGAGTTCCCCTGAGCATATCTTGAACGTCCGTCTCACGCCCGCTGGGGCTAGCAGCGTACATGAATCCCAGTCATTCGCCTGTTCAGGGTCGCCTCGCGCGTCGGTGTCAAAGAGGGACAGGTCCGATTTCGCTGGGATGGTCGTCAGAGTCTGGCTGGAGAAGGAGATCGCCAATGATGTCACCAAGACTGATGTCAGTTCTCGGGTCGATGGTAGCAGTCGAGCGTATATTTTGGAAACTTCGAGAATTGATCGATGGCGATTGCGCGATCTCACCTGAAGTTCGAGAGACGCTTCATGTAATGTTAGATGCAAAGCTTCTTTCCGCAGAGGATAAGATTATGAGCGACGCGCGCGCTGCGATTGACGCAACTCCTGACTTGCCGCAGGCGGTCCGCGATCGAGCATATAGGTCGCTCGACTTTGCAATGAAAATGTTCATGACCACCGAACCGCGCCGCCCTCAGGATCCTTCTTAACGAAGTCGGTATCTGCAGCGCTCATCCCAAGATGCATTGATGCATGCCCCGCTCCAGCGATCACTTGCCCGGACACTTGGCTGTGCAGGGTTGATGTTAGCGGAGGGGCTTCGATTGAGCTCCTGAGCAGCTATGAAGCTGATGGGAATGGAGCGACAGCACCTCGCTAGTTGATCAATCTAATCTGTCCTGCCGGCCCGCAGGCTTGGGTGGGCACCTGCCGAAATGCTGCAGGCTGTTTTTCTCGAGCATCCCGAACCAGCTTCTCTCGCCATCTTTAACGGTCCGCTGCGTGGAGCCAATGTGCGAGTCCAGCTCTGTAAGTTGATCATCGAAAGGACCGGCCAGGTGTCGTCATTAGGCAGCGGCGTACGCTCGACTCTGCTCGTGGAAAGCAGCGCTTGAGTGCTTGAGTTGATCCAGCTCAAGCATCATGATTCGCGTTTCCAAGATGGCTTCGATGCCTGGCTAGGACCTTCACCGAATGGACGGTTGAACCGCCCCGGGATTGCCGGAGGCTCCAACTCTTGAGAAGGTGGAGCCATGACGAGCAAGACAACGAACAAGTTTTCACCCGAGGTCCGGGCGCGTGCGGTTCGGATGGTTTTGGATCACGCGAGTGAGCATCCCTCGCGCTGGGCGGCGGTGACGTCGATTGCGGCCAAGATCGGCTGCACGCCGCAGACGCTGCATGACTGGGTCAAGAAAGCTGAAGTCGACAGCGGGCAGCGGGCTGGCGTTCCGACCGACATGGCCGAGAAGCTGAAGGCGCTCGAGCGGGAGAACCGGGAGCTTCGGCAGGCCAACGAGATTCTGCGCAAGGCAAGCGCTTATTTTGCGATGGCGGAGCTCGACCGCCGGTCCAAGCCATGATCGCCTTCATCGACGATCATCGTGGGGCGCATGGGGTCGAGCCGATCTGCAAGGTCCTGCCGATCGCCCCCTCGACCTATCACGCCCATGTGGCCAAGCGGCGGGATCCCGCCAGGCTGTCGGCGCGCGCCAGGCAGGATGTTGCGCTGAAGATCGAGGTCCGGCGCGTCTTCGATCAGAACTTCCGCGTCTACGGCGCGCGCAAGGTCTGGCGGCAGCTCAAACGTGAGGGCTTCGATGTTGCCCGTTGCACGGTGTCGCGACTGATGCGGGATATGGGTTTGCAAGGGGTCATCCGCGGCAAACCCGTCAAGACCACGATCAGCGACAAGGCTGCGCCATGCCCGCTGGATCACGTCAACCGCCAGTTCAAGGCGCCAAGGCCAAACGTCCTTTGGCTCTCCGACTTCACCTATGTCGCGACCTGGACCGGCTTCGTCTACGTCGCCTTCGTCATCGACGCCTATGCCCGCAGGATCGTGGGCTGGCGAGCCTCTCGCACGGCGCATGCAGGCTTCGTGCTCGATGCGCTGGAGCAGGCACTGCATGATCGACGGCCGGTCCATCGTAGCGGGCTGGTGCACCACAGCGACAGGGGCAGCCAAGGCGGATTCAAACGGTCGTCGCAACACCAGTTACTTTCACTGATAACAGAAGATCGTCAAGCGCCTCCGCCGGCGTTTTCCAGCCTAGTGTCTTCCGCGGTCGGGCATTGAGGGCCGCTGCCACAGCGGATATCTCCTCGGCGCTGTGGATGCTCAGGTCCGTGCCTTTCGGGAAGTACTGCCGCAGCAACCCGTTGGTGTTCTCGTTAGTGCCGCGCTGCCATGGGCTTTGCGGGTCGCAGAAGTAGACCTGGATACCCGCATCGATCTTGAGACGATCGTGCTGAGCCATTTCGGCTCCCTGATCCCAGGTTAGCGAACGGCGCAGCTCTTCGGGCAAAGTGATGATGGTGCGCGTGATCGCGTCGCGCACGGCTTCGGCCCCATGTCCCGCAAGGGCTGGTCCGTTTTTGACGCGCGGAGCTTCGCCATGCCCCGCCAACCGTGGAAGGTGCAAGAGCATCGTAAAGCGCGTCGTGCGCTCGACCAGCGTGCCGATTGCTGAGCTGCCAACACCGAGGATGAGGTCTCCCTCCCAATGTCCCGGCACTGCTCGATCGGCAGCTTCAGCAGGGCGCTCACTGATCATGATCTCCGGCGAGACAAAGCCCTTGCCTCGCCTGCGTACGCGCGCTCTGGGCATCCGTAACACACGCCCTGTTCGCAAGCAGGCCGTCAGCTCGCGGCGTAGCGCGCCACGGCCCTGAACGAAGAGGGCTTGATAGATAGCTTCGTGGCTGATGCGCATCGTCTTGTCGTCCGGGAAGTCGATCGGCAAGCGTCGGGCAATCTGCTCAGGGCTCCAGGCTTTGGCCCATCGCCGATCCTTGCGCGGGCCATGCCGCCGCCCCTTCCACGGAACGGCGGGACCAGGAACGGGCGCGCCGGTCGGGGCTACGACGCCGCCAGCAAGTCTTTCCTCCACATAAGTGCGCAAGGTTGCATTGAGCGCAAGCTTGGTCGGCTTAGGCCGGCGGGCGGATCGATCCGCATGCCATTGGGCAGTTATTGCCCGATACCCCAACCCGCCGCCGCGAGTGGCCGCGTTGCGCCGCAGTTCACGGGAGACTGTGGAAGCAGCCCGCCCCAGGCGACGTCCAATCTCCTGTATGGAATGGCCCTGCACCTTGAGAAGTGCGATCTCCTCGCGCTCATTCAACGAGAGATACCGCCCGGAGAGAGCCTTTGCCGAAGATCTGAACATCGCTGGTGGCATGCCGCCCGCCTTTCGGAATAATCTGCTTCCGACAGGTTGTGACAATCCGGCTTCGAGTGCAGCATCTTCGCTGCTTAACCCAGCGGCAATCGCCCGCCAAAATTTATTCTGTTCATCGCGCCCGGCAACAGAGGGCCGTCCTGGCGACGGCAATGGGGCTCGTCCTGACCGCGCCGATCTGCGCCTTACAACGTTCATCGCAACCTCCAAACTCCTGGTGTTGCGACGACCGTTTGAATCCGCCCAATATGTATCCATTAAGTACACCGAGCGCCTGGCTGAAGCAGGCGTGGAGCCTTCTGTCGGCAGCGTCGGAGATTCCTATGACAATGCTCTCGCCGAAACCATCAACGGTCTCTACAAAGCCGAGGTGATCCATCGGCGCGGACCATGGCGCAGCTTCGAGGCCGTCGAGTTCGCGACGCTGGAATGGGTGGACTGGTTCAACAACCGGCGGCTCCTGGAGCCCATCGGCAACATCCCGCCGGCCGAAGCCGAGCAACGCTACTACGCCATGCTGGAACAACCGGCCATGGCGGCATAACTTAAACCAAATGGCCTCCGGCAAACCCGGGGCGGTTCACAGCACACGATGTCCTCATGCTTAAGCGACCGCCACAGCCGCTCGATGAAGACGTTGTCCATCCAACGACCACGGCCATCCATGGAGATCTTGATCCCAGCGCCCGCCAACGCGCCCGGTGAAGGCCGCACTGGCGAACTGGCTGCCTTTATCGGTGTTGAAAATCTCCGGCGTGCCGTACTTCGCCAGCGCCTCTTCCAGAGCCGCCACGCAGAACGAGACGTCCATCGTGTTCGACAACCGCCACGCCAGAACCGCACGGCTCGCCCAGTCGATGATGCCGACCGTGTTTGACTACCGCGAGTCCGGCACGAGCCTTCTTCAATACGTCGCAACGCTGCCGAGCTATGTCGCAACCGTACGCGAAGCCAAGGGACCGGTGAAGCGAGTCGATTTCGCCGACGTCGAAGCTTACGCGCGCGGCGAGTTCCTGACCGAGCTCGTCAAAGGCAAGGTGGACAAGGAGGCGCCACGCGGCTGGCTGACAAGGTCGCCAGACGGTGAGCCGCAGGCTCGCGGGCCGCTTCGGTATCACCGAATTCAGCCGCGAGCTCGACCGCAAAACGGCAAGGTGACCGGCGGCTACGACGCCTCCGTGCGTGGCTTCGATCCCTATCCGGATTTCGGTAGCCCCGGATTTGGCGATCCTTCGGGCGACACGCTTAAGGCGCCGCTGACCAGTGCCGCCGTCGATCTCCTGACGCGCAAGATGAACTGGCGGCCGGATGGCTGCTATGGGTTGATCAACGCCGCGGTTTGGCGGGCCTGGGATTTTGGCGCCGGTCCCCCGCAGCCCCTGTTTGAGCTGCGCCAGATCCTTGCGGCGGATCCGAAAATGAAGGTGCTGGTTGGGCGCGGCCTGTTCGACCTCGTAACGCCCTCTATTTCGGCTCGCAGATCGTGCTCGATCAGTTGCCCGCCTTTGCGTCGGCGCCGCGCCTCAAACTCGCGGTCTATCCGGGCGGCCACATGTTCTACTCGCGTGACGCATCGCGCCAGGCTTTTCGCGCAGAAGTCGAAGCGATGATGAAGCTGGCGGCGAATTAAGTCACAGGTAAGCGCTCGCGTGTGCAGTATTTCACCGCTTTCTTAGCGGAAGACCGCAACTGAAATCCTAGCGCGAGCTTGCGATTTTTGGAGATTTCCGGCCGCGATCGACCTTGTTCGAGGGCCGGCCGGCTTCTTAGGCTGCGTCACCGCGGCACAATAGCCTGCTGGCAGTTTGTCCATCGCGCGGCCGCGCTGGTCCCGTCGCGGGGTTGGTTGGAATTGAAGGTGGCGTAGTCTCCGAGGTGATCAACCTCGAATCATCCGGCGTTGGAGCGCCGGACCGGAGACCACGCCATGAGCAGCAATATCACGAAGACTCATTCGCCGCAGTGTGGAGACGAGACGGCTCCCCAGCTTTTCGACGATTGGTTCGATCCGATCGAAGCTGCGGTGCGGGAACGAGCGCGGGAATTCATTGAAGAATTGATCCGCAGCGAGCTCGATGTGGCCCTTGCGCGCCCGCGCTACGAGCGCAGCAAGATGGCCGGCCGCGAGGGAACGGCCGGCATTACGGGGCATCGGCATGGCAGCCGGCCGCGGTCGCCGACCGGCAGCTTCGGGCCGATTGAGACGCGGTCCGCGCGCGCGGCTCAACACGGCCGACGGCAAGACCCCCGAGTGGAAGAGCCAATCGCTGCGGGCCTACCAGCGCCGCACGCTGGCCGCCGACGCGCTGATCGCCAGCTGCTACCTGGCCGGCATCAACACGCGCCGTGTGCGCCGGGCGCTCAGCGCTCTGTTCGCTGGCGCAGTCGGCAAGGACACGGTGAGCCGGGTGTGGCGCAAGGTGAAGAGCGACTGGGACGCCTGGAATGCCCGCTCGCTGGCCGCGGAGCCGATCGTGCGATTGTTCCTCGACGGCACCGTGGTGCGGGTGAGGCTCGACCCCAAGGCGACCGCCATTTCGCTGCTGGTCATCATCGGTGTGCGTGCGGACGGTCTGAAAGTGTTGCTCGCGATCAAGAGTATGGGTGGCGAGAGCACCGAAGCCTGGTGTGCCGTGCTCGACGATCTTATCCGGCGTGGGCTGCGGCGGCCCGAGTTCCTCATCGTCGACGGCGCGCCAGGGCTTGAGGCTGCGATCGCCGCGGTATGGGACGGCGTGCCAGTGCAGCGCTGCACGGTCCACAAGCACCGCAACCTGTTGGCGCATGCGCCCGAGCGCCTGCATGAGGAGATCACCGCCGACTACAACGACATGATCTACGGGGCGACTCGCGAGGAGATCGAGGTGGCGCAAGGCCTTCATCCGCAAATGGCGGCTCAAGCATCGTGCGGTGGCCGACAGCCTGCAGGAAGCCGGCGACCGGCTCTTCACCTTCACGCGACTGCCGCCGAGTCAATGGAAGAGCGCACGCACCACGAATGCAATCGAGCGGCTGCACGAAGAGTTCAAGCGACGGATCAAGACGCAGACCGTGTTGCCATCAGCGGACACGGCGGCAATGTTGTTCTGGGCTTTGCTCGCTTCCGGCCAGATCAACATGTGCAAGGTCGACGGCTGGAAAACGCTGGCCACCAAACCCATCGATCAGCCAATTGACCTCGCCGCGTAATCAGATAGCTCCACAATGTCGGAGATTGCCCACTCCGGATTCCAACCACATCCCGGACGGCACCGATCGATACGTCAGCCTATGGTCTAACCGAGTTAACGCATGAGGAAGCATTTGCAACTTCAGGAGGGATGTTTTGGGGAGCGGCTCTCGGAGTTTTGGGGCTAGTAGCCCTAGCAGCTGCGGGCATCGCGGAAGTGGTATTGGCTAACACGCGTGGATAGAACATAAGGCGCAAACTTTCCGCGTCGCGCGTTCACCCAGCGATCGTGCGACGCGGGCTGCTGCGCATGACTGTGACATTGCCGGATTGCACGTTCTTCATTGCGCTGGACTTCCTCGATCTGTTCGTTGCCCGACGTGCATTTGCGTTGCCCCGGTTACCGGGTTTGTCGCGTCCAAGACAGCACGATGAGGCGTGGCGTCGTGCTGGCAGTTCAGCTGTTGAATATCGATAGGATGACTTTTCTCGATCACTTCTGTGCAGTTGGCACGCCTTTTGAGTCTCTCTTCGCTCAACGACAGCGGCTGCCGACCGGTACCGCTGACTGATCCATTCATTTGAAGAGGAGACGACAATGAAGACTGATTTGTCAGTCTATGGTGTAACCGAATTAACTCCTGAAGAAGCATCCGCAACTTCGGGAGGGTGGTTCTGGGCGTTTGCGGGAGTTTTGGCGGGGCTAGCGGCAGCCATTGCAGCTGGATCATTCATCCCTTCATCCGCATACATATAAAGCCAGGAAAGTTAAATGTGGTCCGGGCCATCACGGGATGACGCCTACCTGGCTTGAACGGGAAGTCTACGAGACGGGTCTTGGTCGGTTCGCGTTGGAGCCCGTACCGACCGAGCCCATCGTATATCGATACGAGATCTTAAACTTGCTCGAGAGGCGTTCAAGCTGGAAGTCGAGTTACCCGTAGCCGCTCCCGACGTACCTTTGCTTCCTGGTGTCGGATTTGTCGCGTTCGCGACACGGTCATGTTCGGCCGGCGTACCGCGGGCTCACAATCAACCGTTGAACAAACCACAGAACGGTTTTCCAGAACTCCTTCTGCGCTGGCACGATTCTTGATATTCTTACTTTTGCGGCGGCAGGAGCTGCTGAGCGGCAGTTGCTGACTGATCCGTTCATTGAAGAGGAGACGACAATGAAGACTGATTTGTCAGCCTATGGTCTAACCGAGTTAACGCATGAGGAAGCATTTGCAACTTCAGGAGGGTTTTGGGCAGTGGCTCTCGGAGTTTTGGGGGTATTAGCTCTAGCAGCTTCAGCCATCGCGGAAGCGATATTGGGTAACACGCGTGGATAGAACATAAGGCGCAAACTTTCCGCGTCGCGCGTTCACCCAGCGATCGTGCGACGCGGGCTGCTGCGCATGACTGTGACATTGCCGGATTGCACGTTCTTCATTGCGCTGGACTTCCTCGATCTGTTCGTTGCCCGACGTGCATTTGCGTTGCCCCGGTTACCGGGTTTGTCGCGTCCAAGACAGCACGATGAGGCGTGGCGTCGTGCTGGCAGTTCAGCTGTTGAATATCGATAGGATGACTTTTCTCGATCACTTCTGTGCAGTTGGCACGCCTTTTGAGTCTCTCTTCGCTCAACGACAGCGGCTGCCGACCGGTACCGCTGACTGATCCATTCATTTGAAGAGGAGACGACAATGAAGACTGATTTGTCAGTCTATGGTGTAACCGAATTAACTCCTGAAGAGGCATCCGCAACTTCGGGAGGGTGGTTCTGGGCGTTTGCGGGAGTTTTGGCGGGGCTAGCGGCAGCCATTGCAGCTGGATCATTCATCCCTTCATCCGCATACATATAAAGCCAGGAAAGTTAAATGTGGTCCGGGCCATCACGGGATGACGCCTACCTGGCTTGAACGGGAAGTCTACGAGACGGGTCTTGGTCGGTTCGCGTTGGAGCCCGTACCGACCGAGCCCATCGTATATCGATACGAGATCTTAAACTTGCTCGAGAGGCGTTCAAGCTGGAAGTCGAGTTACCCGTAGCCGCTCCCGACGTACCTTTGCTTCCTGGTGTCGGATTTGTCGCGTTCGCGACACGGTCATGTTCGGCCGGCGTACCGCGGGCTCACAATCAACCGTTGAACAAACCACAGAACGGTTTTCCAGAACTCCTTCTGCGCTGGCACGATTCTTGATATTCTTACTTTTGCGGCGGCAGGAGCTGCTGAGCGGCAGTTGCTGACTAATTAATCATAGATGGAAACAACAATAAAATGGATATGTCAGCCTATGGTGTGACCGAACTAACTTCTGAAGAGGCGTCCGCAACTTCAGGAGGGATCTTTTGGGCAATCGCTTTCGCTGTTGTGGGGATATTAGGCCTTGCAGCTGCAACTATAGGGGGATTGGCAATAAGCCGCGCTACTGAACCGTAAGCGGCTCAAACTCTCCATTCTCCGCAGATTAGCAGTTTCCATGGAAACTGCTAATCGTCGTCAGGAAATGAACCTGTTATATGACCAATGTCATACTTCCTGCTGAAATTTTCAGCTACACCGCGGAGAGCATCCTCTCACGAAGGTCAGGACGATCTTTTCTCATTTACAAGATTATTGTGCTTTCTCTGGTCGCGGCGTTGGTGGCGTTGCCACTCATTACCATAACGGTCTCTGTTCAAAGTGCCGGCGCCATTCGCCCCACCATCGAGAAGACTCCTCTGATCTCGCCCGTCTCAGGACGCATTTCGCGTATCCTTGCCGTTGAGAACGATGTGGTTGCCCTGGGGCAAGAGATCCTCACCCTCGATGACGTGGTGGTTGAGGAGAAGCTCAGGGCAGTTACAGGCGAAATTCGCGCGAAGGGCGATCTAGCCCGTGACCTCGAAAGCCTGATCTCCTCCGGAACAGAAGCCAAGGACCCGATCCACCTGCTGACCGAGTCCGCCACGGCCGAGCGGCTGCATTTTCTGAGCCTGCTGCGGGAGAACGAATATGCCCGCAGTAACGCCGCGGCAGAACTCGAGCGCGCCAAGCGGCTGCTCTCCGTTGCTGCAGCGCCTGCAAAGGCCGTCGACGAACGAGCTTTCGCTCTCCAGAGCATTGAGGTCAAAGGCGAGATCCTCGCCCGGCGCAAAGCCGCCGAGTGGAACCAACAGCTCTTCGACACGAACCTGCGCCTGAAGGAACTGACTGCCAGCTTGCATCAGCTCGAGAACGAACGAGATTTGACCCGGATTCGAGCTCCCGTGTCCGGTGCTCTAGAGCAATTCTCCGGCCTCACCCCCGGTGGCTACGTCCAGGCGGGGCAAACTGTCGCTCGCGTCTCGCCGGATGGCGAACTGGTGGCGGAGATCTACGTCTCCCCCAACGATATTGGCTTCGTGCGAACCGGCCAGTCAGTGCGGCTCCAGGTGGATGCCTTCAACTACAATCAGTGGGGTGTTCTAGAGGCGACAGTGCTCGCCGTGGCCCAGGACTTCACCCTCCACGATAAGAACCCGATCTTTAAGGTCCGCTGCGCGCTCTCTGCCAGTCATCTCACGCTCAAGAACGGGGTCATCGGTCAGTTGAAAAAAGGCATGACCGTGCGAGCCCGCTTCCTCGTGACCGACCGCAGCCTCCTTCAACTCCTCTACAATGAGGTCGATGATTGGCTCAATCCGCTCCTTGCAACCCGTTAGTTGTTCCGTTTCCAAATAGCCCGCGAGCTTTATGTCCAGCAACGTCATCAAATTCAAGCAGCGCGACATCACAGATTGCGGGGCCGCCAGTCTTGCTTCTGTCGCAGCCTTCTACGGTTACAAGCTGCCCCTGTCGCGCATCCGCCAGTATGCCTCGACAGACCGCTCCGGCACCACGGTGTCAGGCCTCACGGAAGCGGCTCACAAACTGGGGTTCATCGCCAAAGGGGTGAAGGGTGGGTTCGACAGCCTGTACAAGATTCCCAAGCCCGCCATCGCGCACGTCATCGTCAAGAAGGCCCAGCACCACTTTGTCGTCATCCAGGCCATCGACGCGAGGTGGGTCGTCGTCATGGACCCGGCCTATGGCGAAATCCGCAAGCTGTCACACCAGGAATTTAAGACGCAATGGACTGGCGTCTTAGTGCTTCTGGTTCCGGCAGACATATTCCAGCGCCGCGACGAGACCACCGCATCCTTCGTCCGCTTCGCCCGTCTGCTTGCTCCACATAGGGAGCTGATGGTGCAGGCTCTCATCGGGTCACTGGTGACGACGATCCTTGGCCTCTCGACGGCTATCTACGTCCAGAAGATCGTCGATCATGTGATCACAGCAGGCAACCACAACCTACTCAACCTGATGAGTGTCGCCATGCTGCTGATCCTAGTGCCGCAGACTCTGATCAATCTCCTCAGAAATCGGCTCCTCCTGCAAACGGGACAGAAGATCGATGTCTGCTTGATCCTCGGCTATTACAATCACGTCCTAAGCCTGCCTCAGAAGTTCTTCGACAGCATGCGTATAGGTGAAATCGCCTCCCGTATGAACGACGCAATGAAGATCAGAAGCTTCCTGAACGACGTCTCGATCACCATGTTGGTTAACGTGCTCGTGATACTGTTCTCGTTCGGGCTGATGTTCGTCTACTCGTGGAAGATCGCCTTGGTCGTGGCGACCTCTATCCCACTATACTTATTGGTCTATTGGACCATCAATTGGCTGAATAGGAAGCGCCAGCGCACCATTATGGAAAATGCCGCCGATCTGGAGGCACAATTGGTTGAATCACTAGGAGCGGTCTCCACGATCAAGACATTCGGTATAGAGAGCTTGGCCAATCTTAACATTGAGACCCGCTTCATCAAGATGCTGCACTCCGTCTATAGCTCCGGCCTTATCTCGGTCTTCGGAGACAATGCCTCAACCTTCCTCTCGAGCCTATTCACCGTCGTGCTGATGTGGTTCGGTACGACGCTTGTCCTCGATCAGAGCGTCACGCCCGGCGAACTACTGTCCTGCTATACGCTGCTTGGCTATATTACCCGGCCGGTTGCGAGCCTGATCCAAACCAATCGGATCGTCCAGGATGCGTTTATCGCGGCGGATCGCCTGTTCGAGATCTTCGACCTGGAGCCGGCAAGCGGTGGCAGCATCGATGCCACCAAGTCCGAACTTGGCGATATCTGCCTGGAGAACGTCACGTTTCGCCATGGCGCGCAGCCTAAGCTTTTCCTGGATCTCAGCATCACCTTCCGCCGAGGCGAAATGACGGCCGTGGTGGGGAAAAGCGGCTCAGGCAAGAGCTCCCTTGCAGCGCTGGTGCAGAATCTCTATCCGCTTGAGCGTGGATGTATCCGGATCGGCCCGCATGACCTCCAGGACCTCTCGACTGAATCCCTGCGTAAAGTTGTCGCTGCGGTACCGCAGTCGGTCGACGTGTTCTCCGGCTCGGTGATCGAGAACATCGCCCTTGGCGATTTCGAGCCTGACATCGAGAAGATACTGCAAATCTGCGATCAAATAGGGCTGCGGTCGGTGGTCGAGCGCTGGCCCGGTGGCTTCCAGGCCTATCTGGGCGAGAACGGCGTACGCCTGTCCGGCGGCGAGAAGCAGCGTCTAGCCCTTGCTCGCGCCCTGTACCGGGCCCCGGAAATCCTGATCCTCGACGAGGCGACCTCCTCTCTCGATTCGGTCGCCGAGGCGCTTGTCGTAGGGGTGGTTGAGGAATTGCGTCGAGCCGGTAAGATCATCATCGTCATCTCCCATCGTCTCAGCACCATCTGCGAGGCCGACAAGATCGTCGTCTTGGACAAGGGGCGGGTTATTGCGCAGGGAAGACATGCTGAACTGCTCAGAGCTGACGGCGCTTACACGCGTTTGTGGCGAGCGCAAACCGGAGTCAGCTAACGGTTCGGGTGAGGGGTCATCGCAGAGTTTTTCCGACATCTTATGATAAACCGATCGCGCTGGCGGCGCTTCAGGATGGTGACGTCTGTTGTGCTAGTTCGCTACAGCGACCGCGCCCAGCAAAGAGCTATCGCCCAAAGTTGGTGACGGCGGGAATCGGAAAGGCGGCATATCGTGGGGTGCTTGACGCCTCCACTTCTCCACCGAAGGAGCGATATGCCGTGTCCAACGATAACGTCATCCATCTGATTCAGCCAGGAATCTTCGACGATCAACTCACAGAAGTCTTGCGCAACGGAGCGCGTGCCCTGCTGGCCCAGGCGGTCGAGGCCGAGGTTGCAGACTTTCTAGGCCAGCATGCCGATTTGAAGACCCGGGACGGCCACCAGCGCGTCGTCCGCCACGGTCACCTGCCGGAGCGCGAGGTGATGACCGGCATCGGTCCGGTCGCCGTCCGCCAGCCGCGTGTACGCGATCGCGAAGCGGACGCCGCCGATCCTGGCCGCATCCGGTTCCCGCCGTCGATCCTGCCGCCCTACATGCGCCGGTCGAAGTCGATCGAGACGCTGCTGCCGATCCTTTACCTGAAGGGTATCTCGACCGGCGACTTCTCTGAGGCGCTGGCTGCGCTGCTCGGCAAGGATGCTGCCGGGTTGTCGGCATCCGCCATCGGTCGCCTGAAGGATGGCTGGCTCGACGAGCACGCCGCGTGGCAGAGGCGCGATCTGTCGGCGAAGCGCTACGTCTACATCTGGGCCGATGGCATCCATCTTCAAGCGCGCCTCGAAGACGAAAAGCAGTGCATCCTGGTGCTGATCGGCGCGACCCTGGAAGGCCGCAAGGAACTGGTCGGCTTCACCGATGGCGCCCGCGAGAGCGCGCAGGACTGGCGCGATCTGCTGCTCGATCTGAAGCGGCGCGGGCTCGACGTGGCGCCGCAGCTTACCATCGCCGATGGCGCACTCGGGTTCTGGAAGGCGGCCGGCGAGGTCTGGCCGAAAACGCGCGAGCAGCGCTGCTGGGTGCACAAGACCGCCAACGTGCTCGCCAAGTTGCCGAAGAGCCAGCAGCCGAAGGCCAAACGCGCGTTGCAGGAGATCTGGATGGCTGAAACGAAGTTCGCCGCCTGGCGTTCGACGCCTTCATCGAGAGCTACGCGCTGAAGTACGAGAAGGCCGCCGATTGCCTGAGCAAGGATCGAGACACGCTACTGGCGTTCTACGACTTCCCGGCCGAGCACTGGAAACACTTGCGGACGACCAACCCCATCGAAAGCACCTTCGCCACCGTTCGCCACCGCACCATCCGATCGAAGGGCTGCCTGTCCAACAAGACCGCACTCGCGATGGTCTTCAAACTGCTCGAGGCCGCGCAGAGAAGCTGGCGTCGTCTCGATGGCCACAACCAGTTGCCAAAACTCGTTGTCGGTGTGACATTCAATGATGGGATCGAGGTCATCGCCAAGCCGACCGACCGCCAGCCCATAACCGCCGCCGCCTGACCGGCTCCGGCCGTCACCAAAATCTGGCGATAGCTCCCCAGCAAACTTCCCCTAAGAGCTTCTTCTGCTCCTTGTTGAGATCCGATGCTTGCGTTGGCTCTGTTTGGCAATTGCCATGCTGCGGCGATGAGGCGGCTTGCTCATACAAGTGATGGGGCCATGTTACGACCGGTTCAGCTATCGAACGATTATCAGGTCATCGTCAACGGGCGCTACCTCGCCTCGCCGTCGCCGATCCCGAAATTCGACAACCCGAAGCTGCACCAAAGCCGAGCGCTTGCGATCTTTGGCGCCGGTCGCGAGCGGCGCATCCACGCCATCCCGCCCTTCACGGACGTTAAGAGCCTCGATTTCGCCGACTATCCCTTCATGGTGCAGCACTTCGAGATGTGCTGCTCGCTTTGCGGCTCGAAGCACAGCTATCTCGATGAAATTCTCCTCGATGATCGCGGTACCCGGGCCTTTATCTGCTCAGATACCGCCTATTGCGCTGAACGACGCGGCGAAAGGACCGACGCATGAAGCCAAGGGTGAGGGAAATTCTGCGGGCTGAGCGCCTCTCCAAGGCCTTCGGACGGGTACCAGCCTGCAGCGCGGTATCGTTCTCGCTACGTCAGGGGAGGTTCTCGGCATAGTCGGGGAGAGCGGCTCGGGCAAGTCGACGCTTCTCCGCTGCCTTGCCGGCCGGATCCAGCCGGATGATGGCACAGTTATGATTGCGTCAGATGATCACGTCGTCGATCTCTGGGCGATGGACGAAGCCTCGCGCGAGCAGTTCCTGCCGACGACGGTCTCGCTCATCCACCAGTGTGTTTCGGCATGGAATATGTTGGATGCCGATCACCCCGAAAACGGGGCCCTTCATGCCGAAACACATCCGGCTTCGGTGTAAGCTGTTCATAGCAAGGAAAAACTGCGGTCAGCTTAAAACCCGCTCTGCGCAATCATGTGCTCCGCATAATGCCGCATGTCGTGTGGCTGGTCACGACTATGCTCGCACGCCTGATCAATCATTTCGATGAGCAGAACACTTTTGTCGACGCGGCACGCAACACGTCAATGTCGATTCAGAGTGTGCGATATCCGACGATGTTGGACATGCGACATCGCTGTTCTGGATGTCTCCCATTGTATTTAAACGAAGTTTCTTTGGCACGACTAATGCTCTGGGTTATGCGCAAGCGCGTCGGACCGACAGTAGTGGCGCGTAAAAAGCCGTTCCATTGCATTCATGGGAGAGATAGCAGCCGAAAATAGATGTCGATCACAACCTCGCTCCTCATGCCAACGAACTACTATGGAGATCTAACCATGCCGAACCAGCAGCTGACGAACCTTCTCGATGACAACGCCGGGGCCAAATGCCCGCCGCCCTATCGTACGTTCTACCCTGACGTCTGGGGCCGAGCCTCTACAAGGATTGCGATGTTCTCATATCGATGGGCGGCTCGCCCTCTTGCCGTACTGCTCACGACTTGCGCGCTCTCCACTGGCGGCCTGTTCGCCACAACCACGGTCAAATCGGCTCCGCCCACCAGCTTCACGCTCAGTAACGGCCTACAGGTGGTCGTGATCCCAGACCATCGCACGCCGGTGGTGACGGAGATGATCTGGTACAAGGTTGGCTCGGCCGACGAGACGCCGGGCAAGTCCGGACTCGCGCACTTCCTCGAACATCTCATGTTCAAGGGCACCGACAAGCATCCACTCGACGAATTCCTTCAAACCGTGGTTCGCGTCGGGGGCAATGCGAACGCCTCGACCTCGGTCGACTACACCATCTACTACGAGCGCGTGCCGAAAGAGCAGCTGCCGACCATGATGGAGTTCGAGGCCGATCGCATGACCGGCCTGATCCTCAAGGACGAGAACGTGCTGCCTGAGCGCGACGTCGTGCTTGAAGAGTACAACATGCGCGTCGCCAACTGCCCCGACGCGCGCCTCAACGAGCAGATCATGGCCGCGCTCTATCTCAACCATCCCTATGGCCGTCCGGTGATCGGCTGGCACCAGGAGATCGAGAAGCTCAATCGCGAAGACGCACTCGCCTTCTACCGCCGCTTCTATGCGCCGAACAACGCCATCCTGGTGATCGCCGGCGACTTCGACGCCGCCGACATCCGTCCGTTGGTCGAGCGCAATTTCGGTTCCATCCCGGCGCAGCCCGCGATCCCGGCGCAACGCATCCGCCCGCAGGAGCCGGAGACCGCGGCACCGCGCACCGTCACGCTGTCCGACCCACGCGTCGAGCGGCCCGGCCTGCGGCGCTATTACCTGGTGCCCTCGGCGACCACGGCCACGGCCGGCGAAAGCGCGGCCCTCGACGTGCTGGCGCAGCTGATGGGCAGCGGCAGCAATTCCTATCTCTACCGCGCGCTGGTGGTCGACAAGCCGCTCGCGGTCTCCGCCAGCGCCAGCTATTCGAGCATCTCGCTCGACCCGACCCAGTTCGCGATCTCGGCTTCGCCGAAATCCGGCGTCAGCTTCGCCGAAGTCGAGCAGGTGATCGACGGCGTCATCGCCGACATCGTGCAGAACCCGATCCGGGCCGAGGATCTGGAGCGGGTCAAGACCCAACTCATTGCGGAAGCGATCTACGCCCAGGACAACCAGGCGGTGCTGGCGGGCTGGTATGGCGGCGCGCTGACCACGGGCCTCTCGATCGAGGACATCAGGAGCTGGCCCGACCGTATTCGGGCCGTCACCGCCGAGCAGGTCCGCACCGTCGCGCAGAAATGGCTCGAGAAGAAGCGCTCGGTGACGGGCTATCTGATCAAGGACACCGCGACCACTAAGCTCCAGGAGAAGCGTTCGTGACCTATCCCTTCCTTCGTGCAAGACAGTTCCTGCGCACAAGATACCTCGCGCTGTCCGCCGTCACCGGCGCGGCACTCGCGCTCGCTACCGTTTCGCCGTCGCAGGCGGCTGCAAAGATCCAGCATTTGACCTCGCCGGGCGGCATCGAGGCCTGGTTCGTGCAGGATGCGACCGTGCCGCTGATCGCCATGGAATATTCCTTCGCCGGCGGCTCGGCACAGGATCCCAAGGACAAGTCGGGCGTCGCCAATCTGGTCGGCGACCTCCTCGACGAAGGCTCCGGCGATCTCGATTCCAAGACCTTCCACGAGCGGCTCGACCGCCGCGCCATCGAGCTCTCCTTCAGCGCCACCCGCGACACGTTCCGCGGCAGCCTGCGCATGCTGCGCGACAACAAGGACGAGGCCTTCGACCTGCTGCGAAGCGCGCTGACCTCGCCGCATTTCGAAACCGCCGACGTCGAACGCATTCGCTCGCAGGTAGTCTCGGGCCTACGCCACGAGACCACCAACCCGACCTCGCTGGCGATCCGCAAATTCCTGGAGGTTGCCTTTGGCGATCATCCCTACGGTCGGCAGTCCAACGGCAACCTCGACAGCGTTCCGACCATCACGGTTGCCGACATGAAGGATTATGTCGGCCGCGTGCTCGCCAAGGACACGCTGAAGATCGCGGTAGTTGGTAATGTCGATCCGGCAACCCTCGGCAAGCTGCTCGACCACACCTTTGGTAGCCTGCCCGCCAAGGCCAATCTCGTGCCGGTCCCCGACGTCGAGGCCGCCAAGCCGCCGCAACGCGCTTTCGTGACGCTCGAGGTGCCCCAGACCGTGATCACCTTCGGCGGGCCCGGCGTGAAGCGCAGCGATCCGAACTTCATGGCCGCCTATATCGTCAACCACATCCTAGGCGGCGGTGGATTGTCCTCCCGGCTCTACCATGAAATCCGCGAGAAGCGCGGGCTGGCTTATTCCGTGTTCGAATCGCTGCTCTGGATGGAACATTCGGCGGTCTTCATCGGCAACACCGGCACCCGCGCCGACCGTGCCGGCGACACCATCGACGTCATCGACAAGGAGGTCCGCCGCATCGCCGAGGAGGGCCCGACGCAGAAGGAGCTCGACGAGGCCAAGTCCTACCTCAAGGGCTCGCAGATGCTGGCGCTCGATACCTCCTCGAAGCTCGCGCAGGCGCTGCTGCAATATCAGCAGGACAAGCTCCCGATCGATTGTATCGAGAAGCGCAACGCCATCGTCGATGCGGTGACACTGGACGACGCCCGAAAGGTTGCGAGGCGGCTATGGGCTCAGGGGCTTCTGACCGTTGTCGTCGGGCGCGCCCCGCAAGCCGCAGCGCAGCCCGCTACCCCGACGGTACCGAAGTCGAATTGATTATACGTCCTTCATCATGGCCGGGCTCGTCCCGGCCATCGATCTCTTTGATGATGCTGCACCGCGACGACGAGCAGTCGGTACCTAAGCGCGATCGTTCCCCATGGCGTGGTGTAGCTGATGACCCGCCCCGCGGGGTTATCCAATCGCCACCACTCCAACTCTGTTTGCCGCAAGCCTAGCTTCCAAGACGCCCGAAAGAAATCGAGATTTGAAATCCTACGGTGGCTTAGTCGGAACCGTCGGAACTGCTGATGAACACCAGGGTTGACGCCAGCCCTAAAGGCAAAAGACACAGGCCTTTCAGAAAGTATGCACACCGGCAGCAAGGAGCACGACGATCAATAGCACACATATACAAAGAGCAAGACGCCACGTATTTCGCGATAGTTCTTCATCGCTTGCTCGATTGGCGTTTCAGCCAATTTCTTCTCCCTCCCGAACGGAGAGAACTCTAAAGACCTTTGCAGCCAGCTACGCCGGGAAGAGGTCCGAGCTGCGAAAAACGCGCGATTGATGCGCCATTGCAGGCAAAATGAAAGAAATATACCAGAGCAGCAAAAAAATAGATCAAGGACGAGATGAGAGCACTCGGTGCCTTGTTTGCCTCACTCAGGATATTCAAAATGAAATGCGCCGCTTAGCTAGACGGCCAGGTCGCTTAGCTGCAGACCTTCCTGGACTTCCACCTCGATCTGAGTGGCGTAGTTCGGAGCCGGGTGGCTCGCGTCATCCAGCTGAAGGGAGGTAATCGCGCTCAGTGTCCCCGGCAGTGTTCTGCCAAGCCGTTTCCAGTTCGAGATTACCGGCGAAGATGAAAGTGCGGTCCTTTGTCGGAGGGTTCTCGATCCCGAGCAGCTTGGCTTTGGCAGTGAGCGCGAGGGTGATGTGAAGCGACTGCCGGTCGATGTGAAGGTGCCGATGGTCGCCGGACGCCGCCTGTCGCGGCGGTAGGAACGAGGCGGCCTCGAACCGACGATCTTTCGCTCAGGCATGCCCGATTGAGTACGACGTAGTGTGAGAAGAAACTAGTCTACCGGCTTGGTCGCCACCATCACCCGGACCGCACCTGACGGACCGATCACCGGCTCGCCTTCAGCGCCTGGACAATCGACGCAATCATCGCCGTATCCGCTCCACGACCGGCTCGGATCGTGATGCCGTCGACTTCAATCTCGATGATCCCGCTATCTGCCTTGCGCACCGCTTTGCGCTCCCGGTGAGCACTTGGCGCCGGTACCACTGCCGCCACCACCGCCGGCACAAACTGTACTTCGTCAGCTTCGGAATGACCGCCTGCCGCTTCTCGCAACTGACGTCGCCAGCCAAACAGCTGCCGCGGCGACAATCCATGCCGTCGAGCTACGGAACACAGCGAGTCGCCACTCGCCACGATCTCCGCGACGAAACGCCAAACGCAGATTGTATCTGTGATAGATTCGACCGTCGGGATGGTGGGCGACCTCCAAGCGATAGCCGGCAAGTCGATGCCTGAAATTCCCAGTTTGGCGCCTCCCTTGCTAGAAGCTGGTAATGAGCCCGAACGCAAGGTGAGCTAGTTTTCACTAGACGATTGCCTCCCTTCCCTGCCGCGTCAGCATAACGATTGGGACGGGCCTGTAGCTCAAGGGTTAGAGCCGGCCGCTCATAACGGTCTGGTTGCAGGTTCGAGTCTGCCGGGCCCACCAATGATTTCAACAACTTCTCACGGAAGATCGCTCGGCGCTTTTTTCTTTCCGTCAGAAATGCCAACAGAAACTATCGCGTTTTGTTCGTGTTTTGGGTTCAGGGATGTTCTCATCTCGATCGGTGGTGTCACAGTTTTCCAGTCACGCTATGGCAGGATGCCAGCTCCGAAAAGAGAGGCATTCATATGACCCAATCTTATACGAGGTCGGCGAGTTTTAACGAAAACAACGGTTCGAAATCTAGCGGCATGGGGTTTTCAATTACACGGTCGCATCCAATTACGGACGAGGAGTGGCACAAGGCTCTCCGCGATGCGGCGTTTGGTGAGCGAAACATACAGGAGTAGACGAAAAACGACCCCGATCAATCGTAAGCGGAGCTTTTCTCCCATTTGATTAATTGGTTTCCCTTCGGCTTTCGCTCTGCGATTCTTGGCTGGTCAGAGAGCCAAGAGGAGACTGAAGACGATGGAGCAATCGGATGAGCAAGCCGAGGCTGATGGCTTTGTAGGGAAGCTTACGCGCCGGACGCGTTCTGGAGGCCGGTTGTGGTCTGCGGAGATCAAGGGGCGGGCTGTTTTCGAGAGCATGAAGCCCGACGCCCGCGTATGTGATGTCGCACGGCGTTATGGTGTGAAGGCCCAGCAGTTGACGACGTGGCGCAGATTGGCGCGTGCTGGCCGGCTCGCATTGGTCACGGACGACGCGGCGGATTTCGTGTCGATCGAGCTGAACGATCCAGCGGCGTCAGGCAAGAGCGAGGGGCCCGTCGAGATTACGATTGGCAAGGTTTCGGTCCGCCTGGATGCGGACGTGTCGGCGGTGCGGATCGCGGAGATCGTGACTGCAATCGAGCGCGGCGCATGATCATTCCGACGCAGGGACTGCGGATCGTGCTTGCTGTGCGTCCTGTTGATTTCCGGTGTGGGCACGACGCGCTGGCCGGCTTGGTGCAAAACACGCTTGGGCTTGATCCGCATTCGGGCCTGATCGTGGTTTTCGTTCGAAGCGCGCGGACCGGCTGAAGATTTTGCTATGGGACGGCACCGGCCTCGTTTTGGTCTACAAGCGACTTGGCCGCGATGGTCGTTTCGAGTGGCCGCAGATCAGCGACGGCGTCGTGCATCTGACGCGCGTGCAGTTCGAAGCGCTGTTTGAAGGGCTGAACTGGAAGCGAGTGGGCGAAACGGATTGTCGCGACGCCAGCTGCGGCAAACTGACTCAGACCCGACAACCTGTTTCGCGCGGGGATTTGGGATGATAGCTTGCGGATGTGTCGCCGACCCCGATTGACCCCGCCCATCTTGCAACGCTGCCCGCCGATTTGCGAGCGCTCTTCCGCGCGCAGTAAGCGATGATTGAAGCCGAGCGTCGTCGCGCTGACGATGAATGCTCGGCGCGCCTTCATGTCGAGAGCGAACTGGCTGCGTCCAAAGAGACCGTCGAACGCCTCGAACTGCTCGTGAAGGAGTACGAGCGCGCACGTTTCGGCAAACGCTCGGAGAAGTTCAATCCCGATCAGATGCAACTGGTTCTCGAAGACGTCGAGATGCCATCGCCGAGGTCCAGGAGCGCCAGGACGATCGTGCGCGCCGCGCCGGCACGGCGCCGTCCAGCCGGCGGACCGGCCGCGCTGCCCGTGCCTTTCCCGCGCACCTGCCGCGCATCGAGCAGGTGATCGAACCCGAGAACCTTGAGTGTCCCTGCGGCTGCGGGCGGATGGTCCAGATCGGCGAGGATCGCTCACGCCGTCTCGATGTCATGGCCGCCCAGTATCGGGTGATCGAGACGGTGCGACCGCGCTACGCCTGCGCAAAGGGCTGCGCCGGTGTTGCTCAGGCGCCGGCGCCCGCCCATCTCGTGGAGGGTGGCATCCCCACCGAGGCGCTGCTGGCGCAGGTGGCGGTCGCCCAGTTCAGCGAGCACATGCCACTCTATCGCCAGTCGCAGGTTCTGGCCCGGCATGGCATCTTCATCGATCGCGCCGTTCTGGCAGACAGGATGGGAACGGTCGCCTTCCACCTCGCGCCGCTGGTCGAGCGCATGAGCGTTGTGATGAAGCAATCAGGCCGCTTGTTCATGGACGAGACCAGGGCGCCCGTGCTCGATCCGGGCCGGGGTCGAACAAAGACCGGTTATCTGTGGGCTGTCCTGCGCGACGATCGCGGCCACGGCGGCGCTGATCCACCAATCGTGGTCTACCACTACGCACCAGGACGCGGTGGTGGACATGCTGAGCGCATCCTCGAGGGCTTCGACGGCATCCTTCAGGTCGACGGATACCAGGGCTATCATCGGCTCGCACGGCCCGAGCGCAAAGGCGGCGTGCCACTGCGGCTGGCCGCATGTTGGTCCCACTCAAGGCGTGAGATCATCGCAGCAACTCCGAAAGCTGGCTCGCCGATCGCCGAAGCCGTTCTCGCGCGCATCGCCGCACTCTATGCAATCGAGAAGAAGATCCGTGGCGCCGACGCCCCGGCTCGGCAAAAGACCCGTAACCAGCGATCACGGCCGCTGGTCACTGAACTCGAGAGATTCCTGCGCGAGCAAGCCGCCCGCCTGTCGCCGGGCAGCGAGATGGGCAAGGCAATCGCCTATCTCCTGAACCATTGGGATGGCCTCACCTTGTTTCTTGACGATGGTTGCGTCGAGATGGACACCAATCCCGTCGAAAATCAAATCAGGCCGCTGACTCTGACGCGCAAAAATAGTTTATTTGCTGGTCACGATGAAGGAGGTCGTTCATGGGCGCGCCTAGCCTCGCTCATCGCCACCTGCAAGATCAACAGCGTGGAGCCATACGCCTCGATGAAAGCGACGCTCAAAGCGATCGCAACCGGTCACCCGCAGTCCCGGATCGACAAACTCCTGCCCTGGTCGTTCGGCCGCACCTCGTGATTCTCCGTCGTTGCCGCCTCCATACCCGCCGCCAACGATTTGCAAACACGTTGATCACCCCCCCACGCCAAACCTTTGCAAATGGGACGCGAACGTCGCTTACGGATGTCCCGATCGGTGTTGAACTATGTCGGGCCGACATTGGTTATGCGATCGTGGTGAGCTTGAAGGGCCAAGTTATGCGTTTCTTTGAAAAGCTGCCAGCATGCCTGGTGGCGATGGAAGCATGCGGTAGCGCCCACTATTGCGCACGCGAGATCGCAGCTCTCGGTCATGAGGTCCGGCTCATTCCGCCGGCTTATGTCAAACCCTTCGTGAAGCGCGGCAAGTCGGATGGGGCGGACGCTGAGGCCGTCAACGAAGCGGTGACCCGAAAGACCATGCGCTTCGTGCCGATTAAGACAGCCGAGCCAAGTCGGCTCGCCACTTCGCCGCCTGGCTGGGATTGACGCCGCGGTCTCATTCAAGCGGAGGCAAGAGTGGTTGGGACGAGTATCGAGGATGGGAAATCCGGAGCTCCGCTGTCTCCTCGTTGTCTGGGCAACGGCCGTCGTGCGGAGTATCCGAAATGACGCGCGGGCGCGGCCGTGGCTGAGGGCGCTTCTCGCCAGACGGCCCCTTCAAGGTTGCCGCTGTCGCGCAGGCCAATAAGACAGCGCGGATCATCTGGGCGCTTCTGAACAAGGGCGGAATTTATCGGCGTCCCGACCCAGTGGCGATTACCGCGGTCGCCGTCTGATGTACGCCAGTGACCGGCAAACGATCTGGACCGGCGCAGGCCGTCAGAGGGCAAGGTGCAACAACAGGCGATGAACCCATGCGACGAAATCCCGAAATGAGTGAAGCTACTGCACCCAATGCGCTCAAGCGCGTAAACTTGATTTAGCTCCTCGTTCCGCGGATCTCATCGAGGCCAGCGGCCATGCGCCGCGCGCAAAGGCCGGATATATGACCGCACCGTTCCAATGTGTGAAATCGACTGAAAAAGCTCTTGCCACGCGGGCCGTTCCAAGTATGGGCGCTGCTCGAGCAGGATGGCGCCGATGAAATGCAAACCGTCGCTCGCAGCAACGAGTGCGGGCCGCTTAAAATCTACCCCTGAGGAGCCAGGCCCTTCGCTTCGCGAGCCGCCTAATTAAGCCTCAAATCATTTGACGACGGAGAACGGTTGCGCCGCTTGTGCGGCGCCAGCAACCGGTCGGCTCTCTGCTGAGATGTTCGTTGTCGTGCAATGCTCAAGGTTGCAGACGCGAGCGATCGCCACGGCGCGGCGCGAGATTCGCTGATGGTTCATGGATTTTGCTTTTCGCTCTGATGCCGGTAGCGGACTGACTGCCGAGGCTCAGAAACGGTAATCGTGAGCGGGCAATGTGCTTTTGGGGTGCCCCTTGGACATGGGCGCACCGTCCCCGCCGAACGGGGCTGTTAGAACGCTGATGGCCACTGATGCTATCTTGGGTTCCTGAAGCCCAAGCCTACGGTTGCATACTACCTAAACGTTTGCAACAGCCATTTTCTACTCGTGGCGCGACGAAACCGCGCGCTCCCGTAAAACGGTTGCAAGGCTCGACGCTGACGGAAGACACGTTGCTCGACGAGGCATGGTTCGTGATTCCCTGGGTTTTCCTGCCCACGGCTGCGCTCGGTCTTACAAACCCGAATTACTCAAGCTCCTCCCGAAAGCGGTGACAACGAACCTGCAAACCGTGCTGCCGTGGCTCTACTGCACTTACGATCAAAAGCCCGACACGGACATAGACGCAAAAGCGGCGAACACGGTCAGTCCAAAGACGTGCCGAACTCCTAATTCGCTACGTCATCTCTGAAAAGAACGCAGCCTATTCGTCCTGCCAATTTTTGCTGGAGACCTATCACCGGCGGGCGTGATCAGACTCGCAGGTTTTCAGCGCAGCTCTTGCCACGCTGGGGTCGACTTTGACTTCGTAAGAAATCTTTCGGCCTTCTGCCAAACGAGAGAGTCCAGCGCGTTCTACGGCGCTAATGTGGACAAAATGTCGTTTCCGCCGTCGTCTGGAGCGATAAATCCGTACCCCTTTTGATCATTGAACCACTTCACAGTACCTGTTGCCATACGATCACTTCCTTTGCCGCCGCGCCCAGTCCGCGCGCTGGTGGGTAATGGTGCCGAGAAACAGAGCAACCGGCGTGCCGGACCGAAAATGGAGCTATCGCCAAATTTTGGTGACGGCCGGAGCCGGTCAGGCGGCGGCGGTTATGGGCTGGCGGTCGGTCGGCTTGGCGATGACCTCGATCCCATCATTGAATGTCACACCGACAACGAGTTTTGGCAACTGGTTGTGGCCATCGAGACGACGCCAGCTTCTCTGCGCGGCCTCGAGCAGTTTGAAGACCATCGCGAGTGCGGTCTTGTTGGACAGGCAGCCCTTCGATCGGATGGTGCGGTGGCGAACGGTGGCGAAGGTGCTTTCGATGGGGTTGGTCGTCCGCAAGTGTTTCCAGTGCTCGGCCGGGAAGTCGTAGAACGCCAGTAGCGTGTCTCGATCCTTGCTCAGGCAATCGGCGGCCTTCTCGTACTTCAGCGCGTAGCTCTCGATGAAGGCGTCGAACGCCAGCTCGGCGGCGAGCTTCGTTTCAGCCATCCAGATCTCCTGCAACGCGCGTTTGGCCTTCGGCTGCTGGCTCTTCGGCAACTTGGCGAGCACGTTGGCGGTCTTGTGCACCCAGCAGCGCTGCTCGCGCGTTTTCGGCCAGACCTCGCCGGCCGCCTTCCAGAACCCGAGTGCGCCATCGGCGATGGTAAGCTGCGGCGCCACGTCGAGCCCGCGCCGCTTCAGATCGAGCAGCAGATCGCGCCAGTCCTGCGCGCTCTCGCGGGCGCCATCGGTGAAGCCGACCAGTTCCTTGCGGCCTTCCAGGGTCGCGCCGATCAGCACCAGGATGCACTGCTTTTCGTCTTCGAGGCGCGCTTGAAGATGGATGCCATCGGCCCAGATGTAGACGTAGCGCTTCGCCGACAGATCGCGCCTCTGCCACGCGGCGTGCTCGTCGAGCCAGCCATCCTTCAGGCGACCGATGGCGGATGCCGACAACCCGGCAGCATCCTTGCCGAGCAGCGCAGCCAGCGCCTCAGAGAAGTCGCCGGTCGAGATACCCTTCAGGTAAAGGATCGGCAGCAGCGTCTCGATCGACTTCGACCGGCGCATGTAGGGCGGCAGGATCGACGGCGGGAACCGGATGCGGCCAGGATCGGCGGCGTCCGCTTCGCGATCGCGTACACGCGGCTGGCGGACGGCGACCGGACCGATGCCGGTCATCACCTCGCGCTCCGGCAGGTGACCGTGGCGGACGACGCGCTGGTGGCCGTCCCGGGTCTTCAAATCGGCATGCTGGCCTAGAAAGTCTGCAACCTCGGCCTCGACCGCCTGGGCCAGCAGGGCACGCGCTCCGTTGCGCAAGACTTCTGTGAGTTGATCGTCGAAGATTCCTGGCTGAATCAGATGGATGACGTTATCGTTGGACACGGCATATCGCTCCTTCGGTGGAGAAGTGGAGGCGTCAAGCACCCCCACGATATGCCGCCTTTCCGATTCCCGCCGTCACCAACTTTGGGCGATAGCTCCCGAAAATGCTGATCCCACAGTGATGGTGAGCATCGGGTCGACGTCAATGGACGCAAAGCTGACAACCGTGTGTGACTGCTAACATTCTCAGGCTAGCTCAATCAGTTTGAACTACGCGAAGGCATCACGCGGCGGGATCGTTAGGTTCTGCAACGGCATGATGCGAGCAGCCGTGTGCTGCAGCTTGAAAGTGCTCGACCCGATTAGCTCGCATATAACCGGGTTGTCTTAGACTGGTCGCGCAGAAGGTTGACGCCGGTGTAGTCGTATTCATCCGTGTCAGGTCGATGACACGATATCCGCAACTCGACGCTGAGCCGCGGGGCTCGCACCAGCGAGGCGCACCTTTCTATCGCCATTAAAGCTTTCACTGCGCAACTTTTCTGGTGGCACACTCATTGCTAGTTAGGTCCCAGATCGATCCCTGCCGGGGAGAACGCGTTGCGGCCGCCGGCGGACATCAGCCCAGCACCGCACTGGTCATCAGGCGTGCGGGGACGCTTAGCGTCGTCAGCTCAGCAGGAGGAGAATCATGAGTTTCTATCAGACGAGCCGTTTAACACGGCAAAGGCCAGCTTTATCCACGGACCCGACGGATTCAGGCTATTTCTGGTCGAGGTTGAGGCTGATGCGCCGAACTTCGCGACAGGAACTACCCTAGTGCGCGATCCGCATTGGGTCGGCGGCCTGAAGATCGACGTGATGGGCTGGACGGGACCGCTCGCTGAAGGGTCCACGCCCTTCGCGGTCAAGGGCAGCTTCCCCGGCCATTACGTGCCGCAAATCGTCGTGTCCGGTAGCAATGGCACGCGCCTGATTCCGGTGAAGGCGATCCCGGCGGAAGAATCTGACGACTACGTGCGGCAGTTGGCCGGATGACCGCGGCCGATCACCCGATCAATCCTCTTAAATTGGAAAGGATAGCTCTATGCCCGATACGACAACCAAAGACCACGTCGGATTGTTTCACGCCTGCTATCAGATTGGCGAAAGCCGCCCCGGAGGCATAATCTTCAAGCTGGATCTGGTCGTCGACACGCCGAACAGGCGGATCCAAGGCTTCGGCAGCATCACCCAAGCTGTTAAGCCGCCGCTCGATGTCGCCACCTCCCTGCAGGGCAATTACAGCCAGCTGCCGACGCTCCCGCCGGCGCCGGCACTACTTCTAGTACTCCTTACTGGCTAACCCGCCGATCCACTGGCCGACGCATGGCGGGCTTGGACCGGTGATTCTGCCCAACGTCGATCTGCGCATGACCCTGGTCCCGAACTGGCAATCGGGAATCGCCTCCTACCAGTATCGTAGCGGCCACGGCGATTGGCAGCAGATCGAGGCCGCGCCGGTCAAGCTGGTGTCTCCAGCCATCGCATGAACGGATCTAGGCCTTGTCAATCGGCATTCGACTGGGACCCCCTATCGGCATCCAGTCGAATGCCGATTGACAGTTCTTCCGGGGAAAGCCGAGCGACTTCGGTGAGGACCGCCATCTGACGATCCTCATGCTCAAGGCAGGGTTTCGAACCGAGTACGTTCCGGACGCCATCGCCGCCATGGTGGTCCCGGACAGGCTCTTGCCGTATCTGCGGCAACAGCTCCGCTGGGCGCGGAGCACCTACCGCGACACGCTGCTGGGTTTGCACCTGTTGCCCGGCCTCGACCGGTACCTTACGCTCGACGTGCTCTCGGGCCGCTGCTGCTCGCCATCTCATCGATTGCCGCGCTCGCTCAGCTCGCGCTCACCGGCACCGTGCCCTGGTGGACCGGTCTGACCATCGTCGCAATGACCATAATTCGATGCAGCGTGGCGGCCCTTCGTGCCGGCGAGCTTCGATTCATCGGCTTCTCGCTGCACACCCCGATCAACATCTTCCTCCTGCTCCCGATGAAAGTCTATGCGCTCTGTACCTTGAGCAACAGCGACTGGCTCTCGCGCAGACCAGCCGGTTTGCTCGACGGAAATGGAACGAATGGCAAGCTTTTGTGCCCGGCCCCGACAACCGACAAGCCGAAGGAGATTGGTCGTTGCTCAACTGATCTGCCAGGACAAATTCGCGCTCCGAGCGGTCAAAGCTGCTTGACGAACTCACAAGCGAACTGGTCGCGGCGAAGCCGGAACTCGGCGCAATAGGCGAGGCGAGCACCAGCAAACGAACAGTCCCGGCGAAACAATACGGTGACCTCTTCTATCCAGAAGACCTCCGCATCCTAGCTAATATTTTCGACCAGGCAGTTGCAGCTTTACCGCCAGATCGCCAAACTATCGCCAATCGTACGCACATCGCCAAACTTGTTCTAGCTCAGGGAACGACACGTGAAGCCAAGTCCGACCCGATTCATGGCGCCTGCGTTCTTGGCGATTTGCTCGATCAGACGTTCAACTCTTACTCGTCTAACCGAATCGCGGTTCGGCCCAGCACCTGGCGGAATTCTGCATAAGGCGTAGGTTAGATCACTCGATGGGGCAATAAGAAGACATCGTCCTGGTTTTGAGAACCAGCGGTTCTTTCGAGATCGCCCAGCGATGGGTATACAGGCCGCCTGCTCTTGCTAACAGTTTCGTCTCGTCAGCAGACAGGCCGCGGGACAGGTGGCAGGACCACTTCTGCTTCATCCTCAAGGCAAGAACCGTGTGTTCAAGCCCTCGGTCTCAGAGGATGGGTACGCTACCACTTGCACTGCAATGCGACGGCCTGCCGGTCGCAGCGACGCGCAAATAGTCCAGGTCCTAACGGCACTCCGAGTGCGCCGCGAGACGGCTAGTCTCGTCCACGTTTCAGCTGCGACCGAAAGTCTCCTTCGTTGCCCGCAGCGGGTGGGGCAATGCCGCCCAGAGAAGCACCACAGGTGTCAGCCATCACGAATGTCGTTTTCCTGCAACGATCACGGCGTGGCCACTCCGCGGATCAGCATACTATGCCTGGCTCCGCGCACACTGCTGCTGGAGGCCATCTCAAGTGGCAGGGAGTAGCTTGCGACGCGGCAAATCAGGATGGAAGTGCGTCCCATCCAGATTGTCGCGCTATAGTTGTCGAAGGGATTTGACTCGTACGTAGCGTCACGTTGTAGGAACCAGGCATCCGCCGCCTCGTGCCGACCAACTAGTCAACGACCGATGGCGGGAGTGTGACGTAACACATCAAAGCTATCCTCCGGTTAGATATCGAGATGACGACACCGCTTCTCTT
>NZ_JBSRYQ010000001.1:7427500-7679950 GCF_054056815.1 Bradyrhizobium sp. LB13.1 | reverse complement strand
GTCAGGTCGCGCACGGGAATGCCGATGCAGAGGATGCGCGGCGCGATCCCTGATGCAGCCATCGGCGGTCTCAGCTCTTGCCGTGCACCCAGCGGCCGAGCAGGTGATGGGCGATGGCGAACGGGTGCGGACCGGCGAGCCCGTCGGGATGCGTCCGCGTCAGCATCAGGGCTGCCTCCTCGCGCGTGAACCAGCGCGCATCCTCCAGCTCGGAATGATCGACGACGATGTCCTCGCTCACGGCCCGCGCGCTGCAGCCGATCATCAGCGACGACGGGTAGGGCCAGGGCTGGGTCATGTAATATTGCACGTCGGTGCAGCGGATCCCGGACTCTTCGAGGATCTCGCGGCGCACCGCGTCCTCGATGGTTTCGGCGGCCTCGACGAAGCCGGCGAGGCACGAATACATGCCCGGCGGAAACTGCTTCTGGCGGCCGAGCAGGCATTTTTCGCCGGAGGCGACGTGCATGATCACGACAGGGTCGGTGCGCGGGAAATGCTCGGCCTTGCAACTCGGGCATTCGCGCTTCCAGCCGCCTTCCTTCATCCCGGTCCGCGTGCCGCAATTGGCGCAATAGCCGTGGCGCTGATGCCAGCTCACCATCGATTTCGCCATTGCGATCGCCGACAGCTCCTCGGGGCGAACTGCGCCCTGCATCGCCATGCCGCGCAGCTCGGTGAGGGCGTAGTCTTCGCGCCCGACCAGCTTCTCGGACGCGGCCTGCGACAGGCCCATGCCGAACATGGCGGCGCCGTCGCGCAGACCCAAGAAGATCGTACCGGGATTGGCGCCGCATTTCAGCGCCTCGTCGATGCCCAGCAGGGCGCGCATTTTTTCGCCCTCGCGCTTCACCAGCAGCGAGTCGCGGTAGACGATATAGGCGCGCGACGACGGCTTCTGCTCCATCGCGAACAGCTTTTCGTCGTCGCGGCGCAGATGCGCGGCGCGGTCGAGAATGTTGGTGACGAAGGCCGGTTGTCCCAGCGGAAACGAGTCGAATGCTGACATTTCTTGTTCTTTCAACCCAACCAGATCTTGCGGCGAAGCGCGCTGATGAAATTCTGCACCTCTGTGGCATCGTGCGCCAAGGGCTGCATCACGCCCCAGACCGGCCGCGGCCAGGCGGCGTCGCCGGTGCGGCGCGCGATGATATGGACGTGAAGCTGCGGCACGAGATTGCCGAGCGCCGCGATGTTGAGCTTGTCGCAGTTGGTGATCTCCTTCAGCGCGCGCGAGACGCGGGAGATCTCCGTCATCAATTGCGCTTGCTGCACCTCGTCGAGATCGATGATCTCGACCGCATCCATGCGCCGCGGCACCAGCAGCAGCCAGGGATAATGTGCGTCCTTGATGACCAGCACCTTGGACAGCGGCAAATCGCCGATGTCGATGGTGTCCTCTTTCAGGCGGGAGTGCAGCGACCAGGCGGGTTCGGACATGTATGTTTCCAGATTGCCCGGCGACCGGGCTCGTTTGGTCGGACCATACGATACCGATTCCGATAGGGGAAGGATCGGGGCTCCGCTGCCGCTGCATACTCGCTCGTCGTCCTGGACAAGCGAAACGCTGATCTAGGACCCCCGCGCGAGCGTTTGCGGGAGGCGTCTACGCCTCCGCCAGCACGCGCGCGTTGGTGCGGATCGAGGCTTCGCTGACGCGGATGCCGAGGCCGGGGCCATCGGGCACCACGACGTGGCCGCCGCGGTTGGCGACGCGCTCTTCGAGCACGTCCTCGGTCAGCACATGATGCGGCATGTAGAATTCGCAGCCGAGTGAGATGCCGGGTGTTGCCGCGATCAGCTGCGTGCCGGCGGCCAGCCCGATGCCGCCTTCCCACAACGTGCCGCCATAACCGGGCAGGCCGGCGATGTCGGCGATCGCCATGATCGCCTGGGCCTCGAACAGGCCGCCGGCCTTCATCAACTTGATCGAGACGGCGTCTGCCGCCTCGCGGCGCACCACCTCCATCATGTCGCGGCGATCGAAGCAGCTTTCGTCGGCGAGCACGGGCGTTTCCAGCGCCGCCGTGAGCTGCGCCATCACGTCGAGATATTTGCGTGGCACCGGCTGCTCGATGAAGGTCGGCGCGAACTGCTCGACGTCGCGCAGGATCTTGATGGCGCCGAACGGCGCCAGCGCCTGGTTGTAGTCGACGCGCAGATCGACCTTGTCGCCGAACTCGTTGCGGATCGCCTCGAGATGATCGAGGTCCTCGCGATGCGGCTTCACGCCGGTCTTGACCTTGTAAATGACGTTGCCGTCCGGAACCATCGTTCGCATGCGTTCGAGATCGGCGGCGAAATCCGGATCGGCGATGGAGAACGACAGCGGGATCGTGTCGCGCACGCGGCCGCCGAGCAAATCGGCGACCGAAAGTCCCGACGACTTGCCGACGATGTCGAGCAGCGCCATCTCGATCGCGACCTTGGCCTCGGCATGTCCGACCAGCGCACGGTCGAGCTCAGCCATCAGCGCGCGGATGCGGCGCACCGGCTTGCCCAGCACGATCGGCCGCAAATAGATGTCGAGCGCAGAAAACGCCGCTTCCGGCGTTCCCGTGAACACCTCCCACGGGGCAGCCTCGCCCCAGCCGATCACGCCGCCGCTCGAGGTGACCTCGATCAGCACGCGCTTCACCGTGCCCTTGACGTTGCCGACGCCCTGGAGGCGCGCCATCTTGATCGGGCTTTCGATCAGGAACAGCCTGATGCGTTCGACGGTCGCTTCGATCATGTCAGGCCTCCATTGACGTGCCAAACCTGGCCGGTGACGTAGGATGCTTTTGGTGACGCCAGGAAGGCGATGATCTCGGCGACTTCCTCCGGTCGTCCGCGACGCCCCATCGGGATCAGCGCCTCGGTTGCGGCGATCTGCTCGGGCGAAAGCCTGCTCTCGCTCGGTCTGTCCTTGAGGATGAGGCCCGGCGCGACCGCGTTGACGGTGATGCCGTCCTGGGCGAGCTCGACCGCAGTGAGGCGCACCAGGACTTCGAGCGCGGCGCGGCTTGCGGCGGTCGCGGCGAACGGCGCGAATTCAGGCCGGATCGCATGCGCCACGAACGACGACACCGCGACGATCCGCGCATCGTGTCCCGCCCGCAACAGCGGGAGCGCGGCGTCGACCAGGCGCGTGAACGCCAGCGCCGATTCGTCCATCGCCTGGTGGAACTGATCCGCCGGCGTGCCGATCGCGCTGCCGCGGCGGGCATGGCCGCCGACCAGGATCAATCCATCGAGCCGCCCAAAGGCGACTTGGGCGGCGGCGATGGCGTCGGTGGCGGCTGTTTCTTCAGCGAGATCGCCGAGGCATTTTGCGACGATCGCGCCTTGCGCTTCGGCTTCCGCCGCCGTGGCGTCGAGGCCGGCTGCATTGGAGCGCGTGTGCAGCAGCAAAGCGTTGCCGGGGGCGGCGAGCAGTTTTGCGGTGGCGCGGCCGATGCCGCTGGCGGCGCCGGTGACGAGATAGGCGCGATCGATATCTGGCATCACGTTGTTGCGTTGGCCGGCGGAAGCGTGCCGGTGCGGTGGAAATGGCTGAGGAAGGCGCGCGTCGCCGCTTGCTGCGGATTGTCGATCACTTGTCGCGCCGGGCCTTCCTCGACCACGACGCCGTCGCGCATGAAGATCAGGCGGTCGGCGACTTCGCGGGCAAAGGCGATCTCGTGGGTCACGATCACCATGGTCATGCCTTCGGAGGCAAGGCGCTGAATGACGGCGAGCACCTCGCCGACCAACTCGGGGTCGAGCGCAGAGGTCGCCTCATCGAACAGCATCACGTCCGGCTCCATGGCGAGCGCGCGGGCGATCGCGACGCGCTGCTTCTGTCCGCCGGACAGCGTTGCCGGATATTGGTCCGCCTTCTCCGCAAGCCCCACCTTGGCAAGCTGGGCCCGCGCCAGCTTCTCGGCGTCAGCCTTGGCCATGCGGCGCACCGTGATCGGTCCCTCCATCACGTTCTGGAGCGTCGTCATGTGCGGAAACAGATTAAAGTGCTGGAACACCATGCCGGTGGTGGCGCGGAATCGTGCCAGCGTCTTCACATCGGGGAGCTTCGTACCCTCTCCGAACGAGAAGCGCGTGTCGCCGACGCGAACGCTGCCGCCGTCGGGCGTCACCAGGAGATTGACGCAGCGGAGCAGCGTCGACTTGCCGGAGCCGGACGGTCCGATCAGCGCCACGACGCCGCCCTTGGCGACGTCCAGGCTGATGCTCTTCAAAACCTCGTTGCTGCCAAAGCTCTTGCGCAGGCCGCGGATCTCGATTTTCGACGTTCGTGTCGCTCATTCGCTGACCGCCAGTCGCTTCTCGCCGCGCCGGACCATGATGGTCAGGGGAATCAGGATTGCCGCATAGGCGACCGCGACGGCGGTGTAGGTCTCCAGCGGACGGTAGCTGTCATGGGCCGCGACCTGGCTCTGATAGACCAGGTCGGGCACCGCCAGTACCGAGACCAGGGAGGTGTTCTTGAACTGGATGATCGATTGGTTCATCAGCGCCGGGATCATGCGCTTGATTGCCTGCGGCAGCACGATGCGCCTCATGCTCTGTCCCGGCGTCATGCCCAGCGCGGCGCCGGCTTCGGACTGGCCACGGTCGATCGAGATGATGCCGCCGCGGATGATCTCCGAATAGAACGAGCCGCCATAGAGCGAGAGCGCCAGCGCCGAGGCCGTGATCGGCGTCATCTCGACACCGGCCAGAATCGGCAGCGCGTAATAGAACCAGATCAACTGCACCAGGATCGGCGTACAGCGGAACGCCTCAATGAAGGTCAGCGCGAGCAAACGCACCGCCTTGAAGCGCGACAGGGTGCCGAAGGCGCCGAACAGGCCGAATACGAGCCCGAGCACGACGATGACCACGGTGAAGCCGACGGTGACGCCGAGCCCGTTGAGAAAGAGCCAGCGATAGCTCCAGAGGATGCTGAAGTCCCACTGATACATGCGTGCTTTCTTGCTTCACCTCTCCCGCAAGCGGGAGAGGGAGCGCACCGCGCCTTGCGGATTGAGCTCGACCCGAACTCATCACATCCTACAGCGAAACGCCCGGCGGAATGTCCGCTTCGGTCACGCCCACCAGCTCCATGTTGGTGATGATCGCGTTGCGGATGAAGCCGAGGCCCTTGTTGAAGTCGATCCAGGTGTTGACGTAGTCGCGCCAGGTCTTGTCGCTCTCGCGGCGGAAGCCGGCGTTGGACGTTGTGGCGAAGATCGGCGTCGGCAGCACGAACTGGCCGAGCGAGGGATTCTTCTTCAGGACGGTCAGCGACAGCATGGTGATCAGGCACTGCGCGTCGACGCGGCCGGTCTGGAGCGCGGCGGTGGCGTCGTCGGCGGACTTCAGGCGCGATATCTGCGCCTTCGGCGTCAGACGGCTGACGACCTGGTCGTGCGAGGAGCCCTGGTCGACCGCGATCTTGACGTCGGGCGAGTTCAGCTCGGCCCAGCTCTTCGGCTTGAAATCCTTCTTGCAGAGGATGCCGAACGCGTTGTTGAAGACCGGCACCGAGAAATCGACCACCAGCGCGCGCTTCGGGGTCGGGTTGAGGCCGAAGAAGATGTCGATCTTGTTGGCCTGGAGATCGAGCACCGAATTGCCCCAGGTGGTCTCGGTGATGTCGAGCTCGGCCTCCATGTCGTCGGCGAGCGCCTTGGCGATGTCGACGTAAAAGCCCTTCCACTGGCCGCTGGCGAGGTCCTTCATGTAATAGGGCGCGCCACCGCCGACCGCGCCGATCCGCATCTTCTTGGTGCGGCGGATGCGGGCGAAGGTCGATTCGTTGGGATCCGCTGCGGTCTGCGCCACGGCCGGGGAGGCCAGCGTGGCCGCAGCCATCGCGCCAAGTCCGACAATCGATGCGACATCACGACGTGTAACCATTTTGAGGAATCGCTTTTCTGGTTGGATGAAGGTGTGTGATTGATCTCGCGCGAAAATTCCCATCAATCGGCGTCAGCCGGCTGAAAAATGCTCTGGATCGGACTTTCGCGCGCCCTTTGTTTTGGTTCCGGCAGGATTTCATAGAAAGGCGCTGCCGGGCGGGCCCTGTCAAGACTCGATTGCCTCAGGGATGAGTGGGCCTCGAAGATAGGCACGGAGCCTATCGGCGTGACGCATTCCGAGGCGAATGTCCGCATCTGCGCCTGGTGGCGAGAGTGGCGCGGCGATGCCTGGCACGGCCCGGCGAGCGGCTCGGTTCAAGCTATTTTCGCGAAAAAATTGAGAGGCTTCGGTGGCTCGCTTTAAAAATGCGAACGGCACCTGTCGGTGCCGTTCGCTGAAGTCGACGAGAGGTCGGTCAGGATCGGTCGATCCTATTCTGCGGCCTTTTCTGTAGCCTTTTCTGCAGCCTTGGCGCGAACAGTCGCAAGACGCGTCAACGCGTCGCGGACGCCCGCGCCGTAGGCGGGATCGGCCTTGGTGCAATTGGCGATGTGCCGTTCCTGGATCGGGATGGCCGCCGCTCCGACAGCGCGCGCCGTGTTGTCGAACAAGGCCTGCCGCTGCTCAGCGTTCATCTTGCGAAAGAGGTCGCCGGGCTGCCGATAATGATCGTCGTCGATGCGGTGATCCCAATGTGCCGCTGCACCGTCGATATCGAGCGGCGGCTCGTTGAGATCGGACTGGTCCGTCCATTCGCCGCGGCTGTTCGGGAAGTAGGCCGGCGTGCCCCCCAGATTGCCGTCGGTCCGCATTGCGCCGTCGCGATGGTAGCTGTGATACGGACATTTCGGCGCGTTGACCGGGATCAGATGATGGTTGACGCCGAGGCGATAGCGCGCCGCGTCGCCGTAGGAGAACAGCCTTGCCTGCAGCATCTTGTCGGGCGAGAAGCCGATGCCCGGAACGACATGAGCCGGCGAGAAGGATGCCTGCTCGACCTCGGCGAAGACATTTTCCGGATTGCGGTTCAGTTCGAAATAGCCGACCTCGACCAGTGGGAAGTCCGCCTTGGGCCAGACCTTGGTCAGGTCGAACGGGTTGAAGGCAAACGCCTTGGCCTGATCGTCGGTTATGATCTGCACGAACATCGTCCAGCGCGGGAAATCGCCGCGTTCGATGCTCTCGAACAGGTCGCGCTGGTGAGTCTCGCGGTCCTTGCCGATGAGTGCTTCAGCCTCGGCATCAGTCAGGTTTTCGACGCCCTGCTGCGTCCGGAAGTGAAATTTCACCCAGGTCCGCTCATTGGCGGCATTGATGAAGCTGTAGGTGTGGCTGCCGAAGCCATGCATATGCCGGAAGCTTCTGGGAAGGCCGCGCTCGCTCATCACGATGGTGACCTGATGCAGGGCTTCCGGTAACAGCGTCCAGAAGTCCCAATTGTTGTCGGCGCTGCGCATTCCGGTCCGGGGATCGCGCTTGATCGCATGATTGAGGTCGGGAAAGCGCAGCGGATCGCGGAAGAAGAACACGGGCGTGTTGTTGCCCACCATGTCCCAATTGCCTTCCTCGGTGTAGAACTTGAGCGCAAAGCCGCGGATGTCGCGTTCGGCGTCGGCCGCGCCGCGCTCGCCGGCGACCGTCGAGAAGCGCGCGAACATCGGCGTCACCTTGCCGATCTCCGAGAAGATCCTCGCCTTGGTATAGCCTGAGATGTCATGGGTGACCGTGAAGGTCCCGAAGGCGCCGGATCCCTTGGCATGCATGCGTCGCTCGGGAATCACCTCGCGATCGAAATGGGCGAGCTTCTCGATCAGCCAGACATCCTGCAACAATGCGGGGCCACGGCGGCCGGCGGTCATGATGTTGAGATTGTCGCTGACGGGAGCTCCCGTCGCGTGCGTGAGGTGGGGGCGTTTATCGCTCATGTCGTACTTCCTGATCGGTGATTGAGGCGCGGATTTGCAACGGGCACGAAGTGCGTTCAGCCGTGCCAATGGGAGTTGCGGATGACGCTGCAGAAATTGCCACGATGGAAATGCGGCTCCTTGTCGGCGATGACATCGGCCTTGACGTTGCCGAACGTCGTATCCGGCCGGTGCTTGATGCCGTCGTAGAAGGCCTGGATGATGTCTTCCTTGAAGTGCGGTGTGCGCGGAAACGCCTTCACGACCGCCGTGCGCTCTTCGTCGGAATATTCGCCGTAGGTCAGTCCGAGAACGTCCATCTCGACGCCTGCGGTCACCAGCGCGACGACAGGGTGCATGTGCTGAGGGACGCCCGGCGTCGTGTGCAGGGCGATCGCGGTCCAGACGGTGTAGGCATCGGCTTCCGAAATGCCGTGGCTACGCAGGAACGCGCGCGCGGCGTGCGCGCCGTCGACCTCGAACCGCTCGTGCTTGCTGCCATGGTGCGGCATCAGGCCGATGTCGTGAAACATGGCGCCGGCGTAAAGCAGTTCGCGGTCGAATGTCAGTCCGCGGCGGACGCCCGCTATCGCGCCGAATTGGTAGACGCGGCTGGAATGGTTGAAGAGCAGGTCGGTTTCGGTGTCGCGGATGTATTCGGTGATGGCACGCGCCAGCCTGCTGTCGGGAATGACGGTGGCCTCGATGATGTCTGACATGATCAGCTCCTGAAATTTCGGTCGCGTGCATGGTAAATCCCGGCTAGTCTGTCTGGAATCGACGTAATGCGTCTAAAACGGACAAATCCGGACCGAGGCGGCCATGGGCGCGAAACCGAAGCCAAGAACGATCGTGATCGTGGCGCTGCCGGGAGTGCAGCTGCTCGACGTTGCCGGACCACTCGACGTGTTTGCCGAAGCCAACGTGCAGGCCGGCTATCCGGCCTATGCCTTGTTCGTCGGCGGCGCGGAGCCGGGGCCGATCCGCAGCTCCTCAGGCATCCGGCTGATGCCTGACCGGATCGTCGACCGTGACTTCCAGGACCCCATCGACACCCTGCTGGTGGCGGGATGCCCGAACGCCGCCGAAGTCCCTGCGGATGGACGCGTGGTCGACTGGCTTCGGCGACGGGCTTCGAGGACCCGTAGATTCGGCTCGGTGTGCAGCGGGGCGTTCTTTCTTGCCGCCGCCGGTCTTCTGGATGGCAGGCGGGTCACGACGCATTGGGCGGTCGCAGACATGCTGGCCAGCAGATTCCCATCAGTCACGGTGGATAAGGATGCCATCTACGTCATCGACGGAAAGCTCCGCACAGCCGCCGGCGTGACTGCGGGGCTCGATCTCGCGCTGGCACTGGTCGAGGAAGATCTCGGACGCGATACGGCCATGAAGGTCGCAAGCCAGCTCGTGATGTTCTTCAAGCGCCCGGGTGGGCAGATGCAGTTCACCCGCAAGGGCGAGGCTGTCCCCGCCGGCCGCGCCGCGCTGCAGGAGCTGCAGCGCTGGGTCGCCGCCAATCCCGGGCTGGATCACAGCGTTGCCAGCCTGGCGACGCGCATGGAGCTCAGCCCGAGGCATTTTGCGCGGCTGTTCCGCGCCGAGGTGGGGGTCACGCCTGCGACCTGGGTCGAAGAGGCCCGCGTCAACGCGGCGCGGCGGCTGCTCGAGCTTGGCAATGAAGCCCCGAAGCAGGTGGCGCTGCATTGTGGATTTGCCGACGCCGATACGCTGCGCCGCGCATTCCATCGTCACGTCGGTGTGACGCCCGCGGAGTACCGTAAGCGATTTGCGCGAATCACGGAGGTTCCGGGCAGCGGACCCTGAGCCGTTGTCAGCGGCCCAAATGGTTCGACGGGCCGCCCCGCCGGGTGCGCGGGACCGACGCATACCCGCTTGCTTTCCGGGCCCTTTGGCCCCAAATAGGGGCCGGGAGATTGGCGGTGGACGAGCCACTCGCCAACCGGGTCAGGTCCGGAAGGAAGCAGCCCTAACGAGGTCCGGATCGGGTCGCTCGTCAGTCTCCTACTTGTTTTTCGAGCGAATTGCGCCGGCGCAAAACCGCCAGCGCGCTCCTTTCCGCAAACGCCGGCTGAAAGACATTCCATTGCGGATCGACCGATGACCGACGCCGGCGCCCCTCCCAATTCCGATAGCGCCAGCCAGGCCGGCTTTGCCCTCGGCGCCCAGCCGGGAACGCCCTACCGGGTGCTGGCGCGGAAATACCGCCCTTCCTCGTTCGACGATCTGATCGGCCAGGAGGCTGTGGTCCGCACCGTCTCCAATGCGTTCGAGACCGGCCGCATTCCGCAGGCCTGGATCCTCACCGGCGTTCGCGGGGTCGGCAAGACCACCACCGCGCGCATTCTTGCCCGTGCGCTCAACTACGAGATGCCGGATAGTTCGGTGAAGGGCCCGACCGTCCACATGCCGACGCTCGGCGTGCATTGCCAGGCGATCATGGAAAGCCGGCACATGGACGTGCTGGAGATGGACGCGGCCTCGCATACCGGCGTCGACGACGTCCGCCAGATCAATGACAGCGTGCGCTACGCGCCGGCCAGCGCCCGCTACAAGGTCTACATCATCGACGAAGTCCACATGCTGTCGACGGCGGCGTTCAACGCCTTCCTGAAGACGCTGGAGGAACCGCCGGAGCACGCCAAATTCGTGTTCGCCACGACGGAGATCCGCAAGGTTCCGGTCACGGTGCTGTCGCGCTGCCAGCGTTTCGACCTGCGCCGGGTCGAGGCCGACGTGCTGATGAAGCATCTCGCCAACATCGCGGCCAAGGAAAACGTCGAGATCGAGCCGGAGGCGCTCGGAATCATCGCGCGCGCAGCGGAAGGCTCGGTGCGCGATTCGCTCTCGCTGCTCGATCAGGCGATCGCGCATGCAGCAGGCACCGTGAAGGCCGATGCTATCAGGCAGATGCTGGGGCTCGCCGACCGCACCCGCGTCATCGACCTTTTTGACTCTCTGGCGCGTGGCGACATCGCCAGCGCCTTCAGGGAGTTCCGCGATCAATACGACGTCGGCGCCGATCCGATCGTCGTGCTCTCGGATCTCGCCGAGTTCGTCAATTTCGTCACCCGCGTGAAGATCGTGCCGGCGACCGCCGACAACGTCGCCTATGGCGAGACCGAGCGCGTGCGCGCGCGGGATTTCGCCTCGAAGATCTCGATGCGCGTGCTGTCGCGGATGTGGCAGATGCTGCTCAAGGGCATCACCGAGGTGCAGGCCGCGACGCGGCCCGCGGCAGCCGCCGAGATGGTGCTGGTGCGCATCGCCTATGTCGCCGACCTGCCGACGCCGGACGAGGCGCTCAAGATGCTGGAGCAGGGCGGAGGCGGTTCGCCGGTCGTGAGCGGTGGCGGTGCCGCGCGTAGCGCGCCGGCCGCGCCGGTTGCGTCCGCTGCGCCCGTTCGCATGCCGAATTCGTCTCCGTCCTCGTTTGGCGGCGGCGGCGGTGGGGCCCGTCCGCAGATGGCAGCGCCCGTCGCTGACCCGCAAGGCGCGACGCCCGCGCTGCGCATCACGAGCTTCACCCAGCTCGTCGCGCTCGCCGGCCAGAGGCGCGACCTCATGATCAAGGGCGCGCTCGAAGGCGACATGCGTCTCGTCCGTTTCGAGGAGGGCCGGCTGGAAGTCGCGCTCGAGCCCAACGCCTCCAAGACCATGATTTCCGACCTCGCGCGAAAATTCGAGCTGTGGACCGGGCGCCGCTGGACCGTGATCGTCTCCAACGAGCAAGGCCAGCCGACGCTGCGGTCGGTGAACCAGGCGGCCAAGCAGGAACATGCGCGCACTGCGGAGGCCGATCCGCGCGTGCGGGAGGTGCTGTCGCGCTTTCCGGGTGCGAAGGTCGTCGAAGTCCGCAGGCTTGCCCCCGAGGCGCCGGCATCCGATATTAACGCCGACTATGGCAGTGACGATCCGCCCGACGGTTCCGACGGCGACGATCTCTAGAGCCTAGCTTTCCAAGGACAGCACCGATGGTCGATATTTTCGGCATGATGAAGCAGGCGCAGCAGCTGCAATCCAAGATGCAGGAGATGCAGGACCAACTCGCCAACGTCGAGGTCGAGGGCATTTCCGGCGGCGGTCTCGTCGCCGTGCGCATGACCGCGAAGATGGACGTCAAGGGCGTCAGGATTGATCCCTCGCTGATGAAGGTCGAAGAGCGCGAGGTGCTCGAGGATCTGCTCGTCACCGCGTTCGGTGACGCCCGCCGCAAGGCGGAAGCCGCCATGCAGGAGAAGATGCAGGCGCTCACGGGCGGGCTCAGCCTGCCGCCGGGGATGCTCGGCCAATAGTATGGGCGCTGTTGCGGGTCCTGAAATCGAGCGGCTGGTCCAGCTTCTCGCGCGGCTGCCGGGCCTCGGTCCGCGCTCGGCGCGGCGTGCGGCGCTGCATCTGATCAAGAAGCGCGAAGCGCTGATGATGCCGCTGTCCTCGGCCATGCAGGTCGCGCTCGACAAGGTCCAGGTCTGCAAGACCTGCGGCAACATCGACACGCAAAGTCCCTGCACGGTCTGCCTCGATCCGAAGCGCGATCCCTCGATCATCGTCGTCGTCGCCGACGTTGCCGATCTCTGGGCGCTGGAGCGGGCCAATGCCACTCAAGGGCGCTACCATGTGCTGGGCGCGACGTTGTCGCCGCTCGACGGTGTCGGCCCGCAGGACCTCACCATCGAGGCGCTGGTGGCGCGCGCGCATGACACGCAGGTGCATGAAGTCATTCTGGCGCTGAATGCCACCGTCGACGGCCAGACCACGGCGCATTACATCACCGACCTGCTTCAGGACGCCAACGTAAAAGTAACCCGGCTCGCGCATGGTGTGCCGGTCGGCGGCGAGCTTGATTATCTCGATGAAGGTACGCTATCGGCCGCGATGCGGCAGCGCACCTTGTTCTAGCCATCCAGACTTACGGAACGAACGACATGACGAAACTTTTCGCCACACGATGGGCTTTGGTCGCAACGATGATGACGCTGGGGACACCGGCTATCTCCGCGCAGCAGGATGACGGGGCTCCGCCGCCGGCGAAGCCCGGCAAGCTGATCAATGCCGGCGAGGTGCTCTCGGGCGAGCTGAACACGATGAAAGTGCGCGACGTCAAGAACGTCGGCAAGCGGGTTGCGACCTACCAGATCACCACCGAACCGCGCCGGCTGCCGCCGCCGAGCGGGCTGTGCAATCTCGAGACCGGGCCCGAAACCTTCCAGCTCGTTCCCAGCGGCGACGCGCAGGCCGCACAGCTGAAGACGTTCGCCGGCAAGGAGATCTCGGTCAAGGTCGACGAAATCGCCTGCGCCAGCGATCCCGGCCAGATGAGCGAAGCCGTGATCACGAAGTGGAGTTTGATCAAGAAGCAGTAGGGCCTCCGTCGTCATTGCGAGGAGCTCTTGCGACGAAGCAATCCAGACTGTCTTCGCGGCGGCAGTCTGGATTGCTTCGCTTCGCTCGCAATGACGATTGCGTTCGAGACTAAACCCTTATCGGGCCCAGCGCGTCAAAGTGCCCGCGCTTCTGCAGCCAGACCAGCAGCACTAGGCTCGGGATCGCCACCAGCATGCAGATCACGAAGAACAGCGGCCAGCCGGTCGTATCCGCCACGAAGCCGGCGCCTGATGAGAGATAGGTCCGCCCCACCGCGGCAAGCGCGGTGAGCAGCGCATATTGCGTCGCTGTGTGCAGCGGGTTTTGGCAGAGTGCCGAAAGATAGGCGACGAAGATCACCGTGCCGATGGCGCTGGTGAAATTCTCAGCTGTGATGGCGAAGGCGAGCGCCCATTGGCTGGTGCCGACCAAGGCCAGCCAGGAGAAGGAAAGGTTCGCGAGCGCCTGCACCACGCCGCCGATCCAGAGGCTGGTCGCAAGCGAATAGCGCCGCGCGACGAAGCCGCCGGCAAAGCCGCCGATCAGCGTCGCCGCGAGGCCGACGCCCTTGACGATTGCCGCATAGTCGTTGCGGGAGAAGCCGAGGTCGATCACGAACGGCGCGGTCATCGTTCCGGAGAAGGCGTCGGTGAACTTGAACAGCACGACGAAGGCGAGCGCGGCGAGCGCGTCCTTCCGCGTCAGGAATTCCGAGAAGGCGCCGATCGCCGCGCGCAGCACGCGTGCGAACGCGGTCTCCGTTTGCGTCGCGGCTTCCGCCCGCACCGACTGCTCGGGCTCGGTCGCGACCAGTGCGGTGATCGTCCCGATCAGCACCATTCCCGCCATCACTACATAGCCCCACATCCAGGCCGATGTGCGGGTGATGCCGGTGCTCTCGAAACCCGAAACGATGAACAGCGCACCGGCCGTCGAGACCAGCATGCCGATGCGATAGGCCGCGACATAGGACGCCATGCCGGCGGCCTGCTCGCTCTCCGGCAGGCTCTCGACGCGGAAGGCGTCGACCACGATGTCCTGCGTCGACGAGGTCGTCGCCACCAGCAATGCGCCGAGCGCGACGAAGAACGGCGAACGCGCGGGGTTCGGTGAGCGCCAGCAGCAGGATCGCGACGATCAGCAGCGATTGCGAGAACAGCAGCCAGCCGCGCCGCCGCCCGAACGCGCGCGTGAACAGCGGCACGTGCAGCGCGTCCACCAGCGGCGCCCACAGGAATTTCAGCGTGTAGGGCGTGCCGACCAGCGCAAACAGCCCGATGGTTTTGAGATCGACGCCAGATTCCCGCATCCACACCAGCAGCGTCGAGCCCGACAGCGCCAGCGGCAGCCCGGACGAGAAGCCGAGGAACAGCACGATCAGCACCCGCGGTTGCAGGTAAACGGCAAGGCTGTCACGCCAGGAGGAGGGCGCGTCAGCGGTGGCGGAAGAGGTCGCGTCGGGTGCGGTCATGGGAGGGTGTTAGCAGATTCTGGCGGCCACAAGCGAGGTGTCGTCGCCCGGCTTGACCGGGCGATCCAGTATTCCAGAGGCAGGGGTTATGGGGGACCTGCTATCTCCGGATAAAGATCATTCCAGTCCGGATTGTCTTTCTCGATCAGCGCGATCTTCCATGCTCGCTTCCATTTCTTGAGTCGCTTCTCGCGCCTGATCGCGTTCTCGGGATCATCGAACTGCTCGAAGTAGACGAGCCTGATGACGTCGTACTGCTCTGTGAAGCTCTCAATCAGCTTTGATTTGTGTTCCGCTACCCGGCGGATGAGATCATTGGTCACGCCGATATAGAGGGTGCCGCCGATCTTGCTAGCGAGTATGTAGACGTAGTAGCTGCGTGTTCCCATTTGGCGTCTCTGGAATACTGGGTCGCCCGGTCAAGCCGGACGACGACAGCCGAGATTGTGGCGGCAGTCCCGAACAGGTCACTCCCCCGCCTGGAGCTTTCTTGGGAACAGCTCCGGCGCGCCGGTCGTCACCAGATGCGGGCCTTCGGGTGCGTCGGTCTTGCTGAAATCGAGCTCCTCGATCCGGCCCGCGCGCTTCTCGATCTTGTCGGCGGAGATCAGCACCTGCCGCACGTCCTCGTTCGCGTCGGCAAAGTGCTTCTGCAATTTCACCACGCGATCCCTGAGGCGGCCGAGGTCGTCGCCGAGCTTGATCACTTCGGTGCGGATCTGGTCGGCGGCATCGCGCATGCGCGCGTCCTTCATGATCTGCTGCATCACCTGGATCGCCAGCATCAGCAGCGAGGGCGATACCAGCACGACACGGGCGCGATAGGCCTTCTGGATCACATCGTCGAAGCCGTCATGGATCTCGGCATAGACCGATTCCGATGGCACGAACATCAACGCCATTTCCTGGGTCTCGCCGGCGACGAGATATTTTTCGGCGATGTCGCTGACGTGCTTCATCACGTCGCCGCGCAGCCGCTGCGTGGCGACGCGCCGTTCCTCGTCGGTGCGGGCATCGTGCAGCGCAGTCATCGCTTCCAGCGGGAATTTCGCGTCGATGCAGAGCGGACGCTGGTCGGGCAGGAACACGACGCAGTCGGGCCGCTTGCCGGTCGAGAGCGTGAACTGGAACTCGTAGGCCCCCTTCGGCAGACCGTCCTGGACGATCGCCTCCATCCGCGCCTGACCGAAGGCGCCGCGCGACTGCTTGTTGGCGAGCACGTCGCGCAAGGATGTCACCTGCGTGGTGAGGTCGGTGAGGTTCTTGTGCGCGCTGTCGATGATGCCGAGCCGCTCGTGCAGGGCGCGCAGGCTATCCATGGTGTTGCGCGTGGTGTTTTCCATCGATTGGCCGACGCGGTGGGTCACCGAATCCAGCCGTTCGTTGACCGCGCGCGCCATGTCGGCCTGGCGGCCGGCGAGCGTCTGGGTCATGGCATCGACCCGGCCCGAAGCCTCGCCCTGGGCGTGCAGCACTTGGCTCAGGCGCTCCTCGAGCTCGTCGGCGCGGATGGCGTTGGCGATCGCAAGTTCCGCGCCGCGCCGACCGGAGCGCGCGATCACGACGGCGATCGCCACCATCAGGATGAGGACGAGCGCGCCGAAGCCGATCAGCGCGTCCACGGTGCGCACCGGCCAGTCGCCGAGCATGAAAATGATCTCGTTCATGCCCCTGCTTCTAACCGATTCGCTTCGCGGCACGAACGAATAGCGAACATTTATGGTAAATGCCCCGTTAATTTTTACGGTTAACGAAACCTGAAGTTTTATGGTTAGCGGAAGGTTAACGGGGTTCCGGGCCGGATTGACCGCATCGGGCGCGCGGCTTAAATCGCGGCCATGGCCCTCAGAGAAATCATCATCCTGCCCGACAAGCAGCTGCGTCTGGTCTCCAAGCCGATCGAGAAGGTCACGCCGGAGATCCGCAAGCTTGCCGACGACATGTTCGAGACCATGTACGACGCGCCCGGCATCGGGCTTGCGGCGATCCAGATCGCGCAGCCGTTGCGGCTGATTACCATGGACCTTGCCAAGCCCGACCAGGACGGCGAAACCAAGCTCGAGCCGCGGGTCTTCATCAATCCGGAAATCATCGCCTCCTCCGAGGAGCTGTCGGTCTACGAGGAAGGCTGCCTGTCGATCCCCGAATATTACGAGGAGGTCGAACGTCCCGCGAAAGTGCGGGTGCGCTTCACCGATCTCGACGGCAAGGTGCACGAGGAGGACGCCGCAGGCATCTACGCCACCTGCATCCAGCACGAGATCGACCATCTCAATGGTGTGCTGTTCGTCGATTACCTGTCAAAACTCAAGCGCGACCGCGTGATCAAGAAGTTCGAGAAGGCCGCCAAGCGCGCGGAGTGAGGTTTAGTGCTGCCTCGTACTCCCCTGCACTCCCTCCCCCCTTGTGGGGGAGGGCGGGGGAGAGGGGTAGCCCAGGCGGAAGTCTGTCCATGATCCGAATCAAATGCGTGCCGCGAAAGCTCAAACCGAGAGAGCGCGTCGTGTGGCACCCCTCTCCCTAGCCCTCCCCCACAAGGGGGGAGGGAACGTACCGAGTGCTTGTCATGCCCCTCCGCCTGATCTTCATGGGCACGCCCGATTTCTCCGTGCCGACGCTGCTCGAGCTCGTCGCGCATGGCCACGACATCGCGGCCGTGTATACGCGCGCGCCGAAGCCCGGCGGCCGGCGCGGCCTGCAATTGCAGCCGACCCCGGTGGAAGAGGCCGCACGGAAACTCGGCGTTCCCGTGCTGACGCCGAAGACGTTGAAAACCGAGGGGGCGCTGGCAGAATTTCGTGCCTTCGACGCCGATGCGGCCGTCGTCGTCGCCTATGGCATGATCCTGCCGCAGGCGATCCTCGATGCGCCAAAGCTCGGCTGCTACAATCTGCATGCTTCGCTGTTGCCACGCTGGCGCGGTGCTGCTCCCATCAACCGGGCGATCATGGCCGGCGATGCCGAGAGCGGCGTGATGGTGATGAAGATGGATGTCGGACTCGATACCGGCGACGTTGCCATGGCCGAGCGCCTTGCAATCACTGACACCATGACTGCGGTCGATCTGCACGACCGCCTGTCCCGGCTCGGCGCCGATCTGATGGTGCGCGCCATGGCCGCGCTCGCCCGCGGCGGGGCTTCAGCTCAAGCAGCAGAGCGAGGACGGCGTCACCTATGCCGCCAAGATCGACAAGGCCGAAGCGCGGATCGACTGGACCAGGCCGGCGCGCGAGGTGCTGCGCCACATCCACGGCCTGTCGCCGTTCCCCGGCGCCTGGGCCGAGCTCACCGGGGTGAGCGAGAACGCGCGCGTGAAAATCCTGCGCTGTGAATTGGCGAAGGGTTCGGGTAGGCCGGGCGAGGTGCTCGACGATCACCTCACCATTGCCTGCGGCGATGGCGCAGTCCGCCTTATCGAGCTCCAGCGCGAAGGCAAGGCGCGCATGCAGGCCGCGGACTTCCTGCGCGGCGTGCCGCTGAAGACCGGCGCCAAATTCACCTGACGCTGTCATACCCCGCGAAGGCGGGGTATCCAGTACGCCGAGGCTTCTCGGTCGAACGGATAGGCTGCGGAGTACTGGATCGCCCGGTCGAGCCGGACGATGACAGCGAAACTGGACAAGATGCCACGCTACAAGCTCACCATCGAATATGACGGCGCGCCGTTCTTCGGCTGGCAGGTGCAGGAGACGCTGCCGTCGGTGCAGGGCGCGCTGGAGGCTGCCGTCAAGGCGATGACCGGCGCGGATGCGCGCGTGCACGGCGCCGGGCGCACCGATGCCGGCGTGCATGCGCGAGGCCAGGTCGCGCATGTCGATATCGACAAGCAGTTTCCGCAGGGCCGTTTTCGCGACGGCTTGAATGCGCATCTGCGCCCGCATCCGGTTGCGGTGCTCGAGGCGGAGATCGTGCCTGATACCTTCGAGGCGCGCTTCTCGGCCGTGAAGCGTCACTACCGCTACCGCATCGTCAACACCCGCGCCAATCTCGCGCTTGATGTCGGCCACGCCTGGCGCGTGCCGCGCCGGCTCGATGCCGATGCGATGCACGCGGCGGCGCAGCGCCTGCTCGGCAAGCACGATTTCACGACGTTTCGCGACACCGAGTGCCAGGCCAAATCGCCGGAGAAGACGCTCGACCAGCTTGACGTAGAGCGCGACGGCCGCGAACTGACGGTGATCACCTCGGCGCGCTCATTCCTGCACAGCCAGGTGCGCTCGATGGTGGGGTCGCTGATGTGGGTCGGCGAGGGACGCTGGACCGCCGACGATCTCTCCGCAGCACTCGCCGCGCGCAACCGCGCCGCCTGCGGCATCGTCGCCCCGCCGGACGGGCTGTATCTGATGAAGGTGGATTACTGAGAGGAGGGCGTTTGCTGTCTCCCCAGGCATGACGGCGGAGTGAGTAGCTGGCAGCAGAGCCTACCCAAAATACCTTGCCAAAATCCCGCGATACACCTGCGTGAGCTTCTCCAGATCCCTGACCGGCACGCGCTCGTCGACCTGGTGCATGGTCTGGCCGACCAGGCCGAACTCGATCACCGGGCAGTAGCTGGAGATGAAGCGCGCATCCGAGGTGCCGCCCGAGGTCGACAGCTCCGGCTTGCGGCCCGTCACGTCCTCGATCGCGGACACCGCGAGTTCGGTGAACGGGCCGGGCTTGGTTACGAACACGTTCGAGTTCGAGGGATCCCAGACGATGCGGGCGCGAATGCGGTTGCCGCAGGCTTTTGTCAGCCGCGTCTCGACCAGCTCGCGCAGGCTCGCCTGGCTATGGTTGTCGTTGTAGCGGATGTTGAATTTTGCGCGAGCCTGGCCGGGGATGACGTTGCTGGCGGTGTTGCCGACGTCCACCGAGGTGAATTCGAGGTTGGAGGCCTGGAACTGCGCGCTGCCATGGTCGAGCGGCTCGTCGGAGATCGCGACGATCAATCGCGAAATGTCCGGCACCGGATTCGCCGCTCGGTGCGGATAGGCGACATGGCCCTGCATGCCGTCGACGTAAAGCGTGCCGGATTGCGAGCCGCGGCGGCCGACCTTGATGGTGTCGCCGAGCGTCTCGACATTGGAGGGCTCGCCAAGCACGCAATGATCGAATTTCTCGCCGCGCTCGGCCGCCCACTTCAACAGCTTGATGGTGCCGTTGATGGAGACGTCTTCCTCGTCGCCGGTGATCAGGAACGAGATCGAGCCCTTTCCGTCTGCGCGCGGCTTATCGTCGTTCGCGGCGAGATGCTCCAGCACGGCTGCCACCGAGCAGGCGATGCCGCCCTTCATGTCGACCGCGCCGCGGCCGTGCAGAAAGCCGTCCTTCACCTCGCCGGAGAATGCGCCGACGCTCCAGGCGCTCTCGTCGCCCGGCGGCACCACGTCGGTGTGGCCGGCGAAGGTGATGTGCGGCGCGTCAGTGCCGATCCGCGCATAGAGATTGTCGACGTCGGCCGTGCCGGGCTCGCTGAAGGTGACGCGGTGGCACGTGAAGCCGGCTGCGGTGAGAGCTTTTTCGAGCACGCCCAGGGCACCGGCATCGGCCGGAGTTACCGAGGGGCAGCGGATGAGATCGCGGGCAATCGAGAGAGCATCGGTCATGCGCCCCGCTTAACATGCATGCCGCCGGGCGGGCTAGCGCTGCGCGGGACAAATTCGATCTCGCCCTGCTGGTCCCAGTCCTTTGCAAGAGCAGAGGCGGTCGTCGAAGCGCAAGAGATACCAGGTCCAGTCCGTGCCAAAGGCTCCGGGCGGGAGAGGTCGCCCGGATATTGGTGCCGATGGAGGGAAGGTGGGTTCGATGCAGCCAGCAGCCGGGCCGTCGCCCTTCGAGGGCCGCTGAAGGAGCGGCCGCCTCACGGTGACGGTGAGGGAGATTTAATCCCGCAGCAGCTCGTTGATGCTGGTCTTCGAGCGCGTGCGCTCGTCGACGCGCTTGACGATGACGGCGCAGGCGGTGCTCGGGCCGATCTGGCCGTTCTTCATGGGCTTGCCGGGCAGCGCGCCGGGAACGACGACCGAATATTCCGGCACCTCGCCGATAAAGATCTCGCCGGTCTCGCGGTCGACGATCTTGGTCGAGGCGCCCAGGAACACACCCATCGACAGCACCGCGCCCTTGCGCACGATCACGCCCTCGGCGACTTCGCTGCGTGCGCCGATGAAGCAATCGTCCTCGATGATGACGGGTTCGGCCTGCAGCGGCTCGAGCACACCGCCGATGCCGACGCCGCCGGAGATGTGCACGCGCTTGCCGATCTGCGCGCAGGAGCCGACGGTCGACCAGGTGTCGATCATGGTCGACTCATCGACATAGGCGCCGAGATTGACGAAGGACGGCATCAACACGACGTTGCGGGCGATGAAGGCCGAGCGGCGCACGATCGAGCCGGGAACGGCGCGGAAACCGGCGTCGCGAAAGCGGTTCTCGCCCCAGCCGTCGAACTTCGAGGGCACCTTGTCCCACCAGGTCGCCTTGCCGGGGCCGCCGGGAATGGCACCCATGTCGTTGAGGCGGAACGAGAGCAGCACGGCCTTCTTCAGCCACTGATTGACCTTCCACTTGCCGTCGGCCCCGCGCTCGGCAACGCGCGCCTCGCCCTTGTCCAGAATCTCCAGCGCCTGATCCACGGCCTCGCGCACCTCGCCCCTGGGTCGAGGTCGAGACGTCGTCGCGCGCCTCGAAGGCGCCGTTGATGGTGGATTCGAGGGCTTGGAGGGACATCGGCATTTCCTCTAGGGAATGGGAATTTTGATGGATTGGGGCGCTTTTTCGGGATTTGGGGGACGGAGTCAAGCTTGGTTCGCTGTCATCACCGGCCTTGCGCGCAATTGCGCGCTGGAGCGGGTGATCCAGTACGCCGCGGCGGTCGTGATGAATCGAAACGGCGGCGATGACCGGATACCCGCCTTCGCCGGGTATGACGGCTCACCTGGGATGAGACAACCTGCCTAAAAACCCCGCCAGATCATCCGTGACGTGGTCGACATGGGCGGCGTCCCGGCCTTCCAGCTCCCAGTCCTCGCGCACCACTTCCTTGGTGCCGTCAGGCACCACCAGCACCGTCGTCATGCCGAGCTCGTGCGGGACGGTGAGGTTGCGGGCGAGGTCCTCGAACATGGCCGATCGCATCGGGTCGACCGAATGGTCCAAGAGAAATTTCCGGTAGGTCTGCGGCGCCGGCTTCGGCTCGAATTCGGCCGCGATAATGTCGAACACGCCATCGAAATGTGCAGCAAAGCCCAGCCGCGCCAGCACCGCATCGACATGATCGACCGAGCCGTTGGTCAGGATCAGCTTTCGTCCCGACAGTTTTGCGATGGCTTCGCCCAGCGCCGGGTTCGGCTCCAGCGGCGAGTGGTCGATCTTGTGGACGTAGGCGAGATAGTCGTCGGCGCGTACGCCGTGCAGGGTCATCATGCCGCGCATCGTGGTGCCGAAGCGCTGGTAATAATCCTTCTGGATCTTGCGCGCTTCCACCGGCGTCAGGTTCAGCCAGTTGCAAACGAACTCGGTGATCCGCGCATCGACCTGCTGCCACAGATTGACGTGGTGCGGATACAGCGTGTTGTCGAGGTCGAACACCCAGGTGTCGATATGGGCGAAGGCGCGGGGTGGGGTCATCACAGCTTTCTCAATCACGGCATCGCAAAACCGCAGCGTCTTGCCGCCGCTTGACATGTCCACCGCGCCGAAACCCGTCGCCGCGAAACCGCGTGCGCCGCAATCGGTCTGCTCGTGGGTCTCGAACTTGGTTTCGCGCGTGCAAAGTTGCTTGTCGCCGCCCCAGTTCAGCGGCTTGTCCTTCAGCTTGACGACGCGGTTGTCGGCGTCGATGGCCTCGGCGAAGCTGAAGATCTGCCTGGGCTGGCCGGCCACGTCAGGGTGCAGGCAGGTCTTGGGATCGATGCGATACCAGCCGCGGCTCGTCACCGACTTGCCGTCGTCGGTGGCGACCGCCGCCATCACCTTGTGCGGGGTGTCGTTGCACCAGGTGAGGCCGGCCGGAGACGGCGTCTGCACCGCATCGACCATGGTCTTGAAGAGGTTCGGCGACGACACGATGTCCGACGACAATCCGCGACTCTTCAGAAAAGCGGCCAGCGCGCCTTGCGTCTTCGGCCCGTCGACGCCATCGATCGGCGCGGCATCGTAGCCTGCAATCACCAAAAGCCGCTGGATGGCGGCAAGGCGGGCCTGCTCGTCGTCATATTCGGAATCCTCCGCGAGATAGGCGACGAGATTACCGTCCGCGCCTTGCGTCGGCGTGATCTGCGTGAAGGCGGCCTGGGTCTGGCCGCTGCGGCACTGCCGCGCGGCCGCGATGACGAAATTGTCCTGCGCGACGCACAGCGTGTCGCTGCCGTTCTGCGGGATCGGGGATGCGCCGTAGACGCCGAGCGCGCGGGCGTTGAGCAGGATGCGGTCGGCGGAGAGCGTGCCCTGCACCACCACGCGACAGGTGGCGGGATCGATCCTGAACCAGCCGCGCGTGGCGGTCGCCGCCTTGTCGTCGATGCCGATCGCGGCCTCGACGACATAGGACATGCGGTTGCAGATCTTGAGGTCGGCGAAGGCCGGCGCGGAGGAGAAGACAAACGAGATGGCTGCGGCAGGGAGCGTCATCAGGAAGCGCGTGAGAGTGGAGCGGCGCGGTCGCTGAACTCTCCGCTCGGCCATGACGGCGTCTCTCGGTTTCTCATCTCTCACTTGTGGATCAGCGTTCCCGTGCCCGTGTTGGTGAAGAGTTCGAGCAGCACCGCGTGCTGCATCTTGCCGTCGATGATGACGACGCCCTCGACACCCTGTTCGAGCGCGTAGATGCAGGTCTCGACCTTTGGGATCATGCCGCCGGAAATGGTGCCGTCGGCGATCAGCTTTCGCGCGTCCTTGACCGAGAGCTGCGGGATCAGCTTCTTCGACTTGTCGAGCACGCCGGGCACGTCGGTGAGCAGCAGCAGCCGCTTTGCCTTCAGCGCGCCGGCCACGGCGCCTGCAAAAGTGTCGGCGTTGACGTTCAGCGTCTGGCCCTCTTTCGAGGTCGCGAGCGGTGCCAGCACCGGGATCAGCTCGTAGCCGATCAGCTGGTTGAGCAGCGTGAGGTCGACTTTCTCGGGGTCGCCGACGAAGCCGAGATCGACCGCCTTCTCGATGTGCGAGTCCGGATCGATGATGGTGCGCGTCGTCTTCGACGCCTTCACCATGTTGGCGTCCTTGCCTGACAGGCCCACGGCCTTGCCGCCGGCTTCGTTGATGTAACCGACGATCTGCTTGTTGACGGAGCCGGCCAGCACCATCTCGACGATTTCGATCGTCGCGGCATCAGTGATGCGCAGGCCGGCGGCGAATTCCGAGGCGATGCCGAGCCGCTTGAGCATGGTCGCGATCTGCGGGCCGCCGCCATGCACCACCACCGGGTTGATCGCGGTCTGCTCGAGCAGCACGATGTCGCGGGCAAAATTCTTCGCGCCCTCTTCGTCGCCCATGGCATGGCCGCCATACTTGATGACGATGGTTTCCTCGTCATACTGCTGCATGTGCGGCAGCGCTTCGGACAGGATGCGGGCCTGGTCGAGCGGTGAGATTTCGGTCATGAGGCGGATCTCGCTGGCGGGATACTCGGGCCGCGTTCTATCTGATTGGCGGGCGAGGCGCAAAGTAGGACTGGCATGCGATCTCGTGTCCCGGACGCGGTGCGGCACGCAGTGACGCGCCGCTGAGCCGGGACCCAGAAGCTGGCATGGGCCCCGGCTCAGCAGCGCATCGCTGAAGCGCTGCGCTGCGTCCGGGGCACGAGACCTATTTCCGCACCACCACCGCCGCGAGCGTCACCACCAGCCAGCTCAAAATCATCACCGTTCCACCCGTCGGCGCCGCATATGGAAACAGCGAATGGCCGGCATATTGCCGCAAGGTGAGGTCGCCCGCGAACAACGCGGCGCCGAGTACGAAACCGAACGCAGCAATGAGGCCAATTCCGCCGTGCAGAAGGCGGTGCGCGAGCAGGGCTGTGGCCGCAAGTACGGCAGTTGCATGAAACAGCAGCATGGCGCTCGCCGAAGCAAGCCGGCTCGCATCGCCACCGTGGGCGGCGGCGGCGGCCAGCGCGACGCCGGCGGCGCCCATCAGACCGGCAAGCCCGATCAACAGGCGCGCCATCACTTGGTCCGCTCCTCCAGCAGCTTCGCCATCGCGGCGCGCAGCTCGGCCATGCCGGATCCGGAGCGGGACGAGGTCGTCAGCACATCCGGAAACGCGGCGGGATGTTTGGCGAGCGCAACGCCGGTCTCGGCAATCCGCTCAGTGAGCTCGGCGGCCTTGACCTGGTCTGCCTTGGTCAGCACGATCTGGTAGCTGACCGCGGAGCGGTCGAGCGTCTTCAGGACTTCGTGGTCGACCTCCTTGAGGCCATGCCGCGCGTCGATCAGCACGTAGACGCGCGCGAGCGAGGCGCGGCCGAGCAGGAATTTGTGGATCAGCTCGGTCCAGGACGCGACCTGGCTCTTCGGCGCCTTGGCATAGCCATAGCCGGGCATGTCGACGAGGCGGAGCTCGGTCTTGCCGGGGACCTCGAAGAAGATCAGCTCCTGGGTGCGGCCCGGCGTATGCGAGGTGCGCGCGAGCGCGTTGCGGCCGGTGAGCGCGTTGATCAGGCTCGACTTGCCGACATTGGAGCGTCCGGCAAAGGCGATCTCCAGCCCCGCCATCGGCGGCAGCGTTTCAATCGAGGGCGAGGCCCAGATGAACTGCCAGTCGCGGGCAAACAGCTTTCGCCCGACCTCGATCAGCTTCGCATCTTTGTCGTCATTCATGCGAAAGCTTTCGGTTGTTACCGTGTCATTGCGAGCGAAGCGAAGCAATCCAGGGTGCCTCCGGGGAAACGGTCTGGATTGCTTCGGAGCTTCGCTCCTCGCAATGACGGAGAGCTACGTCGCCTTCTTCGCGAACGTCGCCTTGAGATTGTCGAACAGCTCTACCTTCACGCCGTTGCGGCGCATGATGAAGCTCTGCTGGAGCACTGAGAGCGTGTTGTTCCAGGCCCAGTAGATCACGAGACCCGCCGGGAAGCCCGCCAGCATGAAGGTGAAGATCAGCGGCATCCAGTTGAAGATCAGCTGCTGGGTCGGATCCGGCGGCGTCGGGTTCAGCTTCATCTGGAACCACATCGTGATGCCCATGATGATCGGCCAGATGCCGAGCGCGAGGTAGTGGCCGAACAGCGGCAGCGTGGTCGGATCGAACGGGATCAGGCCGAACAGCGTGAACAGATTGGTCGGATCCGGCGCGGACAGGTCCTTGATCCAGCCGAAGAACGGCGCGTGCCGCATCTCGATGGTGACGAACAGCACCTTGTAGAGCGAGAAGAACACCGGGATCTGGATCACCACGGGAAGACAGCCGGCGACCGGGTTGATCTTCTCCTTGCGGTAGATCTCCATCATCTCCTGCTGCTGCTTCACCTTGTCGTCGGGGTAGCGCTCCTTGAGCGCCTGAAGCTGCGGCTGGACCGACTTCATCTTCGCCATCGAGGCGTAGGACTTGTTCGCCAGCGGGAAGAACAAGAACTTCACGATCACGGTCACGAGCAGGATCGAGATGCCGAAATTGCCGAAGAAGCGGTAGAAGAAGTCGAGGCCGAGGAACATCGGCTTGGTGATGAAGTAGAACCAGCCCCAGTCGATCAAGAGATCGAAATGGTTGAGGCCGAGCTCCTTGTTGTAGCCGCCGAGGCCGGCGAACGGAAACACGCCGACGACGCCGGCTTCCTTGGCGCCGGCGAACAGCCGCGCGTTCGTCGTCGTCGTGCCGCCGATCGGGACGGTCTGCTCGCTTTGCAGATAGTCGGTCTGGTATCGGATCTGGGTGCCGGGTTCGGCGACAAAACGGGCCTTGAGCGTTGCCGACGTGTCGGGAAGGAGCGCAGACGCCCAATATTTGTCGGTAATGCCGAGCCAGGCATTGGTGACGTTGTTGAATTCGAACCCGTGTCCGCCGTTGCCGATCGCGGGTGCTTCGCCGACAGCCTTATAGGCCTTCTCCTGCAAGCCCTGCTCGCCCAAATAACCGATCAGGCCTTCATGCAGGATGTAGTAGCCCGAGACGTGCGGCGTGCCGTGGCGCGAGATCAGCGCGAAGGGATAGAGTTTGACCCGGCGCGTTGCCGACATTGGTCACCTCGTCCTTGATGCTGAAGAGGTAGTGGTCGTCGATCGTGACGGTGCGGCGGAAGGTGAGGCCTTCGCCATTGTCGTATTTCAGCATGACCGGCGTGGACGGCGTCAGGCTGTTGGTGCCCTCCTGCTGCCAATCGGTGGTCCGGTCGGGCACCTTTGTGCCGCCTGTCCCGGCCACCCAGCCAAATTCTGCGTAATAGGGCTCTGCAGTGCCCGACGGCGAATAGAGGATGATCGGCGGCGACTTCGGGTCGACCGTTTCGCGATACTGCACCAGCGCAAGATCGTCGATGCGCGCGCCCTTCAGGGCAATGCTGCCGGTCAAGCGGGGTGTATCGATCTTGACGCGGGGGGAGGCGGCAATCGCCGCCTCCCGGCTGACGATCGGCTGGCCCGGCTGATTGGCGGTCTGGGGAGCGGAGGGCGTGCCTGCGGTGCCGGGCTGCGGCGTGGCGCCCGGCGTCCCGGAAGCCGTCGGCTGCGGCGTGGTCTTCTGCAACTCGGCCTGCGTCTGTTGCTGGACGCGCTGCTTCTCCATCGCCGGCATGTTGTAGAAATATTGCCAGGCGATCAGCACGAGGCCCGACAGAATGACGGCGAGGATGGTGTTGCGGTTATCGGTCATCATTCTCGTCATCAATCCGGTTTGCGGCTGGTCGCAGGAGCGGGGCCGGGCTTTAAGCCGTCGGTTCTTTGGCCGTCGGTTTTTGGGCCGCGTCCCTTGTGCGTATGCCGCGCGGGCTTCGCGAACGCTATGCGCAGATCGTCGAGCATGGTGGCGAAGCCGCGCGAGAGCGCGTCCCTTCGGCCGACCAGCACATAATCATGATGGGGCTGCATCGACACCGGATCGAGCCGCTTCACCAGTTCGCGAAGCCGGCGCCGGATGCGATTACGCTCGGGAGCGTTGCCGTTCTTTTTGGTAACGGTGAAGCCGATCCGGATCGGGCCGCTGTCGTCACGGCCACGGCTTTGCAGGACGAACGCGGGACTATTCACCCGCGCGCCATTGGCAACGGCGAGGAAATCCGCTCGCTGCCTCAGCCGATCCATGATGAAATCCCAAAAAGGGGGGCCGGCTCAGGCGCTCAGACGCTTGCGGCCGCGAGCGCGGCGTGCGGCGAGAACCTTGCGGCCGCCGGCAGTAGCGAGACGGGCACGGAAGCCGTGACGGCGCTTGCGCACCAGTTTGCTGGGTTGATAAGTCCGCTTCACGGGTTTTTCTCCGCTGACCGGGCAATTTGCCTGTAGAATTGATGATAAAGTCCGGAAGATGCTGCCCAAAACGGGCCCGCTTTCGGCCCCAAGAGAGCCGCTCCCGGCGTTACACCGGGTCATCGCGGACAATTTGGCCGGCTTATATGCGAGCGCCTCCTTTTCGTCAACGCCGCACAAGCGCTCTGATCCGGTGAATATCGCTGTTTGTGCGGGGTTTTTAACCCTCGAGGTAGCGATTAGCGATATCCGCGCTTACATCCCACCTCGGCAGATTAGCAATCTGTAATTTGACCGGCCCCCGGGCGGGTCGCATCCTCCATCAGCCAGGCCAACAGGGGCGAATACGTGGCAGCGACAGACCTCCAGCCGATCCAGGATCAGGATCAGCGGGACCCGCCGGCGACGCAGCCGCGCGGGACGCGCGGGCTTGGGTTATCCGGCAAGCTGTTGCTGCTCACTGTTCCCCTGGTGATGATCGCGGCCGTCCTGCTCTACGTGCCTGCCATCGCCAACTTCTGGGTCAACCGGCTGAACGACCGCGTGGCGGCGGCCAACACGGCGGCGCTGGTGCTCGATGCAGCTCCGCTCGGCATGGTTCCCGATTCGCTGTCGCGCCAGATCCTGAAAAGCATCAATGCCCGCGCCGTCGCCATCAAGATGGGCCAGCAGCGCCGTCTGCTCGCCAGCGACAATCTGCCGACCGCCATCGAGCACGACATCGACCTGCGCGACATGACGGCGTGGGAGGCGATCACCGGCTCGTTCCGGATGATGCTGGAGACCGGCAACCAGGCCATCCGGATCGTCGGGCCCGGGGTCGGCAACGCCCAGTTCATCGAGATCGTGACCGACGAGCTGCCGCTGCGGCAGTCGATGTACCGCTTCTCCCGCAACGTCGTGGTGGTCGCGCTGATCATCGCGGCGCTGACCGCGGGCCTCGTCTATCTCGCGCTCCATTATCTGTTCGTGCGCCCGATGCGGCGGTTGACGGCGAGCCTGGTCGGCTTCCACGAAAACCCCGAAAGCTCGGCGGGGATCATCGTGCCGAGCCAGCGGAGCGACGAAATCGGGGTCGCCGAGCGCGAATTGTCGGACATGCAGCGCGATTTGATGTCGATGCTGCATCAGAAGAGCCGGCTTGCCGCCCTCGGCCTCGCCGTCTCCAAGATCAACCATGATCTGCGCAATTTGCTGGCCTCGGCCCAGCTTTTGTCGGACCAGCTCGCCAGCGTGCCGGATCCGCGGGTGCAGCGCTTTGCGCGCCAAAGCTCGTGCGTTCGCTCGAGCGCGCCATCGCCTTCTGCCAGTCGACCTTGTCTTACGGCCGCGCCCAGGAGGCCGCGCCCGACCGGCGCATGATCCTGATCGAGCCGGTGGTGCTGGAGGTGCGCGAGACCGCGGGCCTTGCCAGCGATGCCGCGATCGTCTGGGTCGCCGCGATCGAGCGGGGGCTCGCGGTCGACGCCGATCCCGACCAGCTGTTCCGCGTGCTGCTCAACCTCGTCCGCAACGCCGCCCAGGCACTGGAAAGCCATTCGTCGGCCGAGGGCGGCGCGCAGCAGATCCGGATCACGGGAAAACGCGAAGGCGCCGTCGCCATCCTGGAGGTCTCCGACACCGGCCCCGGCGTGCCCCAGAAGACCCGGGACCATCTGTTCGAGGCGTTCCAGACCTCCGGCCGCCCGGGCGGCAGCGGCCTTGGCCTTGCCATCGCTGCCGAGCTCGTCCGCGCCCATGGCGGCGACATCCATCTGGTCGAAGGCACCCTCGGCGCCACCTTCCGGATCGTCATCCCCGACCGCCCCGTGGAACTCCTCTCCATCCGCAACGAGCGGGCAAGGGCGTAGTCGGCCGGAGACCCACCGGAAACCGTCGTTGCCCTGCAAAATCTCCCCAATCCGGACCTTGCCAATTCGGGCAAGAGCGGTTAGTCAGAGCGCTCTTTCGCACCCCTTCGGCGTTGTCCGGAGGGTGCATGTAGGCCTTGCCCACATTGCTGTTCGCGAAAAACGCGCCCGTAGCTCAGCTGGATAGAGCATCAGACTACGAATCTGAGGGTCGGACGTTCGAATCGTTCCGGGCGCGCCAGTCGCACAAGTTCCTATTGAAAATCAATAACTAGCACGTTTACAAGCGCTTAGCTGCCGCCAGTGGTGTGAAGCGGTGGTGAAAATGCGTGTTCTGATGGGCGTGATCAAAGACCGACACAATACCTACTACGCTTTGAAAACCGTGCCCGCGAAACCGAAGGGACTGCGCGCGCGCGGTGGCAATTGAGCTGAACAACGGCAAGGCGTCGCAATCCCACCTTAAGAAGTCTCTCGGGACCAAGGACCTCCACTCGGCCAATGTGCGCGCCAAGCCGGTGCTGGCGGAGTTCGACCGGATCATCGCGAAAGCAAAGGCACGACTTGCGGCAGCCACGGTGCCCACGGTCAAGCGCACCAGCCTGAACGATACTGAAATCAAGCGAATGGCTGAATGGGTGTACGCCAAGGCGCTGGAGTGGGACGAGCGAACACGCTTCGGCGGTCGCGACGAACTGGCGCGGATCAGAGCCGAGATCATCCGGCTTGATGGCTCAGTGGATGAACCGTTGATCCCGCCCGCGCAATGGCCCGCCCGTGGATTGCCACGTCAGGTGTTTGAGGAGAACCACACCGAGCTGTTGGATACGATCCAGATGCTCCGGCAAACGGCGGCAATGGGCGACATCTCAGCCGTGCAGGACGACGTCCGGGGAGCCCTGTGGGCGTTCAACATTGAACTGGACGAGCATAGCGCCGCCTACATTAAGCTGAGCACCGCGTGTCTACACGCGTACCTAAGAGGACTGGAGGCAATCGAGAAGCGAGACGCAGGCATCACTGTAGAAACGCCTTTTGTGGCCGGGCCGGGAGCACCGGCAGCGGGTGATGGCGGGACGCTGCTTGATGCGGTTGAGGGCTGGAAGCGGCACCGGGCACGACCGAAGCGGACCGTGGACGAGTTTAGCCGGAGCGTGGACATGTTCATCCAAGTCCACGGTAACATGCCGGTCGCGGCGATCAGGAAGAAGCAGGCTTTGGACTACCGTAGAGCGCTTCAGGATGTCCCTCGATTGCGGCAAGGACCTCTGCTAGGCGCGCCTCTCCCTGCGCAGGCTGAGTGGGGCCGCGAGCACCCGGAAGAGCCGAAGATCACCGCAGCAACGATCAACAAGCAACTGGGTGCGGTGCAGTCCATCTGTGTCTGGGCAAAGGAGAACGGCCTTGTGCCGGATGACGGGCAGCAGTGGGTCGATCCATTCAGCAAGATCAGGCTTCCAGAAGAGCGCTCCGAGCGAACATCCTTCGGGACGGCAGAGTTGCAACTGCTATTCAATGCGCCGGTGTTTACCGAGCATCAGTTCCCATTGGGTGCTCATGGGGACGCTGGTTTTTGGTTGCCCGTCCTTGCCTTGTTCACCGGGGCACGCCAAGCGGAGCTGGGGGGCCTCACCGCCGCCAACGTGCAGACGGACGTAGAGACAGGGGCGACCCTGCTCTACTTCGAAAGCGAGCGGGCACGAGGGAAGAGGCTGAAGACGGAAGCCTCCGAACGTGTTGTACCCGCGCATCCCGAAGTGATCCGCTTAGGCTTAATCGGCTATGTCGAGGAGCGAAGGAAGGCTGATGGCCCGGATGCGTGGCTATTCCCTATGGTATCTCCCGATAAGGGGCGTGCTGGCGTGCCTGCGTTTTCCCAGTGGTTTGGTCGTTATCTCCGAGCAGCAGGCGTCACGGATAAGGCCAAGGTGTTCCACAGTTTCAGGCACACCGTGAAAGACGCGCTACGTAGGGGCAGGGCGGATCACGAGGCGCGCGAAGCTCTGATCGGTCATGCTCAAGCATCCACGGTGAGTTGGGGTTACGGCGCGCCTGCCATGTTAGCCCGGTTCACTGCTTCCGGTTTATCTGACGCCATCAATCGCATTTCCTATCCCGGCCTTGACCTGTCGCGTGTCAAACCGCTGGGCGTACCAACGCGTACTAGCGGCACATCAAAGCAACCACCGGCAAAGCGTAAAGCAACGCCTGAATAGCCACGAAAGCACCACGCGTCATGATGACCGATCACCACCGCCGCTCTCGGGGGAGGCCCCTGTAGACGGCGTGGCTGCTCGGTACAGCATCGACATCAGCGCTTACATGATCAACCGGGCTTATGGGTTCTGATCGTAAGACCCCGAGGCGGGAAGTCGGAAGATGACAGACAAAGAGCCTGACGTGCCCGAGCAAATCGTGCCGACGCCGAGCATTTCACGTGAGGAGGCCAAGGTCCTGCATAAGGCACCCTTGGCTACCTTGCGAGCCACACCAGCAAGCCTGAAGGCCCGCGTGCTCGCAAGTGAGTTGGCCGCGCGCTATCCGAGGTCGATGGCGGCGAAGGGCAAGGCTTATGCTCGGAACAAGACCAAAGAAGATTACGCCAACGCTATGGCGGCCTTCGTTGCCGATTTGCTGGACGTAATCGAAAGAGACTTCAGCGAGGGCTGGCTGCGGTGTTCTCTGAAGAAAGAGACGTACACCGGCAAAGCTGTCTCATGGCACATGTTCAACGGGGTGCGGCAAGCGTTGACTGAGGCGGGCTTGGTCGAGCACCAGCCGGGCTATCCAGGTGCTTACGGCTTCGGAAATCCGGGGCCTTCGCATGGGAAGCTGTCGCGCTTCCGTGCAACACCGTCTCTTCTATCCCTCTGCGAGGCCCACGGCATCACGCCAGCAACGGTGTGGCAACATTTCAATTCCGAGGAGGTAATGCCTTCCGAGCTGGTGCGGCTCACGAAGCCCTCGCGGAAAACACCGGACATCGTTGCGGTAGAGCGCCTTCGGAAACAGGTGGCGGAACTCAACGCGTTCGTCGGCCAGCACTCGATCACGCACCCGACCACTGAGATTAAGCATCTGGGCTGGGTGCGGATATTTCACCACGCAGGCCATCCTGACTTCCGTTGGAATAAGGGCGGCCGCCTCTACTCCTATCCACAGAACACTGCATGCTATCAGCACCTCAGCGGGGCCGCGCGGCGTGAGATGCGGATTGACGGTGAGGCTGTGGTCGAAATCGACATCTCATCGGCATACCTGAGCATCTTCTACGCTTGGTGCGATCAAAAGCTCGACACCAACACAGATGCCTACGCCGGAATACTTGGCGACACCGTGCTGGATCGAGAGGTGGCCAAGTGCTGGATCAACATGTCCTTCGGAGGCGGCCAACTTCGGACGAAATGGACGACGGAAATCAAGGAGAACGTCCGGGACCGTTTGGAGCGCAAGGGCATCCGACCGGACGCTTTCGATGCCAAGGCTTACCCCATGTCACGGGTCTGCGAGCGGGTTCTACAACGCCACCCAATTCTGCAGCGCTGGGGAGGAGAGATTAGGGGTCGTGTACGAGACTGGAGTGACCTCATGTTCGTTGAGAGCAAGATCATCATCGGGACCATGCAGGAATTGATGGCTCAAGGTGTCCCGAGCCTGCCTGTGCACGATAGCCTCATTGTGCAGTCCAGACACGAGGCGGTGGCGGTGGATACCTTGAAAGAGCAGTTTCAGACCCATACCGGAGCAACTCCGAAGCTCGGCATCACCAGACCGGAGGGATGGGACTTTTAGGCTATAGGACAAGCCTACGAGGTACCTAAGTATATGAATATATAGAATAGAATCGATGTAACTTACCCTGTGTCACCACAGCGCACATACATCCCATATCAGGGAACGAATGTTGGCGCTGACCGAAGGTGATTACGGCCACAGTTTATAACAGGCCCCGGTCCAGCACTGGGAAGCAAAGCACTGGGCTGAAATCGCCCAAGCGGCCCCTGAGCCTGACTGGGATCAAACCCAACGGGACGCGAGGGGACAGGCTCTCGGGCGAAGGTCTGCCCGGAGGCACCCTACGGCCCCAGCCGGGGCTATAGGAAGCCGCCCTGAACGCTGGGCTGTGAACAACCTGAAGCCCCCTGCGTCTTCTCCGTATGGACCCTGAAGTCGAAAAAGAGCGTCTGGAGGCACAGTTAGCCATGTGTCGCAGGCTGGCGCATGCCTACGTGGGCGTCACTGCGGACAACCTGAGGAGGCTCACAGAGCAGCTGGAGGAGCGCCTGCGGGAGCTTGTGGAGACCCCACGCGAGGGTAGCTGATCCGCCGCATCCCCGGCCCCGATAGGAAGAGTTGGGGGACGCCATAGCTGGAACTACGGCACCCGAGGAGGCTCCTTTGCCAGTAGGAACGGTGCCTGCGTTACCGGATTAGCAGCGCCATGAAAGCAAGCGAAATGCTGACCCGTTCCGACGCGTGTGACGCGATGGCTGACACGGCAACCGATCCGAATGTGGTCTTTGCCCTCCGTGAGGCGGCCAACCAATGGCGCGCCTTGGCGAAGCAGATGGACCTTCTTGAGCGCACCCAAGCCTATAGGATGATCCGCTCGAGCACGGAAAGCTCTCAAGGCTGAGCCGGCGTTCCTAAGAACGATCCAGCGCAGCGACAAGCTCGGCAATATTCGCTCCCTTCAAGCCCACTATTTGAAACGTGGGGGTAGGGGACGTTTCAGACTGGGACCTCTATTCGAAACGAGGACCCATTGATTTTGGTCAACATCCTTCGTGCCACCCCCGTTCACGCTGTGGCTATGAGCAGCCGCGACCAGCCACCCAAGCCCGCCCCTCCCGAGCGGAGGAGGCGCGGAGCATCGCCGCACATCACGGCAGAAGACGGTGGCGAGGAGAGTGAATAATGCTGCGTTGTCCCTGCGCCACTTAGGTCTCCAGAGCCCGGTAGACCGACGCACGACCAATGTTGAGAGCCTTGGCGATAGCTGAAGCACCCAATCCTTGAGCCTTGAGCGCCTTCACCTTGGCGGTGTCGATGGAGGCCTTGCGCCCTTGGTAGACCCCGCGTGCCTTGGCGTCCGCGATGCCTTCTAGCTGCCGCTCCCTGCGAAGATTGGTCTCGAACTCAGCGAACACACCAAGCATGTCGAGGAAGCACTTGCCAGCTGCAGTGCTGGTGTCGATGGGTTGCTCTGTTGCCTTCAGGGAAGCACCACGCGCCTTCACGGTACGAACAATGTCCTGAAGGTCGCCAATGCTGCGCGCAAGCCGATCAATGCGGGTTACCATCAGCACATCCCCCGCGCGGAGGAAGTCGAGCACGGTGCGAAGCTCCTCCCGGCCTGCGGTGGAGGTGCCGCTGCGCTTCTCGGAGCGGATCAGGTCACAGCCTGCTGCGCGCAATGCGTTCTCTTGGAGGTCGAGTTGTTGATCGTTGGTGCTCACACGGGCGTACCCGATGACGGTCATTTGCCAGTCCTGTCTCGTTAGGGTCTAGACCATGAGACACTGGTGTCTCAAAACTCATAAGTCAACCCTATTGAGGCAGAAATCGTGTCTCACAGCGGTGTCTCGGAAGGGTAGACCCTACGGAGGTGGGTATCGGGACCGAATGTCGGTTGTGTTATGTTGCGGGCACAACGATTTGGGGGCGACATGGGCAAAATATGGGGCGGCAGCGCCATTCTGATTGCGCTGATGGGTAATCCCGCTCACGCAAGAGATGCTGTTATCGAGCAGACGCTTACACAGCGACTTGGCACGCTATCGAGCCAAGCTGCGCCCGTTTTCACAGAAGGCGTTCTTACAGGGTGTGGCGTCACCTTCGCTGCGCTTATCCGAGATTTTACCTACCGCACGGGAGGCTTTGCCCGCGTAGACGGCTCATTCAATCTCATGACCGCAAAGAACAACATCGGCATCCTGCTGAAGGTTGTGGTTAACGATTTCGAGGACACCACCTATAGACTGATGCCTAACGCTCCTGTGAGCGCGTTCTTCGTTTCAGGCAACGCGACCAGCCGTCCGTACCTAGTCAATCAATCGCTTGGGACCGACACACCCGGCGCAATCGTTGCGGTCTACAACGCGGAGCAAACGTTCGCGATGTTGCTCAAAGCGGTCGGTGAAGGCGTGGTCACCATCGCGTTCGCCCGTAAGAAGGGGGGCACGGATATGCAAGTGCCCATCGACCTGAGCATTGACGACACAGACGACAGTGGGAAGAAGATCCGATCAACCAAAGCTGCAAGTACGTTTATGCAGTGCGCTTCCGACCTGGTGGACGCCGAACAGCAGCGCCTCAAATCCAGAAAGTGAGGCAAGGACAACGCACGGAAGAGCGAGGGTATGGGAACCATTGTGGAAAAGCTGCAGCACGACGCGCTCAACGCGTCAGTGCCCGGTGAGTGACCTCCTGCGCCGGGTGAAATTCGTTGCAGTGAAGCTGGGCTTGGGAGCTGTAGAGGACTGGGTCGAGCACGAGCTAAAGGGCTACGAGGTCAAACCGCCTGAGTACCGCAAGGTGCATGGACGGCCAATGGCGTTCAACCCGTACCATGGCTGGATGGCCATGGGCGGGCATACGGAGCAGCTCTCGTGGATGAGAAACCCGGAACCCGTTTCGGTGCTGGAAGACCTAATCCGCTCGTGCTCTCGCGGAGGCTCGCTTCAAGTCTCCTATCCAGACAAAATCAAAGAGATGTTGGATGAGCAGAACGGAGTTCGCTGGAACTACTGTTTGGAAATTTCGCCGAGTGAGCTGGGGCGCATCCTTGATCGCGTCCGAACGCTCATCTTGGAGTGGGCATTGGATTTGGAGAAGGCTGGAATTATGGGAACGGAAGATAGTTTTGGACAAGCTGAGAAGCAGAAGGCTCAGGCTGCTAGTCCCACGATCAACATCGGGAGCATTGGTCAGTTTGTTGGCAACATGGGGCAAGGCAACAGCTCGGGCGATATCGACGCGAGCGACGGCATCAAAATCGATCAACTCACTTCAATCGTCTCTCAACTGCGCAACCACAGCGTCGAGCTCGTGGAAGCCGGTGCCGATGGCAAGCGTCTCGAAGAGAGGCTGGGTGCGTTAGAAACAGCGATTGCCAAGAACGACCGATCGGCTCTGAGAGGGATACTAACAGACGTGCGGAACTCCCTAAGCGGCGCAGCAGGTAGTTTGATTGCCTCGGGAGCGATGAACGTTTTGAATGTGATGCTTGGGACGGGAGTGCCTTCGACATAGCTCCAATCCAGCGCGGGCGAAGCTGTTGCGCCTGCCAAAGTCAGCGAACCGTTATCGCCTTATGCGCGGCGGTTTGTTTGCCAGATATTCGATCAGTAGAGCTGGCTCTTGGGTGTGCAGGACAACCTCCCGATCCTCATCGCAGAGGCGATCGAAATGATCCCTGTCCACAATGAGCAAATTTGCGCTCCTGTCATAGAGCGACAGCAAATCACGACCGGGAAGCGTTCCCGGAAGAACATAGCGAATGATGCGAGCAGGGTTGGTCATCGACGGCTCAGCTCACGTGAACTCTTCGGTGGAACGAGACCATGCTTGCTTCCAAGGTTCTCGACATCATGCCCGACTTTGACCCGCCAATCCCAATGCTCCTCTAGCGTCTTGTCCTTCTTGTCGCGGTTGCATCTAGAATGTGCCAGTATGAAGTTGGACCTGTCATGCACACCGCCCTTAGCCAAGGGTATCATATGATCCACTTCCCCATTTTCAGCAAAGTCGATCATCTGGAAGCAGCACGGACAGATGCCATTTTGCTTATCCCATAGCTCTCGCTTGAGGGTCGATCCAAAGCCGGTCCGGGCACCCGGCGCTCTTGCTGCGCGCCTTGCATCTCGAACCTTCCGCTTTTCCTTGTTCTGGGCTTCATACTGGCGCGACCGCTGGTTCATGCAGACATTGCAGTAGCCGCGTAGATTTCCGGCGGGTGTAGAACCCCAATAGTCCAAGGTCGCGGGCTTCTCCTCGCCGCAAATGGTGCATTTCTTCGTCAGCATTAACGCTCAGCCCCAGTGGAACAGGAAGAGCATTCATAATCTCTAGGCCATAGTCCAGCCGGTCGATGGCGTCCCCGCACGTTCGCCACTGAGAAATGCTTGTAGGTGATGCTGCCTTTATCGTAACCACGAGCAGCTTGCAGCCCTTGTGCAGGAGACAATTTGCAGGTGGTCACAAGTGGTGGTACGAACCAGCCCGGCGGTTAGCGATTTTGTCTTGATTTTTCAACGTGAAGGTTGGGCGTCGGTCGCCTCGTTCCGGGCGCGCCATTTGGTACTCATCTCCGAATGCGGTTTGGCCCCGATTGACTGGCCAGCTCGACTCTCTCCAGCACATCCTTGCTTCCTATAATGCAGGCTTTCGGACACGGCTCATGGATCCCTCCGGAGTTTGCGAGGTCGCCCCGATATAAATCGTATCCGATTAAATCGGGTGCGATCTAAATGCTGCGACGAAAGGATGCAAGCCTCGCCGGCGACCTGCCGGGCGTCAGTCGCGCGATATGGACAGCCCCGCGAGAAGCGGAGCGTATGCGGCGAGCCTGCGGGATACGAACTCCGTGAAGAGCCGCACGCGCTTCGTCTTGCGGGTCTCCCCGTGTGTGAGAAGCCAGAGCGTTCCGTACATGTGCAGGTCGGTGCCCGGCACCCTCACCAGCAGGGGGTCGGCATCGCCAATGAAGCACGGCAGCGTCGTGATCCCGAGCCCTTGCCGTACTGCAACGATCTGCGCCTCGGCGTCCGTGATCCTGAACGGAACCCCCGTGGTGCGAACCTCACCCTCGCTGGCCCAGTCCGGTATTCCATGAATGCTGATGACGATCCACCGGATGGGATCCGGCGCGCCCGTACGCCACGCGGCTAGTCGATCCCGGGACATGTAGACGCCGCCGAACAGCTCCGGTCCCTTCATGCCGTGAAGATTGAGCGGCAGGGTTTTGCGGTCGTAGACGACGCGGATCGCGACGTCGGCCTCCCGGTTGGTCAGATTAGCCAGTTCGCCGAACGACAGGATATCCATCTCGATGTCCGGATGCAGACGCGCGAAGTCGGCGAAGTCCGGCATGAGCAGGTGTGTCGCCAGCGGCGGCGCCAGCGTCACCCGCAGAAGCCCGCGCACGCTCTGGTCGCGCCCGAAGACGCGCGTCTCCAGCAGGTGCGACGACGCTTCCATCTGGTCCGCGAACTCGAGGACCTCCTCGCCCGCAGCCGTCAGGCGGTAGCCCGAAGGCAGCTTTTCGAACATTTGGACCCCGAGCCGTTCCTCGAGCTGGGCGATGCGTCGCAGCACGGTCGCGTGATTCACACCGAGGCGCTCGGCGGCAGCCCGCACCGAGCCTCCGCGCGCGACGGCAAGAAAGTAGCGAACGTCATCCCAGTCGATCATGGTGCGATCCCGCACCGCGCGGTGCGCCTTCCAAAGCCCGTATCTAACGTCTCGTACAGCAGTACGGGCCGTCATCATAGCCTATGCCCGCAAGCACCGCCCAATTCCCGAACGGCGGACACCGATCGCCGCGGCTGCCGTGAGTCGTCCGGCCGGATCGATTTCGCACCACCGATGTGCGCGCTTCCGCACTCAACGCCTGACGCCGACCGACCTATGTCGAGGTTCTCGGGGGCAGATGCTGTCCCGACATCACGAAAGGAGAAGTTGTGCGAAAGCTAGAGGGTAAGGTTGCAGTTATCACGGGTGGCGCTACCGGCATTGGGCGCGCCGCAGCAAAGCGCTTCATCGAAGAAGGCGCCTTCGTCTTCATCTTCGGCCGCCGACAGGAGGCGCTCGACGCTGCTGTCGCCGCCCTCGGGCCGAATGCCCGCGCGGTGAAGGGCTCGGTCTCGGATGAGGCCGACCTCGACCGACTCTATGCGGCGGTGAAGTCCGAGCGCGGAACCCTCGACATCGTCTTCGCCAATGCAGGAGCGGGAAGCCAGCTTCGGCTCGGCCAGATCACCGCCGCGCACATTGACGAAACCTTCGACACCAACGTGAAGGGTACGATCTTCACGGTCCAGAAGGCGCTGCCGCTGATGGGCGAGGGTGGTTCGATCATCCTGACCGGATCGAGCGCCGGCACCACGGGCGCCCCGGCAATGAGCGCCTACAGCGCGAGCAAGGCGGCAGTGCGCAACCTCGCGCGAACCTGGGCGGAGGACCTGAAAGGCAGCGGCATCCGGGTCAACGTGCTGTCGCCCGGGGCGACTGCGACCGAACTCGCAAAGGAAGCGCTGGGCGAGGACGGCCAGAAGGTCTTCGCCTCGATGACTCCGCTCCAGCGCATGGCCGATCCGGCGGAGATCGGGGCCGTGGCGGCCTTTCTCGCATCGTCGGACAGCAGCTTCATGACCGCCAGCGAAGTCGCCGTCGACGGCGGCCTGGCGCAACTCTGACCCCGGCGCGGTCCCGTGTGTCATTCGGCCTGCAATATTGACCCCCTAAGCCGGGGGATCGGCGTCCAAAATTGACCCCCTACAGGTTGGTCTGTTGCGCTGCCTGCTTCGTAACAAAGCAGGTGGTGGGGGATGCTGATCGTGGAGACGATTGCCCGGATCCGGCGCGAGCACTTCATCAAGGGCAAGACGATCAAGGAGATCGCCCGTGACCTGAAGGTGTCGCGGAACACGGTCCGGAAGGTGCTGAGGTCGGGAGAGACCTCATTCGAGTACGAGCGGCAGGTGCAGCCGCGGCCAAAGCTCGGACAATGGGCAGTCGAACTTGACGGGCTGCTTGCGTCGAACGTGACTAAATCCGCTCGTGAACAGTTGACGTTGATCCGGATCTTCGAAGAGCTGCGCGGCCGCGGCTATGACGGCGGTTACGATGCGGTGCGGCGTTACGCCAGGCGCTGGAGCAAAGAACGCGGGCAATCGACCGCAGCCGCTTATGTTCCGCTGAGCTTTGCCCCAGGCGAAGCCTACCAGTTCGACTGGAGCCACGAGGTGGTCTTGCTGAGCGGCACCACGGTGATGGTGAAGGCCGCCCATGTCCGGCTCTGTCACAGCCGCATGCTGTTCGTGCGAGCCTATCCGCGGGAGACGCAGGAGATGGTGTTCGACGCCCACGACCGGGCGTTCGCCCTGTTCAAAGGCACCTGCACTCGCGGCATCTACGACAACATGAAGACCGCGGTAGAGACGATCTTCGTCGGTAAAGGGCGTCTCTACAACCGCCGCTTCTTGCAGATGTGCAGCCACTATCTGGTCGATCCGGTCGCCTGCACGCCAGCGTCGGGCTGGGAGAAGGGGCAGGTCGAGAACCAGGTCGGGCTGGTCAGGGAACGCTTCTTCACGCCGCGGCTGCGGTTCAAAAACCTCGACGAGTTAAACGCCTGGCTGCTCGACAAATGCATCGCCTACGCCAAGGCTCATCGCCATCCGGAGTTGGTTGATCAGACGATCTGGGACGTGTTCGAAGCCGAACGCCCCAAGCTCGTTCCCTATGCCGGCCGCTTCGACGGCTTCCATGCCGTGACGGCGTCGGTCTCGAAGACCTGCCTGGTGCGCTTCGACAACAACAAGTACTCGGTCGCAGCCAGCGCAGTCGGACGACCGGTCGAGGTTCAAGCCTATGCCGATCGCATCGTGATCCGTCAGGATGGACGCATCGTTGCCGAGCACCCGCGATCCTTTAGTCGCGGCGATACCGTCTACGACCCCTGGCATTATGTGCCGGTGCTCGTCCGCAAACCCGGCGCCCTGCGCAACGGTGCTCCCTTCAAGGACTGGGTGCTGCCGGCCGCGATCGAGCGGATCCGGCGCAAGCTTGCCAGCACCGACGATGGCAATCGGCAGATGGTCGACATCCTCAACGCGGTGCTGACTGACGGTCTCCCCGCGGTGGAAGCGGCCTGTGCCGAAGCGCTCAGTCACAGCGTCCATTCCGCAGATGTCGTTCTCAATATCCTGGCCCGGCAACGTGAACTCGCCCCACCGGCCAACATCATGACGCCGGCCGCACTGACGCTCCGTCATGCACCGATCGCCGATTGTGCCCGCTACGACAACCTCCGGAGGACCATCTGATGGAACGAACCCAAATCTTCGACCTCATGGGCGAACTCAAGCTCTATGGCATGAAGGCGGCCTTCGACGAGATCATGGCGATCGCTGTCAAACGCCAGCACGAACCTCAGCGCATTGTCGGCGACCTGCTCAACGCCGAGATCAATGAGAAGCAAGCCAGGTCGATCAAATACCAGCTCACCATTGCCAAGCTGCCACTTGCCAAGGACATCGCCGACTTCCAGTTCGATGGCACGCCAATCAATCAGACTCTCGTCAATGACCTCGCCGGCGGCGGCTTCATCGCCCAGCAACGCAACGTCGTACTGGTTGGCGGCACCGGCACAGGCAAAACCCACCTGGCCATTGCCATCGCCAGAAGCTGCATCCGCGATGGCGCTAGAGGACGCTTCTACAACGTCGTCGACCTCGTCAACCGGCTCGAGACCGAGACCCGCAACGGACGGCAAGGACGGCTCGCCGAGCATCTGACCCGGATGGACTTCATCGTGCTGGATGAACTCGGCTATTTGCCCTTCGCCCAGTCGGGTGGCCAGCTTCTGTTCCACCTCGTCAGCCGGCTCTATGAGCGCGCCTCCGTCATCGTGACGACAAATCTCGCCTTCGGCGAATGGCCGAGCGTGTTCGGCGACGCCAAGATGACCACCGCGCTGCTCGACCGGTTGACCCATCACTGTGACATCGTCGAGACCGGCAACGACAGCTGGCGGTTCAAAAGCCGAGACGACGATCACGCCACCCGCGCTCGTCTCGCCTCCGCTATCCCGGCCAGCTCCGACGAGACGAGCGCTACCAGCAAACATCGCCGCGCAAAGGGGTCAAAATTGGACGCCGATGAGGGGTCAAAGTTGCAAGCCGATTGACAGTTAACGTCGGCGATGCTCCCGCACGTGCCAAGAATGCTCCCGCTCAGGTGTTGGCAGGCCGAATCTGGTCACAAGAAGGACTGTGAAGCCTGAGCTGAACACCACGAAAGCGATCGTCATGTCTGCTGTTTGGGGGGAAGCCTGACGCCGCCTGACGGATTGGCCAACAGCTGCTTTTGGCCGAAAGCGGCAGTTGCGCCTCCTTCGATGCGCCGAAATACGCATCAGGAGATTCCGCGCGTCTCTCGCCGGAGGAGGTCATGCGATTGCGTCGGGTGTGGTGCCCCACACCGGGACGTACACAGTGGACGAGGCCACCAAGATCCACGTCAACATAGAGACGAGTTCATATTCCAAACTGTTCGGAGCGAATCCACGCACGCCGGCCGGCGTCACGCTAGTGCTGGTATTCAAACGGGGAACCTACGCGCGTCGCTGACGCGGGTCGCGGACCTAGTTGTGACCGGAAGCGCCCGTCACCCTTCCGGCACGCCAGCGAGGCGGAAGCCTTCACACGCGCGCTCGACCCCAGCAAGGTAAATCGGATTGTCGCTTTGTTGAGCAGCAAGAAAGCGACGGATGGTGAAACCCGAGTTGAGCGCAAGTCCCGTTCTTGCAGCATTTCGCGCCTCATCGAGCGCGCCGGTCAGGCCCAACGCAGCGGCGAGCGACAAATGAGCGAGAGGAAAGTTGCGGTTCGCCTCGGTGCTTCGTCGCAGCCAACTGACGGCTTCGACGTCCGAACCAAGCTGTAGCTTGGCCACACCCACATAACACGTCCACTGGTAGGCTTCAACGTCGCGAGGGGAGAGACGTAAAGCCTCGCGTATATGGCCTTCGGTCTCGGCAGCGCGACCCATGCAGAACTTGGCGAGGCCAAGGGCAGCATGAGCGTTCGCCCTATTCGAATCCAGAGCCAACGCATGCTCGAATTCGCGGATGCCTTGGGCGGCCCGGTTCGTAAAGATCTGGACGTAACCCAGGGCCAAGTGGGCCGAAGTACGGTTTGGCCTGATGGACAATGCCCTATTCGCCATCGCCTCGGCAGCTGCAAGCCGCGCAGGCCCGTCATCCGTCGTAAAGCTGGTCGCAACTGCCGTATCAACACTTGCCAGGCCAATCATTGCTTCGACGTTGCAGGGGTCGAACTCTAGAGAGCGTTCGAAGAAGCTCCGCGCTTGCGTCACGCATTCAAGGCTAAACCCCTTCATCAACCAGGCCCGGCCTTGGAAGTACAGGTCCATCGCATCGGGATGCACCATACGCTCGGCTCGTCGCGCCTCAGCCTCGATGAGCTGGGCACCTAATGTATTGGCGAGCCTCGCTATGATTTCGTCCTGCATGTCGAACAGGTCTACGACAGGCTTCTCGAAGCGCTCGGCCCAAAGATGCCGGCCGCTCTCAGCATCGATCAACTGCACGTTCATCCGAAGCCGACTGCCGCTGCATTGCACTGAGCCTTCGAGCACGTAGCGAACGTTTAATTCGCGGCCAACTTGCCGTACATCGACTGCTTTACCCTTGTACGAGACGGCGCTGTTCCGTGCGATTACAAATGAACCACTGATGCGCGACAAGTCCGTGGTCAAACTGTCGGTTACACCATCCGCGAAATAGTCCTGCTCACGATCACCGCTCAGGTTCGTGAAGGGTAGCACGACGATGGATAGGCGCGGCGGCGTGTCGCCGGTTCGCTCGACTGCGCGAACCGTCTCATTTGCGGGCCTCCGGGCTTCCTGCACTGCACCAACGAAGCGAAAACCTTTGCGCGGCAATGTTTTGATCAACTGCTGTTTCTCGCCGGTGTCACCGATGGCGCTCCGAGCGGCATTGATGCGCGTCGTCAGAGCGGCGTCCGAGACGATGCGACCATTCCAGACGCCAGCGATGAGGTCGTCCTTACTGACGACACGTTCCCTGTTCCGGATCAAATAGTTCAGAAGGTCGAATACCTGCGGCGTGACAGCAATCGTGTCGGCTCCCTGCCGCAGCTCCCGCCGGTCCGTATCCAGCGTGAAGTCCGCAAAGGAGTAAAGCAAATGCGTCCTCCTATTGTACGATCGCACCCCAGCAGAGCTGCGATGTAAGCAGACGGTAAGAAGAATGGAAGCCGCTTGTAAAGCGCTTCCCATGATCTCGGTGCATCCTCGTGCGCGGCTGAACAGTATGAACTGCTCGCCGATCCCGCGTCACGAGGGAGGATATCATGAGTCGGATGGTTGCGCTGACGGGAGCGGCGGCTGCAGCGAGGCTCTTGGTCTGGGTCGTTTGCGTTCTCGCCTCTGCGAACCGCGCTCACGCTCAATGCTCGCCGCGTGATGTGCTGCAGAGGCAGTTGACTCTCAAGGCGACGCCATTTGTCCCAACACGCATGGGTCCAGTAACGTCCGTTTCGGATGTTGCCGAATGGAAAACAATAAGCATCGGGACGTTCCCGGATACGTTTGCTGTCCTCACCGCACTGAGTGCGATTGGTTGTGGCGTCGGTAACTCGGCAGCGGAGGCCCTTGCTCGACCTGCGTTTACCGTTAGCGGCACCAGAACGGCGGTGACGCTTCTGACAGTGACCGCGGCCGACCTGGGCTTCAAGAGTGAGACGGTGCCGTTGCGGCAAATCTACGAACTCGCGCAGCAACTGGGCTTCCGGCTTGCGCCGCCCGAAATCGCTCCGCAGCTCAGACTTCAATATCTGGACCAGCCCGTAGGTGAGTTTCTCGTCATCGGGATGAACCCGATCCGGACATGGGCTGGTGAAGAAGTCATCCTGACCGTGGCAAATGGGGGAGCGGGCCTCATCCTCGTTGGCCAGGATGGTCGCGCCGATGCGGAAATACCAGTGACCTCCCGCTTCGTGTTCCTGCGCTCCTTGCCCACGACGCCAGCGGCGCTGATTCGAAACTGAGATGGCCGAGGGGCGAAATGCTGGCGATCAGAGCGATGAAGCACATGGCGGTTCCAATTTGTCTGCTGCTGCTGCCGTCGACCGCGATACTTGCGCGAGATGATGGGCGCTATGCGAATTCCCCGCTGAAGCCCTGGTTCGAGAGTCTGCAAAGCGAATTCGGGAAGTGCTGTGAGGAGTCTGACGCCTACGTCGTCTCCGAACCCAATTGGAAGTCCGATCACGGACAATATCGCGTTCGCATCGACGACGAATGGGTGCTCGTGCCGGATGGCGCCGTCATCAAGCAACCCAACCTTGCCGGACGGACGATGGTCTGGAAGCACTACATCGATGGACATCCTCGCGTCCGCTGTTTCATCCCGGGCAGCATGACCTGATACGTCGGACCATCCTCTGATGCACCCAGTGCATGATCCAAGTTCGATGGTCCCAAGCATTGAGATCGGTTGCTCAGTTTCGTTAAGACAAGAGGCTTCGTCTCTTTACTGTTACGGTGCGTGCATCCGGAAGTGGCCCTTCTGGGCCTACCGCACCCAATTCCAATGTCTGGTGTCTGAGGAAGATCAGAAGGGACTTCGGGCGCAGCAAAAACGGCGCTCCTGACCCCTATCGGGAGTCGGTAGGCCCAATCTGGCCATCCACCGTTGGCAGATATCGCGGCCATTCGCCGGATCGGATGCCCCGCGGGTCAATACCTCGGTGCGAGGCGACGTAGTCGATCTCGCCACGCGTGGTGCCGATATCCGTCAGTTCTCGGTTGCTTAGGTCGGATAAGGTGGCGCTCAACTTTTGGCGCTCGCGGCGCTCCTGAAAGGCATTCCAACATTTCCAGATGAAATTGGCGACATGCCGGGTCGATACGGATGTCCGTTCCAGCCACGAAGTGCTGTGCGTCGTGGTCGTGGTCATTGCGGTGTCTCCTCGATGGTGTTTTTCCACCGACGAGAGAGTGCCGCGAGATTGGCGGGGACGCTTAACCGGCAGCTTACATTTTCTCTACCGGCGGCTTATTCTCGCGATTGTCGGCGAGGCCAAAGCGCTACCCGGTTACGGGAACCCTCATCCAATGGGATCCGCATCTTGCGCTATCCCTTCGCGGAGTACGTATTCGACAATGACGCGCGCGAGCTGTATCGCGGGGCGGACGCCGTCTTCGTTTGCACCACAGGTGTTCGATCTGCTTGATTAACTCATCTGCCGCATGGTGTGGCAGACGCCACGTGCAAGAATGCGGGGCTGCCGGAGGAAGCGGTGAGGGACTTAGGAAAGCGGGGTTGCCCGAATAGACCGTGCTCGCCGCATCGACGGGCTGATCATCGGGCGCGATTTGCTGCGCTGCATGAGACTGAATCTGGCCCGTTACCGACCTCCGCCAACACAGCCGCTATGTCTGCCTTCAGGAAATAAGCCGATCCCAGCTCAACTCGGGCGGAAGTCAGCCTGTGGCCCATTGGGCACATGGCGGCAGTCTTTGCTTAGCCTGCCCTAAAAGGACGAGAACATTATAGTTGATGTTGAAAAGTGTGAGGATATTCTGACCGGGTGATTGACCGTTCTGGGCAGCTGGAAAGATGCGCAAGACAGTGCACCTGCATGACTGGGCCTGGATAGTTGCGGCAGACACCTATCGGCTGAACTTATTCAGTCAGCTCACCGGGCGAACAGCTCCGAAGGAGCAATCGGTCAGCGATGATCAACTCACCGACGCTATAGGCCAAAGCTTCACGCAGGTGAGCGATGCACGCTTCCGAGAGATGATCGAACTATCGACCGACGCTGCCCTTGAGGCCTACGACAGGGTTGTAACCGCTGCTACCAAGCTTTCGCGCTCCCGGCGCTCCAACTGATTGCCTCGCTGGCGGTGGTGGATAGCGGATTGGAAAGCGAGGACCTCAAAATCGATCGCAGCGGCGCGCTCGCTGACGTCGGCTCTTGGCCCCTTGCCGATACGCAGGGGCGAGCTGGCGATGTCCGGTATTGAAGGCAGAACGGACGCGGCCAATGTCGCGACTCATAGATTGTGACCGCACCCCCGGATACATCCGGCTTTGCATGATGCTCAGCCGCGTTGGCGAAGCCGGGCCACCTCACGCGTAGGCCACCCAGCCGCGGAAGGTGAACCCGGTGTAGAACAGGGTCGGCTCGGAGAAGCCGGCCTCGCGCAGAATCGCCTCATCCTGCGCGGGCGTGAGGATTTCCAGATGGTTGGTAACGGCGTTCCGCGCGGCCGCGGCCTGCTCGGGCTCGACGCCGGAGGAGGCCAGGAACGCAGAGTACCGCGACAGCCATAGCGGGCGCTCCTCATCGCCATCGGGCGCGCTTAAATGGGCGATAACGAAAGCTGCGCGCGGCTTGAGCCGTCGGCGGACCTCCGAGGCGATGCGGCGTCGCTCCTCGACGTCGACGAAGTGCAGCGTCAGCAGGCAGCTGGCGCCGTCAAACAATTCCTGCGGAGCATCGTCGATGTAGCCCTGATGAAGGCGCGCGCGCGATGCGAGCGGGCCCAGGGTTTGCCCGGCAAGCGCCAGCATCGCCGCGGAGGGGTCCACGCCGTCGAAGCTCCAGCGCGGCTGCGCTTGCGCAAACGTCTTCAATTCGAGGCCGCCGCCGGCGCCGAGCACGAGAATCCGCGCATCCTCACGCGCGCGCTCGGCCAGCAGGATCGCCGCCATGGACAGCATGGCATTGTAGCCCGGGACGAACCGTGGCGGGCCTTCCGTGTATCTCGCCACCGCTTGCGGATCGGAAAACATGTTCTGAACGTCGGTCATGATGTCGTCCTTGCTGAATGGAGCCGATCACGCGCCATGTGCGCTCATGCCCTGAAGCTTTCGGGAGCCGAGGCGTTTGCGCAGATCGTCGCTCAGCATCGCCAGCGTCACCTCGCCAAAGCGCGACAGCAGCAGCGCCTGCGCATCGCCGAATGCCTGATCGAGGGCGGCGTTGACGGCCTGCTCGACGAGACAACCCGGCGCCTCTGTCCGGTTGCCCATGGCCAGAAGCGAGGGACTGCCGAGCGCGGTGTAGACGTCGCGCAGCGTCACCTTCGTGAGATCGCAAGCCAGCGTCCAGCCGCCGCCATGTCCCTTTTCGGAGCGGACGTAACCGAGGTCCCGAAGGCCCGCCATGATGCGCCGGATCACCACCGGGTTCGTGTCCATGGCCTTTGCCAGGGTCTCGGACGTGAAGGTGCCGGGCTGCTGCGCCATGTGCAGCAGGACGTGCAGCACGCCGGATAATCGACTGTCTCGTTTCATGTAACTTTACATGTTACATGATTGTCTTCAGGTCAACTGATTTCGGCGCGAGCCTTCCGATCTCACGCTTCGACCGGAAGCAGAATCTCGTCGCAAAGTTCAGGCGGCTGACGACGATGCGAAACGGAACGTCCCATGGGCCTTGTCGCCGTGGCCTTTGGTCTCGCCGTTCTCGGCCTGGGGTTTGGCTTCTATGGGCCGCCGATCTTCCTGAGTGCTGTTCGCGAAGCAAGGGGATGGCCGCTGGCTCTGGTCTCGACGTTGCTACGGCGCTGGTGCGGGGATCGGCGATCTTGGTCGCGACGCCGAGCCGATGCGGCCTGACCCACCGCGCAATGGCAATCTGTCCGATCATGCCATCCTGCGCCTGTTTTGCCCGACGGGTCAACGAATTCGCACTCCGCTTAAGCCATTGATCCCGCTCATGCCGGCTACTGTGCATGGGGTTGTTTTCGACATATTTGTTTTGGAGGGCACGAAAGCGTCAGGCTGAAACCCGATCGCATCCTGCTTGCCGCTACTTCGTTATCCGCAGACCCTTGGTCGTAAACCGCTGCGCCTTGTCTCCGGGACGAACCGGCCGCCGTGTACCCGCGGCCTTGCCGGCGCCGGGCGGCTGGTGTGCTGGGACCAACTGCTCGGGGCGGGAGCCGATCAGATCGGTGCGGCCCATCTCTTTCAGGGCTTCACGCAGCACCGGCCAATTGTCGGGATCGTGGTAGCGAAGGCCTTGTGCAGGCGGCGCTGCCGCAGGCCCTTGATCGCCTCGACCTTGTCGCTGCCGCCGCGGCGCACGCCGCGCAGCGGGTTGACGCCGGTGTGGTACATCGCGGTTGCGGTCGCCATCGGCGAGGGCAGGAATGTCTGCACTTGGTCGGCGCGATAGCGGTTCTTCTTGAGCCAGAGCGCGAGGTTCATCATGTCCTCGTCGGTCGTGCCGGGATGCGCCGCGATGAAATACGGGATCAGGTAATATTTCTTGCCGGCCTGTTCGGCCGCGGCATCGAACATCCGCTTGAACTGGTTGTAGGCGCCGATGCCCGGCTTCATTATCTTGTCGAGCGGGCCGCGCTCGGTATGTTCGGGCGCGATCTTCAGGTAGCCGCCGACGTGATGGGTGACGAGCTCCTTGATGTATTCGGGGCTCTCGACCGCGAGGTCGTAGCGCACGCCGGAGGCGACCATCACCTTCTTGATGCCCTTGGTCTCGCGCACCTTGCGATAGAGCCGGATCAGATCGTCATGCGAGGTGTTGAGGTTCGGGCAGATCTCGGGGAAGACGCAGGACGGCCGCCGGCACGCCGCCTCGACCTTCGGATCCTTGCACGCCATCCGGTACATGTTGGCGGTGGGACCGCCGATGTCGGAGATGACGCCGGTGAAGCCGGGCGTCTTGTCGCGGATTTTTTCGATCTCGCGCAGGATCGATCCTTCGGAGCGGTTCTGGATGATGCGGCCCTCGTGCTCGGTGATCGAGCAGAAGGTCCAGCCGCCAAAGCAGCCGCGCATGATCGTCACCGAAAACTTGATCATGTCCCAGGCGGGGATCTTTGCCTCGCCATAGGACGGATGCGGTGCGCGCGCGTAAGGAAGATCGTAGACCGCGCCCATCTCGTCGCTGGTCAGCGGGATCGGCGGCGGGTTCAGCCAGAGGTCGCGGTCGCCATGACGCTGCACCAGCGGCCGCGCGTTGCCGGGATTGCTCTCCCGGTGCAGCACGCGCGAAGCCCTTGCATACGCCTCGCGGTCCTGCTCGACCTGCTCCAGCGCCGGCAACCGGATCACGGTTAAGCCTTTCGTCCGCGACGCGCCTTCATCGGCGGAATCGAGAACGTCCGCGTGCAGCTCGGAATAGTCCTCGAGCACGCGGCGGAACAGCGCGACGCCCCTGATGTCGTCGAGCTCGCGCGGCGCTTAGCCGGCGGCAAGACGGTTGGCCACTTCGACGACGGCGCGCTCGGCATTGCCGTAGAGCAGCAGGTCCGCCTTGGCGTCCGCCAGCACCGAGCCTTATCGGACCAGTAATCGTAATGCGCGATCCGGCGCAGCGAGGCCTCGATGCCGCCGAGCACGACCGGCACGCCTTTGAACGCCTCGCGGCAGCGCTGCGCGTAGACGACGGTGCAGCGGTCCGGCCGCTTGCCGCCTTCGCCGCCCGCGGTATAGGCGTCGTCATGGCGCAGGCGGCGATCCGCGGTGTAGCGGTTCACCATGGAGTCCATGTTGCCGCCGGTGACGCCGAAGAACACTTTTGGCTTGCCCAACGCCTTGAACGGCTCGGCCGAATGCCAGCACCATCCGTAACGCGATCTGAAGGCGGGCGTGAAGCAAGCCGCGGCCTTCGGTTCCAATGGATGTGTTGTGGTTCAATCGCAGGAACCATCTGTCTCAACGAACATTCTGATGCAGGGTTTGCGCCGGGCCCGGTTCGCGCGCGCTCTCTGGCGGATGGGGAACTCGTGAGTACAGTCATAGAGAACTTGCTGTTGCGAAAGCAAAAGCTCGTCGAGCAGCTCGAGAAGGCGCCGTCAGTCGAGGACCGCGACCAAATCGAGCATCAGCTCGAACAGATCAACACCGCGCTGGAATTCCTGGACAGGCCTGGCTCGAAAGGCGCGCGATAGCAGCGCTCAGTCGACCTTCAGCGCTTTGGCATAGACCAGGCCCGAATTGGTGACGTGCGTGGTCATCAGCGCTGCGAAGGAGGCGAACTCGCCGCGGGAAAACAAGTCGAGCAGCTTGCGATGCTCGTCGAAGGACGTGCGGGTGCGCACGTCGATCGGCGAGGTCAAATTGGTGCGCAGTGCGGCGACGCGGCCGGAGACGAGCTGATAGGATTCGGCGAGATAGCGGTTGCCGCAATGGGCGAACAGCCCTTCGTGAAAGGTGGCGTCGGCGCGGCCATAGGCGATATTGTCTTTGGCCGCAATTGCCGGCTCCATCGCCGCGATCGCCTCGCTCATCGTCGCGATCGCACCGTCGCGATCATGGTGGAAGGCGAGCTCGGCGGCCTTGGGCTCCAGCGCAATACGGAAGGTGCAGAGCGCAGTGATGTCCTCGGCGCTCGGTGTGAACACGAAACTGCCGACCTGCGGCCGGATCACGACGAGGCCCTGCGCCTGCAGCTGGCCCATCGCCTCGCGCACCGGCGTGCGGCTGACTCCGAAGGAGTTTGCCACCATCTCCTCGGAGATCGCGGCGCCGAGCGCGAACTCGCCGTCGATGATGGCCTGACGCAGCCGCTGCATCACCCGCTGGGACAGCGATTTCGGCGCATCGAGCTTCATCGATCGCATAGGCTCCCTCAGATCACCTTGCCGGGATTGAGCAGATGGTCGGGATCGAGCGCGGCCTTCAGCGTCCGCATCAGCGCGATCTCGGCCTCGCTCCGGGCATGCCCCAGCCACTTCTTCTTCAGCGTGCCGATGCCGTGCTCGGCGGAGACGCTGCCGCCCATCTCGCGCACGAGACCGTAGATGATCGCGTCCATCGCTTCCTTCGGCTGCTGCTCGACGGCAAGGCCGGTCACCCAGGAGACGAGATGCAGATTGCCGTCGCCGATATGGCCGTAATAGACGCTCTCGCATCCCTCGATGCCGTCAGCCAGCGCGGCCTTGCAGCGCGTGACGAACTCGTCCATCCGCGCCACCGCAAGCCCGATGTCGTAGGAGATGTGCGGCCCCAGCACCTGGCCGAACTCGGCGCAGATGTCGCGCACGCGCCAGAAGCTTTGCGTCTGCGCCAGCGATTGCGCCACGGCGGCGTCGGCGAGCAGCCCGCGTTCCATCAGCTGTTCGAGCCAGTTCTGGAAGCGCGGCGCGTCGACGCTCTCGTCGGTGCCTTGCGCTTCCACCAGAACGTAGAGGCCGTGGCCTGCGGCGACCGGCGGCTTGACGCCGGCGCGATTCGTGATCACGTCCCAGTAATCCGGCCACATCACCTCGAACGCCGACAGCAGCGGGCCGAGCCCGCTGCGCGCGGCGCCGAGCAGCGCAATCACGGCGGCATAGTCCTTGAGCGCGCAGAGCGCGGCCATGGTCGAGCGCGGTTTTGGAAACAGCCGCAGCACCACGCGGGTGATGATGCCGAGCGTGCCTTCCGAGCCGATAAACAGATGTTTCAGATCGTAGCCGGCATTGTTCTTCATCAGCTTGTTGAGGCTGGTGATGATGGTGCCGTCGGGCAGCACGACTTCGAGCCCGAGCACCAGCTCGCGCGTCATGCCGTAGCGGATCACGCGATTGCCGCCGGCATTGGTCGAGAGGTTGCCGCCGATCGCGCAGGAGCCGCGCGAGCCGAGGTCGAGCGGAAAGAAAAAACCGGCTTCGTCGGCGGCCTTCTGGATCGTCTCCAGCGGCGTGCCTGATTTCACCGTCATTGTCATCGACGCATGGTCGATCTCCTCGATGCCGCTCATGCGCTCCAGTGAGATCGCGACCCAACCTGCTTCCGGCGATGCGCCGCGGCACAGCCCGGTCAATCCGCCCTGCGGCACGAACGGCAGATGCGCCTGCCGGCAGGTCGCGATCGCATCCGCAACGCCTTGCGCGTCGGCCGGGCGGATCACCGCGAGCGGCGTTTGCGGCAGGCTCGCGCTCCAGTCGTTGCAATTGCGGGCAGGCACGTCGGCGCCAACAAGCACGGCGGCGGCGCCGAGCTTGTCGCGCAACGCGCCGAGCAAATGGTCGGGCCGCCCAATGGGGGTCACCATGTTCATGCGAGACCTCCTCGGAATCTGGCTGCGTCTCATGCGCGCCGGGATGGCGGAAAAGATTTGCGCCTTTCTTGTATGTAAGGTACAAGACGAAAAGTAAAGCAAAAACAAGGCTCGGCAAGCCCTCCTCAGATCCTTCGAGATCCGAGGCTTGGTCCGAAGCCGCAGCAACAGGTGGGTGTGATGACGGAGGCAATTCGCGGGTTCTGGGTAGCGTCAGCAACGCCGCTGGCAACCGACGGCAGCGTGGACTCCGCAAAGCTCGCCGCTCACGCCAAGCAACTCTTCGGCAAGGGCGTCGATGGCGTCGTGCTGTTCGGCACCACCGGCGAGGGCACCTCCTTCAGTGTCGCCGAGCGCGTCGCGACCATCGAGGCCGTGCTCAAGGCCGGGGTGGCGCCGGAACGAATTGGAATCGGCGGCGGCTTCCCCGCGATCAGCGACAGCATCGCGCTGACGCGCGCCGTGCTCGGTCTCGGCCTGCGCCACGTGCTGCTGTTGCCGCCTTACTTCGACCGTAGCGTCAGCCCTGAAGGCATCGAAGATGCCTTTGCTGCGATCCTCGACGGCGTCGCCGACGATCGCCTGCGTGCCTACCTCTATCATATCCCGCAGATCTCGGGTGTTGCGATCCCGACCAGCGTCGCCGCGAATTTGCGCAAGCGCTACGGCAGGATGGTTGCTGGGCTGAAAGACTCCAGCGGCGACTTCAAGCAGTTCCAGGCGTTCCGTGCCGCCGCCCCCGAGCTCGCCATCACCGTCGGCAACGAGGTTGACATCACCCGCGCGATCGCCGCCGGCGGTGCCGGCACCATCTGCGGCATGGCCAACATCGCGCCGGAGCTGGTCAAGGCAATGATCGACGGCAAGGATGTCGAACCGCGCATGCAGGCCGCCGTCGACATCGTGGTGAAATCCCCATCCTTCCTCACGACGCTGAAAGCCATCCTCGCGGCACAGACGGGCGATGCGAGCTGGCTGCGCGTGCGGCCGCCGCTCCGGGCCTTGTCCGACGGCACCGCGCTCAAGCGGAAGCTCGACGAGCTGATGGTTCCCGCCATCGCGTGAGATCGCGCAAAACCGCGAGACGTTGCCGCGAATTCGCGCGCTGGCGGACCGACCCGTCCGCCGCGGTGCGTGGCCGCGAATTCCGCGTCGATGCCGTCACCGGCCAAATTCGTTTTCGCGGAACGCTACGCCGACAAGACGTTCGGCAAGAAGATCATCGCGAACTTGCGCGACATCCATCGCGGCGCATTTCTGGGCTGGCCCGGCAAGCTCGCGTTGATGCTCGCGGCTGCGCTGATGCCGCAGTTCGCGGTCACCGACGTCCTGCTCTATCTGTCGCGCCGCAGGCTGCGGCGCCCGGATGACCCGCCGTCCTCATGTCATTTCGCCTGCATGCGCCGTTCGTCGATGACGACGTCGGTGTTGATGGCGTAGACGAAGCAGCCGCCATCTCGGCCATTCCGCGCGGGATCGCTGTTACATTTCGCCAGCGCAGAGGTTTGAGCGTCCTTCAGGCTGGGATCCCCTGCCGAGATGAACAGCTTGCCCCAAGGATGGATCGCGATCGCCTTGGGCTCCATGGCCTTGTCGTAGTTCTGCACGTCAGGGCGCTGCCGCGTGATCCGCCGGATGATCGGAATCTGCGACAAGTCGTACTTACCTGCATAGTGCAGCCGCGGCATGTCTTTCGACATCAGCTCGCCCTCCACAACGATCTCCTCATTCACAGCCAGCAGAGCGCATGGCTTGCCGTAGCGCAGCTGACACGCTTCAAGCGAACGGTCGCCGGTGACAGACGCGTCTTCATGCTCGCAGGAACGAAAATAGCTTGCACCGATAAGCTCTACTGCTTGTCCCTTGTTGGACTTACAGGCGACGTAGTCCTTGATCAGCGTATCGCGAGAGGTACTCAAAGCGGGGGTTGCCGCCGCGATAATCGCAGCCATCGCTCGTTCAAATTGTGATTTTCGCTCTGCATCGGTCAATGTCGCCATCGCCATGCTTGGCAGCACGAGGAAGATTATCAGGAATTTCATGATTCTCATCGTGCGCCCCCCAGCCTGAGGCAGAACTGTAGCCCGTCTGATCCTGCAGAAAAAACGATTCTTTGTGCGGACGACTGGGATTTGCGGCATTGCCAAGCAGGGACAGTATGCCTCGATTGTGCTGGTCAATCGGGCGCCGATCGGCCAAAAACGCTCCTGTCCGAAACCCTCCATGGTTAGCCGCCCATGACGATTCCCACCGTCACCCCCGCCGATATCCGCCGCGCACTGCTGTTGCGCGAGGAGATCGCGCTGCTCGATCTCAGGCATGAGGCTGGTTTCGCCACCGGTCATCCGCTGTTCGCCGCCAACATGGCCGCGGACCGGATCGCGGTCGAAGCCGAGGTGAAGCTGCCGCGTAAAAATGTGCCGATCGTGCTCTATGATGACGGGGAAGGGCTCGTCGCGCCCGGCGCCGAACGGCTTGCCGCCCTCGGCTATACCAATATTTGTGCGCTCGACGGCGGGCTGAAGGCCTGGCGCGCTGCGGGTTATCAAGTATTCGAGGACGTCAACTCCTACTCCAAGGCCTTTGGCGAGCTGGTCGAATCGCGCAGGCACACGCCCTCGTTCAGTGCCGACGAGGTGGCAAAACTCATCGCGGACAAGGCCAACATCGCCATCCTCGACGTTCGCCGCTTCGACGAATATGCCACCATGAACATTCCGGGCTCGGTCAGCGTGCCCGGCGCGGAGCTGGTGCTGCGGGCGGGCCAGGCCGCGCCTGATGCCGAGACCACCATCATCGTCAATTGCGCCGGCCGCACCCGCTCGATCATCGGCACGCAATCGCTGATCAATGCCGGCGTGCCGAACAAGGTCCGCGCGCTGCGCAATGGCACCATCGGCTGGACCTTGGCGCGGCATACGCTCGACCACGGTGCCGACCGGCGCGGCGCGATCGGCCCATTCGAAAGCGGCCCGGCCAATGCACGCGATGTCGCCTATCGCGCCGGTGTCCGCCATATCAGCGCGCGCGAGATGGCTGCGCTTGTCGCGCAGACCGATCGCACGCTCTATCGCTTCGACGTGCGCGACGCGGAAGAATATGCCGCTGGCCATCTTCCGGGCTTTCGCCACTATCCCGGCGGCCAGCTCGTCCAGGAAACCGATATGGCGGCGCCGGTGCGCGGCGCGCACATTGTTCTGACCGACGACGAGGGCGTCCGCGCCGACATGACGGCGTCCTGGCTCGCGCAGATGGGCTGGGAGGTCCATGTGCGGGAAGGCGGCTATGACGGCGCGCTCGAAATCGGTCCGCCGCGCGTCCTGCCCAAGCCCGACCCCGCCCACCGCTACCGCCGCCCCTATGAAGGCACCGGCGTCGACGAGCGTGCGATGCAGGCCTATCTCGAATGGGAATACGGCCTGGTCGAACAACTGCGTCTTGACGGAACGCACGGGTTTTACGTGATCTGACGACCGCACCGCCATCTTCTCCCCGTATCCAAACCCTATTGTGCTGCGCATCCGCCGCGGTCTATGAGCTGCGGCAAAGCTGTGACCCACGGAGATTTCATGCCAGCCCCAGGCCAAAGCCCTGAGCGGAACGCGAAGGCGCTGCTGCTCGAAGGCGTCAACGACAGCGCCGTGGACCTGTTCAGAACTGCGGGTTTCACCAATGTCGAGCGCCTGACCAAGGCGCTGGACGGCGAAGATTTGCGGCGGGCGCTCAAGGGCGTGTCGCTGCTCGGCATCCGCTCGCGCACCCAGATCACCGATGAGGTGCTCGCGGCAACCGACCAGCTTCTCGCCGTCGGCTGCTTCAGCGTCGGCACCAACCAGGTCGATCTGCTGGCGGCGCGCAAGCGCGGCATTCCCGTGTTCAACGCGCCGTTCTCCAACACGCGCAGCGTCGCCGAGCTCGTGATCGGCGAGATCGTGATGCTGCTTCGGCGCATCTTCCCGCGCTCGGTGTCGGCGCATGAGGGCGGCTGGGACAAGTCGGCGACCGGCAGCCGCGAGGTACGCGGCCGCACCCTCGGCATTATCGGTTACGGCAATATCGGCTCGCAGCTCTCGACGCTGGCCGAGGCGATCGGCATGCGCGTGATCTATTTCGACCGCACCGACAAGCTCCGTCACGGCAACACTGAGCCGGTCGAGAAGCTGGAAGAGCTGCTGGCGCAGAGCGACGTCGTCAGCCTGCACGTGCCGGAGACGCCGGAGACATCAGGCATGATCGGCGAGAAAGAGCTGCGGGCGATGAAGCCCGGCTCCCTCCTGATCAACAACAGCCGCGGCACCGTCGTCGATCTCGAAGCGCTGGCGGCGGCTCTGCGCGACGGCCATCTCGCCGGCGCCGCCATCGACGTGTTTCCGGTCGAGCCGTCCTCGAATTCGGACCGCTTCAAGAGTCCGGTGCAGGGCCTCGGCAACGTCATCCTCACCCCGCATATCGGCGGCTCGACCGAGGAGGCGCAGGAGCGCATCGGCGGCGAGGTGGCGCGCAAGCTGGTCGATTTTTTCATCACCGGCTCGACCACGGGGGCGGTGAATTTCCCGGAGGTGCAGCTGCATTTGCGGCCCTCCGGCGCGCGCTTCAGCCACGTCCATCGCAACGTGCCGGGCATGCTGCGCCGGCTGAACGAGGTCTTCCTCCAGCGCGACATCAACATCGCCGCGCAATATCTGGAGACCGCCGGCGACCTCGGTTACGTCGTGCTCGACGCCGACCTCGGCGGCCAGGATTCAGGCGCGCTGCTGGAGCAGATCCGCGTCCTCGACGGCACGGTCGGCGCGCGGCTGGTGTTCGAGCACTAGGCTAGATCGCGGGAGGTCCCACGTTCCAGTTGCATCTCGCAGCAAAAGCTCTCTACAGTATGCCATGGTGTTCGACTACGTGTGACAAATCGCGTCGAATTTGAGTTTCAGTTGCGTGAGTGCCGCCATGGAACGGGACGCCGTACTGATCGATCTCGCGCTTCAAGGCGGCGGTTCGCACGGCGCCTTCGCCTGGGGCGTGCTCGACCGTCTCCTGGAAGAAAAGTGGCTCACCATCGCCGCGATCTCCGGGACATCCGCGGGCGCGATGAATGCGGCCGTGCTGGCGGATGGCTGGATCGCGGGTGGCGCCGAGGGCGCGCGCGACGCGCTCGAAAGATACTGGCGCCGCGTTTCGAAGGCCGCGGCCTTCAGTCCGCTCCAGCGCTCGCCGCTCGACCGGCTGATGGGGCGCTGGACGCTCGACACGTCGCCCTTCTACATCCTGACCGACCTGATGTCGCGGGTGCTGTCGCCCTACGATCTCAATCCGACCGGTTACAATCCGCTGCGCGCAGTGCTGGCCGAGAGCATCGATTTCGAGCGGCTCGCGAGCTCACCCATCAAGCTGTTCATCACCGCGACGCGGGTGCGCACTGGGCGCGGACGCATCTTCCGCAACGCGGAGATCACGGCGGATGTGTTGCTGGCATCGGCCTGCCTGCCGACCATGTTCCGGGCGGTCGAGATCGACGGCGAGCCCTATTGGGACGGCGGCTATGCCGGCAACCCGACGATCACGCCGCTGGTGCGCGAGAGCGATGCGCACGACACCATCCTGGTGCAGATCAATCCGACTGAAACGTTCGAGGAGCCGCGGACGGCTGCGGAGATTCTCAACCGTCTGAACGAGATCTCGTTCAATTCGCCGCTGATGAAGGAGCTGCGCATGATCGCGCTGCTGCGCCAGGCGGCGGACCCCGGCAGCGGCGAGGGCGCGCGCTGGGCAAAGATGCGGACCCACCGCGTCAAGAGCGACATGCTGGCGAAGTTCGGGGCGTCGTCGAAGCTCAACGCGGAATGGGAGTTCGTCTCGATGCTGCGCGCCGAGGGACGTCTGGCGGCGCAGACGTTTCTCGACGAGCACGGCGCCGATATCGGCCAGCGTTCGACCGCCGATCTCGACGTCCTCCTGGCGGAGTGCTGAGGCGTGGGTCTTCTCGGTATTCTCGTCGGGCTCGGTCTGCTCGTCCTGTTTGCCTTCCGCGGCTGGAGCGTCCTGCTGCTCGCGCCGTTCGCTGCGCTCGTCGCGGCGCTGTTCGGCGGCGAGCCGCTGCTCGCGAACCTGACCCAGATCTTCATGGTGAATGCGGCGGGGTTTCTGGCGCAGTTCTTCCCGATCTTCCTGCTCGGCGCCGTCTTCGGCAAGTTGATGGACGACAGCGGTGCGGTGAGGGCCGTGGCGGGCTTCATGGCGCAATGCCTCGGCGAGCGACGCGTGATTCTCGCGGTCGTGCTGGCCGGCGCGCTTGTCACCTATGGCGGCGTGAGCCTGTTCGTCGCGTTCTTCGTCATCGTTCCGATGGCCCAGTCGCTGTTCCGCGCGGCCGCGATTCCGCGCCGGCTGATTCCGGCCGCGATCGTGCTCGGGACGTCGACCTTCACCATGTCGGCCCTGCCGGGCACGCCGTCGATCCAGAACGCGATACCGATGCCGTTCTTCGGCACCACGCCGTTTGCCGCGCCAGGCCTCGGTATCGTCGCGTCCCTCATCATGCTCGGCGCGGGCCTGTGGTGGCTGCAGCGAGCCGAGGCTGCGGCCCGCCGTGCCGGAGAAGGTTATGGCGAGGACGTGCGGGGCGCGCGGCCGAGCACGCCGCCGATGACGAGCTGGTCCGCGAGCGCGCGACGACCGCACGCGAGTTTGATCCGGCCGAGATCCGGCACGGTCGCCGCAGCGACGGGGCTGCTCCGGTGGCGAGCGCCATCCTGCCATTGGCAGTCGTCGTGGCCGTCAATCTCGTGATGTCACTCCTGGTGTTGCCGCGGCTCGATGTGTCGTATCTGAGCGAGCAGCGCTTCGGCGGAATATCGTTGGCCGCTGTCGCCGGCGTATGGTCGGTCAGCGTCGCACTTGGCGCGGCCATCGTCGCGACCATCGTGCTGAACTGGACCCGGCTTCCCTCGTTGCGGCAGACCATGGACGCCGGCGCCAATGCATCGGTCCTGCCCGCACTCAGCGTTGCAAGCCTCGTCGGATTCGGCGCGGTCATCGCGGCGCTGCCGGCTTTCGAAACGGTGCGCGACTGGGTGCTTGCGATCGAAGGCGGTCCGCTGGTCTCGCTCGCGGTCGCGACCAATATTCTCGCTGCGCTGACCGGCTCGGCGTCGGGCGGCCTGACCATCGCGCTCGACGCTCTCGGCCCGACCTATGTCGACCTTGCCGCGCGCACCGGCGTCGACCTCTCGCTGATGCACCGCGTCGCGGTGATCGGCTCGGGGACGCTGGACATCCTGCCGCACAATGGTGCCGTGGTAAGCCTGCTCGCGATCTGTGGCCTGACCCATCGCGACAGCTATTTCGACATCGTGATGGTCGGCATCGTGACGTCGCTGCTGGCGCTGGTGGTCGTGATCGTTTTGGGCGGCGCGTTGGGATCGTTCTGAACGGAATTCTGGCATGAGCGATTGACGGAGGAGCGAAGGTTGCATTCAATGCGGCCAACTGTCGAACGCAACAGGCCGGGGTGAAAACGATGACGCGAGCGAGTGCGAAGCTGTGTGCATTGCTTGTAGGTACGGCAGCTGCGCTGGGCGCAAGCAGCGCGTCGGCAGCGACCATGGCCGAGGATGCAGACACGGTCTGCAAGGGTCTCGTCGGCGGGACCGATGCCGTGAAGATCGATTCCGCAACGTTGCAGGCGCCGTCGCAACTGGCCGTGGCCGAACGCGGCCCGACGCCGTCGGGGCGCGTCACGCCCGCCAATCCCGGCTTCTGCAAGGTGCTCGGCCATATCGATCCGACCGATACCAAGGCGCCGCCGATCAAGTTTCAGGTCAACTTACCCGTCGAATGGAACGGCCGTTCGCTGCAATATGGCGGCGGCGGCTTCAACGGCGTGCTGATCACCGGTCTGACGTTGCCGCCGGCCTACCCCTTCGACAAGCCGTCGCCGCTCGCGCGCGGCTTCGTCACCTACGGCACCGACTCCGGCCACGAGTCCAAGCCGGGCGAACCGCCGCAACTGTTCGCGCTCAACGACGAAGCCTTCGAGAATTTCGCCCATCGCGCCTACAAGAAGGTGCGCGATGCCGCCGTCGCACTGATGCAGCGCGCCTACGGCAAGAGGCCGGAGAAAATGTACTTCATGGGTTCGTCCGAAGGCGGCCGCGAAGGCCTGACGATGGCGCAGCGCTATCCCGACGACTTCGACGGCATTTTTGCCCGCGTGCCCGTCATCAATTGGGTCGGGCTGCAGCATGCCGGCACCCGTTCGGGTCTCGCGACCATGGGCGACGGCTGGATCAATCCGAAGCAGGTGAAGCTCGTGGGCGACGCCGTGCGGGCCGCTTGCGACAAGGCCGACGGCTCCGATGACGCGCTGGTGCAGGACCCCGTCGCCTGCAAGGCGGCGTTCAAGGTCGAGACCCTGCGCTGCACCAGCGGCAAGACGGGCGACCAGTGCCTCACCGACGCGCAGATCAAGGCGGTCGACACGCTGCATACGACCTACAAATTCCCGTTCGCGCTGGCCAACGGCCTCGACGATTATCCGGGCTGGGGCGTGTCGGGTGAGGACACGCCCGCGGTTGGCCCGACTGGCGGCTGGGTCGCGTGGTGGCTCGGCACGGCATCGCCCGCGCAACCGCCTGCGGCCAATAACGGCATCGCCTGGATCTACGGCGCCGGCGGGATTCAATATGTGTTCGCGCGCGATCCCAAGCTCGACGTGACGACGTACAAGCCCGAACAGCACAAGGCGCGGTTGCTCGAGGTCTCCAGCCTGATGGATTCCACCGATCCCGATCTCAGCCGCTTTCGCAGCCGCGGCGGCCGGCTGATCATGCTCGAGCACATGGCCGACTATGCGCAGAGCCCCTATGCCGGCATCCGTTATTTCGAGAGCGTCGAACGCAAGCTCGGCAATGCCGAGACGGCCGAATTCGCGCGGCTCTACACCGCGCCCGGGGTCGACCATGTCGGCTCCGGCGCGCCGGCCAATGTCGACATGCTGAGCGCGCTGGTCGACTGGGTCGAGAAGGGCAAGGCGCCCGGCGACCTCGAAGTCGCCGAGCAGAAGGTCGAAGCACCGTCGTTTGCGACGCTTCGCGCGCTGCCGCTGTGCCGCTGGCCGGCCTGGCCGCACTACAAGAGCGGCTCGGTGACGGAGGCGGCAAGCTTCACCTGCGCGCCGTGAGGTCCGGGGACGCCGACCGCGGTTGCGGCGGTCTCATCCCGCTGCCATCGCCTGTGCGCCTCCCAGCAACTGTGCATTCAGCCGCCCGCCGGAAAACAACATGTCGTCGAGCGCTTCGTCGATATCGGCGGAAATGACGGAGTTACCGCCATCGCGCGCGAGGCTCGCCTGCGCCAGCCGTCGCATCAACTCCTTGATAAAAGCGCAACTTGTACCCGCGCTGCGCCGGGCCGCCTCGGCGATAACCGCGTCGTCGAGCGGCAGTCCTCTGCCATAGAGGCGGACCAGCTTGCCGCGGCCGGTCTCATCGGGGAGCGGCACTTCGATGGCCTGATCGATCCGACCTGGACGACCGGCGAGGGCGCCCTCAAGCTGCTGGGGACGGTTGGTGGTCAGCAGGAACAGGATGTCAGCGTCCTGCTTCAAGCCGTCCATTTCGTTGAGGAGCCGGTTGAGCAGCGGTTCCTCGCAGCCGCTCATGCTCTCGCGTTGCCGTGCGATCAGGTCGACGTCTTCGATAACCACCATGGCGGGCTGCAAGAGGCGGGCAAGATTCATATAGGCGCCGAGCAGGCCGATCTGCTCGGCCGTGATGATTAGCGTCGTATGTCCGGGCAGATGGGTCGCAAGATAGCGAATGGTGTGTGTCTTGCCGGTGCCGGGCGGTCCATAGAGCAAAATGCCCTTGCGGGTCGATTGCCCGAGGTGGCGCAGCATGTCTCGCGTCCCTACGAAGTTCAATACGTTGCGATCGAGTAGTCGCAACGTCTGCTCGGGCAGGATCACCTCGTCACGCCCGACCGAGGGAAGTCTGTGCACTGTGATTCCGCGAGAACGGCCGCGATAGTCGGAATCGACATCGAGCGATAAAATTTTGCCGCGATAGGTGCGCGCGGCCTGCACTGCGTCCTCCAGTGCGGTGAAGCATTGTTGGACAAGTGCTGCTCCCGCGACCCCGGCCGGCACCATGATTTCGATCCGCACGCCGGTCTCGCGGCTATATTCCCGATGAACGGCCAGCAGCACCGCGTAGCGAAGGCCGGATGCAGAGCAAAGCCAGAGACCATTGTCGAGGCACTTGGCCGGTGCCTGCTCGCCAATGTCCACGTCGTTGTACTGAAGTGGTGCAATCGCCACCGCGAAATTATCGTTCTGCATCAGTCGGGCCATGGATACCGTTTCGTGACGATTCTCGGCGATGCCTAGCAACCGGATCGGCGAGGCGAATAGGCGGTCGATGGCAGTCTGGACGTCTGCTCGCATGTGGCCGGGAAACTGGCGGACCGTGGTTACGAGCTGGCTACGCGAGATGTCGGAGAAATGCCAATTCAAGACACCGAACGCATAGTTGAACTCTTCCTCGGGTAGTTCTTGGGATGCGGCTGCTGCAGCGAGCACGCACTCGGCGCACAGCCAGACTGTGCGGTTCGTCAAATGAACTTCCGATTTTGCGGTAGGCTGGTCGCAAAGCCCGCAGCACGGCTTCGCCGTTTCGCTCGTAATCAGGAGAGGATGGCCGGCGAAGGCGATGCGCCGCCGGGCAGACTCCAGTAGTGCGTCCGCAACGGATGGTGGATAAGGACCACAGACAGCGGTCGCGTGCTTCTCGATGCTGGCCATGACGGAGGCTGCCTCGTCCTCCGACTTGCCAAAGATACGGCGCAACAGGTCGACGAAAAACTCGCGCGGAACGTCTCCGTCGTTATGCAGGATGAGTTGAATCGGCACAATTTCGTTCATCAAATGCCCTTACACAACTTAAAATAGATAAGAACGAAAAGGGAACATAAAAAGAAGCGGCCGTCAAGCCTGATAGCTGCGACAAACTGCGAGTGATGGGCGAGGTCCTAATGCGCCGGCCCGCCAGCCGCCTTCACGCGCCGCGTCAGCAGCACCGCAATCGCGGCGAGCACCAGCACCACGCCGATCACGGCAAACGTGTCGGAATAACCCATCACCAGCGCCTGGCGCTTCACGGTCTTGCCGAGTGCGACGATGGCCTGCTCGCGCGCGGCGTTCGGATCGGGGACGCCGTGCGCCATGAAATACTCGGTCATCTGCGCGATCCGGGTGCGGACTTCCTCGCGGCCGAGCGTGACCGACTGGCCGATGATGTTGGAGTGGAATTGCTCGCGTTTGGTGATGATGGTGGCGAGCGTCGCCGTGCCGATCGCGCCGCCCAGGTTGCGGAACATGTTACTGATGCCGGAGGCCGCTGCCGCGTCCTGCGGTGCGATGCCGCCGGTCAAGACCGAGGTCAGCGGCGTCAGCACCATGGCTTGTCCCACGGCGCGCACGATGTTCGGGATCCAGAGCTGGTCGCCGGCATAGTCCGGGGACATCGCCGTGTTCATGAAGCAGCTGTAGGCGAAGATCAGAAGCCCGGTGATCGCGATATAACGCGTGTCGAAGCGCCGCATCAGTTTCGGGATCAGCGGGATCAGCACGAGTTGGGGCAGGCCGGTCCATGCCAGCACATTGCCGATCTGTTCGGCATTGTAGCCCTGCGCCTGGCCGAGATAGGCGGGCAGCATGTAGACCGAGCCGAACAACGCGAAGCCAACCATGGTCATGGCAACGGTACCGAAGCCAAAATTGCGTTGGGTCAGCAGGCGCAACCGGATCAGCGGCTTCTCGATCGTGAGCTCGATCGTGATGAACAGCGTGAGGCTGACGGCCGCGATCACCGCCAGCTTGATGATGAAGGGTGAGGAAAACCAGTCGTCCTTGTTGCCTTCCTCGAGCACGGCTTGTAGCGCCGACAGACCGATCGCCATGGTGACGATGCCGGCCCAGTCACCATCCTTCAGAAGGCCGAGCTGCATCTTCTGCCGCTCCAGCGTCAGATAGAGCGCGCTCACCATGACAGCGGTCGGGATCACGTTGACGAAGAAGATGGTGCGCCAGCCGTAGTTTTCCGTGAAATAGCCGCCGATGGTCGGACCGATCGCCGGCGCAAAGGTGACCGACAGCGCGAAGATCGCGAGCCCGACGGGCTGCTGCGGCTTCGGCAGCTTGGTCAGCACCAGCGTGAACGCCATCGGGATCAGCACGCCGCCGGCAAAGCCCTGCAAGCCGCGCATCGCGATCATCGACGGCAGATCGTGGGTGAAGGCACAGGCGACGGAGAACGCCGCAAACAGTACCGCGCTCGCCAGCATGTAGCGGCGGAACGAGAACACGCGGCTCAGATAGTCGGTCAGCGGGATCACGATGATCTCGCCGATCAGATACGACGTCGAGATCCAGGAGCCGTTGTCGGCGCCGGTGCCGATGCCGCCCTCGATGTTGAGCAGCGAGGCGTTGGTGATCTGGATGTTCAGGATCGCCATGAACGAGCCGATCATGGCGGCAAGCACCGCGATCCAGGTCGCGGCACTCGCACGGTTGGGATCGGCGACCGGGCGATCAGACGTCGCGGCCGGTGTTGCTTGCGTCGAAAGTGAGAGGCTGTTTGACATGGCACGACCCTCCGGAGACGAGCTTCGCTTTGGGCGCGGCGGCGGCATTGGCGGTCGGCGCGGTCGAACGTGTTGCGATGGTCGGGATCACGGACATGCCGGGCCGGAGCGCGATTGCGGGCCCGTGCCGGGCGTCGAGCGCGATCTTGACGGGGATACGCTGCACCACTTTGGTGAAGTTGCCGGTGGCGTTGTCGGGCGGCAGCAGCGCGAACTCCTGGCCACTTGCGGGTGCGATGGAATCGACGTGACCGTGCACGACTTGGCCCGGGAACATGTCGATCTCGATATCGACGGCTTGTCCGGATTTCACGTCGGTGAGCTGCGTCTCCTTGAAGTTGGCCACGACATAGGCGCCCTCGGCCGGCACGATCGCCATCAGCTGTGTGCCCGCCTGCACGAACTGGCCGACGCGCAAGGAGCGGTTGCCGACCACGCCTTCAATAGGCGAGACGATCGTGGTGTAGCCGAGATTGAGCTCGGCCTGGCGCTGGAGCGCGTCTGCGCGGACGGCCGCGGCCTTGGCCTGCAGGATCTCGGCCTTCAGGAGATCGACCTGCTTCAAGGCGGAGGTGAGATTGGCGATATCGCGCTGGATCGCCGCATCGGCGCCGGCGTCGCGCGCCTGCGCCTGCTGCGCGTTCTGCACGCTGCCAAAGCCCGTCGCCGCGAGATCGGTGTAGCGCTTGTTCTCCTGCTTGGCGAAAAGTTTCGCGGCATTGTCGACATCGATGGTCGCTCTCGCCGCTGCGATCACGGCCTGCTGCACGTCGAGCTGCGCTTCCTTGCTCGTCACTGTTGCATTGGCGGCAGCGACGTCGGCCTTGGCCTGGTCGAGTGCGACCTTGAAGTCGCGGTCGTCGATCCTCGCGAGTACCTGGCCGGCCTTCACATGCTCGTTATCGCCAATCAGGACGCGGTCGAGATAGCCGCTGACCTTCGGCGCGATGGTTGTGCTGTCGGCCTTCACATAGGCGTCATCGGTGGAGACAAGGAAGCGGCCGACCGTCCAATAATCGTAGCCGTACCAGCTTGCGCCGGCTAGCGCGGCAGCCGCCGCACCTGCCAGCAACAGCTTGCGAAGGTTCAGCTTTCTTGTGCGGGCGGGGGATTGCGTGGCGGGCAGAATGCCCTCCAATGCATCGCCTGGAATCACGACGGCTTCGGACTTGGACGGGTTGGTGTGCACGGTCATGGCCGGCTCCCCTGAATTAGGAAACTTGACGATTTCCAAAATAGAACTAGCTTTGGGACTGTCAATGGAATGACAGGCATCATTCAAAAGCATGGCTCAGGCAAAACCATCAAGTGAATGCCGCCCGCGCGGGCGGCCGCAATTGCGCAGCGACGAGGAGACGAAGCAGATCGTCTTCGAGGCCGCCCGCCACGCCTTCGCCGTCGACGGCTATGCCGCGACCAGTACCGAAGAGCTGGCGCGTGGCGCCGGCATCTCGACCAAGACACTCTATCGGCTGTTTCCGGGCAAGGCCGTGCTGTTCGAGGCGATGTGCGCGGACCGGCTCGAGCGGTTGCTCTCTGCCGTCGATCTCCAGGCCAGCGACGAAGTCGACATTGAAGTCGGCCTGCGCGCCGCGCTGCTGGCCTGCGCCGATCTTGCGCTCGATCCAGAGGTCGTGGCGTTGCAGCGCATGGTGCTTCAGGAATCGGCCGCTTTCCCCGAACTCGCCGCCAATTTCTACAGGAACGGCATATCGCGAACCGCCGCTGCGCTCGCGCGCTGGCTCCGAGTCCAGGTCAAGAAGAAGCTCATCGCGCTCGACGACGTCGACGAGGCCGCCGGCATGCTGATCGGCATGGTCGCATCGGCGCCGCAACGCGCGGCGATCTATGGCGGCCTGCCTCTGCCGTCACGCAAGCAGATCGAGCGTCGGGTGCAGACCTGCGCGGTTCTGTTCCTCGGCGGCTGCCGCGCAGCGGCGGCCTAGCAAGTCCTTTTGACAACTCGGTCGGCCTCGGCTATCTACTTCGCATGCGAACTAAATCGGCCGGCGCGAGGCATCATCGGCTGATCTACCTGCTGAGCGTTGCGCAGCGGCGCTTGCAGCGCTGGATGGCGGCGCAGCCTTCGAGCGAGGTGACGCCGGCGCAGGCGGGACTGCTGTTCATCCTCGGCAAGCAGGACGGCGTGCTGATGGGCGAGGCGGGCGCGGCGCTCGATCTGGGGCCCGCCGGCATTTCCGGCCTCGTCGACCGCACGGCAGCTGCAAAACTGATCGAGCGGCGCGCCGATCGCGAGGACGGGCGCGCCTGGCGCGTCTGGCTGACGCCGAAGGGCCGCACGGCGCTCGCACAGGCGAAGGCCAACGCGGCGGAGGTCAACGCGGCGTTGACGGACGGATTTACCAGCGCGGAGATCGACATCGTCACGCGCTGGCTGACGAGCATTCAAGAGAAATTTCCAAGAGAATAAAGGAGAGACCCATGACAGAGCACGTCCGGATCGAGAACAACGGCGGAATCCTCACGCTCACGTTGGCGCGCCCCGACAAGAAGAACGCGCTGACGGATGCGATGTACGGCAAGCTCGCCGATGCAATCGAATCCGCCGAGTTCGATCCGTCGGCCCGCGTGATCCTGATCCGCGGCGAGGGAGACATGTTCACCGCCGGCAACGACGTCGGAGAATTCGCCGCGGTCGCAGCGGGCAAGTCGGAAGGAAGCCGCAACGTCGTGCGCTTCATCCAGTCGCTGGCGCGCTGCACCCGGCCGCTGGTTGCCGCCGTGCAGGGCCGCGCCGTCGGCGTCGGCACCACGATGCTGCTGCATTGCGACCTCGTCGTGCTCGCCGACAACGCGCAATTGTCGACGCCCTTCGTCAGCCTGGCGCTGGTGCCGGAGGCCGCGTCCAGCCTGCTGATGCCGGCGCGCATCGGCCACGCGCGCGCCTACGAGATGTTCGCGCTCGGCGAGACGGTGCCGGCCAAATCCGCGCTGGAATGGGGGCTCGCCAACCGCGTGGTGCCGCTCGACAAGCTCGATGCCGAGGCGCTCGCGCTGGCGCAGCGTCTTGCCCGTCAGCCGGCCGGCGCGCTCACCGCCACCAAGAAGCTGATGCGCAATGGCGAAGCGCTGGTCGCGCAGATGAACGCCGAGGGCGAGCAGTTCGGACTGCGTCTGCGCACCGCCGAGGCGCGCGAGGCCTTCACCGCTTTCGCCGAGCGCCGCCCGCCCGATTTCACCAAAGTTGCTGATATCGGGGCCGCATGATGAAGATTTGTCGGGCCGGAAGCTCACGGCAATTCGATTAAAACCTTAACGAAACATTGGCATGTCGCGGGGCAAGGTGGCGCTCGAAAGATTAGGCCCCCGACCCAGGCCCCCCGACACCATGGCAATGTTCAAGAAATCGGTAAGTTCGCTCCTCCTGACATTGATGGCCCTGCTGGCTGCCGGTGCGCTGGCCTCCACGGCGATCCAGATGGTCGGGGCGTTCGGCCGCTACAGCGACAGTCTCGAAACCGCGCGGCTTGCCGCCGCCGACAAGGCGATCTTCCATGGCGTGCTGGCGCTGCGCAACAATCGCGGCGATGCGCAGAGCGCGATCCTCGGCGAGGACGACCCGCGGACAAAACTCGAGGCGGCGGAGAAGGCCGAGCAGGGCGGCTATGACGCCATCGGCGCCGCGCTCGCCACAGTCGACTTCGCCCGCCGAGACGAACTCGCTGGCACATTGAAGCAGGGCTGGAGCGACGCCGCGCCGCAATTCCAGCTGTTCTACGACGAGGCCAAGCGTCCGCGCGCCGAGCGCAAGATCGAGCGGACCAGTTCCTGGTACGATGCCGTCACCAAAGTCATCGACACGGCGAACCTCGCCTCCACCGCGGTGTCGAACCGCGCCTGGACGGACGATCCCTACATCGCGCGCATGATCCAGGTCCGCCGCTTCGCCTGGCAGGTGCGCGACCGCTATGGAATCCATTGTTCGTCCCTTCGATCCAACGTCAACAGCAGCAAGCCGCTCGACGACGCGCAGAAGCGGTCAGTGGCGCAGTGGGATGGCACGATCGCCTCCGGCTGGGCGGGCATGGGCGAGTTGCTGGCTGCGCCCGGCGTGACGGCGGAACTGGTTACGGCAGCGACGGACGCGAAGGCCAAAACCGATGGCGTCCTGAAGCAGATCGGCGAGCTCACCAAGAATTTCGACGGCAGCGGCAAGCCCGCGCTTCCCGCCTCGGAATGGAACACGCTGTGCCAGTCACCCTTCCCGTCCATCGTCGCGGTGGCGAACAAGGCGCTCGACCAGTCGATCGCGCGGGCGGAGACGGTGCAGGCCAAGGCGCTCACCAATCTCGTCGTGCAGTCGCTCGCGTTCCTGCTCGCTCTGGCGGTGACCCTGGCCGGCGTGTACGTGGTGCGCAATCGCCTGATGCGCCCGGTGCGCGCCATCCTGGACGCCATCGCCAGGATCAGCGCCCGCGACTACGCCACGCCCGTTCCGCAATCCAGACATCCCGACGAGTTCGGCACCATGGCGGCTGCGCTCGAAAGCCTGCGCGAGAGTGCGGCGACCGCGGAACGCCTGGGCCTGGAACGCGAATCGCAGCAGGCGCTCCAGCTCGCCCGCTCCGGCACCGTCGATGCGGCCTGCCGCAGCTTCGACGACACCGTGCAAGCCGTCATTCACAGCGTTGCGGCGTCGACGAAGGAACTCGATGCCACCGCGACCGACGTGCGCTCGCTGGTTTCGGAATCGAGCAGCCAGACCGCGGCGGTCTCCTCCTCCGCCGAGCAGGCCACCAACAATCTCGAGACCATCGCAGCCGCGACCGAGGAACTTTCCGCGTCCGTCGGCGAGATCTCCGCGCAGGTGCAGGCCAGCGCCCGCGAGGCCCGCGAAGCCGTGTCGCAGGCAGCACAGACCAATGCGACGGTCGAGATCCTCGATCAGACCGCTAGCCGCATCGGCGAGGTCGTGAAGATGATCAACGCCATCGCAGGGCAGACCAACCTCCTGGCGTTGAACGCCACCATCGAAGCCGCGCGTGCGGGTGAGGCCGGTCGCGGCTTCGCCGTGGTCGCCGGCGAGGTGAAGAGTCTCGCCTCGCAGACGGCGACGGCGACGGAAGAAATCTCCCGCCAGGTCGCGGAGATCCAGGGCGCGACCGGCCAGGCGGTCACTGCCATCCGCGCGATCGGAGGCGCCATCAGCGGCATCGACGAGAAGATGACGGCGATTGCCGCCGCGGTCGAACAGCAGCGCGCCGCCACCACCGAGATCTCGCGCAACTTCCAGCAGGCCGCGCAGGGAACCCGCGAGGTCACCGATACCATCGGCAGCGTCGCCAGGCTCAACCAGGAGACCGGCAATGCCGGCTCGGTGCTGTCCGAATCCGTGAAGAAGATGTCGGCCGACGCCGATCGTCTCCGCGTAGCGGTCGAGGGCTTCCTAGGTGCGGTGAAGACCGCGTAGCTTCGACAATCCTCTATCCCCACGTCGCGCAATCGGCATTGCTGCCGCTGCGCGCGGCGGGTACATCTGTGACGCTGCGCCAGCGCCGCGGCAGATGTCGAGAAGATCAGGGATGGAGAGTTCGATGCCGGTCACGCCACACCACAAGGCCCAGCGCCCTTATCGCGGCGTGTTCCCGGTTGCACCCACCATCTTCGACGAGCGCGGCGAGCTCGACCTTGACGGACAGCGCCGCTGCATCGATTTCATGATCGATGCCGGCTCGAATGGTCTGTGCATCCTCGCCAATTTTTCCGAGCAGTTCGTGCTCACGGATGCCGAGCGCGAGACCGTGATGCATGCGGTGATGGAGCATGTCGCGGGCCGCGTTCCCGTGATCGTCACCACCACGCATTTCAGCTCGGCCGTCTGCGCCGCGCGCAGCCAACAGGCCGAGGCGGCCGGTGCGGCCATGGTGATGGTCATGCCGCCCTATCACGGCGCGACCTTCCGCGTGCCCGAGAAAGGCGTCGTCGAATTCTTCAAGGTGCTGTCCGGCGCGATCGACATTCCGATCATGATCCAGGATGCGCCGGTGGCCGGCACGCCGCTGTCGGTCGAGCTGCTGGCGCGGCTGGCGCGCGATTTCGCCAACATCCGCTATTTCAAGATCGAGGTGCCCGGCGCTGCTTCCAAGCTGCGCAACCTGATCGAGGCAGGCGGCAGCGCGATCGAGGGTCCCTGGGACGGCGAGGAGGCGATCACGCTGCTCGCCGATCTCGATGCCGGCGCCACCGGCGCGATGACCGGCGGCGGCTATCCCGACGGCATCCGCCAGATCATCGATCCCTATTTCGCGGGCAAGCGCGAGGAGGCGAAAGCCGCCTACGAACGCTGGCTGCCGCTGATCAACTACGAAAACCGCCAATGCGGCCTGATCGCCTGCAAGGCGATGATGCAGGCCGGCGGCGTGATCAAGTCGGACGCAGTGCGGCATCCGTTGCAACCGTTGCATCCGGCGACACGGGCAGGGCTGCTGGAGTTGGCCAAGGAGCGCGATGCAATGGCATTGCGGTGGGGGAAGTAGCCTCCGCCGTCGTCCCGGACAAGCGCGCCCTGGCCTGATCCCGCCAGCTGCCATCTGGTTGAAGGCGTCGAATTAACGCGGTTCGCGCGGTTTCCCGCAAGCCGCCGATGACATATTGTACGCTCGCCAACCAGGCCCGCGGAGCATCTCAAGACATCGCGCAACAGCTCTTCATTATGCCGCTATTCCGAGCCAGGCTGGAGCGAGCCGACGAAACAGGGAGGCAGTGCCATGACGATGAGGCCGGATCCCACCTTTCACGCATCGCCCAAGCTTGCGATGGAAGCACCTGCGGAGAACTTTGCCTACACGTTGCTGCTCAGTCCGGATTTCTCGAAACCGGATGCTCTCGCGGTCATCGACGTCAAGCCGGGATCGCCGACCTACAGCCAAATCGTCCACACCGTGACGATGCCCAACAAGGGCGATGAGTTTCATCACTTCGGCTGGAATGCCTGCTCCTCCGCCTTGTCACCGCTCGCCGGGCATGCCTTCATCGAGCGGCGCTATCTCATCATCCCCGGGATACGCTCGTCGCGGATTTACATCATCGATACCAAGCCCGATCCGACCAAGGCCAAAATCCACAAGATCATCGAGCCTGAGGAAGTCTTCAAAAAGACCGGCTACTCGCGGCCGCATACCATCCATTGCGGGCCGGACGGCATCTATGTGAGCACGCTGGGTGGCGGGGGCAAAGATGGCACCAACGGGCCTCCAGGCGTCTTCATCATGGATTGCGAGACGTTCGAGGTCCTCGGGCGGTGGGAGATCGACCGCGGTCCGCAGACGCTGCACTATGATTTCTGGTGGAACCTGCCGCGCGATTACATGGTGACGAGTGAATGGGCGTTGCCGCCGCAGTTCGAGAACGGGATTGTCCCGGAAGATCTGCTCGCGAACAAATATGGCCACCGTCTCCACTTCTGGGATCTTCGCGCCCGTCGCAATGTGCAGACCATCGACCTCGGCGCCAATCATCAGATGGCGCTGGAGGTACGGCCGGCGCACGATCCGGTTCGCGAATACGGCTTCGTGGGCGTTGTGGTCGACACCACGAATCTCGAAGCCTCGATCTGGACCTGGTGGCGCGAAGGCGGAAAATTCCATGCCGAGAAGACGGCGACGATCCCGCCCGAGCCCGCGCCAAAAGAGAAGCTCCCGCCGCTGCTCCAGGGCTTTGGCGCCGTACCGCCGCTGGTCACCGACATCGACCTGTCGATGGATGACCGGTTTCTCTATGTCTCGTGCTGGGGCACGGGTCAAATGCGCCAGTACGACGTGAGCGATCCGCGAAAGCCGAAGCTTGCGGGCTCGGTTCACATCGGCGGCGTCGCGCGCCGCACCCCCCATCCGAATGGCAAGGCATTTGCGGCCGGTCCGCAGATGGTCGAGATCAGCCGCGACGGCAGGCGCGTATACTGGACCAATTCGCTCTATTCCACCTGGGATGACCAGTTCTATCCCGATGGCGTTCCGGGTGTGGAAGTCATGGCCAATGTCGGTCGCAATGGCGGCCTCGAGCTCGACAAGGACTACTTCGTGAGCTTCCCCGACGGATATCGTGCGCACCAGATCAGGCTGGAAGGCGGCGATTGTTCGACGGACTCGTTTTGCTACCCGTCGGCCTAGATTGGGCACACGCAAGCCTCGGCGGGCTGTGGCTCGCTCTTGTTGCGAGCGGTCTCTATCACGGGGTCAATCCGGGAATGGGCTGGCCGCTCGCCGTTTCGGCCGGGCTCATGGACAAGAGCCCGCGCGGGCTCTTTCGCGCGTTGTGGGCTCTGGCGGCCGGACATCTCCTGGCAACATTTCTCGTGCTGCTGCCATTCGCGTTCCTGCTCGTGCTGGCCGAGTGGCAGCGTCCGATCCAGCTCGGCGCGAGCCTTCTCGTCATTGGTTTCGGCGTTTATCGGCTGGTCGAGCGGCGCCATCCGCGCACGCTGGCACGAATTCCGCCAACGCAATTGGCGCTCTGGTCATTTGCCGTCGCCATTGCCCACGGCGCCGCCTTGATGCTTGTGCCGATCTATCTCGGGCTCTGCCAGGCCTTCGAACTCGATGCCGGCCACGAGGCCGCCGGCGCGCTGATCAAGGCAAGCCTCGGGATGGCGGTGCTGGTGTCTTTGGTGCACGTTGCCGCCATGGTCGGCGCCGGCGGATGTCTGGCGTGGCTGGTCTACCGCCATCTGGGATTGAAATTCGTCTCGCGAAGCTGGTTCAATCTGGATGTCATCTGGGCGACCAGCCTCATTCTGGTTGGCGTTGTGGCCCTCGCCTTCAATCTCGCGAGCTGGCACTGACGCTTGACTGCGTCAAAGCCCACTCGCCGATGATGCGGAAGCGATCCTTGGCGTCACCCTGCCTGAACAGCGCGAAGCGATCGATCGCTAGCGTGTTGAGATCGAGCGCAGCAAACCTTGCCCGCAGCATCTCCAAGATCGGCCCGCGGCGCTCCGCGTCCAGCCGCCCCGTCAGCGTCATGTGGAAGCGGTACTCCTCCATCACGTAGGGATAGCCCCAGCGATCGAGATAGTCGCGCTGCCGTTCGCTGAGCTTCTCGGGCTTCCGCCGCCCGCGATCTTCCGCCGTCAGGGCCGGACGGAATGAATCGAACTCGCGGACGCAATCGGCGGCGAGCTCTTGAAGCGCATCGACCGGCTCGGCCGGAATGACCGCAATAAAACCACTGATGGAATCGACGATCGGGCGGATCACCGGTATCGTCCGCGCCTCGCCGGCGAAGGCCGCGCAGGCCGTCGAAAGCTCCGCTTCGGTCGTGCCGGGCGCGAGCGCCATCGGCGCCTTCAGCGTGCCGTGAAAGCCGTATTTGCGGGGATCTGCGGTGATGTCGCGCCAATCGGGCGCAGCATGCAGTGTGTCGCTAGGAAACGGCAATTCGTTGCCGGTATGGGCATCGTAGCCGAGCAGCTCGGCGCCGAAGCGGGAGAGGGCGCTGTTGCTGCCTGCCGCAAAATAGATCGCGTAGCGGGAAAGACCTGTCATCGCCGCAGCATAACCGGTTTAGGCCGCAACGACAGCCTCGCGCGGCGTTGCCACTGCTGCGAGCAGCCGCGTCGCATCGGTGAGATGCACGAGTTTGCCGCCCGCGATGACGGCCACGAGTCGCGGTCGCAGCGGAACGCTGTCGTCGACCAGCAGAATGTCGGCGCGCCGTCCTTCAGCGAGCACGCCACGATCGGCAAGGCCGGTCGCGCGCGCGGGTGCGGCGGAGACCAGGTTCCAGGCCTCGGTCAGCGGCAGCACGCCATCGGCTGCGAGGCGGAACGCAGCGAGCAGCTGCGCGGGATAATAATAGTCCGAGGCCAGCACCGAGCAGAGCCCCTTGGCGATCATGTCGGACGCTTTGGTCCAGCCCGTGTGGCTGCCGCCGCGCACGACGTTCGGCGCGCCGTAGACGATGGCATCGCCGTGGCTGGCTGCCTCCCGCGCCGTCTCCTCGTTGATCGGAAACTCCGCGATCGCCACGCCTATGGCGCGAAAGCCCTGGCGCACCGCCGGCGTCGCATCGTCATGCGAAAGCATCCGCACCTCGGCGGCGCGGGCAGTCGCGGCAAGCCGCGACACGGAAGCCGGGACCTCGCTGGCGCGCGAAAGCACGTGTCCCACCAGCCGGTCGAATTCCTCGCTCGACAGGCCGGTACGCTCCACCATGCGGTTGCGCTTGCGAGGCTTGGCCATGTCCCCGACCGTGCCGTCCATGTGGTCGTTGAAGGCGAACAGGTCGACGCGACCTTTGGCGAGCCATTGGCTCATCTCCTGCTCGGCATCGAGATTGTAGGTCTCGTGGCGCAGGTGGAAGCGGGTATCGGCCGCGAATTGCGGGCGCTGCCGTTCGATCGCTTCCATCAGGCCGCGCGCATTGTCGGCGCTGCGCAGGCCCGGCTCCCACGAACAGGTCGTGGCGTGAAACACCGTGGTGATGCCGTTGCCGATCGCCTGGCGGTCGCTGTCGGCGAGCGCCACATCGATCGGGAAGTCGACACCGGCACGCGGCATCATTTGCCGCTCGAAGGCATCGCCATGCAGATCGACGATGCCGGGCAGCACCAGCAGGTCGCGCGCGTCGATCGCAAGCCGCGTCCGGCCGCGAGAAGCGTCGAGCTGCGCAATGTCCGTTCCGGATACGAGAAGTGAAGTCTCGACGAGCTCGGAGCCGATCAGGGTCCGGCCGCCCTCAAGGAAAATGTCTGTCACGCGACCGCGCTTTGTTTGCTGCTGCCAAGAGGACTGTTGAGAGAACTTGCCCGTGCTTCATATGTCGAGAGGAAATCTTCAATCCCGAGCTTGCGGAAATCGGGCAGTGCTTCACGCAATTTGTCGTGATCCCAGTCCCACCAGGCGAGCCTGGCGAGCCGCCCGGCGATCTCTTCCGAGAACCGGCGGCGGACGATGCGCGCCGGATTGCCGGCGACGATGGTGTAGGCCGGCACGTCCTTGGTGACGATGGCGCCTGCCGCGATCACCGCGCCGGTGCCGATGTTGCGGCCCGGCAGCACGATCGCGCCATGGCCGATCCAGACGTCATGGCCGATATGGATGTGATGCTGGCGCCGCCAGTCGAAGAATTCCGTATCGTCGCTCTCGCCTTCGAAGTAGGCGCTCGAACGATAAGTGAAGTGCGCCTGCGTGGCGCGGTGCATCGGGTGATTGCCCGGATTGATCCGTGTCATCGCCGCGATCGAGCAGAATTTTCCGATGGTGGTGTAGGTGATCTGGGCGTCGTTCACGACATAGGAGTAATCGCCCATCGTCACATCGTGCAAAATCGTGCGCGCGCCGACCTCGGTGTAGGCCCCAAGCCTGGTGTCGTGCAGCCTGGCCGAGGGATCGATGGTCGGCTGGACCGAAAGAGTTTTGGCGGCCATGTTGCATCCGAACGAGAGGGCGGGCATTTCTCTTCGAGCGGCTTGATGACAATGTCATGACGACGCGATGACAGGGGATGAACAGGCGATGAGGTGTGTAGGATCGCCGCACCGCAACGCGCGTGTCACACAAGTGTCAAGCGCCGGCGTTAGCGGTGGGCCCAAGCTACTCTGGAGCCCTGCATGCTGGTGGTTGAAGGTCTGACGTGTCGCTTCGGCGTGAAAGCCGCGGTGGACGACGCTTCGTTTCAAGTTTCCCCCGGCGGCTTCGTCGGCGTGATCGGGCGATCCGGCGCCGGCAAGTCGACCCTGCTGCGGACCATCAACCGCCTGGCGACGCCGACGCAAGGCCGCATTGTGTTCGACGGCATCGACGTCACGGCGCTGCGCGGCAAGGCGTTGCGGCAGTGGCGGGCACGTTCCGCGATGATCTTCCAGCAGTTCAACCTGGTCGGCCGGCTCGACGTGCTCACCAACGTGCTGATGGGGCGACTCGCGACGATGCCGACCTGGCGCTCCCTGACGCAGACCTGGCCCGAGCAGGACAAGGCGCTGGCGATGTCCGCGCTCGAGCAGTTCGACATCGCCCCGCTCGCGGCCCAGCGTGCCGACCAGCTCTCCGGGGGCCAGCAGCAACGCGTGGCGATCGCCCGCGCGCTGGTGCAGCAGCCCGACATCATCCTCGCCGACGAGCCGATCGCCTCGCTCGACCCGCGCAACACCAAGATCGTGATGGATGCGCTGCTGCGCATCAACAAGCATTTCGGCATCACCGTGCTCTGCAATCTTCACTCGCTCGATCTGGCGCGCAGCTATTGCGACCGCCTGATCGGCATGGCGCAGGGCCGCGTGGTGTTCGACGGCGCGCCGGCTGAGTTGACCGATTACGTTGCGCGCGAGCTCTACGATCTCGAAGCCGCCGAAATCATGGGCGGCATGCCCGTGCCGGCGCCCCAGGGCGTTCCGGCACTTGGAACGGCGGCCGCCGCCTGAGCCGCGCTTGTTTTGTTTTCAGTTCTTGCGTCAACCGACCCCAACCGATGAAGAGGCTATCATGATCACTCGTAGACTAGTTCTTGCCGGCGCCGCCGCGCTCGCGTTCACGACCTCAGCCTCCGCCGACGACTGGAAAGCCAAATATCCCGAACTGACCTTCGCGGTCATTCCGGCGGAAAACGCCTCGGGCGTTACCGAGCGCTGGGCGCCGTTCATGAACTATCTCTCCAAGGAGCTGGGCGTGAAGGTCACGCTGCGCATCGCCAACGACTACGCCGCCGTCATCGAAGGCCAGCGCGCCGGCAACATCCATATCGCGAGCTATGGCTCGGCCTCGTTCGCCCGCGCCCGCCTGACCGGCGTCAAGACCGACGCCTTCGCCAACGACATCAACGCGGACGGCTCGACCGGCTACTACTCGGTGTTCTTCGTCAAGGCGAACAGCCCCTACAAGAGCGTCGATCAGCTCAAGGGCAAGAACCTTGGCCTCGTCGATCCGAACTCGACCTCCGGCAACAACGTGCCGCGCTTCGAGCTCGACAAGATGGGCATCGCGGACGCCGACACCTATTTCGGCAAGGTCGTCTTCACCGGCAGCCATGAGAATGCGATCCTGGCGCTCGCGCAGGGCACCGTCGACGTTGCGGCCAACCAGTGGACCAGCGATGACGATTCGACGCTGGCGCAGATGCTGACCAAGGGCATGTTGAAGAATGCCGACGGTCCGCCGATGAAGAAGGACGATTTCCGCATCATCCACAAGTCGGACCCGATCATCAACGGCCCCTACGCCTACAATTCGGACCTGCCGGAAGAGGCGAAGGCGGCCATCGCAAAGGCGTTCTTCGACGCGCCCGCCAAGGACAAGGCGGCCTTCGATCGCCTCCAGGATGGCCAGAAGAAGGGTTTTCATCCCGCCACCACCAAGGACTGGGATGGCACGATCGAGCTGATCAAGTTCGTCGATGCACTGCGTAAGAAGAAGGCGTCCTGATTTCAGGATGATGGCATTGGAGCCGGGTCGATGGACCCGGCTCTTTCTCTTTGATCGACCATTTTTCCTGGCCAGATGACCGTCGCGGTTTCGATCCTCCCCGAGCAGCAGCTCGCCGTGCTCAACGCCGCCTATCGCCAGGCGGTCGCGCGCAAGCGGCTGCGACTCCTGTTTGGAGCCGTGATCTTCGCTGCAGCACTGTTTCTCGCCGCGATCGGCGCGGAAGTGAACCTGCGCACCCTCTTCGCCCATTACGGTAACTTCCTCAGCTATTTCGACCGCATCTTCGCGCTCGACAATGGCCAGCGGGTTTGGACCGATGTCGGCGAGTGGCTGTGGGGCTGGCGCAAATGGCTGAGGATGCTCGGCGAGACGCTGTTGATCTCCTATGTAGGCACGCTGATCGGTGCAACGTTCGCTTTCGCGCTCAACTTCTTCGCGGCCGAAAACACCTCGCCGTCGCCCTGGCTGCGCTTCACGGTGCGCCGCCTGCTCGAATTCGCCCGCACCGTGCCCGGTATCGTCTTCGCTCTGATCTTCGTGATCGCCTTCGGGCTCGGGCCGATGGCCGGCGTGCTCGCGATCGCGATCCACTCCACCGGCGCGCTCGGAAAACTGTTCTCGGAGATCGTCGAGAACGCCGACATGAAGCCGGTCGAAGGCATTCGCTCGACCGGTGCGAGCTGGCTCTCCTGCATGCGCTTTGCCGTCGTGCCGCAGGTGACCGCGGGCTATGCCAGCTACGCGCTGCTGCGCTTCGAGGTCAATGTCCGGGAAGCCTCGGTGATGGGTTTCGTCGGCGCCGGCGGCATCGGCCAGGAGCTCGTCGTCGCCATCCGCAAGTTCTATTACTCGGACGTCAGCGCGATCCTGCTCACCATCATCGTCACGGTCTTCGTCATCGACATCAGCACCGGCTGGCTGCGCGGCCGGCTGTTCGGCAGGGAGACGCGGACGTGACGGGGCGGCAGGAGATCGACACCGTAGCGCTTCGCGCGCGCTATCCTGAAATGTTCGACCGGCCGGCCTCGGCGCGGCTTGCGATGCCGGCGATGATCGTCGCGGCGTTCGCGATCCTGGTCTACGGCCTCGTCGATCTCGATTTCTCGCCGTCGCGGTTTTTCGCAGGGCTGAACCAGCTCGGCTGGATCAGCCTGATGATGATCCCGCCGGATCCCGGCTCGTCGCTGCCGATCTATCTGAAGGCGCTGGGCGAGACGCTGTCGATCGCGCTGCTCGGCACGACGCTTGCGGCCGTGTTCGCGCTTCCGGTCAGCCTGTTGGCCGCCCGCAACGTGGTGCCGTCGAGCATTCTGCGCTTCCCGGTGCGACGTTTCCTGGATTCGATTCGCGGCGTCGATACCCTGATCTGGGCGCTGGTGTGGATCAACGTGGTCGGGCTCGGCCCGTTTGCCGGCGTGCTCGCCATAGCCGTGTCCGATTTCGGCGCCTTCGGAAAATTGTTCTCGGAGGCGATCGAGGGCGCCGACCAGAAGCAGGTCGAAGGCATCCGCGCGTCCGGCGGCAGTGCGCTGCACGAGATCCGTTTCGGTTTGTTGCCGCAGGTCCTGCCGGTGATCGCCGGTCAGGTGCTCTATTTCATCGAGTCGAATACGCGCTCGGCCACCATCATCGGCATCGTCGGCGCCGGCGGCATCGGGCTCCAGCTCGCCGAGCAGATCCGCGTGCTGGAATGGCAGAAGGTGTCGTTCCTGATCCTGATGATTCTGGTCGCGGTCGCCGCGATCGATTTCGTCTCGGGAAAACTCCGCTTCGCCATCATCGGGCGAAGGGCGGTGGCTTAATCGCAGACACCGTAGCCTCCATTTCATGGTTGCTACGACTCCACCAAAAATTCCACCCGCTCCGCGGCGAAGCGCGAATGCTTGGTGACCAGCGGCTTGCCGTCGAGGTCATGGTCGGTCGCGTCGACCACCAGAATCGGCCGTCCCAGCGCCAGATCGAGCCGTGCGGCGTCGGTTGCGTCGACGATGCCGGCGGTGATGCGGGTCGCGCCGCGACGATAGTCGCGGACGCCGTAATGCTCGAGCAGTTTCGTCATCGAGCGCGTCGCGGCGAATACATTGCCCGCCCCCGGAAACAATTCCGCCGACAGCCAGGTGGTGGAGACGCAGATCGGCGTGCGGTCGGCGAGGCGCATCGCCTCGATCCGCACCAGTGGTGCGCCGGCCTTCAATCCAAGTTCCCGCGCGAGTTCGCGGGTCGCGGCATCATCGGACGCCTCGATCAACCGGCCATGCGGTTCGCGGCCGTCCGCGCCGACGATCTCGGAGAAGCGGGTCCGCGAGCGCAGCGGATAGGCGAGCTTCTGCGCCTCGACATAGGTTCCGCTGCCACGCTCGGCCCGCACGATGCCGCGCTCGGCAAGCGCGGCCAGCGCGCGCCGCACTGTGTGGCGGTTCACGCGATAGGTTTCAGCGATCTCCATCTCGCCCGGCAGCTTGTCGCCGGCCACAAAGCGGCCGTCGGCGATGCCGCGCTCGATGCCGTCGGCAACGAGGCGCCACAAGGCGACGCCGGAGGAGGCTGTATCCTGCATGCTCATGTGGCCGGGAAGCTACTCCAGAAATCACGCCCTTGTCACGAAACAGTCATGGCGCTCCGGTATCAAGTTGTCTAGTATCATAGACAACTTGGATTCGGCAAGTTCGGCAAACAGGTTCGGTGGATTTGGTGACCCAGCACAACAATCAGCAAGCCCGGCGCAAGGCCGCAATGGCCGTGCTGGCGCACGCGGAGGCGGGCGAGATCGCCGCTCGCCTCCGCGCTCTCGCCCTGCCGGCGCATCAGGATTTGCGTGCGCCGGAAAATGGCCTCGTCATGCTGCGCGGCCGGGTCGGCGGCGACGGTGCGCCGTTCAATCTCGGCGAAGCGACGGTGTCGCGCGCCGCGATCAGGCTCGCGAGCGGCGAGGTCGGTTTCGGTTACACGCTCGGTCGCGACGGTGAGAAGGCGCGGCTGATCGCGCTATGCGATGCGCTGGTGCAGTCCAGCGATTTCGGCGGCGCGGTGGAGCGGGAAATTATCGCGCCGTTGCGTGAGCAGCTTATGGTCAGGCGTAAGCAGGCGGCGGCCGAGACCGCCGCGACGAAGGTTGATTTCTACACCATGGTGCGCGGTGAAGGGTGAGATCATGACCACGATTGCGGAACTGCCGCCGGGGTTCGCCGACAAGGTGCTGTCGGCGCAATCGACCTTTCGTTCGGTCATGGACGCGATGGCGCGGCCGGGGTCGGTCCAGCGCATCGTGCCGACATCAGGAGCGCCTCATATCATGATGCGCGGCACCGCCGCGATCGCGCTGACGCTGTTCGACCACGACACGCCGCTCTGGCTCGATGCGCGCATGTCGGAAAGCACCGACGTGACAAAATGGCTGAAGTTCCACACCGGCGCGCCGGTCGTGCAGGATTCCTCGATCGCAGGCTTCGCGCTGATCAGCGACGGCGGAGCGCTGCCTTCGCTCGAGCGCTTCGCGCTCGGCACCAGCGAATATCCGGATCGTTCGACCACGTTGATCCTTCAGGTCGAGAGCCTGGCCTCGGGGCGCAGCTTCGAGCTGCGCGGCCCCGGCATCGACGGTGTCGCGACGCTCCAGGCCTCGATCAGGCCGTTCGACCTGTTCGAGCGCCTGCGCGTCAATGAGACGCTGTTTCCGCGCGGCACCGATGTGGTGCTGGTCGCCGATGACGCCGTGGTTGCGATCCCCCGCACCACGCGTGTCGTGAACAAGGGAAGCTAGCCGCATGTATGTCGCAGTCAAAGGCGGCGAACGCGCCATCGAGAACGCCCATCGCCTGCTCGCCAGTGCGCGGCGCGGCGACCAAAGCGTTCCGGAAATGTCCCTCGACCAGATCTCGGAGCAGCTTGGCCTCGCCGTGGACCGCGTCATGAGCGAAGGCTCGCTCTATGACCGCGAGCTCGCGGCGCTCGCAATCAAGCAGGCGCGCGGCGATCTGATCGAGGCGATCTTCCTGGTCCGCGCCTTCCGCGCCACGCTGCCGCGCTTCGGCGCCAGCGAGCCGGTCGAGACCGGCGCGATGCGGGTGCAGCGGCGGGTGTCCTCGACGTTCAAGGACATTCCCGGCGGCCAGATCCTCGGTCCGACCTTCGACTATACCCACCGCCTGCTAGATCCCTCGCTCGCCGAAGGTTTTGTGCCGGACGCGCCGGCGACGGCCGAAGCATCGACAGTGCCAACGCCGCGGGTGACCGACATCCTCGGCCGCGACGGCCTTATCGAATCCTCGCCGCAGGCCGAGGAAGGCGCCAACGTCGGCGACCTCACCCGCGAGCCGTTGAATTTCCCGGCGGACCGCGACTTGCGCTTGCAGAACCTCGCGCGTGGCGACGAAGGTTTTCTGCTGGCGATGGGCTATTCCACCCAGCGTGGTTATGGCCGCAATCACCCTTTCGCCGGCGAGATCCGCTTCGGCGAGGTCGAGGTCGAATTTTCGGCGGAAGACGTCGGCTTCGCCGTGCCGCTCGGCTCGATCGAACTGACCGAGTGCCAGATGGTCAACCAGTTCAAGGGCTCTGCGACGGAAGCGCCGTGCTTCACCCGCGGTTATGGTCTCGCCTTTGGCCAGAGTGAGCGCAAGACCATGTCGATGGCGCTGGTCGACCGCGCGTTGCGCGCGCGCGAACTCGGCGAAGAGGCACTCGCCCCGGCGCAAGATGAAGAATTCGTGATGTCGCATTCGGACAACGTCCAGGCGACCGGCTTCGTCGAGCATCTGAAGCTGCCGCATTATGTCGACTTCCAGTCCGAGCTCGGCCTGTTGCGCAAGCTGCGCCAGGAGTTTTCTGAAGCATTCGCCGATCCCAATGCGCCCGACGCCATGAAGGAGGCCGCGGAATGAACGCGCCCGCCTACAACTTTGCCTATCTCGACGAACAGACCAAGCGGATGATCCGCCGCGCGATCCTCAAGGCGATCGCGATCCCCGGCTATCAGGTGCCGTTCGCCAGCCGCGAGATGCCGATGCCTTATGGCTGGGGCACCGGCGGCGTGCAGGTGACCGCTGCGATCCTCGGGCCCCAGGACGTGCTGAAGGTGATCGACCAGGGCTCCGACGACACCACCAACGCGATCTCGATCCGAAAGTTCTTTGCCAAGACCGCCGGCGTCGCCACGACGACGGCGACGGAAGATGCAACCGTGATCCAGACCCGCCACCGCATCCCGGAGACGCCGCTGCACGAGAATCAGGTGCTGGTCTATCAGGTGCCGATTCCGGAGCCGCTGCGTTTCCTCGAACCGCGTGAGACCGAGACGCGGCGCATGCATGCGCTCGCCGAATACGGCCCGATGCATGTCAAGCTCTACGAGGACATCGCCCGCTTCGGCCATATCGCGACGGCTTACGCCTATCCCGTGAAGGTCAACGCGCGCTACGTGATGGACCCGTCGCCGACGCCGAAATTCGACAATCCCAAGATGGACAATTGCCCGGCGCTGCAATTGTTCGGCGCCGGCCGCGAGAAGCGCATCTATGCGATCCCGCCCTATACGCAGGTCGTGTCGCTCGACTTCGAAGACCATCCCTTCGAGCCGTATCGCTTCAACGCGCCCTGTGCGCTATGCGCGGCGGAAAATTCCTATCTCGACGAGATCGTGACCGACGACAAAGGCGGGCGCATGTTCGTCTGCTCCGACACCGACTATTGCGAGGGCCGCCAGGCCGCGGGCCATCACGGCAGCCTGAGCGCCGCGCCGTACAAGGAGAAGGCGGGCTCACATGGTTGATCAAGACTTGGCTGATCCCGACATGCGCGAAAACGACCAGCCCCTGCTCCTCGCCAAGTCACTCAGCAAATCTTATGGCCGTATCGCCGCGTGCCGCGATGTGTCGTTCTCGCTCTATCCCGGCGAAGTGCTGGCGATCGTCGGCGAATCCGGCTCGGGCAAGTCGACGCTGCTCCAGCTCCTGTCGGGTCAGCTCGCGGCCAGCGGTGGGCACGTCTCCTACCGGATGCGTGACGGGGTCACGCGCGATCTCGCGTCCCTGGGCGAGGCCGAGCGGCGCTTCCTGTTCCGCACCGATTGGGGTTTTGTGCACCAGGATCCCGCGCAGGGTCTGCGCATGGCGGTCTCGGCCGGCGCCAATGTCGGCGAGCGGCTGATGGCGGTGGGGTGGAATCATTACGGCCGCATCCGCGATACCGCGTCGGACTGGCTGACCCGCGTCGAGATCGACATCGCACGCATCGACGATGCGCCTCGCACTTATTCCGGCGGCATGCGCCAGCGTCTCCAGATCGCCCGCAACCTCGTCACCGAGCCGCGTCTCGTCTTCATGGACGAGCCGACCGGCGGGCTCGATGTTTCTGTCCAGGCCCGCCTGCTCGACCTCGTGCGCAGCCTGGTCGCCGAGCTTGGTCTCGCCGTCATCATCGTCACCCACGATCTCGCGGTCGCGCGGTTGCTGTCGCACCGCGTGATGGTGATGAAGGGGGGCCGCGTCATCGAGACCGGCCTCACCGACCAGGTGCTCGACGACCCACGGGAACCCTATACCCAGCTCCTCGTCTCCTCGATTCTGCCGCCATGAGCTTTCCGAGATGAGCCTTTCCAGCGTGGGCCTTTCCAGCATGAGCCTTGCAATGACCGCCATGATTGACATCACCGATGCCAACAAGACCTTCACGATGCACCTGCAGGGCGGCATCGAGCTGCCTGTCGTCAGCGGCGTGACCTTCCAGGTCGATCCCGGCGAATGCGTCGTGCTCTCGGGGCCGTCAGGCGCCGGGAAATCGTCGATCCTGAAGATGATCTTCGGCAATTATCGCTGCGACTCCGGCCGCATCGGCATCCGCCATCGCGGCGCGCTGATCGATCTCGCCACGGCCGAGCCGCGCCAGATCCTCAACGTCCGCCGCGCAACCATCGGCTATGTCAGCCAGTTCCTGCGCGCGGTGCCGCGCGTCGCGACCGTCGATGTGGTCGCCGAGCCCCTGATCGTCAACGGCCTGGCGCGCGCGGAGGCGCAAGCCCGTGCCGGCCAATTGCTGCATCGTCTCAATATCCCCGAGCGGCTCTGGCAGCTTCCGCCCGCGACCTTCTCCGGCGGCGAGCAGCAGCGCGTCAACATCGCGCGCGGCTTCATCTCGGACCTGCCGATCCTGCTGCTGGACGAGCCCACCGCCTCGCTCGACGCCGCCAACCGCGCCGTGGTGGTTGAGCTGGTCGCCGAAAAGAAACGCCGGGGCGTCGCCATGGTCGCCATTGTCCATGACGACGAAATCCGTCATCTGATTGCCGACCGCATCGTTGACGTCACCAGTTTTGCCGCCGCCGCCTGAAGGAAGAGGGAAATGAAGGCCAAGCCGAACGACGTCGTGATCGCCAACGCCAGGATCGTGCTGGCGGAACGGGTGATCGAGCAGGGCTGGCTCGCTCTCGCGGACGGACGTATTGCCGAGATCGGCGAGGGCAGGGCGCCCGTGGGTGCCGAGGATGCCGGCGGCGATTTGATCATGCCCGGCCTGATCGAGCTCCACACCGACCATCTCGAAGCGCATTACGTGCCGCGGCCAAAAGTGTTCTGGAATCCGGTTGCTGCCGTCGTCTCCTATGACGGACCAGCTCGCGACATCGGGCATCACCACGGTGTTCGACTCGCTCCGGGTCTGGCGCGAGGACGGCGCTGAAGAAGTCGATGGCCGCGCTGGCGTGCTTGCCGCCGCGATCGCGACCGCGCGCGATGCCAAATTGCTGCGCGCCGACCACTTCCTGCATCTGCGCTGCGAAATCCCGATGCCGAGCGTGGTCGAGGAGGCCAAGGAGCTGATCGACCGTCCTGACGTCCGCTTGATGTCGCTGATGGACCACACGCCCGGCCAGCGCCAGTTCCGCGACGAGGTCAAGCTGCGTGACTATTATCGCGGCAAGGGTGGCGGCAAGACCGATGCCGAGCTCGACGAGCTGTTCGCGAAGCGCTTCGAATATCAGAAGCTTTATGCCGCGGCCAACATGCGTGAGATCGTGGCGCTGGCGCATGAGTACAAGATCCCGCTCGCCAGCCATGACGACACCACCGAGGAAAACGTCGCGGACGCCCTGCGCGATGGCGTTTCGGTCGCCGAGTTCCCGACCACGCTGGAGGCCGCGCGCAGCCTGCACCAGGCCGGCATCGACATCCTGATGGGCGCACCGAACGTCGTGCGCGGCGGCTCGCACTCCGGCAACATCGCCGCGGTCGATCTCGCCCGCGAAGGCCTGCTCGATATTCTGTCGTCGGATTACATTCCCTCGAGCCTCCTGATGGCTGCGCTGCATTTGCCTGAGCACGTGCCCGCCATCAGCCTTTCGGCGGCGGTTCGCACCGTGACGAAGGCGCCTGCGGAAGCGGTTGGCCTCACCGATCGCGGCGAGGTCGCGATCGGCAAGCGCGCCGATCTGATCCGCGTGCACGTCGCGGGCAGTGTTCCCGTCGTCCGCAGCGTCTGGCGCGAAGGAAGCCGTGTCGCATGAGCGAGACTGTGACCATGGCGCAGGACGCGACAGGCGGGATTGGACCCGGGCGGCTCGTGCTCGTGGTCGGCCCCAGCGGCGCCGGCAAGGACACCTTGCTGCGGCTCGCGCAGGCGGCTTGTGTCGATGATCGCGACGTCGTCTTTCCGCGCCGTGTCGTGACGCGCGAATCCTCCGCTGACGAGGACAATGTCGCGGTGAGCGCCGACGAATTCCGGCGCGCGCGCGAGCACGGCGATTTTGCCGTGCATTGGGAGGCGCACGGGCATTCCTACGCTTTGCCGCTTGAGATCAACGACGATATCCGTGCCGGGCGCGCTGTCGTCATCAACGTTTCACGCACCATCATTGGCGCACTGCGTCAAGCGTATGCAAACGTCGTCGTGGTCGCGATCACGGCGCCGCCGGATGTGCTGGCGCAGCGGCTTGCCGCTCGGGCGCGCATTAGCGACGGCAACGTCGCGGAGAGGCTGTCGCGCAGCGTCGACGCGTCGGACAATGCCGATGTCACCATCCTCAACGCGGGCAGCGCCGAATATCACAGCCGCCATCTCGTGCGCGTGATCAGGAATGAATGCTGGCACGAATAGCGGCCGGCGCACCAAGGAGGCTGGAATGTCGGTGATCGAAACGGTCGAGCAGCTGGAGGCTATCTACGGCGTCACCAACGACGCGTCGACCGTGAAAGTCGCCGACCACGTCACCCCGCTCTATCGGGTCTTCATCGAAAAGGCGCCGTTCGCCGCGCTTGCCACCATCGGACCCGAGGGCATCGACTGCTCGCCGCGCGGCGATCTCTCCGGCTTCGTCCGCATTCATGACCCGAAGACGCTGATGCTGCCGGATCGCCGCGGCAACAATCGCGTCGATTCCTTGCGCAACATCGTGCGCGACCCGCGGGTGTCGCTGATGTTCCTGATCCCCGGCTCCGGCAATGCAGTTCGAGCCAACGGCCGGGCGCATCTTTCCATCGATCCCGAATTGCTCGCCTCGTTCAAGGTCGAAGGCAAGGCGCCGCGCAGTGTCATGGTGATGACGGTCGACGAAATCTACTTCCAGTGCGCCCGCGCCATCGTCCGCTCCGACCTCTGGAATCCCGACAAGCGTATCGACCCCAAGACGCTGCCGACACCGGGGCAGATTCTCGCCGAGATGAGCGAGAACAAGATCGGCGGTGCGGAGTATGACCGAATCTGGCCGGAGCGCGCGGCCGCGACGATGTGGTGACGCTCTCTCGTCTTCCTCGTCCTGCTCGTGCGGGGAGAGGGGCTCTGAGGTCGCGGGACGTGCTCGGCCTGCATGGTTCGAGACGCCCCGCTTTGGCGGGCTCCTCACCATGAGGATCATCTCGCCGCGAAACGCGACCTCATCCTGAGGGCCCGCCGTGAGGCGGGCGTCTCGAAGGATGGCCGCAGGCGAGCTCCCCGCCACGTTTTTCTTCATATGCGATAGCCCCGTCCTGGAGGAGAGAGTGAAGGGGGAGCTCGCTGCGAGTGCTGCCCCTAATTGAACGCCATGCCGCCGCTGAGCGCGACCGTCTGCCCCGTCATGTAGGCGTTGTCGACCAGCAGCATCACGGCCTTCGCGACCTCCTCCGCCGTGCCGAAGCGGCCGAGCGGGATGCGGCTGACGAGCTGCGGCTGGCCACTCATCATGTCGGTCTCGATCAGCGACGGCGCCACTGCGTTGACGGTGACGCCTTCCTTCACCAGCCGCGCCGCATAGCCGCGCGTCAGGCCCTCCAGGCCGGCCTTGGACGCGTTGTAGTGCGGCCCGATCGCGCCGGCGCCGCGCGCGGCACCGGAGGAGATGTTGACGATGCGGCCCCATTTCTTCGCGCGCATCGTCGGCAGCACCGCCTGCGTGCACAGGAAGACGGATTTCAGGTTGACCAAAATCGTCCGGTCGAAATCGTCCTCGGTGAGATCGTCGATGCCGCGTGTGATGGCGATACCCGCATTGTTGACGAGGATGTCGATGGGGCCGAGCTCGTTCGTGACGCGGTTGACCATCGCGGTCGCGGCCTCGCGCTGCGATACGTCCGCAGCGACGGCGATGGCGCGGCCGCCGCGCTTGCCGATCTCATCCGCCAGTTGCTCGGCCTGCCCGATCCGCTCGCGGCAGTTGATCGCCACGGCCGCGCCGGCCTCGGCCAGCGCACGGCAGACCGCAGCGCCGATTCCGCGCGAGCCCCCGGTGACGAGCGCGGTGCGTCCCTTCAGAACCTCCGCCATGATCGGGCCTCCCTGTCAGCTGTTGCTTATGGAGCGGACAGTACCATGGCCGGCCGCGCACCGGCGTTGAACTCATCGCGAGATAAATTCGTTTGCCTGCGCTCGCACCGGGAGAAGTGCCGATGCGCGCCGGTGGCAAATATGGATACCCATTTCATTGACCGAACGCGTCAATCCCTCGATATTCGCAGCATCGAAACTGCTCCTTGAGCCGAAGCCGCCACATGAGAACCGATCACCAGCGCAACAACAACGACATGCATGCGTGCATGACGCGGCGCTGTTTCTCGGCGGCAACCGGCGCCTGTTGTTGCTGCTGAGCGCCACCTCACAGCGCCTCACAGCACTTCACGCAGCAAATCTCAAGACAGGAACGCCGAGACCCCGGCGAGCGAGCAGTCATGTCCCAACAGCAGTCCAACGCCTACATCATCGAAATCCACGACCGCGCCGCCGGCATCGTCACGCGAGACGCGCGCGGCTTCCGTTTCTTCTCCTCCGAGCGGCTGTTCGACAGTCTCGAAGGTCGCCAGTTCCGCTCGGCGCGCGAAGCCGAGCGTGCTGCCCGTGCGGTGTTCTCCGAACGAAGCCGGCGCGCGAATTCCCAATTTTTCGCCAACTGATCCCACCGAAAGGGCCACGTCATGATCAATCGACGACACATTCTCGCAACGTCGCTTCTGCTCGCGACCGCCTTTGCCGCACCGGCGCGCGCTGAGGACAAGCCGGTCGAAATCCGCATCGGTACGCAGAAGGGCGGCTTCTTCCCTGCGGTTCGCCAACGTCAAACGCTCGAAAGCGCCTTCAAGCCGCTCGGCATCGAGATCAAGTGGATCGACTTCCAGTTCGGCCCGCCGCTGCTGGAGGCCATCAATGTCGGCAGCGTCGATTTCGGCTTTGTCGGCGATACGCCGCCGATCTTCGCGCAAGCTGGCGGCGCCAGGATCCGCTATGTCGCGGCCGTGAAGTCCGACGGCGACAATCAAGCGATCATCGTGCCGAAGGATTCGCCGATCAAATCGCTGGCGGACCTCAAGGGCAAGCGCATCGCCTTCGGCAAAGGATCGAGCGCACACAATCTCCTGGTCGTGGCGCTCGAAAAGGGAGGCCTGTCCTGGTCCGATATCACCCCGGCGCCGCTCGCGCCGGCCGATGCGACGGCGGCCTTCGTCAAGGGCGCGGTCGATGCCTGGTCGATCTGGGATCCTTATTTGGCGCTCGCCGAATTGAAGGAGAACGCTCGGGTTCTCGTCTTCGACAAGGATGTGCACAAGCCGAACGCCTACTACATCGCCAACACCGATTTCGTCGAGAAGTATCCCTCGTTGGTCGCAAAGCTCAATACGGCCTTTGCGTCTGAAGGCGTGTGGGCGGAGTCGCATCACGAGGAGGTCGCAAAGGCACAGGCCGAGGCGACCGGCGTCGACATCGAAGCGGTCCGCCGCTTCGTCAATCGCTCCACCTATCGCGTGGTGCCGCTCGACGCCGAGGTGACCAAGAGCCAGCAGGCGGTCGCCGACCGTTTTGCAAAGCTTGGCCTGATTCCGAAGCCGGTCAACGTGTCCGACATCGTCTGGAAGTGGACGCCGGGTTCCTGAGCGAAACGAGACTCAACTCCGGCGGCGCGCCCTGGTGCGTGCCGCCTTCTTTGCGGCGGCGGAGCGGACGTTGGCGCCCTTGGTGCGGCTCGCCTTGCGGGCCGCGGCCGAACGCGACGCAGCCGTTCGCCGGCCCGCGGCGCGCTTGCCCTGCTTCGACAATGCACTGCGCGATGCGGTCGAGCGCGGCTCCTTTTTCAAAACCTCCTCGACGGCCCGCGACACGCGCGGCCGGCGCTTCGGAGTGCGCTTGCCCTGGCCGACCTCGTAGGCATATTTGGCGCTGCGGCGCGTCGTCTTCTTGACGCGTCCCTTTCGCGGCGGCGGGAGATCGACGCCGGCGCGGCGCGCCTCGGACAGACCGATGGCGACAGCCTGCCGCGTCGAGCGCGCACCATGCTTGCCCTTGCGGATCTTGTCGATCTCGTCCTTGACGAATTCGCCGGCCTGCGTGCTTGCCGATTTGCCGGCACGCTTGTCTTGTCTGGCTTTGCGGATGACTTCCTGTCTTGGCATAGGTTCAGTTCCCTCTGGATTTCACAGGGATGTCTGACCGCAACGCGCAAGATGGACGATTGATCCTTTCAGTTCCTGAGCGCAGCCAGCAGTTCATCCGGGCGTTCGGCCATGATCATGTGGCCCGCGCCCGGTACCACGATTGTCTTCGCATGCGGGATCGCGGCCGCGAGTGCCTTGCCGGCCTTCACTGGTGTCATCATGTCTCGCTCGCCGAGGATGAGTGTGACTGGCACCTTCACGCTCGCGGCAGCGGTGAGCGCATTCGCGTAAGCATTGCAGGCGGACAAATCCCTGAACAGCACGCCCGGCTCGCAAGTCTTGAGCACGGCCTGCGCGCCGCCATGCATCCACAGGCCCGGTGCGAGGCTGCCGCCGAGCTCGGCGTTGAAGCCGAGGCCCCAGATCGAGACCATGTCGAGCGCGTCCCGGTCGTTGGCCTCGGCCGCCTTCAGCAGATCCGGGCCGACCGTCATGGTCGCGGCCGTGCCGATCAGGCTCAGTGCGGAGACCTTGTCCGGGTGACGCGCCGCCGTCTCTAGCGAGATCAGCGATCCCATGGAATGGCCGATCAGATGCGCCTTCGTAACTCCGGCCGCATCCAGCAGCGCGGCCGTCCAGTCGGCCATCTCGGCGATGCTGCCAAGCGATGGTCCAGGGGAGCGGCCGTGACCGGGCATATCAGGCGCCAGCACCGCAAAACCGTGATGGGCGAACCAGCGCGTGTGCAGTGCCCAGGTCGAACGATCGAAGCCGGCGCCATGGAGGAAGACGACCGCAGGCAGGGATCTGTCGAAGTCGCGGCCGCCGGTTGCGACAAACATTTCGGCGCCGTTGACGGAAAGCTTCATGGTGTCAGACCTTTTGCGAGATGCGCAGCGCTTGGCTGAGATCGTCGATGATATCACTTGCGGTCTCGATGCCGACCGACAGCCGCACCAGCTCTTCGCCGATGCCGGAGGCCTTGAGCTGCTCGGCGTCCATCTGCTGATGTGTGGTCGAGGCGGGGTGGATCACCAGCGTCTTGGCGTCGCCGACATTGGCGAGATGGCTGATCATGCGCAGCGATTCGATGAACTTGCGCCCCGCGGGCCGCCCGCCCTTGATGCCGAAGGAGACGATCGAGCCGGCGCCGCGCGGCAGCAATTGTTTTGCCAGCTGGTAATCCGCGTGGTCCTCGAGCGAGGGATGCAGCACCCAATCCACCGCCTTGTTGGCTTTCAGCGCTTGCAGCACGAGATGCGTGTTCTGGATGTGGCGGTCCATGCGCACGCCGAGCGTCTCCACGCCCTGCAGGAGCTGGAACGCGTTGGTCGGCGACAGGCAAGCACCGAAATCGCGCAGGCCTTCGGTGCGCGCGCGCATGATGAAGGCAGCCGTGCCGAACTGCTCGTCGAAGACGATGCCGTGATAGCCGCCATAGGGTTCGGTCAGCACGCCGAATTTTCCGGATGAACGCCAATCAAACCGGCCGCCGTCGACAATGGCGCCGCCGATGGCGATGCCGTGGCCGCCGATCCATTTGGTCGCCGAATGCATGACGAGGTCGGCGCCGAGCTCGATCGGACGGCTGAGATAGGGCGTGGCAAAGGTGTTGTCGATCAGCAGCGGAATTTTCGCGTCATGCGCGATCGCCGCGACCTTCGGAATATCAAGCACCTCAAGCCCGGGATTGCCGATGGTCTCGCCGATCACCAGCTTTGTGTTCGGCTTGATCGCCACGCGGAATGCATCGAGATCGCGCGGCTTCACAAAAGTCGTGGTGATGCCGAAGCGCGGCAGCGTGTGCGCCAGCAGATTGATGGTGCCGCCATAGAGCGAGCTCGACGCCACGATATGGTCGCCGGCGTTCAGAAGCGTGGCGATGGCGAGATGCAGCGCCGCCATGCCGCTCGCGGTGCAGATCGCGCCGACGCCGCCCTCCAGTGCTGCGAGCCGCTCCTCCAGCACGCCGGTGGTGGGATTGGAGATGCGCGTATAGATATGGCCGGCGCGTTCGAGATTGAATAGCGCGGCGGCGTGATCGGAATCCTGGAACACGTAGGACGTGGTCTGGTAGATCGGCACCGCGCGGGCGCCGGTCGCGGGATCCGGATGCTGGCCCGCATGCAGGCTCAGGGTCTCGAAGGCGGGCGGTTTTGGCGCGGGCATGCGTGGCCTCGTTGGTCGGTCGGCGGAGGCGGCTCTTGTGCCACAAACCGCGCACTGCGTCAGCCCATTGACTACGGCGCGCGGCGGCTCGCAACGAGAGTGTGATGCGAGCCCGTGGCTGCAACGGCAGGACGCTCCTTTCTCCTCGCATGCGGGGGAGTGGACCATCCGCTAGGCCCTGCACTCACCAAGCGGCTGGCCGCTTGATGTCCGGTTTACCGCCAACATCGGCCGAAGAGCGGATGGCCTCCGAGGTCGCAGATGGGCCAGATCCAGAAGTCGCGCTCGTCTCGGTCCATTCCTGTATTCTGATCGAACCCGAAATGTCGAAATGGTGTAAAAGCCGCGCTTCGCGTTATCGGAGCATAAACGCTGAGGCATCATAAGGAGGTAGCAACCTAGGCTGGTGATCGATGCGACATCTCATACTATCACTGTTCATGGTCTTCGCTTGCGCCCTGCAGGCAGAAGCCGAACCAACATCCGTTCGGTGCGACGGCAAATACTATCAGCAGCAGCAACCTTACTTCGTAACCTACGACCTCAAGACAAACCATTTTGTATTTGAGCGCGCCGGTGGGAACATTGTGACGGGCGAGATCATCGCAGCAACCGACGCGCAACTCGACTTCAGCCTCAGGGCCACGGGAGGACGCATCCTTTTCTCCTTCAACCGCCAGCGCAACGTGATGACGTGGCCGGGAATGCCCGCAGAAGAACTGGGAAGACCTTTGCTGCGACACGCCTGCGCGGAAGTTACCGGCAGAACAATGCTTTCCGCATTCTGGCAGCCGGAGCAATTTGATCCGAAACGTCGCGACCCGGTCGATGCCTTTTCGCTCACCTGCCCAGGCCAATATGGTCCATATTTCGTCACTTTGGATCGCTCTACAAAAACAGTAGTTCTAGAGACCCAATCCGCGGCCGAGATCATGTCGGGCAACATCACGGGGGCTGACGATGGCTTCATTAGGTTCGGAGTCGCTGGTCGTTCTGGTCAATTTGATCTGCTGTGGGATGAGCGCAAGAAAATGCTTACCTGGATTGGCGTTCCGGATAATCCGTCGAGGCCGACAACAAGCCACGAATGCACTGTCACAGCGCCGCGATCAATTATGGTGTACTACGATGAATGGGCCCGCTGGGGAAAATGAGACGGCATCCATGGGCGGCCCCCAAAGTCGCCTATGGGTCCACAAGCCGCAGATCACGCCCGAGGTGGGAAACTTCCGGTTTGCGTTGGCAAGCCGACGTTATGAGTACACGTCCTGGGCAACACCGCCCCGGATCGCCTGCTCGATCGCGCGCGCCTCCCGCAGCAGAATCTCCGCGACCTCCTGCTCGCGGCGGGGGCCGAGCCTCGTCCGAACGGCGGAGACGGTCATCGCGGCAGCGGGGCGGCCGTCCGGCGTCTTGATCCAGGTCGAGATCGATTTCGTACCCTGCACCAGGCCGATCTCCCTCATGCCGTATCCCAGCCGCCTCGCGGCAGTGACCTCGCCCAGCACCGTCGCAACGTCGGTCCGGTAGGCCTCGAATCTCTTCTCGTTGGCTGCGACGATTTTTCGCGCGTCCTGCGCCGGCATCGCGGCGAGGATGGCGACGCCTGCGCTGGAGACGCCGAGCGGCCGGCGCGCGCCGACCTCGATCGAGAGCACCTGGATCGGATAGACGCCGATCCTGCGATCGACGCACAGCGTGTCGTTGCCGGTCCGCACCGTCAGGAACAGCGTGTCGCCGATCTCGGTCGACGCACGTTGCAGCGACGGATTGGCGGCGATCAGCAGCCGCGACGGTCGGGCCCGTGCGAGCGCGAGCTCCGGCACCTGATTGCCGATCGCGTAGCGGCCGGATTTGTCGTGCCGTTCGATGATGCCTTCCTCGATCAGCGCATGGACGATGCGATGCACGGTCGGACGGGTGAGGCCGGTCGCCCGCACCACCTCGGCCAGCGGCACGCCGTCTTCGCGGCCTGCGGCAAGAATACGCAGCACCGCGAGCGCGCGCCGGATCGCCTGCGCGCCTTGTCGCGGTTCCGTCATGCGGCGGGCGGATTTTGCGGAAGTCGTCCTGTCCATAATATGGACAAGAACGCCACAATTCACTCGACAGGTAAAGCGCGCATTCGGAGATTGCGCTCCGATCGAGATGCCATGAGCAACGTCTGGGCATTCGACGTCGAATTCGAAGACTTGGAATTGGAAGCGACTTGGAATTGCAAGCGACTTGGAATTGCAAGCGCTGCCGGGAGGTTAACATGAGATTAATCTGGATTGCCATGGCTGCAGCAGCGACGATGCTGGCGGGACCGGCGTCGGGCCAGCAATGGCCGGCGCGCAACGTCAAGCTGATCGTGCCCTATCCGGCCGGCGGCAATGTCGACAGCGCGGCGCGCATCATCGCCGACAAGCTTCAGGAAAAGCTTGGCCAGCCCTTCATCATCGAGAACAAGGCCGGCGCCGGCGGCATGATCGCGGGCGAGGCGTTTGCGAAATCGGCGCCCGACGGCTACACGCTGTTCGTCGGCGCCAACGGCCCGGTGCTGTTCGCAACCGAGATCAATAAGCGCGACGCCTACAACTGGAAGAAGGACTTCCTTCCGATCACGACGATCTCGATGACGCCGCTGGTGCTCGAGGTTCATCCCTCCGTGCAGGCGACCACATTCAAGGAATTCATCGATCTCGCCAAGCGCGAGCCCGGCAAGCTGACCATGGCCTCGCCCGGTCCCGGCACCACCAACCATCTGCTCAGCGAGCTGATGCAGTCCAGCCTCGATCTGCAATGGGTCACCGCGCACTACCGCGGCAATGCGCCTGCGGTCAACGACCTGCTCGGCGGCCAGGTGCAGTTCGCGTTCGACCAGCTCACGGTCAGCCTGCAGCACATCAAGGCCGGCCTGTTCCGGGCGCTGGCCGTCACCAGCCCGCACCGCCTGAAGTCGCTGCCTGACGTACCGACCTTCACTGAACTCGGCTACAAGGACTTTGACGGCCAGACCTTCACCGGCCTGTTCGCACCGGCAGGCACGCCGGCGCCTGTTATCGACAAGCTGCACGAGGCGCTGACCGCGATCCTGAAAGACCCGGCCGTGGTCGACAGGTTCGAGAAGCTCGGCGGAGAAGCCGTCGCGATGACGCCGGACGAGTTCAAGGCCTATCTCGAACGTGAGGACGCCAAATGGATTCCGATCGTGCGCAAGGCCAACATCAAGGCGGATTGATCGATGCGGATCGACCCCGCTGAGCTCGGCGCCGAGCGCATCTACCGGCTGATGACCGGCATCGTGGTGCCGCGTCCGATCGCCTGGGTGACGAGCCTGTCGCGCTCAGGCGTGCTCAACCTCGCACCGTTCAGCGCCTTCACCTTCGTCTCGCAGAAGCCGCCGATGCTGGCCATCAGCGTCGGCCGCAAGGGCGCGGACTACAAGGACACCGCGCACAACATCCTCGACACCGAGGAATACGTCATCCACATCGCCGATACCCCGCTGATGCAGGCGGTGCACGACAGCTCCGTCGAGCATCCGCCTGAGATCAGCGAGGTCGCGGAGCTTGGCCTGGAGACGCATCCGAGCGAGCGCATCAAGGTGCCGCGGCTTGGCGTTGCACCCGTCGCGATGGAATGCCGTTTCCGGCAATGCCTCGAATTCGGCGATGCCCGCAGCCGGCTGATCGTCGGCGAGGTCGTGATGTTCCACATTCGCGACGGCCTCGTGAACGACGGCAAGGTCGAGACGGCGGCGCTCGACCCGATCGCGCGGATCGGCGGGCCACGCTACGCCCGGCTCGGCGAGATCGTGACGCTGCGCGGCGTGTTCCAGACTTCCAAATCGACCGAGTAAGCGCGCAGCCTTGGGCCGCGCCGTCAAGACCATTGGAGAACGACAATGCGACTCGTGAGCTATCTTCTGGACGGAGAGCCGCGCTACGGTGCCGCCGTTGAAGGCGGTGTCGTCGATCTGACCAGGCGGATCGGCCGCGACTTCTCCGACGTGAGGGCGCTGATTGCGGCCAATGCGCTGGCCGACGCGCAGGAAGCCATCGCCGGACAAAAGCCGGACCACGCACTGGACGATCTCGTGCTGCTTCCGCCGGTGCTAGCGCCGGAGAAGCTGTGGTGCATCGGTGTCAATTATGCCGAGCGCAACGCCGAGTACAAGGACAGCTCGGACCTGCCCAAATATCCCAGCCTGTTCGTGCGCAGCATGTCCTCGATGACAGGCTCCGGTCAGCCGCTGGAGAAGCCTCATGTGTCCGACCAGCTCGATTACGAAGGCGAGCTCGTCATCGTGATCGGCCAGGGCGGCCGGCACATTCCGCGCGAAAAGGCCTGGGCGCACATCTTCGGCATGACGCTGTGCAACGAGGGCACGATCCGCGACTGGCTGCGCCACGGCAAGTTCAATGTCACGCAGGGCAAGAACTTCGACCGCTCCGGCAGCATCGGCCCGTGGATCGTCACCGCGGACGAACTCGACCCGCGCGGGCCCCATGACATCATCACGCGCGTCAACGGCGAGGTACGGCAGCAGGACACGACAGAACGGCTGATGTTCCCGTTCGATTTTCTGATCTCCTATCTCTCCACTTTCGCGACCCTCAAGCCCCGGCGACATGATCGTGACGGGCACGCCGACCGGGGCGGGCGCCCGCTTCGACCCGCCGCGCTGGCTTAAAGTCGGCGACGTCGTCGAGGTCGCGTCGAGCCGCATCGGCGTGCTCCGCAACACCGTCGCGGCGGAGCAGTAGACCATGCTCGATACCGCCACCATCGAACGCCTTGCCGCGCGGCTCGACGAGGCCGAGCGCACCAAGACGCTGATTCCGATGTTCTCGAAGGAGTATCCCGATTTCGCGATCGAGGATGCCTACGCCGTCCAGCGGGCCTGGACCAAACTCCAGCTCGGCCGCGGCCGCGTCATCAAGGGGCACAAGATCGGCCTGACCTCGAAGGCGATGCAGAACGCGGTCGGCATCTCCGAGCCGGATTACGGCGTGCTGTTCGCCGACATGTTCTATGCCGACGCCACGCCGATTCCGTTCGACCGCTTTCACGCGCCGCGGATCGAGGTCGAGCTCGCCTTCGTGCTCAAGGCGCCGCTACGCGGTCCCGATTGCACCATCTTCGACGTGCTCCACGCCACCGACTACGTCACCCCGGCGCTGGAGATCCTGGAGACGCGCATGCACCGCGTCGATCCCGAGACCGGCAAGACCCGGAAAGTCATGGACGCGATCTCGGACAACGCGGCGAATGCCGCGCTGGTGCTCGGCGGCCGGCCGTTCCGCCCGATGGATGCGGACATGCGCTGGATCGGCGCGCTGTTGTTCCGCAACGGCGAGGTCGAGGAGACCGGGCTTGCGGCCGGCGTGCTCAACCATCCCGCCAATGGCATCGCCTGGCTCGCCAACCGCCTCGCGCCGCATGACGAACATCTCGCCGCCGGGGAAGTGGTGCTGGCGGGATCGTTCACGCGGCCCGTGGACATCCGCCGTGGCGACACCTTCCACGCCGATTATGGCGCCTTCGGCTCGGTGTCGTGCCAGTTCGTCTGAACAAGCAATAAAGAGGAAGCGCATCATGACCGGTCACACGCGTCGCAAGAGCATCCATATCGGCGGCTTCAAACATGCCAATCCGATCCCGAACGCCTGCCGCATCGGCAATCTCGTGATGTCGGGCGTCATCCTCGGCCGCGATGCGGCAGGCGCGATGCCCGAGAGCCTGGACGCGCAGTGCGCCAATATGTTCGCGCACATGAAGGCGACGGTGGAGGCCGCCGGCGGCACCACCGACGACATCATCAAGATGACGGTGTGGCTGAAGGACCGCAACGACCGCGGCCCGGTCAATGTCGAGTGGCTCAAAATGTTTCCGGACGAGCATTCGCGTCCGGCGCGCCACGCGCTGCCGATGGACAACATGGATGGCGGCGCGCTGGTGCAGTGCGACTTCACCGCAATGATCGACTGAGGGAGTTTCGCGCATGCCGACCTATCTGCCGTTCGACCCGAACCCGCGCCGCCCGGTTAAGGCGCCGCCGCCCAAGACCGTCGACAGCCAGTTTCACGTGCTCGGTCCCGTGGATAAATATCCGGAGCGTCCCAGGCGCGGCCTATCGGATGCCGACCGCGACCTGGGAAGCGGCGCTGCGCGTCCACAAGACGCTCGGCATCGAGCGCGGCATCATCGTGCAGACTACGACGTACGGCGCCGATCATGCCGTGGTGCTCGACGGCCTCGCCGCGATGGGTCCGAACTATCGCGGCTGCGCCAACGCGCTGGTGTTCGCCGAGGCCAACGATTCCTATCTCGCCAAGCTGCATGATGCAGGCGTCCGCGGCGCGCGCTTCAGCTTCCGCCAGGAGCTTGGCGCGGTGCTGTCGGACGCCGACTTCGCTCGCGCCATCGCGCGTATCCGCGAGCTCGGCTGGTACGTCAAGATCCAGCCCGAGAAAGACGGCATCGTCTCCAGCGTCGCCAAGTACGAAAATCTCGACGTGCCCGTGCTGATCGACCATATGGCGCGGCCCGATCCCGAGGCCGGCAAGGACGATCCTAACCTGCGCAAGATGCTCGAGCTGCTCGCCAAGGGAAATTTCTGGGTGATGCTGTCGCTCGGCGAGAAGACCTCGAAGGCCGGCCCGCCCTACGGCGACGTGATCCCGATCGCGCGCGCCTACATCGAGGCTGCAGTCGACCGCTGCGTCTGGGCCAGCGACTGGCCGCATCCGGTGTCGGTGAAGCAGCCGCCCAACGACGCCGATCTGCTGGAGCTGATGTACCGCTACGCGCCCGACCAGGCGGAGCTGGAGAAGATTTTGGTGCACAATCCGGCGAAGCTGTTCGGATTTGCGGATTAGTCCGCAACCCTCATGGTGATGAGCGCGAAGCGCGTCTCGAACGATGCAGGCCTGACTGTTGCCGGCGGCCATCCTTCGAGACGCCCGCTATGCGGGCTCCTCAGGATGAGGTCTGGTTTCGCGGCGAGAATGTTAGACCCTCATGGTGAGGAGCCCGCCAAAGGCGGGCGTCTCGAACCATGGAGGCCACGCACTCAATCCTGGTGATCACGCCGCTGGCTGCCCCGCCAGCCGGTCCCGCACCTCGGCCGCGATCTCGAACGAGCGCAGCCGGGCGGCGTGATCGTAGATCTGTCCCGTCGTCATCAGCTCGTCCGCGCCGGTCTCCGCGATCAGCGCCTTCAGCTTCTCTTCGACCACGTCAGGCGAGCCGACCGCCGAGCACGATAGCGACTGAGCGACCATGGCCTTCTCGGCCGGCGACCACAGCGCGTCCATGTCTTCGACCGGCGGCGGCAGCGGGCCGGGCGTGCCGCGCCTAAGATTGATGAACTGCTGCTGCAGCGAGGTGAACATGCGCTGCGCCTCAACGTCGCTGTCGGCGGCGAACACATTGACGCCGACCATCGCATGGGGCTTGTCGAGCTGCGCCGAGGGTTCGAAGCGCGCGCGATACTCCCGCAGCGCCGGCATCATCATTTGCGGCGCAAAGTGCGAGGCGAACGCGAACGGCAGGCCGAGCATGCCTGCGAGCTGCGCGCCAAAGGTGCTCGATCCCAGGATCCAGAGCGGCACGTTAGTTCCCATGCCGGGCACGGCCCGGATGGTCTGGTTCGGCTTGATGTCGCCGAGCAGCGCCTGCAATTCCAGCACGTCATGCGGAAAATTCTCGGAGCTCGTCGCGAGGTCGCGCCGCAGCGCCTGTGCCGTGAGCTGGTCGGTGCCCGGCGCGCGCCCGAGCCCGAGATCGATCCGCCCCGGATAGAGCGAGGCCAGCGTGCCGAACTGCTCGGCAATGATCAGCGGCGAATGGTTCGGCAGCATGATGCCGCCGGAGCCGACCCGGATCGTCCTGGTCCCGCCCGCGACATGCCCGATCACCACCGACGTCGCCGCACTCGCGATCCCCGTCATGTTGTGATGCTCGGCCAGCCAGAACCGCTTGTAGCCCCAGGCTTCGGCATGCTGGGCGAGATCAAGCGAATTGCGAAAAGCCTGCGACGCATCGCCGCCCTGACGGATGGGCGCGAGGTCGAGCACGGAGAAGGGGATCATGAGTGGGGTCCGGAGTGAAGGATCTGCGCATCTGGCACGTCACATGTAGTGTCAGCGTGTATGATGGGTAGAGCACTTGCGAAACTCATCATGTTTTGTCATGGGCGTAAGGGCGATGGGTTTCGCTGCCGCTCCCCCCGTCCTACGAAGCTGTTCGAGTGGCCTGCACTCCCGTTCACAACACCGTTATTGCGGTCTGGTGCGCCGTTCGCGGTAACTGGGCGGCTCTCTCCTGTTGTTGTACTCTCGGTGGAGCCACTGCACTCGCCAGGAGGAACCGACATGACCATCGTCGTACTCAATCGCCGCAACCTCCTCGTCGCCGGCGGCACCGTCCTTGCAACCGGAGTTTTGGCAACCGGCGTTTCCGGCCTCCTGCTACCGGCCCGCGCCGAAGGCCTCGCACCGACCGATTCGATGTCGGGCGGGGCGAACAACTACCGCAAGGGCGCGGCGATCGTGGATCGGATCGGCAAGGGCGGCTTCTGGATGAGCGGCACGGTGCGCCGCGCCGGTGACGGGGCTCCGCTTGCCGGGCAGCGCATCCAGATCTGGGCGCATACGACCGAAGGGCAGGAGCACGAGCCGCAGAGCCATGGCGCAACGCTCACCGACAAGGACGGCAAGTTCCGGCTCGAGATGCCGCAGATCATTCCCATCTTCGGCCAGCCGCATGGCCACCTCGCCTATGACAGCGGTGAATTCAAGACAGTCTTCCTGCGTCCGGTGATGCGGAGCGCGAAGGAAACCAGCCTCGAAGCGCATTTCGTCCTTCAGCCGGCCTGATCGAATTGCAAACGACGCCGTGGAGATTGGCGCGGCCGCCCCTGATCTGGGTCGCCCTTGCTTTGGCCATTGGCGTGCCGATCGCGCTCGCTGCGGGGAGCGAGCAGCTCGCATGGCGCGGCCCGGTCTACATCCTCGCCGGCTTCGCGGGGATGATCGCGCTTGCTCTCGTACTCGTTCAGCCTCTGCTGATCGGCGGATATTTGCCGGGACTGTCGGCCTATCGTGGCCGGCGCGCCCATCGCTGGATCGGCGGCGCGCTTGCCCTGGCGGTGGTGATCCACGTCGCTGGCCTCTGGATCACCAGCCCGCCCGACATGATCGACGCCCTGACCTATACATCACCGACGCCGTTCTCCCCCTTCGGCGTGACCGCGATGTGGGCCATCTTCACCGTCGCGCTTCTGGCGCTACTACGCCGGCGATTGGGCCTGCGGCTGCGAACCTGGCGCATCGTCCATATTCCCCTCGCGATCGTCATCGTCGCAGCCAGCGTGGCCCATTGCCTGCTGATCGAGGGGACGATGGAGACGATCTCGAAGGCGGCGCTTTGCGCGCTCGTCCTCGCAGCGACCATCAAGGTCATCGCTGACCTCTGGAGAAAGCGGGCGTTGCGCGGCAGTAGCGCGTAGGATGGATTTCGCTTCCGCTCTACCCATCCTACCGGCTGATTGCCGCTGACGGCGAGGGGGCGTATGTTCGCGCGATGGTTGTCAGTGCCCCCGATCTGAAAGCGTTCCTGCTCGCGACGCCGTTCTTCGGTGGTCTCCCGGACCCAAGTCTCGATCTCCTGATTCGATGTTGGTCGAGTGCCGCTTCGATGCCGGCGCGACCGTCGTGGTGGAAGGCGAGCCGGGACGCTCGATGTTCATCGTCAAGGCCGGTCGGCTGGCGGTGAGCAAACGGGCGAGTTCGGGGAGCGTCATCCCGATTTCGGTTCTGGAGCCCGGCGATTTCTTCGGTGAAATGACGCTGATTGAAATGCAAAATCGCTCCGCCACGGTCGCCGCGGAAAGTCCAAGGCCTCGATGGGTTTCGCTTCCGCTCTACCCATCCTACGAGCTAATCGGCTTTTTTGGGCAAACGAGAAACGTCTACCCCCGCTTCTTTGAGGCGCATGGTTGCTGCCGACACGACCTCGGCATCAAACCGATCGGTGTGCCGCAACACAATGGCTTCTCCGGTGAGCTCCGGCATGTTTCGCTCGATTAGCATGGCAAAACCATCCGTGCTTTTGCTACCCACGGCCCAATCCCGAAGCGTCTCGATCTCCCCGACCCGCGCCACCTTCTGCCGCGTGCGCGCAAGCCGCGTCGTCTTTCCTCTCTCCTCGCTCAGGATGTGTTCGAAGGCATGGACCGTCCGCCAAAAATCATGCTCTACCGTACCTGGCGCCTCTTTCGGTAGAATTTCGATCAAACGTCGAAATGCGGCTTCCTCAATATCGGCTTGCTTTTCTTTTCGAGCATTCACGATCCAGGTACGCAGCTTATCGACGTCTTCGCTAGCGGCGATTAGGGCGAGTATCTTTGCGTGGTCCGGCATCTGAAATCCCTTTCAATCAATACAGTCGAGCGTATGTTAGCTGTTGTTTGAGCTTACCAACAAGCAAGCGTAAGATGGGTAGAGCATTTGCGAAACCCATCATGTTTCGTCATCGACTGCCCTCGACGGGTTTCGCTTCCGCTTACCCTCTTCGAGCTACGGCGGACAAGTCGCTCTACTCATCCTACGAGCTGTCAGAAAGCTGCCAAACGACTACACCCCAAATTCCCAACAACGTGAGCATCGCGTGGCCTATCTTACCAACAACGCCCGCCACCCGAATAAATGGGCCGTACTTTGAAACCCCACGCAAACGGAGAAAAGACGGGGATCTTCGTTAAATCCTATAGAGCACAAGCATTATCATAGCGCTGCCATCGCTTAGGAGAGTCCAAGGCTCGATCCCTTACCCGCCTAACACCACCCCTTTGCAGATGAGCTTTTTTCGCCTTACCCTTCGGCAGGTTCGGCAAGGCCGTAGAGCGTTATAGTCTCATTCGTTAGACCATCAGGCGAGGAACAGCATGGCCGAAGAACGCCCTGATCTCCCATACGAGAAAGCGGTTGAGGAAGCCGCCAAGACGCTTAGCAAGGCCGTCGAGGTCGTCAAATCCGCCTCGCCAGCCATCGCAGACATCTACGGCTGGATGGTCGGAGATCGCGTGAGTGAGGCCCGTAAACGGAACGCCGACGCGTTCGCCCGCAAAACAAAACGGATCATCCAAGAACGCTCCTTAGAGGAGCCGCAACCTGTCCCCGAAGATTTGGCGACGCCATTGCTTGAACAAGCGCAACGCGAGAGCCGAGATGCAATGCAGGAGCTGTATGCTGCACTTCTGGCGAATGCCATGGACCCTGCCCACGCCAATGACGTGAGAGCGCAGAAAAACCCATCACAGACTTGAACCATGTTGTTGCGCTCTTTTCGCTCCCGCAAGTTGCCGGGCAAATTCGACCCATCGGGCAACACACCCGCCTCCCCCAAAATCCCGTCAATCCCCCATCATAAAAAGATTCCACTTTACCGAAATTCGGAATTGCGGTATCAATCCCGCCATCCCGGTCCAGGGAGAGGGGCGGTCGTCCGTCGTAACGAAACGTGGATCGGGGGGCGGTGGACGCGGCAGCGTCGGGCACGGGGAGGCGGGATCAGGGCGAGATGAACCTCGTGAGGTCCTTCTGCGTGCGGACGAACGGCGCCAACGTCCTGCGAAGCCCTTCAGGGCGAAGCGGGGTGATGCTGCGTACGGCAAAATCGTGTGGTCCTGGCCGTCGTTGCTACGGTCAAGCCTTGCGGAGATGGATCGGGGCTCTACCGGGTCTTGAGGCATCGCCAATTCGCAAGGCGACGGTGACAAAAAGGAACTCGTCGCCGGGGAGAGCGCGGCATAAGCCGTCAACCCATCGCGCAGGGAAGGCCGAGTGATTGGCTACACCTGTATGCTGCTGTGCGGTTTTTCTGCGTGTGCTTTCGCGCAGCGGACCGCGGGTGCCAGCCGGCACCCGGTCTTCCCTGCGCTCTCTTCACAGAGGAGGGCTACGGAAAAAAGCAAAACTCGGGCGCTTGATGCCGCGAGAATGCTGATCTGTGCGTGATTTGACCCAGGGAATGGTGCTGCCAGACAGGATTGAACTGTCGACCTCTCCATTACCAATGGAGTGCTCTACCACTGAGCTACGGCAGCATGTGCTGGGATCGAGAATCGGCCGCCACGAGGGGCCTACCAAGCGGGCCGATATCTGCCACAAGCCCCCCGCCTGTGCAAGCTTGCAGGCCCCGCCAAAGCGATAAAATCAGGTCGATATCGGGCCCAAAATGCTTGTTTTGGCTCGAAACGGCCGCCTTTCCGCGGATTCGGTTCCGATATCCCACCCAACTGGCCAGTTGCCCGATGCGCCGGATTCGATCCATTTCGATTTTCGCACGATCGGATCGCGCGGGCCTCTTGAGCTGCCTTATTCCTCGGGCATGTTATCGCCGATCGCTGTAATGGACCCCGATGGCTGACGAGAACGACAAGAGCGAGCGGCAGGATTCGAGACAGGACCCGAGACAGGCGAGGGCGTCCCGCGACGACCGGCTGAAATCGGCGCTGCGCGAAAATTTGAAGCGGCGGAAGGTGCAGGCGCGGGAACGCGCCGCAAGTGCCGACCCCTCGCAGAACGAGGATGGTTCCCTAGATGAGGGGGCCGCCGGCAAGACCGCTGGCAAGACCGGCGGCTAGAATCCGGCGGCTGGAATTTTTTGGAGTGCATGGACGTGGCAATGGGGCAGGACGAATCGCAACGACCCGACGGTGACGCGCAGATGTCGCGGTTCACCCGCCCTGAACAGACCTTTCCGGCGCTGACATCAGCCGAAATCGAGCGTGTCAGGCATTTCGGCGAGGTCCGCCTCTATGCCGATGGGGAATTCCTGTTCGAGACCGGCAAGCCCGGGCCGGGCATGTTCGTCGTGCTGAAGGGCCACGTCGCCATCACCCAGCGCGACGGCCTTGGTCACGTCACCCCGTTGATCGACCAGGGGCCGGGGCAATTTTTGGCCGAGCTCAGCCAGCTCTCGGGGCGGCCGGCGCTGGTCGACGGCCGCGCCGAAGGCGATGTCGAGACGCTGCTGTTGCCGCCGGAGCGGCTGCGCGCGCTGCTGGTCGCAGAGGCCGAGCTCGGCGAGCGCATCATGCGCGCCCTGATCCTGCGCCGGGTCAATCTGCTTCAGGGCGGTGTCGGCGGTGTCGTGCTGATCGGTCCCTCGCATTCGTCAGGCGTGGTGCGATTGCAGGGTTTCCTCACCCGCAACGGCCAGCCGCATCATCTGCTCGATCCCGAGCGCGATCGCGACGCCGCCGACGTCATCGCGCGTTATTCGCCCAAGCCGGAAGACTGGCCGCTGGTCGTCACCCCCGATGGTGCGGTGCTGCGCAACCCCGGCGAAACCGAGCTTGCGCGCGCGATCGGCATGATCGGCGGCCCGCGCAACGACCGCATCTACGACGTCGCGATCGTCGGCTCCGGGCCGGCCGGGCTCGCTACCGCCGTGTATGCCGCGTCCGAAGGCCTCTCGGTCGCCGTGCTCGACACCCGTGCCTTTGGCGGCCAGGCCGGCGCCAGCGCGCGCATTGAAAACTATCTCGGCTTTCCGACCGGAATTTCCGGCATGGCCCTGACCGCGCGCGCCTTCAACCAGGCGCAAAAATTTTGGCGCGGAGATCATGATCCCGGTGACGGTGAAGTCGCTCGACTGCACGCGCAAGGATGGCGCGTTTTCGGTGGCGCTTGACGGCTGCGACCCGCTGCATTCGCGCGCGGTCGTTGTCGCAAGCGGCGCGCGCTATCGCCGGCCCGAGATCGAGAACCTCGACAAGTTCGAAGGCCGCGGCGTCTGGTATTGGGCGTCGCCGGTCGAGGCGAAGCTGTGCGCCGGCGAGGAAGTGGCGCTGGTCGGCGCCGGCAACTCGGCGGGGCAGGCGGCCGTGTTCCTGTCGGGGCACGCGAAGCGCGTGCTGATGATCATCCGCGGCGGCGGCCTGGGCGCCAGCATGTCGCGCTATCTCATCGAGCGCATCGAAGCGACGCCGAACATTGAATTAATGTTCAACACCGAGATCACGGCGCTTGAAGGCGACGAGGCCTCGCTGCTGCGGCGCATCCGCTGGAAGAGCCGGCTCTCGACCGACGAGGATTTTGCGGACGTCCGCAATCTGTTTTTGTTCGTCGGCGCCGATCCCGCCACCAACTGGCTCGACGGCTGCGGCGTGACGCTCGATCGCGGCGGCTTCGTCGTGACAGGCGCGCAGTCCGAGCAGAATCAGGGCCGGCTGGTGGCGCCGCTGGAAACCTCCGTGCCCGGCGTCTATGCCGTCGGCGACGTTCGCTCCGGCTCTGTCAAGCGCGTCGGCGGCGCCATCGGCGAGGGCGCGCAAGTCGTGGCCTCCCTGCACGGCTTCCTCGGTGACGCCGCAAAGCCGGCGCTTTAGAGCACGAACCGGAAAAGTGTGCAGCGGTTTTCCGAAAAGATCGTGCTCAAACAATGAGCCAAGTAGAAGACAAGCAGATGGCAAGGCGAATGTGACTTGCCATTGTGCCGTGTCATACGTGACTATCCCCTCATCCTGAGGAGCCGCGACAGCGGCGTCTCGAAGGATCGAGGCCCGGCTGCCAAAGCCGGGCCTGCATGGTTCGAGACGTGTGCTTCGCACGCTCCTCACCATGGAGAGGATCTACAAACAAAACGCTTAACGGGAGGAACTAAATGGCTGAAATCGTCGTGCTGTACAAAACGCCCACGGATCCTGCGGCCTTCGACAAGTATTATGCCGAGACCCACATTCCGCTGGCCAAGAAACTTCCAGGCCTGAAGAAGTACGCCATCAGCAAGGGGCCGGTCGGCTCCCCCGCCGGACCGTCCGGAATCCATCTGGTCGCCATTCTCACCTTCGACAGCGCGGCCGACATCCAGGCGGCATTCGGCAGCCCGGAAGGCAAGGCGACCGGCGCTGACGTGCCGAAATTCGCCAGCGGCGGCGCCGACCTGCTGATCTTCGACACCAAGGAAGTGTGAGTTCGTCTTGCATCGGCCCGCCGATGGCGGGCCGATGTTGCGACGTTCGATTCAACTTTCCTCGAAAACCTGCCGTCGTTTGTGACAGCGGTGCAAAAAAATAAAGCATGCGTTTGTCGATTCGCACGACGGTGCATGGCCGCACGCGCATATGTGACACCGGCGCAGGTGGCAATTCGATGAGGACCGTAATACTATCTTTCCGATCTCAATGCGAGACGAGTAGGAGAGATGTCATGATTCTTGGGTTGAGCTTGCCCGCCTTCACGATGGTGCATGTCATCATCAGCCTGATCGGCATCGCAGCCGGCCTCGTCGTGATGTTCGGCCTGCTCGGCTCGAAGCCGATGCCGGGCCTCACCGCGATCTTCCTGCTGTTCACGATCCTCACCAGCGCCACCGGTTTCCTGTTTCCGTTCAAGGAGCTGCTGCCGTCGCACATCATCGGCATCATTTCGCTGGTGCTGCTCGCGATCGCCTGCATCGCGCTGTACGGCATGAAGCTCGCGGGCGTCTGGCGTCCGGTCTACATCGTGACCGCGATGATCTCGCTGTATTTCAACGTCTTCGTGCTGGTGATCCAGTCGTTCCTCAAGGTGCCGGCGCTCGCCGCGCTCGCGCCCGCAGTGCCGCCGGCGCCGCCGGGAGGCCCCGTGTTCGCCGTGGTGCAGGGCATCGTGCTGGTGTTCTTCGTGGTGCTCACCGTCGGCGCCTGGCGCCGCTACAAGCCGATGGCGTTCGTCTGATCATTCAAGGAGCCTAGCAATGCCTACTATCACCACCAAGGACGGCGTCGATATCTTCTACAAGGATTGGGGAAGTGGCCAGCCGATCGTGTTCAGCCATGGCTGGCCGCTATCGGCCGACGATTGGGACACGCAGATGTTGTTCTTCGTCGCGCGCGGCTACCGCGTCATCGCCCATGACCGCCGCGGCCACGGCCGTTCATCGCAGGTCTCCGACGGCCACGACATGGATCATTATGCCGACGATCTCGCGGCGGTGACGGCGCATCTCGACCTGAAGAATGCGATCCACGTCGGCCACTCCACCGGCGGCGGCGAAGTCGTGCACTACATCGCGCGCCACGGCGAGAGCCGGGTGGCGAAGGCCGCGATCCTCTCGGCCGTGCCGCCGTTGATGGTGCAGACCGTGGCCAATCCCGGCGGCCTGCCGAAGAGCGTGTTCGACGGTCTCCAGGCGCAACTCGCCGCCAGCCGCACGCAATTCTATCGCGATCTCCCCGCCGGCCCATTCTACGGCTACAATCGTCCCGGCGCAAAACCGTCGGACGCGGTGATCCATAACTGGTGGCGCCAGGGCATGATGGGCGGCGCGAAGGCGCATTACGACGGCATCGTCGCGTTCTCGCAGACCGACTTCACCGAGGATCTGAAGAAGATCAACGTGCCGGTGCTGGTGATGCACGGCGACGACGACCAGATCGTGCCTTACGCCGATTCCGCGCCGCTGTCGGCCAAGCTTTTGAAGAACGGCACGCTGAAGACCTACAAGGGTTTTCCGCACGGCATGCCGACCACGCACGCCGAGACCATCAACGCGGACCTGCTGGCGTTCTTCAAGGGGTGAGCGGCCTCACTCCAATATCGCCCTGATCGCGTCGAACGTGCGCTTGACGAAAGCTTCCGGCTTCTCCCGCGCACCTTCGCCGATCCAGCTCTCGCCGCCGACGCGCATCGCGCCGGTGGCGATCATGGCGACGAGCCGCGCGTTCAGCTTATCCGATTTGGTTCTGGCGCGCTGTGAAAGCCCCTCGGCCAGGGCGTGCTCGAGCTTCTCGTATTTGAGCTGGTCGCGTGCCCGAAGCGCGGGGTTGTCGCGCTTGAGCCGCGACATTGCCGCCGCTTCGGCCGGGTCGATCCGCTTGAGCGCCGCCGCGATCGCGTTCTCCGCCGCGGTCAGCATGGATTCGCCCGCAGGCCGCGCGACGACCTCCGCGACCAGCGCGGCGGCTGCGCCCTCCTGCCAGGCGGTCACCACGTCCTCCTTCGAGGCGAAATAATGGAAGAAGCTGCGTCGCGACACGTCCGCCGCGGCCGCGATGTCGTCGATGGTCGTGGCCTCGAAGCCGCGCTCCAGGAACAGCGCCATGGCCGCGCGGGCCAGTCGCTCGCGAGTCGCCTGCAGCTTGCGCTCGCGCAGGCCGGGGCCATCGGGGGATTTTACCCCTGCCGGCAACGGCTTGGCGCGCTTGTCGGCTGATTTCCTGGCGACCTTCGAAATCTTCAAATCATTTCACCTCTTGCAAACTTGCACCCAGTGCACATTTAGACCCGTCGCGGGCCTTTTCCCAGCCCCGACGGAGCTATGGCATGACCGACTGGACCACGGCAGACATCCCCTCTCTCAGCGGCAAGACCGCCGTCGTGACCGGGGCGACGGGCGGCCTCGGCTACGAGACGGCGCTGGCGTTGGCGGGCGCCGGTGCCATTGTCATACTCACCGGGCGCAACGACGCAAAGGGCCTGCGCGCGATCGAGGGCATTTGCGGGCGCTTTCCCAATGCGCTGATCGCCTACGAGCATCTCGACCTCGCCAGCCTCGCGTCCGTGGCCGATTTTACCAGGCGCTTCGCCGCCAGCAACGAGCAGCTCGACCTCCTCGTCAACAATGCCGGTGTGATGGCGCTGCCGAAGCGGCAGCAGACGGCGGATGGTTTCGAGATGCAGCTCGGCACCAACTATCTCGGCCATTACGCGCTGACGGCGCGGCTGTTGCCGCAGCTTCGCCGGGCGAAGGCGGCGCGCGTCGTCAATCTCTCGAGCCTTGCGCACCGCTCCGGCGCGATCAATTTTGACGATCTGCAAAGCAGGCACTCCTATCGTCCGTGGCGGGCCTATTGCCAGTCCAAGCTGGCGATGCTGATGTTTTCGCTGGAGTTGCAGCGCCGCAGCCTCGCCGCCGGCTGGGGTCTGACGAGCCTTGCCGCACATCCCGGCTACGCGCGGACCGATCTCATTCCGAACGGGCCGGGTGCGAACACGTTCCAGTCGCGTGTGAGCCGGTGGCTGCAGCCCTTCATCAGCCAGTCTGCCGCGGAAGGCGCGCTGCCGACCTTGTTGGCCGCGACCTCGCCGGCAGCTGAGCCGGGCGGCTATTACGGTCCGAACTGGTTCTACGAATTGAAGGGACCACCCAGGCCGGCGAAGATCATGCCGCAGGCAAAGGATTTTGCCTCGGCAGCCATGCTGTGGGATGTCTCGGCGACGTTGACCAATATATCCTTCGACGAGATCGTAGCCGCCGCATGAGCCGCGACGCTGTAGGAAACGTCCCGATGCAGATCGTCATCTTCGGCGCGACCGGCATGGTCGGGCAGGGCGTTTTGCGCGAATGCCTGGTCGATGCCGGCATTGACCGCGTGGTTGCGATCGGCCGTAGCCCGACCGGCGTGCGCAATGCCAAGCTCACCGAGATCACACGCGGCGATTTCACGGATTATTCGGCGATCGAAACGCAACTGACCGACTTCGACGCCTGCTTCTTCTGCCTCGGAGTCTCTTCGATCGGCATGAGCGAGGAGCGCTATCGTCATCTCACCTACGACCTCACGCTCGCGGCGGCGACGACGCTGGCGCGGCTCAATCCGCAGATGATTTTCACTTACGTCACAGGCGCCGGCACCGATTCCACCGAGCAGGGTTCGCGAATGTGGGCGCGTATCAAGGGCAAGACCGAGAACGATCTGCTCAAGCTGCCGTTCAAGGCGGCCTACATGTTCCGGCCCGGCGCGATCCAGCCCCTGCACGGTGCCCGCTCCAAGACCGCGTGGGTGCAGGCGGTGTATACCGTAACCTGGCCACTCTGGTCGGTGCTGCGCCGGCTCTCGCCGCGGCTCGTCACCTCGACCGAGCAGATGGGCCGCGCCATGATCCGGGTTGCCCGGGAGGGGTATCCGCGCAAGGTGCTGGAGATGGAGGATATCAATAGTCTCTAGTCCGGTGGAGCGTTAGTTCCAGGGAAATTTTGGCGCCCGCGCGCGTTGAGCCCTGTCCGCCCGAAGGAGAAAGCGCCGGCGATGTCTCCCCAGCTCAAATTGATCGCGCTCGACGCCGACGACCTCGCCGTGATCTCGGCCCACGTCCAGGATGCCCGCGTGCAGCCTTCGGACATCATCTGGCGGCAAAGCGAAAAGCGGCTGGTGGTCGGCATGAGCCGGTTGGACTGGGAGCAGATGCTGGACGGCGAGGCCGAGCCGCGCAGGCTGATCGCCGCCCTGCGTTTCGACCGCGTGCTCGCCTGCAAGTCGCGCAACATCGACCTCGCCGCGGCGGACATGATTCTGGACCTCATTGGCATCGAATTTCACGGCCAGGACGCCCCCGGCGGCAGCGCGTTGCTCCTGTTTGCCCAAGGCGGCGCCATCCGCCTCGACGTCGAATGCCTGGAATGCGAGCTGACCGATCTGGGGGCGGATGAGCTAGGGACAGGGCTGGAGGTTGACGGCGAGGGGTGAGGTGGTCGGTATACCAGCCAAATCCGCTGAGGCCCGCGCCGGAACGCCGCCTTCCAAGGGTTGAGCCAAGGGTTGACGCAGCTTTCCCGCCGCGCCATTGAGCAGGGGCCCGGTGAGCCAAACCGCGCCCCCAAGAACCAGTTAGAAGCCAAGATGCCCCGTTCGTCTCGACCGCAGCAGCGCCGATTTTGACCAGCGATTCGTGGCCTTCCTCGCCGCAAAGCGCGAGGCCTCGGCCGACGTCGAGGCTGCCGCGCGTGCCATCGTCGACGACGTGGCCAAGCGTGGCGACGCGGCCCTGCTCGAGGCGACGACGAAGTTCGACCGGCTGACGCTGGATGCATCCGGCCTGCGCGTCACCGCCGCCGAGATCGAGGCCGCGGTGAGAGCCTGCGATGCCGCGACGCTGGACGCGCTCAAGCTCGCGCGCGACCGCATCGAGACCTATCACAGTCGCCAGCTTCCGAAGGACGAGCGTTTCACCGATCCGCTCGGCGTCGAGCTCGGCTGGCGCTACACCGCGATCGAATCCGCCGGCCTCTACGTGCCCGGCGGCACCGCGGCCTATCCCTCCTCAGTGCTGATGAATGCGGTGCCGGCAAAGGTCGCCGGCGTGGCGCGTCTCGTCATGGTGGTGCCCTCGCCCGACGGCAAGCTCAATCCGCTGGTGCTGGCGGCAGCAAAGCTCGGCGGCGTCAGCGAGATCTACCGCGTCGGCGGCGCGCAGGCCGTGGCCGCGCTCGCGCATGGCACCGCGACGATCGCGCCGGTCGCAAAAATCGTCGGTCCCGGCAACGCCTATGTCGCCGCGGCAAAACGGCTGGTGTTCGGCAAGGTCGGCATCGATATGATCGCCGGTCCCTCCGAGGTGCTTGTCATCGCAGACGACACCGGCAATGCCGACTGGATCGCTGCCGATCTGCTGGCACAGGCCGAGCACGATGCCAGCGCCCAGTCGATCCTGATCACCGATTCCGCGCGTCTTGCCGCCGATGTCGAGAAGGCGGTCGAGGCGCAGTTGAAGACGCTGCCGCGTGCCGCGATCGCCAGCGCCTCGTGGGCCGATTTCGGTGCCATCATCATGGTGAAGAATCTCAACGCCGCCATTCCGCTTGCCGACGCCATTGCCGCCGAGCATCTCGAGATCATGACGCAAGATCCCGACGCGCTCGCTGCAAAGATCCGCAATGCCGGCGCAGTGTTCCTCGGCGCGCATACGCCGGAGGCGATCGGCGACTATGTCGGCGGCTCCAACCATGTGCTGCCAACGGCGCGCTCGGCGCGATTTTCTTCGGGCCTCTCGGTGCACGATTTCCTCAAGCGCACTTCGATCCTGAAATGCGGCCCGGATCAGCTGCGTGCGCTGGGTCCGGCTGCGATGATTCTCGGTAAGGCGGAAGGGCTAGATGCCCATTCGCGCTCGATCGGATTGCGCCTCAATTTGTCATGACCCAGCCGCCCGAACAGGACGACTCGCAAAATCGCATCGTCGGCGTCACGCTCGACGAGGACTCGATCGGCCGTTCCGGGCCCGACATCGAGCATGAGCGCGCGATCGCGATCTACGATCTGATCGAGCAGAACCTGTTCGCCCCCGAGGGCGCCGACGGGAAGGGGCCGTTCACGCTGCATATCGGCATCACCGGCAGCCGGTTGATGTTCGACATCCGCCGCGAGGACGGCACGCCCGTGGTCGCCCATCTGTTGTCGCTGACGCCGTTCCGCCGGATCGTGAAGGACTATTTCATGATTTGCGACAGCTACTACCAGGCGATCCGCACCGCGACCCCGGACAAGATCGAGGCCATCGACATGGGCCGCCGCGGCATCCATGACGAGGGATCGCGTACGCTGCAGGAGCGCTTGAAGGGCAAGGTGCGGATCGATTTCGAAACCTCGCGCCGGCTGTTCACGCTCATTACTGTTCTGCACTGGAAGGGCTAGGCGCGATGGCGGGTCCGCCACGCGCACGCGATCCGCAATCGGTGCTGTTCGCCTGTGCGATGAACAGCGTGCGCTCGCCGATGGCCGAGAGCCTGCTGCGGCACATGTTTCCGCAAGGGCTCTACGTGAAGTCGGCCGGCGCCAGGCGCGGCGAACTCGATCCGTTCGCGGTGTCGGTGATGGCTGAGCTCGGCCAGGACATCTCCACCCACAAGCCGCAGACCTTCGAGGAGCTGGAGGACTGGGAGGGGCTGAATTTCGACCTCATCATCACGCTGTCGCCGGAGGCGCACCACAAGGCGCTGGAGCTGACCCGCACGCTCGCCGCCGACGTCGAGTATTGGCCGACGCAGGATCCCACCACCATCGAAGGCAGCCGCGACCAGAAGTTGGCTGCCTACCGTGAGGTCTGCGACCAGCTCATGCTGCGCATCCGCCGGCGGTTTTCGAAGGTGGGCGCGGCGAACGGGTAGCATTCCGCGTCCGTAACACCCGCGTCACAGAGCGCAGGCACACGCATCCTGTGCCCGTCGAATCAGTAAAGTCCGGGTTCCCGGGTTGTGAAATCAGCCCCCTTCCGATAGGTTCCGCGCGCAATTCACCCCCTGCTTCATCCCCAAATCACCTGATGCTTGGCCGCCCCAAATTCGTTCTTGCCTCCGGTTCGCCGCGGCGCCTGTCGCTGCTCAACCAGGCCGGCATCGACCCGGACGCACTCCGGCCCGCCGACGTCGACGAGACGCCGAAGCGGGGCGAGCTGCCGCGCGCCTGTGCCAACCGGCTCGCGCGGGCCAAGGCCGATGCGGCGCTCAAATCGGTGCAGCTCGACGACGAGCTGCGCGGCGCCTTCATCCTTTCCGCCGACACCGTGGTGGCGGTCGGCCGTCGCATCCTGCCCAAGGCCAATCTGGTCGACGAGGCCGCGCAGTGCCTGCGGCTGCTGTCGGGCCGCAACCACCGCGTCTACACCGCGATCACCCTGGTGACGCCGCGCGAGGCCTTCCGCCAGCGCCTGGTGGAGACCCGGGTCCGCTTCAAGCGCCTCTCGGAGGACGACATCCAGGCCTATATCGGCTCCGGCGAATGGCGCGGCAAAGCCGGCGGCTACGCCGTGCAGGGCATCGCCGGCTCGTTCGTGGTCAAAATGGTGGGGTCCTACACCAACGTGGTCGGCCTGCCGCTCTACGAGACCACCACGCTGCTCGGCGGCGAAGGTTTCCCGATCCGCTTCGGCTGGCTCAACACCACCGCCGTGTAAGCCGAACAGCCGCTCCTGCCTACGCTTCGGCCGGAGGAACCCCTTTGCCGACACGCTCTTGAACTCCCTCACCCCGTGTAAGCTGCGCACCTTATGGACGATCAGGTGAAAAAGCCCGCTAGCCCCCTCAAAACCTGCCCGATCTGCGGCAAGCCGCAGTCCGAGGCCACCCGTCCGTTCTGCTCCCCGCGCTGCCGCGACGTCGATCTGAATCGCTGGCTGAAGGGCTCCTACGTCATCCCCGGCCGCGACGATGAGACGGATGGTGAAGAATAAGCAAGTAATATCAATCGCCTGCTTCTCTCACCGATGTGCCGCGAGCCAGCCGCGGCAAAGCCGCCCCAGCTTGTGCACAGCCAGGCCGCGCGCCCGCTCGGCCGAAGGCGAAGCGTGGGTGGACAGGCAGCCTTCAGCCCACTATAAACCGCCCGCTCGATGGGCTTTGGCCCCTCTTTGGAGCACGCCCAGGTAGCTCAGTTGGTAGAGCATGCGACTGAAAATCGCAGTGTCGGTGGTTCGATTCCGCCCCTGGGCACCATCAACCTAGCATTCAGATCAAAACAGCGAACTCTGCGGATACCGCTGGAAGACTGGCGATTTCGAACCTCCATCGATTTTTGTCAGCAAAGGGAAGCCCGCATATCGTTCTCCCGTCCAATCATCGAGCTCGTTCCGGTTCGATGCCGTCATGGCGCCGCCCTTCGTCGTCGTCCTCGCGGCCGCAAAAATGCGGTATGGAAAATTCCAGCGAAGGTCCGAGAGGCTCGGGCGGCCGGATGTTGACTGAATCTGTACGGTGCTGTACGGTTCTTTAGGAGAGAAGCGCAGTGAACCCCATCTTGCGTAAAGGCGCGGAAGAAGCCCGCAATCAGCTCCCGGATCTTCTTGAAGCAGCCGAGAAGGGCCGTTCGACGGTCATTACCAGACATGGCCGTCCGGTTGCAGCGTTAGTGCCGATCGAGGCGTATGGCGCTGCCATTCGCCAGCAGTCGCTGATGACCGTCGCAGGATCCGGACATGGGCTATGGGGGAAGAATAGCACCCGTACGCTTCGAAAGCTGCGTGACGAATGGAACCGCTAGATTTTGGAAATCTGCCGGAGGATGCGCTCGTTCTCGTCGATTCGGCGCCCATCATCTACTTTCTCGAGGGACACACGAAATTCGGACCGCGCTTCAAGCCGCTCTTCGAAGCCCATGGAGCTGGGCGTCTGCGCTTCGCCGTAACGACCATCACCGTCGCCGAGGTGCTGACCGGGCCCCTGCAGGCACGTGATGACGCGCTCGCGCAGCGTTACCGTGCGATCCTCGAATCGTGGCAACCGATCGCGCTTGACATCGACATTGCGGAAAGTGCTGCGAGGCTGCGGGCGTCGCTCCGCCTCAAGCTGGCAGACGCTGTTCAAGCGGCCAGCGCATTGGCGATCAACGCGGCCGCCCTGGTGACGCATGACCGTGATTTCACACGCGTGCGTTCGCTGCGTATAATTTCCTGAAGGCCCAGCGCGTCGACGTGTCGATCGTTCACGAAACGCTGTCCAGCTTGCAGGGAGTTGCCATGTCGCCGATCGGTACCGCGTTGCTCAACAGTCTTCGTTCCGTCGAGCGTCCGGGCGACTTTTGTATCGGTGGAATTCGGGAGATCTTCATGCCGGCGATCGATGTCGACGGCGTGGGAAGGATCGCGTTTCCGATTCTGCCCGTACAAGCCGAGCGGCTCGTCGCGATCGCCGAGGAAGCTCCCCATGGGCGCGGCGAGGAGACGGTGGTCGATCGCAAAGTCCGGAGAACTTGGCAGGTCGATCCGGCCAAGGTTCGGATTGGAGGGCGTCACTGGGAGAAGACCCTGGCCGGACTCGTCGCCGACATAGCCCTTGGGCTTGGCGTGAGCGAACCGGTTGCGGCCGACTTCTATAAGCTTCTTGTCTACGACCCCGGCGGCTTCTTCGTCGATCACCGCGATACCGAGAAGGTGCCCGGCATGTTCGCGACGATGGTGCTGGTGCTGCCCTCGGCCCACAGCGGCGGCGAGTTGGTCGTAAAGCATCTCGGCCGGGAGGTGGTGCTCGACCTATGTCCGGAGGAGCCGTCGGAGATCGGCTTCGCGGCCTTCTATGCCGACTGCCTGCATGAAGTGCGTCCCGTGAAGAAGGGATGTCGCCTGACGCTCGTCTATAACCTGCATTTCGCCGGCAAGAGGCGTCAGCTGAAGGCGCCCGATTATCGCGCGGAGCACGGGCGCGTGGTTGAGCTGCTGCGGAGTTGGGCGAGCGCGGAGGACGAGCCCGATAAGCTGATCCTGCCCTTGGAGCACGCCTATACGCCGACGGAACTGTCGTTCGGGGCACTCAAGGGTGCCGATGCGGGTATTGCGTCCGTGCTGGCCAAAGCGGCCGCAGAGGCGGATTGCGATCTCCACCTCGCTCTCGTGTCGATCGAGGAAAGCGGCAGCGCCGAACATACCGGCTACCACGGCCGTCGTCGCTGGAGTCGCGACGAGGAGGAGGATGACGAAGAAGAATTTGAGGCCGCCGAGGTCATTGACCGGGCGCTGATCCTGTCCGAGTGGCGGCGTCCGGATCGCGGCGAGGCCGGGTTCGACGATTTTCCATTTGCCGAGGACGAGCTCTGCCCGCCCGATGCCTTTGAGGATCTGACGCCGGACGAGCAGCATTTTCACGAAGCGACAGGCAACGAAGGCGCGTCCTTCGAGCGTACCTATCGCCGTGCCGGCTTCGTGTTGTGGCCGATCGCGCGGAGGCTCGCGGTGCTCAATCAGGCCGGCCTCCGCATCACGCTGCCGTATCTCGAAGATCTGACGGCGCGCTGGGAGACGAGCAACGCATCGATCCAGTCGCCGTTGTGGCGTGAGGCCGATGAGCTTTCGGGGCACATGCTGCGCTCCTGGTCGCGCTCGTCCTGGCGGGCGGACGACGACGCCGAAGCCGGCCGGATGCTCGATTTGCAGGTCCGGCTGGGGAACGTGGCGCGCATCGATTCGTTTCTCGCCGAGCGATCCGCCGAAGGCCATTACGCTGCGCCCGACAACGCCGCCATCGTGCGCGCCGCCGCGCTTCTTCCGGCCCCGCGCGCAACGGAGCTGCTGGTCCGGATCGTCAGGCATAGCGCTTCGGCCCATCTCAGTGCCTGCGGCGATCTGCTGCAGCGATGCGTCGCGGCGCCGACGGGTGCGACGGGCGACCTGGAGCAGATCGGCGCAGCCTTGATAGAGGCCTTGCCGGGCGATCCGACCAAGAGCGAGCGGGTAGACACCTGGACCCGGCCAACGCCGGTGAAGCCGGGCTTCGTCGTCGATCTTGTGACGGCGACAAGCCGGATCGACGCGGGGCTCGCGGCGCGAGCGATCGAGCACCTGCTGGCTTGGCCGAAGACATACAAACCAGACGACGTGCTGGTCCCCGCCGCTCGCGCGTTTGCCAAGCTGGTGGAGAGCAGGGTTTGGCCGGCGGTGCGGCGGCTCCGCGAGGCGTCTCTCGACCATTTGCGCAGGCGCATCGCCCTGCCGCTGGAGGCACCACGGGATTGGACCAGGACCAACCCGCTCAAATGCACATGTGACGAGTGCCGCCGACTGGGCGCGTTCCTGGCCGCGCCGGATCAACAGCAATGGCGCCTGAAGGCGATCCAGGATCGAAGGACCCATGTCGAGCAAAGCGTTCGGAGTACGGCGTGTGACCTTGACCTCACGACGGAAAGGCGCGGCAGCCCCCACACGCTGATCGCGACCAAGAACCAGGCCAGCTACGAGCGGCGTGCCAAGCAGCGACGAGAGGACCTGGCGCATGCGTCGGCGCTGGACGGATAAAGTTTGCTTTCCACCCCGGCATAGCGAGTTCGACTTAAAAAATGAGCCGGAAGAATCGGGTTCCACTTGCTGATCGTGTCGCCAGAGCGGCTGAAACGGCGCTTGCCGCCCGGCTCGTTGTGAGCAGCATCGACATTCTCCTTGAGCTCGGTTGGCTTGATCCAGAAGCGGTGGAGCGCTGGCGCCGCGGCCAGATCGGCTGCCTGGAGGAGGTTGTCCGAACCAATCCGCCGCGAATCTCGGAAGCTATGCGGCTATTCCGGTCGTGGGCGGTGGCCAAGGGATTATCTGCCAGCGAGATGGTGTATGTTGCCCGTACGGTGGGACGCCAGAGGCTGCGTTTCAGCCGAAGCGGAAATCCTGCGATCGAAGCGTCATACCGAACACATTGGGTGTCACCGGAGCTTTCCGAGAAGAAGCGTGAGCGCCTGGCGGAAAAGGCAAGCCGCGCGCCGGAACTGGTGGTCGTCCAGCCATTGAACGCGGAGTGGCGATGCCATCGGTGCGGCGGCACCGGCGATCTGTTGATAATGGAGAATCCTGGCCCGGCGTGCCTGCGCTGCGTTGGCCTCGGCGATCTCGAGTTTCTGCCGGCGGGCGATGCCTTGCTGACGCGGCGCGTGAAAGCGAACAGCACTCGACATGCCGTGGTCGTGCGCTTCAGCACGACCCGTGGCCGTTACGAACGACAAGGTTTGCTGGTCGAGCCGCAGGCCTTGGCAGATGCGCGGCGGACCTAGCCTCCAGTCCGGCCTCTTTCGAATAGAATTGAATTTCAATTATATATGAGTTCGTAGTTTTGTTCTGAATGGCGCACCATTTTTGCGCACGGTCCAAACGGCAACATCCAAAAAATATCGTCCTCTAGCCTAGGCTCGCTGGCTTCCTGCCGCGTCCGAGCGCGAACTGACCGACAGGGCCCTCGACGTGGAATTCGAGCCCCGTCATCTTTGCAAACAGATCGATATTGCCAGTGCCGATGGCGCAGCCGCCGAGGCCCATATCGGTTGCTGCCAGGTAGAACGTCTGGATCATGCAGCCGACGTCCTTCAGGATCAGCGAATACGCGATCGCGCTGTATTTCCAGGAGATCCGCCCGAACCGCGCGGCGATCGTGATCAGGATTTGCGGCGGACCGGATGCGCCCATGGCAAACTCGGCGGCCATTGAAAGCGCCTGGAGTTGCTGGGCGGAGGCGTCGATCGCGACCAGTGCGTGGCCACCGGCGTCGTAGTGATAAAGTCCGCGCGCAAGCCCCTCGCAGTTCGAGACCGTCAGGTACAACTCCAGCTCGTAGGCGCTGCCTGCCGCCGGATACGGCCTTGAGCTGTAGGCGACCTCAAGGCCACCGTTGACATCTGCGCCGCTCTTCCATTTCGACAGCACGCGGGCGGTCGTGTCGAGAAACTGCGCGAGCTCGGTGAGTGTGATCGGATGCTGGTCGTCGAAATCCCGTGTTGAATGGCGCTCGCGCAACAGCTTAGCAAAGGAAGACGCCGGGTCTGGCGTGGCGAATTTGCCGAGGGAGATTTTCTTGCCGGGCCAGGGCGGGCGCACCGCGGGCAACGGCGGAACGATCCCCGCATGGGCGTACGCGCCGCCGACCGGATCGGTATGCCGGCCCTCCGTGCTCCGCGTGTGAAACACGAGATCGTGGAAGTCCCAGAGAACGAGATTGCGGTTGCCTTCGTTCGCTCGAAGGCCGTCTCTGTCCTTCGTATCGAGCTTGATCAGCATCTCGCTGTCGAGCAGCAGTCCGAGCAGATCGAGGTTCAGGGAAGGCACCTGCTTGCGAAGCTTGCTGATCTTCTGCGGCTGCGACAGGGCAGCCAGCGTGGCGGCGACGACGGGATCGCAAATCCGGAACAGCGCGCCGGCGCGCGGCGATTCCAGCACCATCTCGTTGCCGCGCCGGCGCAGATAGGCAAAGCGCGACAACACGATCGTATCGCTGCTCGATAGCTTCGCGCGTTGCGGCCAGTATTCGGCGACCTGTGGCTCGATGACCACCAAATCTTGCGCGTCACGGGGAGAGAACAGGCGATAGTCGAGCAGCCCATGCTGCGCCAGTCGCCGCACCAGAACATGAACTTGTCCCGAGAGGACACTCTTGCCGGCAAGGGAGGCGAGCGGCAGGCCGGAGGCGAGATGCCCCGCGCGAGCGATCGCCGCGGCGTTGAATTGTCCCAGACCGACCGAATAATCGCCCGAGACCGCGGCAATGCTTCCGTCGGCCTGCATTTGAAGGGAGAAACGGCCGTTCAGTCGGGCGGCGATGATCGGTGTGATCTTCCTCGTCGGCTTTTTCCGGGGAACGTGCAACGAGGCCAGCCTTCAGGTGTGTGGCAGGAACGGAGTCAGTTCGCTTTCCAGTCGCGGGCGATCCAGCAGCCCAAGCTTCACCGGGACATCGTAAAGCCGGCCGGGCCCGAAGCGGCGATAGAAATGCCGCAAGCCCGGAACGAGCACCCTGACGACGGGGACCTCGACGTCGGGTCGCGTCTGGTCGAGCACGAGGAAATCGTATCCTGCGCCGGCGGCAATCTCGACGCAGGCATTGACCTGGTGGCGCGTATTGGCGTGAACCTCGAGGTCAGGTGCCGGCGGGATGATCGGATTGTCGCTCGGGATCAGGAACGGATAATCGTCCAGCCGCAGCGGCGTGACACCGTCAAGCGACGGTTTCTCGCCGCTTCCGCCGCTCATCATGCCAATCGACATGAACTGGGTCAGCTCGGTGAGCGAACGCAGCAAGGCGATGCGGCGGTCGAAATGCGAGCCGGACCCGAACTCGATATTCTCGTGTCCGTTCTGCATCCAGTGCATGATCGCAACGTAGGAGGGAATGCCGAGATCGCTGGTGATGTCGAGCACCCAGAGCCGTCGCCCCGCGTCGGCAAACTGGCTCTGGAGATCCCGCACATAGGAATCCTCGAATTGCGTAAGGTCCACTTCGGCGCGCCGGACGCGGTTGTACCACCAGATCGCGTAGGCATCGCGTTCGACCAGTTCGAGGAAGCCTTGAACGATGGCCTCCTCGCGGGTGTTGCCGGCCGCGCATCCGTTGGAATCCGTGTGGAAGCCGCCATAGAAGAAATACAAAAGGCCCGTCGGAAGATATTTGAAACGCTTGTCGCGTAACGACCAGACCGGCGACCATTCGGTCCTGGTCGAGGGATCGAACGGTTCTGGAACCGGATGTGAATCGTCCGGCTGCGGGGCATGCCTGTCTTGAAACTGCATGTCGCTGAAGAACTGGACGTCGTTGGGAAGAAGAGCGTCACCCGGAGCGAAATCGGCAAAGCGGCGCTTTGTCCTGATCTCGTCGCCCTGGAAAATGCCCGAGTAGCGCTCGATCGCTTCCATCAGCGCGCTGGCCTCGCCCTGCTCGGCCGTGGAGCCCTTGCCGAAGCTGCCGCCGCTCAGGCCGGACCTGAGCTGGTCGACGTTCCAGGCCGGCGCAGAGAAATTGTGGTGGGCGAAAAAATTGGTGTTCATCGGCAGATCGGCCTCGATCCGCTCGAGCCGCGACACCACGCCGGTCAGCGGACTGACGTGTTTGCGGTACCGTGCCACGGTGGCTCGCGACGTCACGGTGCGGTGTCCGCCGCTGGTCATGACGAGCTTTCTGCCCTCGGCAATCTCGATCGGCACTGCTGCCCGTCGTGGATTCTTGAGCTTCTTGCTGCCGCAGGTCGAGCATTGCGGGCGTTTCGCGACGTAGTGCTTGACGATCGCAGCCCCGGTCAGGTCGAAGCTCGCGATATGATCGCTGAGATCAGTGCGAAATCCGGAGGCGATCGCCTTCGCGATTTCAACCGCAGCGAAGTGGATCCCGGTTTGTCCTACGGTGTCGCTGACCAGGGGCGATATTGCGACCGCTTGCGCCACTCCGCGGTCGAGAAACCCCTTGATCTCGCGATTGCGGATCATGCGATCGTGCAGGCAGGTCCAGCAGGCGCTCTCGCCCGGCATGAACACAGGTCCCACCAGCGGAAACACGCCGGACGGCTGGACCAGCAGCCAGGGCGTCCCGGCGGTCACGCGTTCGCCGTTCAACTCGGCGAGCCGCCGCTCGAGGTAATCGTTCACAAGCGTGATGATAAGTCGGGGCGACCGCTTGGCGATTCGAACCCCGAGCTTGCTCAACGCCGCGCTCAGTTCGCTCGCGCCTTTGACATCGATCGATTCCACCCGTACAGGCCAATTGCGCAGATTCTCTTCGGCGACCTCGGGAGGCAGGCCGAGGCTTGCCCAATATCCATTAACGGCGCCTGCAAATGCGTGCGATGCTCCGCTGATGACGGACTTGCGCTCCAGCAACCGCCTGATGGCTTCCTCGATCTCGGCAACGGGAAAACTCTTCGAAAGCAGGCGGATGATTTCCGGCGCAGTCTTGCCGTTTTTTCCAATCGCGCTCGCCACAGCGCAATACAGATCGCCGTGCAGGAAGAACTTGCGGTTCTCGGAATAGAGACAGACCACATTGGGAGGAAGCAGATAGGCGGTGAAGTTCGGTGCGAATCGCAAGATGTCCTTGCGGGTTTGCTTCGTAGCGCTGCTCTTTCGCTTGACTGTCATCGGGTCAGCACGCCGATCCTGTTCCCGTCATCCCGATTGCCGGCGCGCGACGAACGCTTGGCCTGGCCCGACTTGTGCACCGAGCTCGACCACCGGCCTTCTTCTTCGGATAAGTTGGAACACACTCGCTCGCCATCGGCAAGCTGACCAGCCGGGCGCAGCGAACGCTGTAACAAAAACAGCAAATTGGCCGGGTCGTTTGCGAGCCCGGCCAATGAAATCGCGACCTGTCGACACACAGTCAGGGAGTGCTGCTTTCTAGCACCAGCGGCAGCGGCCCCATGACGCACAGCACCCTGTGCATGCCACTGGTACGCCGATCACGCCAACGCCGCAGCCACCGCATCCGACGCCGCAGCGACAGGCTCTGCAGCCTGCGCAACCTCTGCAGCCACCGCAACCTCTGGCCGCACAGCCACGGCAACCGCCGCAGCCACGACAGCCACCGCATCCGCGCGCGAGCAGCACTCCGCTTAAGCTTCTCTCATCGGTGGCGAGATGGAAGGTGGCGAGGTTGACGTCGGCGAGTTCTTCCTCGTTGAGCGTGGTGAACTGGCCGGGCGCGAAGTTCGGTCTTTGTTGAGGCTCGCTTGGCGGCACCGCGGACGCCATCGCGCTTCCCGCCAGCGAAAAAGTCAGTCCGGCGAATCCGAGCGCCGGGACCGCGGCTTTGGTCATTCGCCTCTTTTTCGAAGCTTGCTTCGTTCGTCGCATGGCCGCATCCTCCATGGTTGGAAGAACGATCTTGTGCAATGATGCTACGCCGAGCAATCAAAGCGGGCAAGATTCACGTGAACACGAAATGTAGTGGCGCTCGTTCAGATCGCATTCATCTTCATGAACGACATCGCGGTAAGTTCCTGTCGATGACACCGGGCTGCGGCGCATGATGCAGTGCGCAATGGTCTGCCCGCTCGAACGGGGAAGCTAGCTTGGTCGATCTACCCGGACGCTTCGTTTGGTACGAGCTTCTGACGACGGACATGCCGTCGGCGGCTGCTTTTTACGCGGAGGTCGTCGGCTGGGCCGTGAAAGATGCGTCGAGCGCGGAATTGGCTTACTCGCTGCTGACTGCGGGCGAAGCTCCGGTCGTCGGGCTTATGGATCTCCCCGAAGAGGGGGTGCGAATGGGAGCTACGCCGAGATGGCTCGGCTACGTCGCCGTCGATGACATGGATGCGAGGACCGCGCAGATCCGCCGGCTTGGAGGCGCGATCCTGGTATCGCCGACCGACAGCAACATCGGCCGCATTGCAGTGGTCGCCGATCCGCAAGGAGCGACCTTTGCGCTGGTCACCGGGCTGACATATGGCCAATCGCAACCGAGCGGGCCGGACCAGCCCAGGCGCGTCGGCTGGCACGAGTTGCTGGCCGAAGACCGAAGCAAGGTCTTTCCGTTTTACGGCGAGCTTCTCGGCTGGCAACGGGCCTCCGCCGACGCCGGCCCGGCAAGCGTGTACGAGTTGTTTTCGGCGGCCGGGCAGACGATCGGAGGCATGCTCACCAAGCTTCCGAGCGTATCGCAGGCGTGTTGGCTCCATTACTTCAATGTCGAGGACGTCGGCGCGGCGGCCCGGCGGATCAATGCTGGCGGGGGTCGGGTTCTCCAGGAACCAATCGAGTTGCCCGATGGTTGCTGGATCGTGCGATGTGTCGATCCCCAAGGCGCCCTGTTTGCGCTGCAGGGGGCGTGGGATCAGAAGGGTATCAAGCGATCCTCCGCCCCGGAAGTCAGCTGGTCTGCCAAGTGGGGTGGCATTGCTACACAGGGCAGGATGGTGCTTCCCAAGACGAAACGCTAAGCCGAGACGTTTCGAGGGTCAACGACCGTTCCGCCGCCAACGCGGAGGATCGACAGGAGCGTCCGTTCAGCAGTTCGTCATGCGCAGCCCCGAGCTTAATTCCGGAACCAGATCGTGCCCGCCCATTGCTGGCACTCTGCTTGCTCAGTCAGGACCAAACTCCGGCCTTGGTAGAGAGGCCGTTTCAGGTTGAGGCAAGCGATGCAAGATATGTCCCGTTCTGGTGCTGCCGGCGAACTCCGGCTCGATGGGTTGATCGCCGATTTGTGGTGGCGCGTTCGACTCATCAACACCGACATTCTCGAGGAAGAAGCCCGAGCGCGCGTGTTCGACGTGCATCAGCCGGAATATCCGCTTCTCGCACTGAACCTTCGCGCCCGGCGCGACAATTTGGTCTCGACGATCGGCGTGCTCGAGCAGCGTGCGAGATCAACGTCGGAAGCTGCTTGAGGGGCGTTCACACCGGAAACTTCAGCGGCGTCAGCGCCGGCGAGCAAATACCAGCTGCCGGCGGCGCAACGGGCGCGCCGAACACAAAATCTTGGGAAGCGTCGGCATCGTCCGGGATCACCGGAATCAACCTGAGGTCCGCGACCACCGTTACTAGACGTCCTGGCGGCGGAGCCGAACTCAGGAGGTTCGGCTCCGCATCGCGTCATGTATCGTCTGCGCGTGGCGCTTGTGTCCATTCGCGATTGTGAGGCTTGAGCACGAGCCACGCCCGCGCTCTCATGCTATTCCTGCCTCGCAACGACGCGAGGACATCCATGCTGCCCCTTCCCGCCGACATCTTCACCGAGCCCGCGGACGTCTCGCCCGACGGTCTTGCCAATCTCGGTCCGCTCCGCCGTCTCGCCGGCGTCTGGCAGGCTGACAAGGGTATCGACATCAATCCGAAGGCGGAGGGGCCGGAGCGGCGGACCTTCATCGAGCATATCCGGATGGACCCGATCGATCCGCAGGCTAACGGGCCGCAGCTGCTTTACGGGCTGCGCTATCACATCCACATCAACACGCCCGAGGAAGACATCACCTTCCATGACCAGGTCGGCTACTGGTTGTGGGAGCCCGCGACCGGGCTGATCATGCAGACGCTGGCGATCCCGCGCGGGCAGGTGCTGCTGGCGTCGGGCAAGGCCGGGCCGGACGACAAAGAGATCTCCGTTACAGCGAAGCGCGGCGACACCGCTTACGGGATTTGCTCGACCAGACTTTCTGGAACAAGCGTTCCGCACTGATGCTTACCGCTGCGACATCACCTTCAACGGCGACGGCAGCTGGACCTATCTGATCCAGACCGAGTTGTTCGTGCGCGGCGCGCCGTTCAACCATCGCGACACCAACACACTAAAACTCGTCGCGCCGCCAAAGCTCAATCCCCTCGCGGTGATCGTGAACGATCGGGCCAACGGGAATGGGCCGGCCGCCTGAATTCCGACCGGAGATTCGCATGAAGCCCTACGTGATCTGTCTGATGCATTCCAGCCTGGATGGCCGCACGCATCCCAGCCGCTGGCGCCCGAAGGCGGCAGGGACGGACTGGTTCGAGAAGATCCATGACGAGCTCGGCGGCGATGCCTGGGTGATCGGCCGCGTCACCGGCTCGGAGTTCGCCAAGGGCAAGCCCTATCCCACGACGACGGACGCGAAACTTCCGCGCGAAAACTGGTTCGCGCGACGCGACGCGAAAACCTATGGCGTCGTGCTCGATGTGCAGGGCAAGATCGGCTGGGGCCGCTCCGATATCGGCGGCGATCCGATCGTCGTGGTGCTGACCGAGAGCGTCTCCGATTCCCATCTCGCCGGGCTCCGCCGCGAGCGCGTGTCCTATATCTTTGCCGGCAAGTCCGAGATCGACCTCGCGCTGACGCTGGACATTCTCAATCGCGAGCTGGGCGTGAAGCGCTTGCTGGTCGAGGGCGGCGGCGTCGCCAATGGCGCATTCCTGCGTGCCGGCGTTATCGACGAATTCAATCTGATCCTGAGCCCTGCGATCGATGGCGCGAAGGGCGCACCCTTCGTGTTCGATTCGACCGACGCGGACAGCGAGCAGCGCGCGCCACTGACAGCGATGACGCTGGAAAGCACGCGGGCGCTGGGCGGCGGCGTGCTGCTGCTGCGCTATCTCATCCAGAACGACCCACAGGCAGCGGGCACGTAAAGCATCGGCATGCCGGGACAATCAGAGCACATCGTCATCGTCGGCGCCGGCGCGGCCGGCCTGACGGCGGCCCGCGAGCTGGCGCGCACCGGCAGGACGGTGACGATCCTGGAGGCGCGCGAGCGCTGCGGCGGTCGCATCCATCCGCTGTCGACTTCGGAGTTCGGTTATCCCGCCGATGGCGGCGCCGAATTCGTCCACGGTGAGGCGCCGGTTACGCGCGCGTTGTTGCGTGAGGCCGGGCTATCCCTTCAGGGGATCGAAGGCGAGCGGTGGAGCTTTGACGGCGCAGACATCATGCGTGAGGATCGCCACGATCCGCATGAAGCGGAGCTGCAAGCCGTGCTTCGGGAGTTGAACGACGACCTCACCGTCGCCGAATTCCTGCGCCGGCATTTTGCCGGGGATGATTATGCGCCGATGCGCCATTCGATCGAGCGAATGGTCGAAGGCTACGACGCGGCCGACCCCGAGCGCGCCTCCACGCTGGCGCTGCGCGAGGAGTGGATGCACGGCGGGCACTCTCCGCAGGCGCGCATCGATGGCGGCTATGGTGCGCTGATTGACTTCCTGGTGGCGGAGTGCCGCAGGCTTGGCGTGATTTTTCGCTTCGGTTGCGTGGTGTTGGCGATCGAGGAGGCCGGCGGCACGATGGCGGTCCGCTGCGCCGGCGGCGACGTGCAGGGCTGCGATCGTGTGATCCTCACTGTTCCGTTGCCGTTGTTGCGCGACATCGCGCTTCCGGAGAGCGCACGCGGGAAAGCCGCGGCTGCCGACGAGATCGGCTTCGGCAACGTGATCAAAATCCTGCTGCGCTTCTCACGGCCATGGTGGCGCGAGCGCAAGCAGGAGCTCGCGAACACGACCTTCCTCCTCTCGGACGAGACGATCCCGGTGTGGTGGACGCGATATCCGGACCTGCATCCCGTGCTCACCGGCTGGTTCGGCGGCCCGCGCACGGCAGCGCTGTCGCATCTCGATCCGCAAGCGCTGATCGATGCCGGGCTCGATTCGCTGGCGGCCATTTTCAAGCAGCCGCGCGAAGAGATCGCGCGCGAGCTCGTGGCGTCCGCTGCGACCAACTGGGCGCACGATCCCTACGCTTGCGGCGCCTATTCCTGGGCGACGCCGCGAACGCGCGAGGCGCAAACGATCCTTGCGCGCGCCGACAGCCCGGTGCTGTTCTCCGGCGAGGCGCTCTATCGCGGAGCCGACATGGGCACAGTCGAAGCGGCGCTGGCGAGCGGTCTGGAGACGGCGCGTATGATCTTGCGGGGATAGCTGACGAGCAAGAAAAAGGCCCGCATCCCGCGGGCCCCTCGTCTTACCGGCCTGCGTCTTACCAGCGGCTGCCGCCGAAGCTGAACGTCACGCCGGGACCGCCGCGGCCGTAAGCTCCGTACGGTCCTCCGCCGTAATAGCCGTGATGCCGCGGGTAATAGCCGTAGCTGCGGTAGTGCGGACGATGATAGCCACGATGGTGGTGAGGACGCCAATGCTGGCGATGGCCATAGTGGTGCCTGTGCTGCGCGCTGATATCGGTCGATTGGCCTTGCGCGTTCTGCTTCGCACTTGAATTGTTGGCCGCGTTTGCCGCCGTCCCGCCGGCAAGCGCCGCGGCACCGACGGCCATCGCGACAAAGAGATACTTCATGTCATCACTCCAGTTGAATGTCGTGTGACAACAGATGGGCAGGCTGCGCGTTCCAGCCAGTGCGGGCGTCGAAACGACGCAGTTCATCGACGCAGTTCATGGATGTATGATTCGCGCGACTGTGTGCGTTTCGTGAGATTTATTGTCGCATCACCGGCGTAGATCGCAACTCTGCCATCAGTCTGCCGCGAATGACGCAACCACGTCATCGGTAGTGACGATGCGTGCGAATTCGCCGTTGAGATTCGACAGCGTCATCGCATGGATCTCCTCGGCGGAATGCTTGTCGCCATCCGGCCCGACCCGCTCGAACGTCCAGGTCGCATCGCGCACCAGATGCGCGTCGAAGCCGAGATTTCCGGCCATCCGCGTCGTCGTCTCGACGCAATGATTGGTGGTGGCGCCGCAGATAACGAGCGTGCCGATGCTGCCTGCGCGCAAGCGCTTTTCCAGATCGGTGCCGATGAAGGCGCTGTTGACGCGCTTGACGATCACCGTCTCGCCCGGCTGCTCGCGCGCCTCGTCCTTGACGGCGTAGCCGGAGTTTTGGGGAAGAAACGACGATGTCGGCCTGGTGCCCTCATGACGGATGTGGAAAATCGGCGCACCGCCGGTTCTGAACGCCTTCAGGAGATCGGCAATGCGCGCCACCGCATCCGGATTGTTGCGCCGCTTGCCCGCTGCTTCCCATTCGTCGAACGCACGCTGGACGTCGACGACGATGAGGGCGGGGAGGGGGTGAGGCATCAGGAGTGGCTTTCGGACTTGCTTGCTGCACCGACTATGCGAGGCGAAGAAGACAACGCGCAATGTCAATCTTCCCTCGTTTTACGACGGCAGGTCCGTAGCCCGGATTTCGCTGCGCTCCTTCGGGCTACGCGCCCACACCCATCACGGATGCGGATCGGGAAAACCGTGGCGGTCGGAGAGTGCGGCGAGGATTGCGTCTTTGTCGGCAATGAACGCGCGGCCCTGATGGCTGCCGGTTTGGTGCGGCGAGGTCGCTCCGTCAGCCAGCACGAGCAGCGGCAGCGACTGGTTCTCCTCGCCGACCAGCGCGATCACTGGCTGCCGCGGGCGCGGCCACGCGATGCGTTCGACGTCGAGCTTCTCCGCGAGCTGCCGAAACGAAACCAGCACGCCCTCGATCAGCGCGCAATGCCAGCAATAGAAGCGGTGTCCCGGAAAGGCCGGATCCTCGAAACCGGGGCGCAGCAGAAACAGGCGGTCGCGCGTCATGGGTCGCTCCGAAGCATGGCCGCGATCATACACAAATGACTGATGTCCGGGGTATGCGCTCCGGTTTTCGTCAGGACAGGATGCCGCTACTTGAACGGATCCTGGATCGACGGCGCCGACTGCCTGATACGACGCACGCTCACCGGCGTGCCGTCGGAGACGAACAGCAGCTCGTAGCGACGCCCTTCGCTGTCGGTGGCCGAGCAGGTCACGTCTGTCACCTTCTTGGCGGCGAAATTTCCGGTCTGCCGGCAAACTCCGGTGGAGGTCTGCTCGGCCGGCACCGGCAGCCCGTCGACCTTGGGACGGTCCTTGGAGTTGAGCAGCATGCGGTCGATCGGCAGCTCGTAGGAATTGTCGTCGGCGCGCTTGCCGTTCTCGCCGGAGAACGACACGACGTGGTTGCCATCGGAGGGATCGTCGACTGCGACCGCGAAATTGACCCGGCCGCTGCCGCCATGGGCGTAGGCCACCGTCTTGCAGGCGAAGGTGCGGCCGGCGACCTTCAACGTCTTGCAGTGGCCTGACATCAGCGCCAACAGGTCGATAAAAGCGGTCTGCTGTCCGAGCGGGTTCTTGACGGCGATCGGCGCGAAAGATTCGGCAAGACAAGGGCTTGCCAAGGCGAGAAGGGCGGCAGCGAGCACTGGGCGGCAGAGGCGCATCGGAAGGCTCACATGCCTGGGAACCACGGAAAAGTTCCGTCCAATAACCAGCGAACCGCAAATTGGTTGCGATCCCGTTTGTTCTGCCGAACCCGCCTGGAATACCACCGCGTCACCCCAACGGCGATTTGCCCTGTCGCCAACCCATTCCCAGCTGGCACTTTCCGTCAGCCGGGTGTTTTTTTCGTGGCAAGGCTACCCCATCGCCGCCTGCCAGCACGCATCGCGCAAGGATGGGCGGCGGTGCAGGCGGGCATCGAGCAGGGCGCGGGCGCGGGGCAGCTCGCCGCTGCGCATCAAAGCGACAATAAAGGTGTCCTCGATCAGCTCGCGCTGGGCATGGCTGCCGCCAAGGCGCACGACCTCGCTGAGAACCGGCGCGAGCATTTGCACGCATGCCGCGTAATTCTCGTCCGCGAAGGCTGCCAGGGCGCGGCAGACCGCCGGCACCACGGGACCCGCCGGCAGCTTGCCCTCAGTGAGCCGCTGCTCGATCACGGCAAGGCGCGCGGCGAGCGCCTCGCGATTTTGCGTCGCAGCCGCGAACAGCGCCATGTGGATGTCGGCGAAGGGCAGGCTCGATTTCGGAAACAGTTTTTGCGCGTTGTCATCGCCTTCGACCCACAGCGCTCTCGGCACCGCGTGGCCGTAAGCCGACAGGCGCCAGAGCAGGGACGCGGCGTCGGTGAGGACGTTGAGCGGCGGCGCCTGTGTGGCCTGCGGCTGCAGCACATCGGCATAGATCGCAAGCGCCCGCGCGGCATCGCCATGCTCCAGCGCGCCGAGCGCCTGATGCCAGCGGATATGGCCGTGCAAAATTCCGGCGCGGTCGTAAGAGGGGATCCAGTCGTCGACGAGCCGATCGGCCGCCGCGATCGAACCGTCCTCGAACATCGCATGCAGCACGGCGTGCGCGGCATGGGCATTCTGCCGGCGCAGGTCGAAGCCGCGCTCGGTAACGCCGCGGCCGCGCGCGATGTCGCCGTTCTCGGTCATCGCCCAGCCGTACATCGTGAGGAACCACCAGTCCTCGCCATAGTGATGGGCGACGCGCTCGCACAGCTCTTGCCGCGCGCGGTCGTGATCGGCCATGCCGGAGAAGGCGAACAGGCCGAACGCGCCGAGCGGCAGCGACAGCACCAATGCGTCGCGCGGCCACGCCTCGACGTGCTTCATCGTCGCCGCGATCGCCTCGGGCAGCCGGGCCTCGATTGCCAGCGCCAGCGTCTCGACATGCGAACGCTCGCGTTCCGTGCCGTGTTTCGCAACGAGCCCGCGCGCGAGCGCCGCCCTGCCTCGCGCGAGATCGCCCTGCTGGTAGAAGGCATGGACGCGGGCGCGGGCGATATGGGGAAGCGCGAAGTCCGGATCGGCCGCAATCGCGTGCTCCAACGCTTCCGCCGTGCCGGTCCAGCCCGCCAGCATGAGATCGATGCCCTCGCGATAAGCGCTTGCCGCTTCATGCGAGGTGGTGGAGAGCGGCAGGCCGTAGCGGTCGTCAAGCGCCATCGTCGTCTCCGCGATTTAAAGCCGTCCGCGCGCGGCGGCCCTCGATCGGATAGGCGGGGTCGTTGTAGCCCGGCGTCGAGGGATGGCCCGGCGTCACCAGACGGTCGATCAGCGCCTCATCATCCGCAGTGAAGCGGTAGTCGAGCGCGCTGATGTAACCGTCCCATTGCTCCTCGGTGCGGGGGCCGGCGACGATCGAGGAGACGAAGGCGGAGTTCAGCACCCAGGCGACCGCAAACTGGCCGGCGGTGATGCCCTTCTTCTCGGCATGGGTCTTGATCTCCTGCGCGAGCTGAAGCGATTCCGGCCGCCATTCCGTTTGCATCATGCGGGTGTCGTTACGGCCCGCGCGCGTCTCCTTGTCGGGAGTTGCATCGGGCTTGTATTTGCCGGTCAGCACGCCGCGCGCCAGTGGGCTGTAGGGCACGATGCCGAGGCCGTAATAGGAACAGGCCGGGAAGTGCTCGACCTCTGGCATGCGGTTCATGGCGTTGTAATAGGGCTGGCTCACCGCGGGCCGGTCGATGCCGAGCCGGTCGCAGATGTTGCAGATTTCGGCGACACGCCAGGCGCGGTAGTTCGAGACGCCGAAATAGCGCACCTTGCCTGCGCGGATCAGGTCACCCATCGCGCGCACCGTCTCTTCCAGCGGCGTCGCATGCTCTTCCTTGTGCAGATAGTAGATGTCGATGTGATCGGTGCCGAGCCGCTTCAGGCTTTCATCAGCTGCCTGCAACACCCAGCGCCGCGACAGGCCGACACGGTTTGGATCGGTGCCCATGGGGTTGGCGAGCTTTGTCGCAAGCACCCAGGCATGGCGGTTGTTGCCGATCGCGCGCCCCACGACCTCTTCGGATGCACCCTTCGAATAGGCGTCCGCGGTGTCGATGAAGTTGATGCCGGCCTCGTGTGCTTTCGCGATGATGCGCTTTGAGGCAGCTTCATCGGTCGGCCCGCCGAACATCATGGTGCCCAAACAGATCGGCGACACTTTGAGGCCGCTGCGGCCGAGCTGGCGGTATTGCATGGGCTGGCTCCTCAGTGCTTCATTGGCCAACAGCATATCCACCTAGCTCCGTCATTGCGAGCGCAGCGAAGCAATCCAGAGATGCATCCGCAGAAAGAATCTGGATTGCTTCGCTGCGCTCGCAATGACGGAGTTGGGCAGCGGTGGCGGCCTGATCAATCGACCTACCCCGGCCCCTTCAAAATCTTGAACACGCCATTTGCCATCACCACGCAACGGCCATCCACCGTCACCTCGGTGCTCATGAAGACGAGACTGCGCGTCGAGCGTACCACGCGTGGGCGGGAAATCAGGATGTCGCCGATCTGGCCGGCTTCGACGAAATGGGTGTCGAGCTGTACCGTCGCCATGAACTCCTTGCCGGAGACGTAGCGGGCGGTCATGCCGCAGGTGCGGTCCGCGAACGTCATCATCACGCCGCCCTGGACCATGCCGCGGCGGTTGTGGTGCTTGTCCTCGGTCGCAAGGGCGAATTCGTATTGGCCGTCGACCTTGCGCTCCCACAGGGGACCGATCAGGTGCATGAAGCCCGTGGTCTCCAGGATGGTCCAGCCGTCTGACTTGAGCCTTGCGGCCGTCTTGTTGGTCATGTGGTCGTCCATTCCTGCGCGGGCCTTGCGATCTCATTTCATCGGGGCCGGACGTGGTGTAGTCAAGCATCATGAGACCGTTCGACGATGCCACACGACGGAATATCGCGGCCGCCTGCGCTGCCTTCACGCGGCTGCCGGAGGATGAAGCGCCGGCGGCGTTGAAGCGTGCCGCAGTGGTGGTTGCGCTGACCGCGGCCAGCGAGAGCGATGACACGGCGTTACTGCTCACGCTGCGTGCATCGCATCTGCGCGCTCATCGCGGCCAATGGGCCTTGCCCGGCGGACGCTGCGATGCTGGCGAGACGCCGATCGAAGCGGCGCTACGCGAACTCGACGAGGAGCTTGGCCTCCGTCTCACCAGTGCAGAGGTGCTCGGCACGCTGGACGATTATCCGACCCGCTCCGGCTATCTGATCACGCCTGTCGTGGTCTGGGCCGCCGACAGTGTTGCGATCGAACCAAATCCGGACGAGGTGGCTTCGGTTCACCGCATCGCTCTCGCGACGATCGAGCGCGACGACGCCTTCGATTTCGTCGCGATCCCCGAGAGCACGCGCCGTGTGATCCGCTTCCATCATCAGACGAGCCTGATCCACGCACCGACGGCGGCGCTGATCTACCAGTTCCGCGAAGTACTGGCGGGACGGCACACCCGCGTCACCGAGCTGGAACAGCCGGTATTCGCCTGGAAGTGATGCAAGAGACGAAAAAAGAGGTAAACGGCGCGTTAACGTGACGGTTACCGGCTAGCTGCTAAGAAGGCGGCATGCATCGATCGATTCGAAATGCCGTGAGGCTGGTTCCACTCGCGTTCGTCCTGCTCGCGCCCGCCGCGCGCGGTAGCGAATCCGACGCGCTGCCGCCGGCCGTCAGCAATGCCAGAGCCCAGCTCTTGTCGCAGTTCTTTGCGCAGGGTGGAGCGTCGCCGGCGGTGCTCGAGTATCGCCGCAAGCTGCAGGAATATCAGGCGGCACGCGGCGCCTTCGATGAGGAGGCCGGCGCCTATTGGAGCCAGATCTCCGAGAAGCGTCGTGGCCGCAACGCCAAGCGGCGCAGTGGACAGCAGGTCGCGCTAGAGGACTACGTGCTGGAGCATCCGCCGCTCTATAACGGGCCGAAGCGACCGGTGAATCCGGAGCCGGAGGAAACCCCGGACCGTCCCACCAGAAAGCCGATACCCGTCGTCGCCGATCTCTTGCGCGCGGCGCAGGAGCTCTACCAGTTCACGCCGCAACGGCCGTCCAGCGAAGTCGAGTTCAAGCGCGTCTATGCACGCTACGCGCTGGCCTCGGGGCTGACGCGCGAGCAGACGGTGCGGGTCTATGCGTTCGAAACCGGCGGAACCGGCAATTACGACGTGCAGGCGGGCATCGAGCATGGCGGCAAGCGCGCGATCTCGACCGCGATGGGATACAACCAGTTGCTGACCACAAACAGCGTCGAGCTGCTGGCCGAGCAGGGCCATGAACTCATCCGCGCGCTTTCCGACAAGGTAGCGCGGACCTCGGGACCGGCGCGCCAGTCGCTCGAGCACAAGCTCATGGTTCTGAAGAAAATGGTGGCGCATGCCAAGTCGGTGCCCGACACCTGGTCGGAGCATGAGAAGATCGGCAACACCGCGCAAGGCTGGGCCATGCATGCCATGGTGCTCGACATCGATATCGGGCCGATGCTGCAGACCCACAAGCTGCTCACCTCGGTGCTGTTCGCGCGCACCAAGGGGTACAGCCGTCCGCTCACTGCCGCCGAGCTCGAGATGATGAACCTCACCGGCGACGGCACCGGCCTCGACATGGTGACGATGCCGCAGGCGATGCGCGAGCAGGTGCCGACCTCGAACTTCTTCCAGCGCGGCGGCTACGAGCGCAACCCGGTCGCGATCCGCCACAACACGGTGGCGAAGCTGCTGGCGGTGACGGATACGCGGATGGACAGCAACAGCAACAATGCCGGCGCGCGGGAGCTGGCGGGGGCGTTTTAGCTGGCGTCAGAACAGGTCGATGTCATGCCCCGGCTCGATCGGGGCATCCAGTACGCCGCGGCTTCTCCGTATCCCCATCACGGCCTCTGGAATACTGGATCACCCGCTTTCGCCGGCGATGACACTGAGTGTAACGCGCCGCCCCTACTGATCCGCCCCGAACTTGAACTTGCCGTCGCCTTCCAGATAAGGGCCGCTGCGCATGTAGAGCTGGCCGTTGTGGCCGATGAAGAACAGCGTGCCCTTCGGCACCTTCTTGGCACCCTTCAGAAGTTCGCCGGCATTGCTGGTGCCCATCTTGTAGGAGAAGGTCTTGCCTTCCTTGTCATAAGCATAGCCCGTGTCGGGCTTCAGCTCCCACGGCGTGGCCGCGGTCTGCGCCGATGTGGGAGCCGCGAACGTGCCGAGCACTGCTACGAGTGCAGCCGAAACAAGTGCAAATGTCTTCTTTGGAAATATCATCATCCATCCTCCCCGCCATTGGGGTTGCCCGTCTTGAACAAATCACGAACGGCATTTACAGGTCAACCTGCGTAAGTGCCGCAGCGCATCACGTCTTGCCCAGCAGTTGTGATTTTCCCATCGTCCCCGCGCGACTATGTTCCGCTTTCCGTCTAGCAGTCTGCTGAAAAACCGCCTCGCCAGGGAGGGGACTTGATGATTCACTTTATCATCTCGAATCGGCGGAGACGATCATGCGCGGCAGGTTTACGGATCAGGGCGGCCTGTTTTCGTACATCGCGCCGGATAAGCGCGTGCCAGCGAACCATCCGCTGCGGAAGGTCCGGGAACTTGTCCGGGATGTTTTGAATGATTTGAACCGCAGCCTTGGAGAGCTATACGCCAGCGAGGGACGTCCTTCGATCCCTCCGGAGCAATTGCTGAGCGCCTTGCTGCTGCAGGTGTTCTACGGCATCCGCTCGGAACGCCAGCTGATGGAGCAACTGGACTACAATCTTTTGTATCGCTGGTTCGTGGGACTGTCGCCGGACGATCCGGTCTGGGACCCGACCACCTTTACCAAGAACCGGGAGCGGCTGCAGAACGGCGATGTGTTCACGAAGTTCATGACCAGGCTTCTGAACCATTCTCAGGTCAAGCCGCTATTGTCGGACGAGCATTTTTCGGTGGACGGAACGCTGATCGAAGCCTGGGCTTCGCAGAAGAGTTTTCGCCCCAAGGACGGCAGCGGCGACGATGATGACGGCGCCAACTTCCATGGCCAGAAACGCAAGAACGACACCCATGCGAGCACCAGTGACCCGGACAGCAGGCTTTATCGCAAGGCGGCCGGACGGGAGGCCAAGCTTTGCTATATGGGCCACGCCACCATGGAGAACCGGCATGGGCTGGCGGTGGCCGGCAGGGTCACGCATGCCAATGGCACCGCCGAACGCCGGGCTGCGGAGGTCATGCTGAAGGCGAGACGCAAAGCCGCAGGTCGCCGCATCACGGCTGGTGAGGACAAGGCGTACGATACGGCCGATCATGTCGCCAACCTTCGCGCTATCGGCGTGACGCCGCATGTGACACAGAACCAGGCCATCACCAAAACCGGCAAGAACCGTAACAGCGCGATCGACGAACGAACCACGCGGCATCCGGGATACGGCATGTCGCAATCACGCCGGGCGATGGTCGAGTGCATTTTCGGATGGGGCAAGCAGCATGGCACCATGCGCAAGACCAAACATCGGGGCATCGCTCGCGTCGCCGCCGACTTCCTGCTTAATCTGATCGCCTATAACCTGATCCGAATTCCCAAACTGCTCGCCGCATAGCCACCCCGCGCCGGGGCACACTCAATACCAAGCTAGAAATTACATCCAACTCTACCGCGCCGCTCCAAAAACGACCGGCGGAAAAATGAAAATTCTCCATTTCAAGGTTTTTCAGCAGACTGCTAGAACGCAATTCGACAAAATATTGGGTAGGGATGATTCGGATGCACCATGTCATTAAAGCCTGCTGGGCCGCCGCGCTGCTGCTGACGGCGCTGGCGCCGGCCGCCCGGGCCGATGACTACCAGCTCAGCCACAACCAGCGGATTTCGTGCAGCCGCGGCCTGGCCCCGGGCAAGCTCAACACCGCGACCTGCAAGTCCTACACCTACCTCTTCAATACCAAGACTTCGGAATATTTCCGCTGCCAGGTCTCGCTGGCGCTGACCCGTGACAACAAGGAAGTCATCAACGTCCAGACCGACGGCGGCTGCACCAAGAAGCCGCGCGTCTTCGAGACCGACGGCCATTACGATTTCGACGCGACCGAGACCGAGCCGCCTAACACCAATTCGTTCTTCGGCCCCGGCGGCTACTCGGTCTGGGCCGCCGACGTCAGCGCGCAGAAGGTCCGCGGCTGCATCATCATCTCCTCCGGCCTCGGCTCCGACATCTCCAAATGCCTGGACATGACCTTCTCCAATGAGGGTTTGCCAGTAAGGGCTTGCCAGTGACGGTGCGTTCCCTCCTCGCTTGCGAGGGAGGTTGGGGAGAGGGGGTATCCGCAATGGGATAACCCCCAGAGGAGAAAGCCCTCACCCGGCGCTTCGCGCCGACCTCTCCCGCACGCGGGAGAGGTTGCACCGAGCCTGCTGCGTGAGTGATTGATCCCACGTAAGCGTGTCTGGCTGCGCCACCTCGCCGCACCTGCCCGGTTCCCCAAAAATCAAGCCAGGACAGCCATTTACCGCAGTCCTGTTTTGACTTTTGGATGGGTTGACCCGCTCCCCTCATCCGGCCAACTTCCCGGCCGGTTTGGGGAGTGGAAAGATCATGAAACGAACGATTTTCGGCGTGGCCGCGGCTCTTGCTCTGGCGGCGTCGGCACCTTGCGCGCAGGCGCAATCCTTCATCAATGTGCTGACCGGGGGTACCTCCGGCGTCTACTACCCGCTCGGGGTTGCGATCGGGAAGATCTACGGCGACAAGATTCCGAACGTGAAGACGCAGGTGCAGGCCACCAAGGCGTCGGTCGAGAACCTGATCCTGCTCCAGCAGGGCCGCGGCGAGCTGGCCTTCACGCTCGGCGACTCGCTGAAAGCGGCCTGGGACGGCGAGGAGGAGGCGGGCTTCAAGACCAAGCTCGACAAGCTCAGGACCATCGGCGCGATCTATCCGAACTACATCCAGATCGTCGCGACTGCCGAGAGCGGCATCAAGACGCTGGCGGACCTCAAGGGCAAGAGCCTGTCGGTCGGCGCGCCGAAATCGGGCACGGAGCTCAATTCGCGCGCGATCCTGGCGGCGGCCGGCATGAGCTACAAGGATCTCGGCAAGGTCGAGTATCTGCCGTTTGCCGAATCCGTCGATCTCATGAAGAACCGCCAGCTCGGCGCGACGCTGCAATCGGCCGGCCTCGGCGTGGCCTCGCTGAAGGATCTCTCGACCTCGAGCCCGATCACGGTGGTGTCGGTGCCGAAGGAGACCGTCGACAAGATCGGCCTGCCCTTCATCGCGGCGACCATTCCCGCCAACACCTACACCGGGCAGGACAAGGACGTGCCGACCGCGGCCGTGGTCAACTATCTCGTCACCAGCTCGGCGGTGTCGGACGATCTCGCCTATCAGATGACAAAGCTGGTCTACGAGTCGTTGCCCGAACTCGCCAATGCGCATGCGGCCGGCAAGGAGATCAAGCTCGAGACGGCGGCCAGCGGCAGCCCGGTTCCGCTGCATCCCGGCGCGATCCGCTATTACAAGGAAAAAGGGCTGATCAAGTAAGGTCGGCCCTCATTATCGGACGTCATGGCCGGGGCAAAAGCGCGAAGCGCGTCTTCGCGCAGATGTCCCGGCTGTCCACGTTCTAAGGCCAGGCGAGAAAGATCGTGGATGCCCGGGACAAGCCCAGGCAATAACGTATTCAGGATGCAGCGCGAATGCTGTAGGAACGCCCGATCGGGGGCGGGGACATATCGATGTTGCAGGCAGAGGGCACCGCGGCGCCCATCAAGGTCGAGTTCGACAATTTCGAGCACGGTTTCCCGGAAGGCTTTGGCCCTGGCTGGTGGGGCACACTCGCCTATTGGATCGGCATCGCGTTCGCCACGTTCCAGCTCTATGTCGCCGCCTTCAATTATCTCCCGAGCCAGGTGGTGCGCGGCGTCCATGTCGGTTTCCTCGTTCTTCTCACCTTCGGCCTGATCGCAAACTTCACCGCGAAGAGCGCCGCCGGACGCGCGCTCGGCTGGGTGATCGGCGGCGCGGGTTTCTTCTGCGGTCTCTACCAGTGGATTTTTTACGCGGACTTGATTGCGCGCGACGGCGATCCGACCCGCCTCGATCTCGCCGTCGGCACGCTGCTTGCGGTGCTGATTTTCGAGGGCACGCGACGCCTGATGGGGCCGGCGCTACCGCTGATGTGCGGCGCCTGTCTCGTCTATTGGTTCTTCGGGCAATATCTGCCGTCGCCGCTCAACCATCGCGGCTATGATTTCGACCAGATCGTCACGCATCTGTCGTTCGGCACCGAAGGTTTTTACGGCGTGCCGATCTACGTCTCGGCGACCTACATCTTCCTGTTCATCCTGTTCGGCTCGTTCCTGGAGCGCGCCGGCATGATCCAGCTCTTCACCGACGTCTCGCTCGGCCTGTTCGGCCGTACCCGCGGGGGACCTGCCAAGGTCGCGGTGTTCGCCTCGGGCATGATGGGCACGATCTCCGGCTCCGGCGTCGCCAACGTCGTCACCGTCGGCCAGTTCACGATTCCGCTGATGATCAGGTTCGGCTATCGCCGCGCGTTCGCGGCCGGCGTCGAGGCGACAGCCTCGATGGGCGGGCAGATCATGCCGCCGGTGATGGGCGCGGTCGCCTTCATCATGGCGGAGACGCTCGGCGTCCAATATTCGGAGATCGTGAAAGCGGCGGCGATTCCCGCAATGCTCTATTTCGCCTCCGCCTTCTGGATGGTGCATCTGGAAGCCGGCAAGCACGGCCTCACCGGCATGAAGAAGTCGGAGACCCCGAGCGCCTGGAAGGCGCTGGTGAAGGGTTGGTACCTCGTGCTGCCGCTCGCAGCCCTCGTCTACATGCTGTTCGAAGGCTTTACGCCGCTCTATGCCGGTAGCATGGGCCTCGCGCTCACAGTGGGGCTGATCCTTGGCGCCGCCATCACGACGGGCGCGTCTTCGATGGCGATCCGCAGCATCTTCTGGATCGGGCTCGCGCTCGTTGTTGCCGCGCTGTCGCGTGACGGCCTTCAGATCGTGCCGGTCGCAGGCGTCGTCGTCGCGTTGATCGTGATCACTGCGTTCGTGCGCGGCGGATTTTCCGCCCTGCGCGCCTGCCGCGATGCGCTGGCTGAAAGCGCGAAATCCGCCATCACCGTCGGCATGGCCTGCGCCATCGTCGGCGTCATCATCGGCATGATGTCGCAGACCGGCGTCGGCACCATCTTCGGCGGCTGGGTGATCGGCCTCGGCGAGAAGAGCCTGTTCCTGGCGCTGATCATGACCATGCTGCTGTCGATCCTGCTCGGCACCGGCATCCCGACCATCCCGACCTACATCATTACGGCAGCGCTCGCGGCGCCCGCGCTGGCGAAACTCGGCGTTCCCCTGATCGCGAGCCACATGTTCGCGTTCTACTACGGCATCATGGCCGACCTCTCGCCGCCGGTGGCGCTTGCGGCGTTAGCCGCGGCACCGATCGCGAAGGAGAATCCGGACAAGATCGGCTGGGAGGCGATGCGCATCGCGCTCGCCGGCTATGTCATCCCGTTCGTCTTCGTCTACTCGCCGGCGCTGATGCTGCAGGCCGGCGATCCCATGGCGGCCAGGCTCGGCTTCTACGGCGCGGTGGCGCTGGCGACCTTGAAGGCGCTGGTGGCGATCGCGCTGTTCGGCATGGTCGCGATCGGCTTCCTGTTCACGCGCCTGACGTTCCTCGAACGTTTGGTCGCGCTCGGTGCTGCGCTCTGCCTGCTCGGCGACTTCCCGTTCAGCGACACCGCGGGCTTCCTGCTCTCCGCGGCGATCGTGCTGTGGCAGTGGCGGCAGCGTCCGCCGGCGCCGGTCGAGGCGATGTGAGCCTCTGCTTCGCCACAGCCTCAGGCGTGAAGGCGCTGGCGCTGTCCGCCTTCACGCTGGTGTGGACACATTCGATCGCGAAGGTCGATTGGCAGGAAGACTGGCGCGTCACCCCGGCGGGGCTCGAACTGGTGCAGGCGCGGGTGAAGGGCACCGGACCCGGCATGGAGCCGCCGCCCGAGGCGCGGCTCGTCGACGGCTGGTTTCAATGGAGGCCTGCGCGCGCGCCGATGCCGGAGGTCGTGCTGGGCAATTCCGGCGCGGCTGGCGAATGGCGGCTTTGCCATGACGGTAAGTGCCAGACGTTGTCGGAGATTGTCGGGCATCCGATCGGTGCTAACGTCACGAAGATGAGCATCTGCGAAGAACAAGGGAAATAAGGGAGACACGCGATGGACCGGCTCAAGGGCAAGGTTGCGATGGTGGTGGGCGCCGGCTCGATCGGGCCGGGCTGGGGCAACGGCAAGGCCACCGCGGTCACCTTTGCGCGCGAGGGCGCGCAGGTGTGTTGCGTCGATCGCAACGGTGCGGCCGCTGAAGAGACCGCGAAGATCATCACGGACGAAGGCGGCAAGGCGACCGCGTTCACGGCCGACGTCTCGCGCGCCAGCGAGATCGAGTCGATGGTTGCGGCATGCCTCAAGGCACACGGCCGCATCGACGTGCTCGACAACAATGTCGGCATCGCCGAGATGGGCAGCGTCGTCGAGGTGACCGAGGAGAGCTGGGACCGCGTCTTCACCGTGAACCTCAAGAGCGCCTATCTCGCCATGAAGCACGTCATCCCCGTGATGGTGAAGCAGGGCGGCGGCTCGATCATCAACATCTCCTCGATCGCATCGATCCGCCATGTCGGGATTTCTTATGTCAGCTACAACGTCAGCAAAGCGGCGATGAACCAGTTGACGCGATCCACCGCGATCGAGTTCGCGAAGAACCATGTGCGCGTGAATGCAATCCTGCCCGGTCTGATGAAGACGCCGATGGTGGAACATTCCGCAGGTCTTGCGAACAGCTACGCCAAGGGCGATGTCGAGGCGATGTGGCGCGCCCGCGATGCGCAGGTGCCGATGGGCCACATGGGCGAGGCCTGGGACGTCGCGAATGCGGCGCTGTTCCTGGCGTCGGACGAAGCGAAATATGTGACGGGGATCGAGCTGGTGGTGGACGGCGGGATCACGTGCAAGGCGGGGGCGTAGCTCCCTTCCTCGTCGCCCTGGCTTGCGCCAGGACGACAGCCCGGGCCCTTACTGCGCCAGCGCCAGAATCCCGCCGGCAAACGAATGCCAAGCCGCAGTCTCGCTGATCGGCCAGTTCAGCACCTTCACCGCCAGCATCGCGAGCGTACCGTAGATGTACACCGGATGCACCCGGCCTTCGGTGCGCCAGTCGCGTACCATGGCGACGACGAGCAGCAGCGAAGCGACCACGGCCGGCGCGATGGTAACGGGCACTGGCGGCGGCCCGGGCGGTCCCGGAGGTGCAAGGAAGGTGAGAAACCAGCGCGCGATCGCCGCATCGAGGATGGAGACCGCGGCTAGCAGCATCAGGCGTTTGTGAATCTCGGGCTTTCGCGTGTTCATGATCGCAAGCATGAACACCACTGCGAAGAACGCGATCCCGCTCATCGGCACGATCGAGAAGGCGATGCCGGCCTCTTTCTGTCCGAGCGCGGCGGAATGCTGCATCACATGCACCGATGCGAGGAAGCCGAAGATCGTCATCGCGGTCGCGAGCGAAACGCCGGCGATGCCGATCGCGCGGTGATTGAGCACGCGGCCTGAGGCCGCGAGCCAGGCCTGGATCACGAAATAGAGAGACCAGGTGAAGAACAAGAGACCGTGAAAATGAATCACGGGGCTTGCGGACAATGTCCGTTGCGCGAGCGGCACAAAATAGGTCGGTGCGAAGCCGAGAAAAGCGGTGGCCGCGCAGGCCAGTGCCATGTGGAGATAAAAATATCGTGCGGGCGACGCATCTCGCGCGCGCACACGACGGTCGTCGATTAGGGTCGTCATCTGGAATGAGTCTGAAGAGGCGCGGTTTGGTTCAAGCCCCTGGCCACCTGTGCAGGCGGGGCGGATGTCAGGGCGCGACAGGATTTAACCCCCCGCGCTCAATTCTGCGCGATCGAGCTCTTCCTCGATCCGATGAAATGCATCGTCGCCGATTACTTCGGTGGCGCGGAGGTCGAAGATCGACTTTCGCGCGGCCGCGATACCCCGGCGGCGCAGGGGATCGGCGGGCAATTCGCCGTTGGCGACACCGCCGTTCGGATCGTCGTCCGTCTGCATCAGGATGGCGCGATATTCGAGCCGCAGGATTTCAGCCTCCTCCGACGGATCGTCCTCGATCGCGTCGAGCGCCGCGCGATAGGCGACGGCGCGGGCGCGCGCGACCTCGATGCCGACGGGATCGTCGTCCTTGAGGTCGAACGCCAGGATCAGCGGCCGCAGCGTCAGGCCCTGCACGACCAGCGTGCCGAGCACGACCGCAAACGCCGAAAAGACGATGAAGTCGCGATAGGGAAAGTTTTCCGGCAGGGCAAAGGCGGTCGCGAGCGTGACGAGACCGCGCATGCCGCACCAGGAGACGATGAGGCCGCCCTTGGGCGAGGCGACCTGCTTCGGATCCTTCGGGTGATAGACCCCGTGCGCGATCAGTGCGCGCAGCGTCGTGCGGTAGAATGTGATCCAAGCGACCCGCACCAGCACCACCGTGAGCAGGATCCAGGCCGCGGCCACGCAATACTCCCAGCGCACGTCCGCATTGAGCCGCGTCCAGATCGGCCGCATCTGCATGCCGATCAGCATGAAGGCGAGCACGTTGAGCACGAACACCATGGTCTCCCACACCGCATAGGACGGCACCCGCAGCCGCGCCGGCATGCGTGCCCCCCGCCGTGCGCGCGATGGTGATGCCGTAGACCACGATGGTGAGGATGCCGGAGAGGCCGAGATGCTCGGCGGCAATCCAGACCATGAAGGTGGTGGCGAACTGCACGATGATCGCGCTCGGCGCTTCCTTTACCCGTTCCATGAACAGCGGGATGATGCGGCCTGCGACCAATCCCGCGATGACGCTGCCGACCAGCGCCAGCGCCATGGTCGGCGCGACCTGGCTCCATGCCAGATGCTCCGTGGCGACGGCGCCGACCGCGATGCGATAGATCAAGAGCGCGGTCGCGTCGTTGAGCAGGCTCTCGCCTTCCAGAACCTTGACCATCCGATAGGGCAACTTCACCTGGCTCAGGATTGCGACCGCGGCGGCTGCATCCGGCGGGGCCACGATGGCGCCGAGCGCAACCGCGGCGGCCCAGGGGATGTCCGGCATCAGCCGGTGCGCGACGTAGGCCACGCCGGCCGTGGTCAGGCCGACGGCGGCGACGACCAGGGTGGAGACCGGAACCCAATTGTTGCGCAGATCGCGCAGCGAGGTGTCGAAGGCGGCATCGAGCAGGACCGGTGCGACAAAAAGAGCCAATGCCAGGTCGGGCTCCAGCGTCCAGGACGGGCTCGACGGCACAAAGGCGATCAGCGCGCCACCGATCGCGAGAAAGGTCGGGTAGGGGACCTTGATCCGCCGCGCCAGCGCCGATAATGCAACGGCGCCGAGCAGAAGCACGATGATCCATTCGAATGTCGACACGTTGATCCCCGAACCCGATTGAGCGGCGCCACAAGCTAGCACCAATCCGGCCGTATGGTGGATAGTGCGGCCCCGAGGCAAGACCTTAACCCGGACCTTAACTCAGGCCTTTCCGATTGTGACGAGCATGCGTTTTCTCATTCAATGGTCCGGCGCCGGGTTGCTCTTTGCGCTCTCGTTCGCCGCGGCTCATGCCGCGACCGGCGGCGAACCGGCCGCGGTCCCGCAGGTCGACGTCGCGCCGTGCCTTGCTGCTGCAGCGGCCGACGACATCGACAAGGCCGCCACGGCCTGCGCCGCCGTGATCGACAACGAGAAGGCGGCAAAAGGCGATCTGATCAAGGCGCTGATCGCGCGCGGCGCGCTGTTTGCCCGGCATGACCAGATCGACCGCGCGATCGCCGACGACAGCCGCGCTCTTCTGCTCGATTCCGGCCTCGCCGATATCTTCAACGCGCGAGGCGAGCTCTGGCTGAGGAAGGGCGACAAGCCCAAGGCGGTGCAGGATTTCGGCGCGGCCTTGAAGATCGATCCGAACCACGAGAAGGCCAAGGTCAATCACAAGGCGATGGCGCGCGAGATCGAGCGGATCGGCGCGCAGATGGCGGTCGCAGGCAAGCCCAGCTTCAGTTGCAAGGGTGCGCGCCGTCCCGTCGAGAAGTCGATCTGCGCCAACCGCGAGCTCGCCGATCTCGACCGCGAGGTTTTTGCCTCCAATGCCCGTGTGCTCCGCGAGGCCCGCAACGCGGGCGAAGCGAAGGCGCTTCAGCGCGAGCAGGACGATTTCATCGCCCGCCGCAATGCCGGATATGGCCGGCCCGGCTACGATCTGAAGAAGGCGATGCAGGAGCGGCTGCTGCGGCTGAACGGGGTGGATGGCTATTGAGGCTCCTCGTCTGCCGCCTCAAGAGCGGGGCGAGGGAGGGAGGGGTCGGTGCGCCCCTGACACGCCCGATTTGAACCGATTCTTTGGCCGCCGCGACAATGGTGAAAGCCTGATGTCTCGGAGCCCTATGCCATGTGCGGCACGCATCTTTCCGCGCAAATATTCTCGTTTGCAAAAATCTCGCTTCGCTCCTTCCTGCTCAGCGCGGCAATGAGCGTCGTCCTCGTCGCTCCTGCCTTGGCCGGCGTCGATTGCGTGATGGGGAGCAAGGCCGCTCCGGCCGAGCTGATCCCGGCATGCAGCGCCATCATCGACCAGGCCTCAAATCCATCCTCCGATCGCGCCGCGGCATTGCTGGTGCGCGCCGACGCCAATGCGCGGACCTCGGGCGGCGTCACGCAGGCGCTGAGGGATATCGACCGCGCCATCGCGCTCGAGGGCCGAAATGCAAAAGCCTGGCGCCTGCGCGGCGATCTCCTGCTCGAGGCCGGCGGCGATCTCAACCGCGCCGCGGCGGATCTCAGCAAGGCCATCGAGCTCGATCCGCAGGATGCGGAGTCTTACGAGCTGCGCGGCGTGGTCTACACCAACCAGCGCCGGCTCGACCGCGCGCTTACCGATTACGATCAGGCGATCAAGCTGAAGCCTGACAATGCGCAGACCTGGTCCGACCGCGGCGTGACCTACTATCTCGGCGGCGACAACGACAAGGCGATTCGCGATCTCAGCCAGGCGCTGCGGCTCGATCCGAACCGGCCGCGCAGCTACACCAATCGTGGCGCCGCCTACAAGAAGCTCGGCCAGCTCGACAAGGCGGTTGCCGACGACGGCGAGGCAATCAGGCTCGATCCGAAGGTGCCCGAATATTATGACAATCGCGGCCTGTCGCTGGCCGCGATGGGCGAGTACGACAAGGCGATTGCCGATTACGATCAGGCGCTGCGGCTGGCACCGCGGCCGAATTTCTTCACCAACCGCGGCGACTCTTACCATCTCAAGGGCGAGCTTGGTGCTGCGCTCAGCGATTACGAGGCCGCGCTGAAACTCGACCCGAATTTCGCGCAGACCTACAACAACCGCGCCGTGCTCTACAAGAAGATGGGCGAGCGCAAGAAGGCGCTGGCCGATTACGAGACCGCGCTACGGCTCGATCCCCGCAACGACAATGCCGCCAGCGGCCGCCGAACCATGATCGCGGAAATCGCGAAATTCGGCGTCGAGTCGCTGCGGCCGCTCGCGGCGAATTCCGGCAATGGCCCGTCGTTCGATTGTGCCACGGCGAAGCGCGAGGTCGAGAAGATGATCTGCGCCGATCCACAGTTGGGCGTGCTCGACCGCCAGATTGCCGAGACCTACGAACGCGTATTGAAGTCGGCCGGCTCCCGCTCGGCCGGCGACCTCCGCCGCACCCAGCGCGATTTCCTCGCCACCCGCAATACGAGCTTCCGCCGGCCGGGCTATGACCTGAGAAAGGTCATGCAGGAGCGGTTACAGCGGCTGAATGCGATGGATAGCTGAGCACCGTTCTTTCAGCTTGAACCACGGCCCGTTCCCGGGAAAATACCCCCCAAACAAGCCCGGTACTTGATCCCCGTCATGGCGGGACGTTTGTCCCGCCAAAGGTCAAGGCCAGGCGAATAAAGGGAACGGGAGCGCAAGCATGAATGTCCAGGGGAAAAGCAGCTATCACGACGTCTATGCGCGCTCGCTGGCCGACCCTGAGGGCTTTTGGGCCGACGCGGCGAAGGAGATCGACTGGATCGAGCCGCCGAAGGCGATCTTCGATGCTTCGCAGGGCGTCTACGGCCGCTGGTTCAGCGGCGGCGTCGTCAACACCTGCTACAACGCGCTCGACCGCCATGTCGAACGGGGCCGCGCCGACCAGGTCGCGCTGATCCATGATTCGCCGCTGGCGGGCAGCGTCACCAAATTCACCTACGCCGAGCTGCTGGCCGAGGTGCAGGCGCTCGCCGCCATCATGCAGGATTTTGGTGTCGCCAAGGGCGATCGCGTCATCCTTTATATGCCGATGGTGCCGGAGGCCGTGGTCGCGATGCTCGCCTGCGCGCGCATCGGCGCGGTGCACTCCGTGGTGTTCGGCGGCTTTGCCGCGAAAGAGCTCGCCACACGCATCGACGATGCGCAGCCAAAGCTGATCCTGTCGGCGAGTTGCGGCATCGAGCCCGGTCGCATCGTGCAGTACAAGCCGCTGCTCGACGAGGCGATCAGGCTTGCGGGCGCAAAGCCGAAGGCCTGCATCGTGCTGCAACGTCCGCAGCTCATCTGCGACCTCACGCCCGGCCGCGACTATGACTGGGCGGGCCTGCGCCGCAAGGCGATGAACGACGGCAAGAAGGCGCCGTGCGTGCCTGTCGCCGCCACCGATCCGCTCTACATCCTTTATACGTCAGGCACGACCGGCATTCCCAAGGGCGTCGTGCGCGACAATGGCGGCCATCTCGTCGCGCTAAAATGGTCCATGTTCAACCTCTATGGCGTCAAGCCGGGCGAGGTCTGGTGGTGCGGCTCCGACATCGGCTGGGTGGTCGGCCACAGCTACATCGTCTACGGCCCGCTGCTGCACGGCGCGACCTCGATCATGTACGAGGGCAAGCCGGTCGGCACGCCCGATGCGGGGGCATTCTGGCGCGTGATCAGCGAGCACAAGGCGGTCGCCTTTTTCACCGCGCCGACCGCGTTCCGCGCGATCCGGAAAGATGATCCGGAAGGAAAATTCATCCGGCAATACGACCTTTCGACATTCCGCACGCTGTTCCTCGCCGGCGAGCGCGCCGATCCGCCGACGGTGGAATGGGCGGAGCAGCAGTTGAAAGTGCCTGTCATCGACCATTGGTGGCAGACGGAGACGGGCTGGTGCATCGCCGGCAATCCGGTGGGGCTCGGCATGCTGCCGGTGAAGCACGGCTCGCCGACGGTCCCGATGCCGGGCTATCAGGTCGACGTGGTCGACGAGGCCGCAAAGCCGGTCGGCCCCAACACCATGGGATCGATCGTCATCAAGCTGCCGATGCCGCCGGCCTGCCTGCCGACGCTGTGGAATCAGGACGAACGATTCAAGGAAGCCTATCTCACCGAATTTCCCGGCTACTACAAAACATCGGATGCCGGCTACAAGGACCAGGACGGCTATGTCTTCGTCATGGGCCGCACCGACGACATCATCAACGTCGCCGGACATCGGCTCTCGACCGGCGGCATGGAGGAGATTTTGGCTTCGCATGCCGATGTCGCCGAATGCGCCGTGCTTGGCGTCAAGGATGCGATCAAGGGCGAGGTACCCTGCGGCTTCCTGGTGCTCAAGGCTGGCGTGAAGCGGGCTCCCGCCGAGATCGAGAAAGAGATCGTCGCGCTGGTGCGCGACAAGCTCGGTCCCGTCGCCGCGTTCAAGCTCGCCATCATTGTCGGCCGCTTGCCCAAGACGCGCTCGGGCAAGATTTTGCGCGGCACCATCAAGAAGATCGCTGATGGCGAGACCTGGACGATGCCAGCGACGATCGAGGACCCCAAGGTGCTCGACGAGATCGGGGAGGCGCTGAAGGGGAGGGTATGAGCTCCGTCGTCATTACGGGTTCGGTCCTGCGGACCGCTCCGGAATGACGGTGCAAACGACTTACAATCTCCTCATTCCGCGCTAAACAAGGCCGGCCAATAAGGATCTCGGATGCCACTCGCCGCCACGCCGCGCCTGCTTGCAGCTGTCCTGCTCGCCATCGCCCTCTCCGCCTGCTCCGCGCGCTACCAGACGCCGGTGGCGATGGGCGGCGACGATGACGACGCGGTCTGCCAGAGCCGTGGCAATGCGCTGGGCTCGCCCGAATACGTGGCCTGCCGCAAGGACCGCGACGTCCAGCGCAGCGCCGCGACCACCCGGGCCGACCGTCGCCAGCGCGACCTCGGCGAATACATGCTGAACCATCCGGACCGGCCGTAGAGGCTGCTTCCACCTGTTCCGTCCTTGCGTCACATAAAAAACGCGGCGGGTTTTCCCGCCGCGTTTGCATTCGATGACGACTGAAGACGAAGGATTACTCCTCATCTTCCTCCTGCTTCTTGCCGCCAAGCGTCTTGAGCTTGGCGAACACGGCGTCGACGTTGAGGTCGTCGCTGGATTTCTCCGCCGGCTCGAACTCGTCCTTCTTGGTGGTCTCGGAGGCCGGCAGCAGGGTTGCGCCGCCATAGGCTGCGTCGATCGGCTTTTCCTTGGCGGCGCGCGCGACCTCGAAATCGAGTTCGATCTGCGAGCAGAGACCGAGGGTCACGGGGTCGATGGGGGTCAGCGACGAGGTATTCCAGTGGGTGCGGTCGCGGACGCTGGCGATCGTGCTCTTGGTGGTGCCAACCAGGCGCATGATCTGGGCGTCCTTGAGTTCGGCATGGTTGCGCAGCAGCCAGAGAATGGCGCTCGGGCGCTCGTGGCGGCGCGAGACCGGGGTGTATCGCGGACCCTTGCGCTTGGGCTGCGGTGGCAGCACCACCTTGCTCTCCTGGAGGCGGAGCCGGTAGTCCGGGCTTCTCTCGCCCTTCTCGATCTCCTCGCGGGTCAGCTGGCCGTTGGAGAGGGGATCCATGCCCTTGATGCCCTGCGCCGCGTCGCCGTCGGCGATCGCGCGCACCTCAAGGGGGTGCATTTTGGTGAAATCGGCGACCTGGTCGAAGGTCAGCGCGGTGTTGTCGAGCAGCCAAACGGCGGTCGCCTTGGGCATCAGCGGTGCGTTGCTCATGGCAAATCTCCTTTGTGCTTCGCCCACCCCTTTTGGAGGCGAAACCGGTGGTCATCAGCGATGACTGGGAATTCGGGCTATATAAGCCCGGAGGGGGTAGTCACGCAATGGTTCTGCTATAGATAGTGCCTTGACAGCGCCCGAAAGGGGGCCCAATTCCCTCTGAAGTCGCTGTAAGCTCGTTCCCAAGCCCTATTCATCCATCGACCGCTTCCCGCCCATTTGGCGAGGTGATTCGGTCCCGAGATCGCTCAATGTCAGCCAAACCAGACCTTAAGATCGTGCTTTGTTCTCCCCGTGGCTTCTGTGCCGGGGTGGTCCGGGCGATCGACACCGTGGAACGGGCGCTCGATAAATACGGCGCCCCCGTCTATGTTCGCCACGAGATTGTGCACAATAAATACGTCGTCGACGGGTTGAAGAAGAAGGGCGCGATCTTCGTCGAGGAGCTTGCCGAGATCCCGGAAAACACCACCGCGCCGGTGGTGTTCTCGGCCCATGGCGTACCGAAATCGGTTCCGGCCGACGCCACGTCGCGCAATCTGTTTTCGCTGGATGCGACCTGCCCGCTGGTGACCAAGGTGCACCGCGAGGCCGCGATCCATTTCAAGCGCGGCCGGCGAAATCTTCCTGATCGGCCATTCCCATCACCCTGAGGTGGTCGGTACGCTCGGCCAGCTCCCCGTCGGCGCCGTCACCCTGATCGAGACCGCCGAGGACGCCAAGACCATTGCGCCGAAGGATCCGAACAACCTCGCCTTCGTGACTCAGACCACGCTGTCGATCGACGACACCGCGGAGATCGTCGCACTCCTGAAGGAGCGCTTCCCGAACATCAACGGGCCGCACAAGGAAGACATCTGCTACGCCACCACCAACCGCCAGCTCGCGGTGAAGAAGGTGGCGCCGGTGGTCGATGCCCTGATCGTGGTCGGTGCGCCGAACTCGTCGAACTCGCAGCGCCTGCGCGAAGTCGCGGAACGCGAGGGCTGCCCGATCGCGGTGCTGGCGCAGCGCGCCGCCGACCTCGACTGGAAGCGCTTCGAGAACATCACCAGCCTCGGCATCACCGCGGGCGCCTCGGCACCGGAAGTGATCGTCGAGGAGATCATGGACGCGTTCGCCGAGCGCTTCACGCTGCATGTGGAGACGGTCTCGGCCGCGGAAGAGAACGAGTTCTTCCCGCTGCCGCGTCAGGTGCGCCCCGAAGCCGCCGCCGAGTAGATCTTCATGGCGGTCTACACCGACGTTGCCGCCGACGAGCTTGCGGACTTCCTGAACCAATACGATCTCGGCGAATTGCTCTCCTACAAGGGCATCGCCGAGGGCGTCGAAAATTCAAACTTCCTGCTGCATACGACCCAGGGCTCGTTCATCCTCACGCTCTATGAGAAGCGCGTAGCGAAGAACGATTTGCCGTTCTTTCTCGCGCTGATGACGCATCTCGCCGAGCACGGCATCAACTGCCCGCTGCCGGTGAAGGGCAGAGACGGCGAGGCGCTGCGCGAGCTGTCGGGCCGGCCGGCCGCGATCATCACCTTTCTCGAAGGCGTCTGGCCGCGCAAGCCGAGCGCGACCCATTGCGCGGGCGTCGGCGGGGCGCTGGCCAAGATGCATCTTGCCGGCGCCAATTTCGCGATCAAGCGTCCGAATGCGCTCTCGGTCTCGGGCTGGCGGCCGCTGTTCGATGCGGCGTCACGCCGGACCGACGAGGTGCAGCCCGGCTTGCGCGCGTTCCTCGCCGCTGAGCTCGACTACCTCGAGAGCGGGGTCTGGCCGAAGCCTTTGCCCGAAGGCGTGATCCACGCCGACCTCTTCAACGACAACGTCTTCTTCATTGGCGACCAGCTCTCGGGGATCATCGACTTCACCTTCGCCTGCAACGATATGCTGGCCTATGACGTCGCGATCTGCCTCAACGCCTGGTGTTTCGAGCCGGATCATTCCTTCAACGTCACCAAGGCGCGCGCCTTCCTCAATGCCTATGGCCGCGTGCGAAAGCTCTCCGAGGCGGAAGAGGCAGCACTGCCGCTGCTCGCGCGCGGCGCCGCGATCCGCTTCCTGCTGACGCGGCTGGTCGACTGGCTCAACGTTCCGCCCGGCGCACTGGTTCGGCCAAAGGATCCGCTCGAATATGTCCGCAAGCTGCGCTTCCACCAGAGTGTTTCCACCGTGCGCGACTATGGGCTGATGCCGTCAGGACTGGTCGCGTGAGCGAGATTCCAGTTGTCACGATCTATACCGACGGCGCCTGCTCGGGAAATCCCGGGCCCGGCGGCTGGGGCGCGATCCTCAAGTTCGGCGACAAGGAAAAGGAGCTGAACGGCGGCGAGCGTCACACCACCAACAACCAGATGGAGTTGATGGCGGCGATCTCCGCGTTGGAAGCACTGAAGAAACCGTGCACCGTCGATCTCTACACCGACAGCCAATATGTCCGTCAGGGCATCACCGGCTGGATCCATGGCTGGAAGCGCAATGGTTGGCGCACCGCTGACAAGAAGCCGGTGAAGAATGTCGAGCTATGGCAGCGCCTCGATGCCGCGCTGAAGGCGCATGACGTGCGCTGGCACTGGGTCAAGGGCCACGCCGGGCATCCCGAGAACGAACGCGCCGATCAGCTCGCGCGCGACGGGATCGTGAAGGCGCGGTTGCAGCAGCGGGTGGCGGAGTAGCGCGAGGCGTCGTCGCCTCATTCTCAACTGTCATCGCCCGGCCTTGACCGGGCGATCCAGTATTCCAGAGACGCTTATCATTCAGCCGAGAGGTCTCGGCGTACTGGATCGCCCGCTTTCGCGGGCGATGACAGTTGTGGTTAAGGCTAAAAGCGCTGGCCGCCTTACAGCTGCCCGAGCAGCGTATCGCCGCCGGACACCTCGACCTTGCCGGGCATCGCCTCGAGGTTCAGCTTCTTGACCACGCCGTCCTCGACCAGCATCGAATAGCGCTTGGAGCGGATGCCGAGACCGTTGCCGGAGGCGTCGAGCTCCATGCCGATCGCCTTGGCGAAGTCGGCATTGCCGTCGGCGAGGAAGATGGCCTCGTCGCGCTGGTCGGTGTCGCGCTTCCAGGCGTTCATGACGAAGGCGTCGTTGACGGAGACGATGGCGATGGTCTCGACGCCCTTGTCCTTCATGGCGTAGGCGTTGAGGAAGATGCTCGGCAGATGCATCTTGTGGCAGGTGCCGGTATAGGCGCCGGGCACTGCGAACAGCGCCACTTTCTTGCCCTTGAAGATATCGTCGGTGGTCTTCACCTGCGGACCTTCCGCCGTCATCACGCGGAATTTCGCCTCGGGCAGCTTGTCGCCAGTCTGGATGGTCATCGTGAAGTCTCCCTGAAAATCGGTCCCGCTTTTTAGACCGTGCGGCGGCGCTGCACAATGTTGCAGGTTGGGAGGCGGCGAGGGGCGCGGTCCTTCACCGTTATGTCATCAGCCGGCAAAACCGCCGCCGTCGAGGAAGGCCTGTTCGTCCTCGGTGGTCTCGCGTCCCAGGAGCCGGTTGCGGTGGGGGAAGCGGCCGAACCGCTGGATGATGTCGGCGTGCTCCCGCGCGTATTTCAGGTTCTCGGCGTTGTCGGTGTTCTGAAACAGCGCGACGCAATGCAACTGGTCGGATAGGTGCTCGGAATGCATGAAGGGCAAATAGAGGAATTCGAGCAGGATGGGATCGATCCTGCGATCTGTGCCCCTCTCGATTGCGCGGCGGGCGACGTTGCGCGCCAGCGCGTCGCTGGCAAAGGCTTCCGGCGTGCCGCGGAACATGTTGCGGGGAAACTGGTCGAGCGCAATGACGAGCGCCAGCGCGCCCTCGTCGCTGTCTTCCCAGGAGGCCAGCTCGCCGGCGATCGCCCTCTTCCATAGCAGAAGAAAGCGACGCCTGACCTCCGCGTCGAAAGCGTCGCTGTGCTTGTACCAGCGCTCGCGACCGGCCTCCCGCCAGAACGCGAGAATGCCGGCCGGCGTGATGTCGCCTACCTCAGTCATGAATCCAGGGAGCGGCTACGCCGCCTCCGCCTTCTTCTCGTCGCGCAATTGCCGGCGCAGGATCTTGCCGACATTGGTCTTCGGCAGGTCGGTTCGGAATTCGATCTGCTTGGGCACCTTGTAGCCGGTGAGCTGCTCCTGGCAGAACTTGATCACGGCTTCGGCCGTGAGGTTCGGATCCTTCTTGACCAGGAACGCTTTCACCGCCTCGCCCGACTTGGAATCGGGAATGCCGATCACGGCGCATTCGAGCACGCCCGGATGGCTCGCGATCACTTCCTCGATCTCGTTGGGATAGACGTTGAAGCCGGAGACCAGGATCATGTCCTTCTTGCGGTCGACGATCTTGGTGTAGCCGGTCTCGTCCATCACGCCGATGTCGCCGGTGCGGAAATAGCCGTCGGCGGTCATCACCTTCGCGGTCTCGTCCGGCCTGTTCCAGTAGCCCGACATCACCTGCGGGCCCTTGGCGCAGATCTCGCCGGGCTGGCCGAGCGGCAGCTCGTTGCCGTCGTCGTCGCGGATCGAAATCCAGGTCGAGGGCACGGGAATGCCGATCGATCCCGAGAACTCGGTCGTGGTCGCGGGATTGCAGGTCAGCGTCGGCGATGTCTCCGACAGGCCGTAGCCTTCGGCGATGAAGCAGCCGGTCACCTCCTTCCACTGCTCGGCCACGGGGCGCTGCACCGCCATGCCGCCGCCGTTGGAAATCTTCAGCTTGGAAAAGTCGAGCTTCTTGAAATCGGGATGGTGCATCAATCCGTTGTAGAGCGTGTTCACAGCCGGGAAGCTGTTGACCTGGTATTTTGCCAGCTCCTTGACGAAGCCTGCGATGTCGCGCGGATTGGGGATCAGCAGATTACAGCCGCCGGCGCGCACCGCGAGCAGGTAGCAGGCCGTCAGCGCGAAGATGTGGTAGAGTGGCAGCGCGCAAACGATCATGAGCTGATCGACATGCGGGGGTGCGACTATCGCCGGCTGAAGCCAGGCGTCGTTCTGCAACACGTTGGCGACGATGTTGCGGTGGAGCAGGGTGGCGCCCTTGGAGACGCCGGTGGTGCCGCCCGTATATTGCAGGAAGGCGACGTCGCCGGGCGACAGTTTCGGTTTGTTGAAGGTCGCGCCGCGGCCAGCCGATAACGCATCGTTGAACGACACCGCGCCCGGCAGCGACCAGGCCGGCACCATCTTCTTGACGCGGCGGACGACGAGATTGACGATCACGCCCTTGAAGCCGAGCAGGTCGCCCATGCTGGCGACGATGACGTGCTTCACTTGCGTCTTCGCGATCACCTGCTCGACGGTATGGGCAAAATTCTCCAGCACGATAATGGCTTCGGCGCCGGAATCCTTGAGCTGGTGCTCGAGCTCGCGCGGTGTGTAGAGCGGGTTGACGTTGACCACGGCGAAACCGGCGCGCAGCACCGCGGCGGTCGCGACCGGATATTGCAGCACGTTCGGCATCATGAGGGCGACGCGAGCACCGCGCTGGAGCCCACGGCCTTGCAGATATGCGGCCAGCGCGACCGACATCTGATCGAGGTCGCGATAGCTGATCGACTTGTCCATGCAGATGAACGCCTTGCGGTCGGCGAACTTCGAAAAGCTCTCCTCCAACAGGTCGACCAGCGATGAGTATTGCGTCGGCTCGATATCAGCAGGCACGCCGGGCGGATATTGCTTGAGCCAGATGCGCTCCATCGAAAACTCCCCTCATTTACCAGAGCCCGTTGTGTCTCGGGCTTGCCTCATTGCCGCCAGTATCGAGCTTGCCGGAACGGGTGGCAAGTCGTCGTGACTTAGGGCAAAGGCCAGGGAGTGGCTACCGGAATCCTGCCAAACCGCGCGGCCGCAGTGCAAAGTGGGCGTGGTCTCAGCTCGGAGCGCCGCTAACTGTTGTTGGCCGGCTTGGCGGCGGGCTTGGTCGCTGCCTTTGGCTTGGCGGGCTTGGGTGCCTGATCGCCGCTTGCCGCAGGTTTTGCCGCCGCATCGGACTTTGCTGAATCCGACTTGGCCGCAGCGTGCTTGGTCCCGGCCGGCTTGGCAGCGCTCTTGCCGTCGGCTGGCTTGGCAACCGGCTTCGCCGCCGCTGTCTTGGCCTCGGTCTTGGCGTCCGTCTTGGCATCCTTCGGCTTGTCGGCCGCGTCAGGCTTCTTGGCGACGCGCGACTTCTTGCCACGCGACTTTGGGGTGGCCTGCTGGTCGGCATCGGCCGCGACCGCGGCGATCAGGGCGGTACCGGTGCGGGTCGGGCCGGTATAGACCAGCACGGGCTCCGCGGCCGCCGCGGCCGTGGCCATCAGCTCGGAGGCCTTCATCAAGGGAGGTTGAAGCCCAGCGGTGAAGAACGTCACCTGGGCTTCGCCGCCGGTGGCGGAGGCCGATCCGCTCGTGCCGCCATTGGTGGCGATCAGTGCGTCGTCGTCGTCGCTGGCGGGCCGCTTGCGATGGCCGCCGCACATGTCCTCGCGCAGGTTCGGCGGCGAGGCGTCGACCGGCACCAGCTTTTCGACGGTGCCGAGCGAGGGGCGGAGCCAGGTGAGATTGTCTTGCGAGAAGCCGCGCTCGAGCAGCTGGGCTGCCTTCACCGCGCGCGCGGTGCCGGAATTGGCGCCGAGCACCACCGCAATCAGTCTCCGGCCATTGCGTGTCGCCGACGCAACGAGGTTGTAGCCCGAGGCGCAGATGAAGCCGGTCTTGAAACCATCGGCACCGGGATAGCGGCCGATCAGCTTGTTGAAATTGCCGGTGACGCGCTTGCCGAAGCGGATCGCCGGGATGTGCACGAAGTATTCGTATTCCGGCAGGTCGCGCAGGAACGAGCGCGCGAGAATGCCGAGATCGCGCGCCGACGTGATCTGGCCGTCGGCGGGCAGACCGTTCGGATTGACGTAGCTCGTCTGCGTCATGCCGAGTCTTTGTGCGGTGTCGTTCATCATCGCGGAGAAGCCGTCGATCGAGCCGCCGACGCCTTCGGCGAGCACAACGGCCATGTCGTTCGCCGACTTCACCATCATCATCTTCAGCGCATTGTCGACGGTGAGCTGTGTTCCCGGACGGAATCCCATCTTCGAGGGCGATTGCGAGGCCGCTGTCGGCGACACCGTAATCAGCGTGTCGAGCGTGAGCTTGCCGTCCTTGACCGCCTTCAGCGTGACATAGGCGGTCATGATCTTGGTGACGGAAGCCGGATACCATGGAATGGTCGCGTTTTCCGCCTGCAACACCTTGCCGGTGTCGGCCTCGATCAGCAGCAATGCTTCGGCGCTCGCCGCGCGCGGCGCGAGCGATGCGGCGCATGCGAGTGTCGCAGCGAACAGGTTGAACAGGGATTTACGAAGCAGCGGGCGAAGAGCGTGCACTATCCGATTCCGGTCCTTGGAGACCCGCCGGTTCCGGTCGGCTCTCGTGATCTGATGTTCGGTTCTGAATCCAGCGCCGCCGCTTGCGGCGTCGCAAACCTATACCGGCTGGTGCGTCGGGAATAGGGGCATCAGCGGGGTATTCCGCAATGAAATAGGCCGAATTTCGACGGTCCCATGAAGACTTGCTAAGGCGACTGGGCGGCAGTCGCGGCAGCCTCAGCAGCTGTCACGCTGGCCCGTGCGTTCTCCCGAACCATGAACTGGGCCCTGGCGAGCTCGGCGAAATGGCCGCCTTTGGCCACGAGTTCATCGAAAGTTCCGCTTTCGATCACACGCCCGTTCTCGAACACCAGGATCCGCGTGGCATTGCGGATGGTGGAGAGACGGTGGGCGATCACGAAGGTGGTGCGTCCCTTCATCACTTCGTCGAGAGCGGCATTCACCTTGGCCTCGGTGACGGCGTCGAGCGCGCTGGTCGCCTCGTCCAGGATCAGAAGTGGCGGATCTTTCAGCAGTGCGCGGGCGATCGACAGTCGCTGGCGCTCGCCGCCGGACAGCATGCGGCCGCGCTCGCCGGCATTGGTCTCGAAGCCGCCGCTGCGCTCGATGAATTCGAGCGCCTGTGCGCGCCCTGCCGCCTTGCGCATCTCCGCCTCAGTGGCGTCCGGCTTGCCGACGCGCAGATTCTCCGCGATCGAGCGATTGAACAGCAGCGCCTCTTGAAAGACCACGCCGATGTTCCGCCGCAGCGATGTCAGCGTCACCCCCGCGCACGTCCATGCCGTCGATCCTAATGAAGCCGGACTGCGGATCGAAGGCGCGATGCAGCAGCGCAATCGCCGTCGACTTGCCGGCGCCGGTCGCGCCGACCAGCGCAATGGTCTGGCCTGGCAGAGCGGTGAAGGAGAGATCCTCGATCGCCGGCCGTTTGCCGTCATAGGAGAAGGTGACGTCGTTGAATTCGACGAGGCCGGAGAGCCGACCCGCGTCGATCGCATCGGGTCGGTCGTGCACCGCGGGCACGGCATCGAGCACGTTGAAAAACTCGCGCAGGCGCGGGGCTTCCATGAATACGTTGTTGATGAAGCTCACGACCTGCTCGAGCTTCTGGATCAGAAGCGTCGCGAAGCTCACGAACATCACGATTTCGCCGACCGAGGTCAGGCCCTGGTCGTGCAGCGAGATGCCCAGTGTGAAGATCGCGAGCACGGTGATGGTGGTGGAGGCGCGCGTGATGACGGTGACGAGCGCCCACCACGACAGCACCGGCATTTGCGCCGCGAGTAACTGGTCGGCGACGGAGCGCAAGCCCTTCACCTCGGATTCGACGCGCACGAAACTCTGCACCAGCGCGACGTTGCCGAGGGCGTCGGAAGCCCGCGCGGAGAGCTCGCTATAGTGCTCCTCCACCTCCATCTGCATGCCGAAGGTTCTGCGCACCACGAAGGTCGTCAGCGCCGTGAAGACGATGCAAAGCACGAACAGCAGGATCGCGAGCCGCCAGTTCAGGTACAATGATAGCGGCAGCAGCACCACGACCGACAGGATCGCGGCAAAGTGCTCGCGGAAGAAGCCGAGCCAGAGCCGCCACAGCGCATCGGTGCCGTTGAGCATCACCTTCATCAGCCGGCCCGAATGTGTGCCGGAATGGAAGGTCAGCGGCAATTGCAGGATGTGCTCGAAATAGTCGGTCAGCACCGCCTGGCGCTGGCGGTGCGAGAGCCGGTCGGCCTGCAAGGCCACGAGCGCGCTGCAGGCGATGGTGAACAGCCCGAATGCCACCCAGGCCATCAGAAACGGCCAGGCCGAGTCCGATCCGGCAACCGTCTTGCCGGAGAGCACGTCGACGATCCGGCCGAACAGCACGGGTTCTGCGAACTGCGAGGCGGCAAGCAGGAGATTGGCAAACGCCAGCAGCCAGCCGAGCCCTGCTTCCTTGCCGAGCAGTTCGAGAACGCGGGTGTAGAGACGGAGGATGGGCATGCGATACGCTGAACCGTGGGAAGGTCGTCAGTCAACCAGTTGAACGGCTGCAAGACTACATTGGTGTGGACGGCTCAGGCCACCTTCAACGTGGGGATATGGCTGACGTCCACCGTCTGTTCCGCGTGCCAGGTGTCGTGGGCAGCCTGCATCCGGACCCAGATCCCGGCGCCGCCTCCAAACAGCTTCCCGACACGGACCGCTACCTCCGGCGACAGGGGCTTCTTCTCTTCCATGATGTCGTGAAGATGCTGCCGCGAGATGCCTAACAGGCGCGCGATCTCAACCTTGGTCTTGCCTGAGGCCGGCAGCATGTCCTCGCGAAGCACCGCGCCGGGATGAACGGGACAGCGGCGGGGATTTCGCTTGGCAGGATATTCGACCATGGCAGCTCCACGCCGAGTCAATCTCGGCTCGGTGTTAGTGATATTGCTCGAAATCGACCCGATAGACATCACCGTTTTCAAATTCGAAAGTGATGCACCACGGACCATTCACATGGACCGTGTACTTGACCGGCTTCCCGTGCAGACGATGAAAGTCGAAGCCGAGCACATCCATGTCCTCGGGAAGCGTGGCGCTATCGAGTTGATCGAGCCGTCGCAGAACTCTGGCATGCATCTTTGAATCGATCTTCGCAGTCTTTCCCTTAGACCAGAGATCGCCAAAAGCCTTGTTCCAGAAGGACTTTATCAAGGTGCTGCCAAAACCGATGCAGTTTCTTATGTAAGCTAATTGCTTACACAAGCCAAGATCGGATGCTCAGTTGATCAGCCGCCCTGCAACCGGCGGCAGGAACCGGTCGTCGAAGATATCCCCCGCAACCGGCTTCTTGCGGAATTTGAAATCCTGCGCGATCTGGTCGATCGAGCGGTCCATGCGCGCGGGGTCGATGCCGCCGAGGCCGTTGCGACGGACTTCGTCGGTCTGGATATTGTCGACGAGGACGGTGCGCAGGCGCGCCAATTCGAGATTGCGGTCGCCGTCGTCGATGCGGCTCGCGGCTTCGTCCGCCGCACGCGCCGGCTCTTTCACGGTCGCGTTGATGCCTGCGATCAATGCGCGCACGAATCCCTTCACGGCGTCCGGCTTGGCCGCGGCGAAAGCCGGGTTGACCACGACGGCAAAGCCATAAGCCTCGCAGCCATAGTCGGCATAGCGAAGCACGACGAGATCGCCGCCGGGTACGCCGCGATCGCGCAGGTTCACTGCCGAGAGATAGCTGAAGCCGGAGACGGCATCGACCTGTCCCGCGGAGAGGATCGGCTCGCGCACGGCGGCGCTGATCCTGTGGAATTTCATGTGCGCCGTGTTGATGCCGTTCTGCTGCGCCAGCGCCGGCCACAGCCGCATCGACAGGTCGCTATCGGCGACGCCGACGGTCTTGCCGTCGAGATCGGGCGGCAGATGGATGCCGCGGCTCCTGCGGGCAACGATCGCGTAGGGCGCACGGTTGAACAGCACGAACACCGCCTTGACCGGTGCCGCATCGTCCTTGTCGCGGAAGCGGATCAGCTCATTGATGTCGACCAGCGCGAGCTCGCTTTCGCCCTTGGCGACGCGCGCGAGCGCCTCCGGCGATCCGGCCGTGCTGCTGAAGGAGACGCTGAGACGTTCGGCGCCGAAGCTGCCGTCCTTTGCAGCCAAGAAGAACGGCGCCATGCTTGCATCGATCGGACGGTCGAAGGCGAAGTGGATCGCAATAGAGGGCGCGGCGGTCTCAGCCGCCGTGACATCGCGTGCAGTCAGCGCGGCAAGCGAGATTGCAAGGGCTTGCAGGCAGCGAAGGGCGGTCGTCTTGAATCTGAACATCAGTCGCGCCGGTCTCGCCCTTGTTGTGATCTCGTGACGCTCGCAGCGCCGGCTGGCGGAGCAGTCTCTCCGCGCCAACATGAACGGCGGATGAGCGGCGGTTGCGTCACGATCACGCAACCCCGTTCAGCTTGTGTTGGGGTTGGGGAACCCAACATGGGATGTGGGTGTTTGAGAGACATGAGCCTGTCGTCAGGCACCATTCGAGGTCCCAAGGAGGGTCCAGGACATGTTTGACAGCTTTTCGAAGTTTGCCGGCCGCAAGGCCGCTATTGCCACTGCCGCGGTGCTGGCGTTGACCGCGGTCGCCCCGACCGCCTCATACGCCGGCGGCCGCCACTGGCATGGTGGTGGTGGTGCGGCCCTTGCCGGCGCGGCCATTGCCGGCGCCATCGGCACCGGGCTTGCGATCGCCGCGAGCCGTGACGCCTACGCCTATGATGCCCCGGCCTATTACGGTGGTGGTCCGGCCTACTATGATGACGGCCCAGTCTATTACAGCGGCGACTCGTATATTGGTCCGCGCCCGTTCCACCGTTGCGGCGGTCCCTATCAGTCCGCGCAGGGCGGCCAAGGCTACGCCTCGACCTGCTACTAAGCCCGGCTACGTAGAATTTGACCACAACAGGCCGTCGCGCTTGCCGCGATGGCCTGTTTGGCCGTTTATTGTCAGACGTTAACGCGCCCGCCATTGGTTTAGAGTAGTTTTCAGGACCATGAGTGATTCGCTTGAGCGGCTATATCTGGCTGTACTCGCGGCCAGGGACCTTGATCCGGCAACATCGCGTACAGCCCGGCTGTTTCAGCGTGGGCCCTCCAAAATGGCGAAAAAACTGGCCGAAGAGGCCATTGAGGTCGTCATCGATGCGGTCAATGGCGACAGCGAAGCCGTGATCCGGGAAAGCGCCGATCTGCTCTACAATCTCACTGTGCTCTGGGCCTCGGCCGGCGTGCGTCCCGAGGACGTCTGGCGCGAAATGACCCGGCGGGAAGACATGCTCGGCATCGCCGAGAAGCTGCCGAAATCGGCGATGAAGCTGCCCAAAGTTGCGTCACCGCGCGTGGCCGCCAGGCGGCCAATTGTCGCGATCGAGGGTCGCGTGGCGCGGAAGCGCCACTAGAAACGTCACAAAACTGGCGATGGACAAATCCGTCCGATGGTGCTTCATCGCGGCGCCATGCTGAAACGTATCTACGATTGGTGCATCGACGCCGCTCACAAGCCTTACGCGCTCTGGATCCTGGGTGCCGTGGCTTTCGCAGAAAGCTCCTTCTTTCCCGTCCCGCCGGACGTGATGCTGATTCCGATGTCGCTGGCGCGTCCGCAGCGCGCCTGGATCTATGCGGCGATCTGCACCGCGACGTCGGTGCTGGGCGGCCTGCTCGGCTATGCCATCGGCGCGCTGCTGTTCGACTCGGTCGGTCACTGGCTGATCCAGGTCTATGGCCTCGGCGACAAGGTCGATGCCTTTCGCGCCTCCTATGCCGAGTGGGGCGCGGTGATCATCCTGCTCAAGGGACTGACGCCGATCCCCTACAAGCTCGTCACGATCACCTCGGGCTTTGCCGGCTACAATCTCGTCCTGTTCATGATCTGCTCGATCGTCGCGCGCGGCGGTCGTTTTTTCATCGTCGCGATCCTGCTCAATCGCTATGGCGATTGGATCCGGGTCAGGATCGAGAAGCATCTCGGTCTCTGGGTGGCGATCGGCGCCGCCGTGCTGGTGCTCGGCTTTGTGATCGCGATCAAGTTGATCTAACCCAAATTGATCTAGCCCGAGGCGCTTTGCGGCCGCGCCAGGTTCGGCTACGGTTGCCGTCATGATGCTTCGATCCGGCATTCCGGTCCTGCGACCGGGGACGCTGATATTTGCGGTGCTTTCGCTCCTGCTGGCTGCTGGCGGTACCGGATGGCCGCAATCCGCGCCGCCAGCGCTCGGCTTGCAGGAGCAAGGACCGCAGGCCGCGCCGCCGCCCTCGACATCAGCTCCTTCGTCACCGCCGGCGCGTGAGGACAATCCCGGGCTGATCAACGAAATGGGCAAGCTGTTCGACAAGCTGCCCTCGATCCTGCCGCCGATCAAAAGCCCGAGCGAGACCATCAACGATTTGTCGCGCCTGGCGAAGCCGTCGAGCATGGTGTCGGGACGCGTGGCCTGTCCGGCCTCGTCGAACGGCGCGCCCGACTGCAAGCTCGCCGCCGACAAACTCTGCCAGAGCAAGGGCTACACGGAAGGCAAGAGCCTGAATGCCGATTCCGCGGAGAAATGCTCGGCCAAGGTTCTGATCCCGGGCAGGCAACGCAAGCCGGACGACTGCCGCACTGATACCTTCGTCACCAGCGCGCTGTGCCGGAACTGAGGACGTCGCGCGAGCAAGCAAGGAGCGCCCATGAGCCGTACGGAGCAGGACTTCCTCGGACAGCGTGAGATCGCCGACGACATCTATTACGGCGTCCAGACCATCCGCGGGAAGGAGAACTTCCACATCACCGGCATTCCGATGAACCAGGAGCCTTACTTCGTGAAGGCGCTCGGTTACGTGAAGAAGGCTGCGGCTATGGCCAATCGCGATCTCGGCGCGGTGGACACCAAAGTCGCGGAAGCCATCATCGTGGGCTGCGACCGCGTCATCGCCGGCGACATGATGGACCAGTTCGTCACCGACTTCATCCAGGGCGGCGCCGGCACCTCCACCAACATGAACGCCAACGAGGTGATCGCCAATCTCGCGCTGGAATCGCTCGGCTTTGCCAAGGGCGACTATCAGCATGTCAGCCCCAACGATCACGTCAATTACGGCCAGTCGACCAACGACACCTATCCGACTGCCTTTCGGCTGGCGCTGATCCTGCGCCTCGAGAGCTACATGACCGCGTTACGCCAGCTCCAGGAGGCGTTCTTCGCCAAGGGCCGGGAGTTCGAGCGCGTGCTGAAGATGGGCCGCACACATTTGCAGGACGCGGTGCCGATGTCGCTCGGCGCCGAATTCCGCGGATGGGGCACCACGATGGGCGAGGAGGTCGATCGCATCTCGGAGGCGCGCGCGTTGCTGCGCGAGGTCAATCTCGGCGCCACTGCGATCGGCACCTCCGTCACCGCGGCGCATGGCTATCCAAAACTTGCGGTCCGGCACCTGAGCGCGCTCACCGGCATCGACTTCATCCTCGCCGGCGACCTCGTCGAGGCGACGTCGGATACCGGCGCCTATGTGCAGCTCTCCGGTGTGCTCAAACGCACCGCGAGCAAACTGACAAAAATCTGCAACGACATCCGCTTGCTCGCCTCGGGGCCGCGTGCGGGCTTCAACGAGATCAACCTGCCGCAGCTTCAGCCGGGCTCCTCGATCATGCCCGGCAAGGTCAATCCGGTGATCCCCGAGGTCGTCAACCAGACCAGCTTCCTCGTCATCGGGCTCGACACCACGGTGACGCTCGCAGCGTCCGCCGGCCAGCTCCAGCTCAACGTGATGGAGCCGGTGATCTCGTTCGCGCTGTTCTTCTCGATCCGTACCATGGAGCGCGCGGTCAACAGCCTGCGCGAGAATTGCGTCGTGGGCATCACTGCCAACGAAGAGCACACCCGCAACATGGTGCTCAATTCGCTCGGCATCGTCACCGTGCTGAAGCCGCTGCTCGGCTACAAGCAATGCGCCGAGATCGCGCGCGAGGGCTACAAGAGCGGCAAATCGCTGCACCAGATCGTCGTGGTCGAGCGCAAGCTGCTGACGCAGGAGACATGGGACGAGATGTTCTCATTCGAGCGGCTGATCAATCCGGATCTGATTGCGTGATGTCGTCGTCCCGCAGCGAATTCCGTAGCTTGGAATTGCGGTAACGGCGTCCGCCACGGCGTCAGAACGCAATACTTGACAGTGGAAAGATTGCCTTGTTGGTATGGCCCCCAACTTCCATTTGACCGCCAACAGAGGACCTTCTCGCAATGTCCATGCCTGCCTTGTTCAAGGGACGCCTGTCGATCCCTGTGATCGGTTCGCCGCTCTTCATCATCTCGGTGCCCGATCTTGTGATCGCGCAGTGCAAGGCGGGTGTGGTCGGATCGTTTCCGTCGCTGAACGCGCGGCCGCCGGAACTGCTCGACGAGTGGCTGGCGCGGATCACCGAAGAGCTCGCGGCCTATGACCGCGCCCATCCCGACAAGCCGTCGGCGCCGTTCGCGGTCAACCAGATCGTGCACAAATCGAACAACCGGCTCGATCACGACATGCAGCTCTGCGCCAAGTACAAGGTGCCGATGGTCATTTCGTCGCTCGGTGCTCGCGAAGAGCTCAATCAGGCCGTGCACGGCTGGGGCGGCATCGTCTTCCACGACGTGATCAACCAGAAATTCGCGCACAAGGCGATCGAGAAGGGCGCCGACGGCCTGATCCTGGTCGCGGCCGGCGCCGGCGGCCATGCCGGCACGATCTCGCCGTTGGCTTTCGTTGCCGAGACGCGAAAATGGTTCGACGGCCCGATCGCGCTGTCAGGCGCCATCGGCAACGGCAAGGCGATCCGCGCTGCGCGCATCCTGGGCGCCGACTTTGCCTATATCGGCTCGGCCTTCATTGCCACCAAGGAAGCCAATGCGGTCGAGACGTACAAGGAGATGATCGCGGGCGCGAACGCCGACGACATCGTCTATTCCAACCTCTTCACCGGCGTCCACGGCAACTATCTGAAGCCGTCGATTCTCGCCGCCGGCATGGATCCGGAAAACCTGCCGACCTCCGATCCCTCCAAGATGAACTTCGGCACCGACGCCTCCGGCGAGCGCGCCAAGCCAAAAGCCTGGAAGGAAATCTGGGGTTCGGGCCAGGGCGTCGGCAGCATCGACGGCATCGTGCCCGCCGCCGAAATGATCGCGCGCTTTAAGAAGGAATACGACGAAGCGGTCGATCCGCCGTTGTGATCGCTGTGGTGTCCCGGACCCGGTGCGGCGTCATAAGCGCGTTCACGCGCGTCTTCGACGCGCTATGGTGCCGCGCCGCAGAGCCGGGACCCACCGCCACGACAACTGGACCCCGGATCAGCAGCGCACCGCAAGAGCGTTACGCTGCGTCCGGGGAACGCCACCCGAGATCGAGTACGACATGACCCCCATTTACCGCGTCGACGGCAACAGCGTCGTCACCAGCCCGGACGCCGCGGGCCCGTGGGACCGGCGTATGCAGCACGGTTCGGCGCCGGCCTCGCTGGTGACGTGGGCGGCTGAGCGCATTCCGACGCCTGTAACGATGGACATCGCGCGCGTCACCATCGATCTGATGCGCCCCGTGCCGGTGGCGCCGCTCACGATTACGACCGAGATCTTGCGCGAGGGCCGCAAGATCCAGCTCTGCGGGGTCAAGCTGCTCGCCGACGGCGTGCAGGTCGTCGGCGCGACCGTGCTCAAGATCAAGCGCCAGGCGCTGGCGCTCCCCGACGACGTCAAGGCGCTGCCGGTCGAATTGCCGTCGCCCGAGGACTCGCTGGTCGAGGACGGTCATGCCGCCACCAGCCCGTTCGTACGTTCGGTCTCGATGCGCGCCGCGCGCGGCCGCTTCGGCCAGGCCGGCGCGGGCGCGATCTGGTTTCGGGTCGACCATCCCCTGATCGCAGGCGAAGCGCTCTCGCAGGCGATGCGCGCCGTGGTCGCCGCCGATTTCTCCAACGGCACCGCCTCGACGCTCGACTTCCGCGCCTGGACCTACATCAACGCCGACCTCACCGTCAGCTTTTCGCGCCAGCCGATCGGCGAATGGATCCTGCTCGACGGCGACTCCTGGATCGGTCCTGACGGCGCCGGGCTTGCGATGTCGCGGCTCGCCGACCGGCAGGGCTATTTCGGCCGTGCGGTGCAAAGCCTGGTGATCGAGAAGCGGTGAGCGTGACGGCGAGCGCCGCGATCGCTCCCTTGGCCGGTTGAACGGCAGGCTTCCGCCGCCGCGGAAGGGATGCCTGGTCGCGAGCCTTCTGTTCGAAGGTCTCTTGTTCGGCGCGGCATCCTGCCTGTTCACACGCCGTAGAAGATCTTGATCTCCCACAGCACCACGATGATAGCCGTGATCAACGTGACCGCGGCCAACGCACTTTCCAGGGAAGCGACTCTCATTTCACACTCCGCTTCCCAGCCCCGCTAGCGGTCTAGTTGATTCCCTGATTCGCGCGCAATTGCGTGCGCATCGCCGGCGCTCACTCCGTTGCGCGTTGTGGTGCCGGGGCCACAATGACACCGTAGAATTCCGGGGTGTCTATCCCACCATCCGGTCCCGCCCGCCCCAAAAGCTCGCGCGCAGTACTTTCTTGTCGACCTTGCCGACGCCGGTCATCGGCAGTTGCTTGACGAACTGGATCTGCTTCGGCGCATGCGCCGAGCCCTTTCGCGTCTTCACCAGATTGATCAACTCATCGGCATCAGGTTTTGCGCCCTCGCGCAGGACGACGACGGCGGTGACGGCTTCGCCCCATTTCTCGTCGGGGATACCGACGACCGCGACCATCGCCACGTCCGCATGCTGCGACAGTACGTCCTCGACCTCGCGTGGAAAGATGTTGAAACCGCCAGAGACGATCATGTCCTTCTTGCGGTCGAGGATGAACATGTAGCCGCGATCGTCCTTGCGCGCGATGTCGCCGGTATGCACCCAGCCGTTCTTCAGCGTTTCGGCGGTGATGTCCGGCCGCTTCCAGTACTCCGCCATGACATGTGGAGCGCGCACGCAGATCTCGCCGGCTTCGCCCGTCTTCACCTCCTGGTCGTTGTCGTCGAGGATCTCGACCTCGCAAGCCGCGATCGGGAAACCGCAGGACAGGAACAGCTCCGGCGTCTTGGGATTGTGATCTGCCTTGCGCAGCACCGAGACGGGATAGCATTCGGTCTGGCCGTAGAGCTGCGAAAACACCGGCCCGATGCGCTCGATCCCCTCGATCAGCCGGCTCGGCGACATCGCGGAGGCGCCATAGAGCACAAGCTCGAGCGAGGAGAGGTCGGTCTTGCCCAGCGCGGGATGATCGAGCAGCACGTAGATCATGGTGGGCACGAACAATGTGAAATTGATCCGCTCGCGCGCGATGGTGGCCAGTACCGCCTCGGGATCAAAACCCTTCAGCATGTGGACGGTGCCGCCGCGCATCAGGGTCGGCAGCACCTTTGTGCCCGCGACATGGCTGATCGGAGCGACCGTCAGATAGCGCGCCGCCTCTGGAATTTCGAAGTCGGCGAGGATCGCACCTGCCGCCCCGCTGTTCTCGCGATGATAGCGCAGCGCGCCCTTGGATTTTCCGGTCGTCCCGCCGGTGTAGTTCAGTGTCGCGAGATCGTCGGCGCCGGCGAGGCACAGCGCGGTGGCGTGGCCTTCGATCTCGATCGCCTGCAACAGGTCGACGCCATAGTCGGCCGGTCCCATGGTGAAGACCGCCTTGAGCTGCCCCGCCTGTGTGGCGAGCTCGCCGCCGCGCTCGCGGAAGGAGGCCGCATCGACCACCAGCATCTCGGCCCCGGAATCCTCGAGCTGGAAGAGCTGGTCTCCTCGCGACCCCAGAGGATGCAGCCAGGTGATGCAGAGCCTGGACAATTGCGCGGCGACACCGGCGCACCAGGTGTCGGCGCGATTGGCGGTGAGGAGAGCGACACGCGCGCCGGGCTGCAATCCAAGGCGCATGAATACGCTCTGGATGCGTCCGATCAGGTCGATTGTGCCCTGATAGCTCAGCGATCCGCCGGGCCAGGCGAAAGCGGTGCGGCCAGGATAGCGCGACAGTGCCCGTAGCGTCTGCGCACAAGCCGGAGACGATGCGTGGAGCGGATCGGGCATATGTTTCCTCATTGCTTTGTCATCGGCGTTTGACGTGCCAATGTTGCGCGCAAGGCTAGCACAGGGAATGCGGGATGGAACGACAAAGCCCGCGCAAGGAGGCAAGAGTGACAGGGAGGGTTGTGACGTCCGATCGACTGCAACGCTTTCGCGATCGTCTCAATCTGCCTTTGATCGCGGCGCCGATGTTTCTGGTGTCGGGCGTCGAGCTCATGGTCGCGGCCTGCCGTAACGGAGTGATCGGCAGCTTCCCCACTGTGAACTGCCGTGGCGCGGAACAGCTTGAGGCGTGGCTCACCGAAATCGAGACGCGGCTGCGCCATCACGAGGATCAAGCCGGTCGCAGGGCCGCGCCACTCTGCCCGAACCTGATCGTGCATCGCTCCAACGCTCGGCTGGAGCAGGATCTCACTGTGCTGCTGCGCCACAAGCCGGAGATCGTCATTACCTCCGTTGGATCGCCCGAGCCGGTGTTGAAGCCGCTGCATGAAGCTGGCGCGCTGGTGCTGGCGGACGTGGCCTCGATCCGCCACGCCCAGCGCGCGGCGGAGGCCGGCGCCGACGGGCTCGTACTGCTCACCGCGGGCGCCGGCGGGCAGACCGGCTGGCTCAACCCGTTTGCCTTCGTCCGCGCGGTGCGCGCATTCTACGATGGCATCGTCGTGCTCGCGGGCGGCATCAGCGACGGTCGCGCGCTGCATGCGGCCGAAGTGCTCGGCTGCGATCTTGGCTACATGGGCACAAAATTTATAGCGACGCGCGAGAGCATGGCGGACGAGCGTCACAAGCGAATGCTGGTCGACGGCAGCGCGGACGACATTCTGCTGACCACCGCGTTCACGGGCCTGCAGACCAGCATGCTCAAGCCGTCGATCGTGGCAGCCGGTCTCGACCCCGACGATCTGCCGGCGCGGGGCGCGATCGACATCGGCAAGGACATCGACGTCAACGCACGCGAGAGCCGCCCAAAGCGCTGGCGCGATATCTGGAGCGGCGGGCATTCGATATCGGGCGTGACCGACGTGATGGCGGTCGACGATCTCGTCGCGCGGACGGTCGCCGAGTATCGAGAGGCGGGGTGACCGCCTCTCCCCGTAAAACTGCGGTGGCCGGCAGGGGCCTTTTGTCCCCATCACAGTTAATCGAGCGCTCCTTCGAAGCCCCTCACTTAACGGCAGATTAACCAACGCCCGGCAAGAATCCCTCTCACGGCGCCAATCAGGACCGAGAGGGACAGGCGATGGACTTCGACTATCTCAACGCCAAGACGGCGGCTTCACTGGACGAAATTCGCGTTCGCGTAGCCCATGCGCTGGCCCGCCATCCGCTGTGCCGCAGTGTGCGCTTCGACATTGTCAGTGTCCCCCGCACCCGCCGGGGCGGCAATTGGACGGTGACGTTGCAATCGGTCGAGCCGCGCGGCGTCTGGGAGGCCTCGGAGATCGTGGCCGACATCCAGGACGCCTACGATCTGGCGCTAGCTGCCTGATCTTCTTGAGTTTTTCGGGCGATGTCGCCGCAGTCTGCGCGATTGCCGCCGCAATGGCTCGGTTAGGCCTTAATTATCGCCTAGTTTCCAAGCAGTGATCACGTGGACTTGAAGTCGGACGCGGAGAGACGTTTGTCGAAAGCCATCACCATCGTCGTGCTGACCTGCTTCCTCGTCCTCGGCGCCGCCACCACTGCCATTCTCGGCCGTGACAGCGTGCCAAGCGTCAGCGCTGAGATGATCTCGCAGACGCCGCCTAAGCCGCTTGCAACCAACCGGGCTGCCAAGGCCGACCGTCTGGTTCCGACGCTGGCGCTGGCTTCGGCCGCAATCGACCCGGTTCAGGTTCCAGCCGACAAGCTCTCGCAAACGCCCGTGCTGGCCGAGCCGCTGCGCCAGGCGTTCGCTGCCGCCACGCCGTCCGATTTCCCGACATCCAAGGCGAACGTGAACGAGGCTCCGGCCGCTTCAGAGGTTCCGGCCGTCGAGGTCCCGGCCAAGCCGAAGGTCGTGGCCAAGCCGCAGCCGCAGAAATCCTATTCGCTGCTTTCCGACGTGCAGATCTCGGGCATCCGGGACCGTCTGAAATTGTCGTCGTCGCAGGAATATTACTGGCCTTCGGTCGAGACAGCGCTGCGCAACGTTGTCCGCAAGATCTCGGCAAACAAGCTGTCCAATCCGAACGTGCAGGGCGTGCCGATCGATCCCAATTGCGACGAGGTCCAGCAGTTGAAGTCGGCCGCGATGCCGCTGCTGTTCCAGCTGCGTGACGACCAGAAAGAGGAAGTGCGCAAGCTTGCCCGCATCATCGGGCTCGAGAAGGTCGCGCAGCAAATCTGACGCATGGGTTAGGGAACCGCGCGCTCGCTTCTGGAACATCGGGCAATCCCAAGACGTTACCCGCTCCAAAGAGGGAGTGGATCGATGCGCGCCTCGATAGCTTATTTCGTCGGTGCCGGAACGATCGTCGCCGCCATGGCGATTGGTCTCGGCGGCGGCATCGTCGCCGGCAATATCATGCACCCAATCGCGCCCAAGCAGGGGCCTGATACCGGCAAGATGGCGCAGCGTGCTGAACCAGTCGCCGCACCGACAACAACGAGTGCGCCCTTGGAGCGCGTCCAATATCTCACCGGCTCAAAAACGTTCGGCGCGATAGTCGTCGTGCCTGCGCAGGCGCAGGACGAAGCAAAGCCTGAGCCCAAATCCGAGACGCAGATTACCCAGGCAAACGCTGAATCGCCCGCGCCGCATCCCCCGCAAGCAGCCGCAGTCGAGCCGCCCAAGGAGCAATTCAAGCCGGCAGCCGCTTCGCCTCCGCAAGTTGTAAAACCCGCCGAGCAGCAGGCTTCGACGGTGCCGTCCTCTTCATCTGACAATGCCAAGGACAATGCCAGTGCCAAGGCCAGGGATTCTGACGTGAAGCGTGCCACGTCCGAACGGCGCCGGATGGATCGCCGCGAGCGTTGGGCCGAGCGCCGTCGTTACGACCCCCGCGAGCAACGCGGCATGCGCGATCAGACCGATTGGGACGATGTCGCGCGCAACGTTCGTGAAGATTCCAGCACTCGGGACGTCGTGATCCGTCCGGGCAGTGGCTTCCCGCAGATCAGGATGTTCGGCGCCGACGACGATTAGCGCCTGAAACCGCCCTGTTCGCCGCCGCGCACGCGATCGTGAGCGGCGGTTCGTTCCGGGGAGGCGCTTGCCTCCACTTTCAACTTCCAGACGATCTCCGTTCAATGCATGATTGACGTAGCCAGCCAGAGGCCGCGTCATGGTTTCCATGTCAGTGCATCTGTTGTGGACGTCCGCCGATAGCCTCATCGTGGCCTTCGCGCTCGCATTCATCGTTCCGCGATGGCATGTGCTGCCTCTGATTCTGATGTTCGGCGTTTGTGACGCACTAGGCTCTGCGCTCGGTGTCGGTGTGCCCGCCGAAGGCGGTCTTGCCGCGGTCGCGCTGATCTCGTGTGGCGCGTTGTTGGTCCTGCGTCTTCCGATCGCACATCGCCTGATACAGGCGGCGGGCTGGGTCTACGTCCTGCCGCCGCTGCTTGCGATCGACAATATCGTGTCGCACGCGCCGGACCATGTCGGCCTTGTGGCGCTGTCGAGCGCCGCGATGGCTAGCCTCGGATTTTCGTGCGGAGCCGTGGCGTCCGGTTGGTGCAACGCAAGTACCGAAAGCGGACGGTCGTTCGCCGGGGCCTGTCTGCTTGTCGCTGGAAGCGTTTTGGCATTCGGGGGCTAACCATGCCCACTTCCGTCACGACCCGCAGCTACGATCACGCCCGTACCGGTGCGAACAATTCGGAAACGGTGCTGACGGCGACCGCCGTCCGCACGAAGGGCATCGTCAAACTCTTCAGCCTTCGGATTCCCGACGATCCAAGGCTCGAGGCGCAGCCGCTGGCGGTCGGCGGCGTGCGCATGGCCGATGGCAAGACCCGCGATTTGATCTTCCAGGCCAGCATGGGCAACTGGGTCTATGCATTCGACGCTGTGACCGGCCACCAGATCTGGGCGACGAATCTCGGACGTCCGATCGTCGGAACGAGGGCGATCGACGGCCACATGACCAACGTCCGTTGGGGCATTCTCTCGACGCCCGTGATCGATGAAGGCGCAGGTATTCTCTATGCCTGCGTTTGGATCAGCAACGACGGCAGCGTCGCCAAGGGGCAGCACTTTCTCGCAGCGCTGCGGATTCGCGACGGCTCGAAGGTGCACGGGCTCTTGAATCTCGAGGGCGCGGTCTACACGCCGCCGAGCGGCTTGCCGGTGCAGAAATTCGTCTCGGCGCAACGCAAGCAGCGCAGCGCCTTGACGCTGACGCAGAACCACGTGTTGATTCCCTTCGGCACGATCGCGGAGACGTCGAAGACGGCGCGTGGTTGGTTGATTGCGGTGGACGTCCATGCCTGGCGGCTCGCTGCCACATGGTGCTCCACCGTCACCGGCGCCGGCGGCGGATTGTGGCAGAGCGGGGCGGGACCTGCCGTTGCTCCCGACGGTTCGATCTATGTCATCACCGGCAACGGGGCGTTCTCGCCGCAACATGGTGATTTCGGCGAGAGCATCGTGCGGCTCGCCTTGCGCACGGGACACCACGCGCATTTCGAGGTCACGTCGTGGTGGGCGCCATGGACCGACGCTAACCGGGTCGGCGCCGCCGCGGTCGCAGCGGCCGCGGACGACGATGACGAGGCGGCGTTGCCGTCCAACGTATCCCTGCCTTCCGTGATTGCGCATGCCAGGCGCATGGGAATGCCGCTCAAGCCTCTTCATGCGCGCGAGATGCCGCATGCCGCGGTCACGTCAGGTCGCAGTGCAACCGATGCGCAGATCGCGCCGATCGTGGCGCATCACATGGAGGCGATGAACGAGTCGATGTGGAGCGACCAGGATTTCGGTTCCGGCGGTCCGGTCTATGTCGCTTCCGCCCATGCCGTGCTGGCAGCGGGCAAGGATGGAGTCCTCTACACCGGCAATGCCAATGCGCTTGGCGACACGCAACCGGGCGATCTTGCGGCCGGCCATTTTGCGGCGAACTACGACAAGCTTCATATGCCGCCGATCCTGTACACGTATTTCGATCCTGGCGTGCCGCCGGCGCCGGCGTCACCGATGGAGCTGAACCTGTTTCCGGGCGGCGCGACGCGGCACCTGCATGGCACGCCGTTGTTGTTTCAGTCCGCCGTCCACGGCACGATGCATTTTGTCGGCGGCGAGAACAGCGCCTTGCGGGCGTGGTCGATCGCAGCCGACGGGACCACGGCCTATCTCGCCGGTGGCAATGAGATCGCCTCGCCGCAATCGCCGCGTCCGCCGGGCGGCATGCCCGGCTGGAGCATCACGCTTGCCGCCAACAACGGCGCTGATGGCATCATCGTGGCGATGGTGCCCTATCAGGACAGCAACATGTTGCTCAGTCCGGGCCGCTTCCTGATCTACGACGCGCAGAATTTCGCCACCAATCCCGACGGCTCCAGGCGGCTCCAGGTGATCTGGGACAGCGAGAACTGGGGACCCGAGCACGCCTTCACGCATCCCAAGTTCAATCGTCCGATCGTCTGGAAAGGCCGCATCTATCGCCCGACCTATGACGGGCGCATCGACGTCTACGGCCTGACCCAATAGCGCCGGCGAGATTTGTGCGGTGGACGCAAGTGCTCACCCGCCGTGGGAATCCACGACCTTGCGGCAGCCATCCGAAAGCTTCGACTTGTTCTCGCGCAGGCAGGCATTCATCTGCGGCGGCTTGCCGATGTGTTCGGCGCAGAATTTGCCGGCATCGCTGCGGCAGGCCATCTGCTCCTGCGGGGTCGGACCGGATTGCGCAGCGGCGGGCAGGGCGGTGGTGGCGAGCAGCAGCGCGGTAAGAATCGAAAATTTCATAAAACACCTCTTTGAGAATGTCGTTGGTCTCGCCTGGGATCAAGCGAGCCGGACCATCTCGCGAAGGCCGCGCGCTGGTCCATGCCATGTTCATGGCATCGGCCCGCCCGCCCGCACGCCGTACCCCCATTTTCATGGCATGTATCCGCGCGCTGTCTTTTGCCATTCAGGCTGCACGTTGGCTGCGAGACCCGGTGATTGCATCGGGACGCCGAACGGGAAGCAGGAGAGCAAGATGTCGGAAAGAGCGGGAGCGCTGAGCGCCGGGCTGACGATTTTGGCGCGCTGACAGGTGCGGCGATGGTGTCGCTGGGCACGAGCCCGGCGCAAGCCGTGGTCTATTGCAAGACGGTCGGCATACCCAACGGCTGCGTGGTGCGGCCGACAGCAGCGGTGGTGGTTGCGCCGGCCGCCGCGGTCGTGGTGGCGACGCCGGGTGTCGGTGCGCCCGGTGTCGGCGTGCGCGCGGGCACGCCGATGAATCGCGGTGGTCCGGTCAATCGCGTCGGCGTGCGCTGAGAACGACGAAAGAGTTCGGGCGAAGGAGCCTTGCGGACGAACCCCCCGTCCTCCGCAGGCAAATTATCCGGCCCGTCCCTCTCTCCGCGCGTCCCACACGTTCGGAGGGGGGCATTTCAGCCGTTGGCAGCATCGCTGTCGGGAAAAATCTGCGGCAATTGCAGCCGCACGCGCGTGCCTGAGGAATCCGGACTGAGATTGAGTGTCGCCCCGCAGCGCGCGGCGTCCCACCTGCCAGTCGAGCGCGATCTCGTGCGAGCGCAATTGCGCGGTCGCGCGCTCGCGCCAGGAGCCGAGTGCTGGAGCTGCCAGCAAGTCGGCGCGTCGTCCTCGACGAGGAGGATGGTGATGGCTTCACCCGTCTCGCCCTGTTCGGTCATGATCATCGTCCTGCACCGCGTGTCCCCCGCGGCGAGAGCCCAAGCCTAGCCGCGGCGCGGACACCGCGACACCCATAATCATGGGGGCGCACGGCGACCACTTGGCATCCGCGACGCGGTGTCTACGGCTTCGTCGCGGCCGGTTTATCCTGCGGCATGGGCGGACTCGGCAGTCGCTGCACGACAATGCGCGCGGTGCCGGCATTGTTCTTGTAGAACTGCTCATAGGGCCCCAGGACAACGTCGAGCTTCGCCGGGCGCAATGCGGCCGGGAGCAGCGTCGGATAAATCTGGACGGCGTCGTTGACGTAGAAGAACAGATCGCCGGCATCGGGCGCGACGAATTCCGCGACCAGCCGTCCCGACAGCTTCTGTTCGTCCCAGATCGCGCGCGCGGTCGGATCATTCGGCACCGGCTCGAAGGGCCCGAGCTTGCGCACTGAGAGCTTGAACGGATCGTCGTCGGGAAGTGCCGCGAACCCTTTCGTCTTGTCGAGCTGGGTCGGATACCTGCCTTTGGTCTGATCCGCATCGTCCTCGACCGGAATGGTCGGATTCATCCGGCGCGGCAATTCGTCGGCCGGCATGACGTAGACGGCCTTCAGCGGAACGTCGCTCATTCCCTTCGTACCGACGCGCACGACGGGCTGGAACCAGGCGGCGCCGAACTGACGGAGCGTCGGCAGGGCGAGGTAGTGAGCCGTGAAATAGGTCTTGAAGCCATTTGTGCCGCTCAAGATGGTCCGGTCGAACCAGGGATCCTCGATCTCGACCCAGACGCGGTATGAGCGGCCTTTCTCGACCGAAAGGCCGCTCCACCAGCAAAACTCCTTCGTCGCGAAGCGGCCGCGCGCATGGATCGGTTCGTCGAGCACCGGCGTGCCGGCCTCTGACCCCGGAGTCGTGCAGATATTTCCGGTCGCGGTGCGGGCGGTGAAGACGCTGGTCGCCCCAATGAGCAGGGCCGAGTAGAAGATGATGAACAGAAAGATGCCGGGCAGCACGAGCTTGGTGAAGAGAAGGCGCGCCGGTCCCGCATTCAGCCGCATCCATCGGGCGAAGCGGAGCAGCAAGCCGGGCTCGTCGAGATGCCGCTGGCTTGCCATGCGGTGTGGCCTGCTCCAGGCCAGCCGCGCGCGTTCCTGGATGGTGTCGCGGAGCACCGTGTTCCTGCGCCAGATCAGGTAGGTGATGACGAGGACGATCGAGGTCGCGAACGGATAGTACAGCGTGATGTCGAGCCACGGCGCCGCATAGGATGGCAGGACATTCCTGACAAGATTGGCCAGCGGCCCCAGCACGGCGCCAACGAGCCAATCGATGGTGGCGATGGCGTGCAGCAACATTGTGCCTTGCAGACCATTGTCCTTCGACACCCCGATCAGGCTGCGGGCGATCCACGGCCAGACCGCGATTACACCGACCATGAACAGCAGCGAGAAATAGGCGACGCGCCGCCACCACACGGTGTCGCGGGTGAGCCTGGCCATTTCGGCACTGGGCGTGTTCATGCGGGTGAAGGCTTCGGCCTCCGTCTCGCGCCGCGGGTCTTGGGCCTTCGCCAGATAGGCCTGTTTCATGGCCTCGCGCGTGCCGTCCTCGACGAGGTTCAGCTTGCTGCTATCGGGCGTCAGCACCAGCGCGTCCGCCGGCAGCATGATCGGCGCGTAGTCGTCGCAGCCGAACAGCATGCGTTCGATGACGGCGAAGTGCACCACCGGCAGCCCGCCATTGACCTGACCAGCGAGGATCGGGCGCGGCCCGTAGCGGTAGAGCACGGCAGCGCCGCTGCGCGAATCGTGCTTCGGTCCGGTCGCCGATTGGTATTTCCTAAAGTGTTCGATCTCGCCGTCCTGGAAGCGGAGCCGTCCGTCGAGCTGATCGGCCATCCAGACCAGCGGCACGAAGGATAGCGTGGATTCCGGATAGCCGCCGCCGATGTCGGAATGCACGCCGGTGAACCACACCTCCTCGACCGTCTGGTCGGGCGCCAAATGGCTCTGGTCGATCCGCAGCGGATGGAAGGTGGTTCGCTCGTCGTCCAGCGCCAGCGCATGCGAGATGTGCTTCACCTTGCGCGAAGGCCGGTGATTGCGGAACGAGATCGGCCAGATCGCCCAGTCGATCGCGACCCGTAGCTCCTCGATCGGGACGCCGAAAGCCTCGACCGTGTCGAACAGCCCGAGAAATTCGATGTCGATCTCTTTGCGGCCGTTCATCGCCGAGCGGACATCGGCGTAGGAGCGGTGCCGGCAGATCGCATGATAGAGATAGAGCAGGACATCGCGGATGAAGCGCGCGATCCAGATCGTCGGCAGGCTCTTCTTCAACGGCACGGTATCGCGACGGTATTCCCGCCACGCGGCCATGGCGTTGCGCTCCATCTCCTCATGCGACACCGGCGTGCCGCCGATTTCCGCCGGCACCAGGCCCTGGCTCGCGATCAGCGATGCCAGGGTGCGCGCGGTGAAGGCGCCGCGGCTGAAGCCGAAGATGTAGATCTCGTCGCCCTCTCGCCAATTCCAGCACAGGAAGCGGTACAGCTTGCGGACGTTGCCGGGCACGCCGATGCCCGTGGCGCCGTCGAGCGCGGCGAGCGGCGCCCAGCCGGCTGTGCCGACGCCCTTGATGTAGTAGGCAATCTGGTCCGGCTGGGTGTGGTCGAGCGCTTCGTAGAGACGCCAGACGCTGGATTCCTGGGTGGTGAACGCATTGCCGGTGCCGTCGGCGAACAGCACCAGCTTGCGCTTCGGCGGGATGGCGGTGGTGGTTCCGCCGACATGCATCTCGATATGCGCGTGTTCCGGTCCGGCAGAATCGGCGTTCGGCGCACCATCATGGTGTGGCATGAGCCCCTCCGGCAATTCGACGGGGACGCGCTTCAGGCCCGAGCCGGGCAGCACTCCCCGGAGTCAATTAACGGATGCAATAATTGCGTCGTGAAAATGCAGGTGCATTCTGCACACGATCCCGCTGAGGTAGCAAGCAGGAACGCGCCGTCGCGGCAGGGGCCCCGGCGAACGGGGAGAGGCGGAGTGTTCAGCCTTTACCGGCCATTGCCACGGCACGCGCCGCCGGGGCCGATATGGTAGCCGCGCGGGCAAGCATGCGCGGCCGGGTTGGCATAGTTCCTGAGGCAGCCGCCATTGGGACCGCGGTGCCAGCCGGCGCCGCAGCCGCCGGCGACTGCGATGACGTCGCCATTCGCGCTCGCACCGAGCGGGGCGAGCGGCATGGCCTGAGCAGAGCCTGTGATCGCGCCGAGCGCGAGAGCTGCGGCAAACATTGTTCGCATCATGTCTTGTCCTCCCGAATGACGCTGCTTCAATGGCCGGCGGCGAACGCACTGCCGGCACGCACTTCGGCGATGGCCTGGTCGATCAGCCCCGATCGCCTTCTCGCGATGGCCGCCCTTGTTCGGCTCGGCCTTGCCGAGCTCGACGCGCGCCGATTGCAGGATCGCGATGGCTTCGTCCATGTGCGGCTGCGCGCCCAGCGCGTAACCGATGCAGAGGCTGGTCGCGATGGCGCCGCCGAGCACGAGGCTGCGGGGTAGAGAGATTCGCATGTCGTCGTCTCCTCCAGCGGGCGTCAGGCTGGGGCCGCCCGTTTGCCCGGATGCGGTCCCTTATGTGCCGGGAAGTCGTACCCGCCGCCTGAATAGGGCCCGCTTGTGCGAGCCGTCTTGGACTGTCCGGCGCCGACGGCGGCGCGGCTTGGACTGACCGGCGCAGCTTGCTTCACGTTGGCGTGCTGATAGCCTGCGCTTACCGGTGTTTGGCAGGCGTTCATTTTAGACCTGCCAGGCTTCGGCACGCTTCCGTGCATGAGCTTTTCCCAAACGTCCTTTTGGAAGGTCTTTCGATGTCCGTCATCCGGAAGACGCTTTCGACCGACATGTTGCCGCGGGACCTGTCCGACCGGCAGCGCTTCATCCGCTTCGCCGAGTTGTTCGAGCATTTCTCCAACACCGGCGAGCTCGATCCGGCGTCCGACGTGCCGTTTCGCGCCACGATGAACTCGATTCATATCGGCACCACCATGCTCGGACGCTGCGACGGCAGCTTCGTCACGGTCCGGCGCGAAAAGCGCCAGGTGCTTGAGACCGGCGACGACCGCTTTTGCCTCGCCCGCAACACCGGCGATCGTCCTTCGCGGGTGGTCCATCGCGGCCGCGAATTCACCATGCGGCCGGGATCGATGGTGCTGCTCAAGCTGGACGAGCCGTTCTTCGCCGCCGACGGCGCGAGCCACAAGCGCTTCACCAACGTGCATCTGCCGGTCGACACGCTGCGCGCGATGGTCGCCAACGTGGACGATCTCGTCGGCTGTGAACTCGAACCCGGCGGCGCGCTGACGCTGGCGATGGACTACAGCGATCTGCTGCTTCGCTATCCCGCAGCCGTCGACGAAGCCGACATGGCGATCGCCGCCCATCTGCTCGATCTCGCCGCGATCGGTCTCGGCGCCCGCAGCGATGTCGCCGTCGCCGCGCGACGCGGGGGCCTGCGCGCCGTGCGGCTGAAAGCCGTGTTGTCGATCCTCGAGGCGCGCTTCCACGAGCCGGACTTTTCCGCGCAAAGACTCGCCGCCGCTGCCGGCCTCTCCGAACGCTACGTCAACGAGCTGCTGTTCGAGGCCGGCGCCAGCTTCACCACGCGCCTCAACGAGCTGCGCCTGCGCAACGCCGCCGATCTTCTCGCCCATCGCGAAGACCGCATCAGCGACATCGCCTTCGCCTGTGGCTTCAACGACCTGTCTTATTTCAACCGCTGCTTCCGCCGGAGGTTCGGCCTGACGCCGACGGCGGCACGGGGGAAGTGAGGTAGGCCACAGATGGGTTGACTTACGGGAGGACACCCTCGAAATCTCTCCTGAGCGTATCCCGAAAGGCATCTCTACGAAGCCTCTCCCCGCGGCGCCGGATATCGCCGGGCCAGCGCCGACAACGGCAAGTGTCGCTCGCCCTCCGGCAGCTCCAGATACGCCAGCACCAGCGGCCGCTTCCAGTCGCGGACGCCGAAATCCATCGCCATCCATTTTTGCGGCTCGGGGCCTTCGAGGCCCCGGACCCAGACGAAGAAGCGGGGGAGGTCGTCGGCGTCCGCTTCCGTCGTGCGTCTCCTGGCCATTGAAGCTGCTCGCTGCATCAGTACGCGTTGCCACACGATATAGGCACTGGCCGGACGAAGTCGAACGCCTGCGGGGAGCGGCATTTCCGCCTTACTGCCAGATCCGAGTCTCCGCCACGCGGTTGATGTCGGCGAGCCGGCGGTCGGCATCGCCCTGAAGGTCGATGCCCTCAACCAGTGTGAGCAGGCGGTGATACGCGCCATCGGCGATTTCGACCGGCAGCGGGGCCTCGTCAAAGGCCTCGACATAATTGTCGACAAGGCCGCTCAACATGCGGCACAGCCCGCGCTGGGAAGGATCGTCCCGGCCGAGCGTTTCGAGCTTTTGCTGAAAGATACGGAAGGTTCGCAGGCCGTGGTGCTGTTGCGAAAGCCACGCGTGCAGGTCGTTCATGTGAGCCTCTTCGGTCAAGTGAAGAAGCTACCGGCTTATACAGTGGGGATGTGACGATGGCTAGTGGAGGGGGAGTGACTGGACTCGTTGACCCAGTCCGCCTCCGCCAAGGCTTCGGCGGGACAGCCTTCGCTGCTTCGCATGGATAGGATTTAGCCTGGCTTGCCAAGCCGTAGCCGCGAAGGCTGGTGCCCCTGGCCGGAATCGAACCAGCACTCCTTGCGGAACTCGATTTTGAGTCGAGCGCGTCTACCAGTTCCGCCACAGGGGCCCTCGGTCAGCCCCAAACAGGGCGTCGCGAAGCCGGCGGACTATAGCCATGGACCGGACGGGGTCAACCCGCGCCAAAGTGATCCCGCCGTTCTCGACAGCCGCATGGGGCGGGGTTAGAGGCTTAAAGTCAGCGTCCATCCGAAAGAGGCTGCCGTGACGACCCAGAGTGCCGCAATATCTGCGTTCAAACCGGCGGCCACGAACCCGGCGCTGGCCGCTTCGCTCGCGATCACGCTGATTGCAGCCGCGACCATCGCGGGCGCCTGGTTCTTCCAGCTGGTGCTCGGGATCGTGCCCTGTCCGCTCTGCCTGGAGCAGCGCTACGCCTATTACCTTGCGATCCCGCTGGGCCTGCTCATCGCACTCGCGGTGCGGGGCGGTGCGCCGAGACCGCTGTTGCTTGCGGGCCTTGCGATCCTTGCGCTGGCGAGCCTCGCCAATGCCTGGCTCGGCGCCTATCATTCCGGCGTCGAATGGGGCTTCTGGAAAGGACCGACCGACTGCTCCGGTCCGGTCGTCAATCTCGGCAGCGCCACCGATCTGCTGTCGCGGCTCGACACCGTGAAGGTGGTCCGCTGCGATGAGGTGCAGTGGCGCTTCCTCGGCCTCTCGCTCGCCGGCTACAATTTGCTGATCTCGTTGTTGATGGCGGCGATCGCCGCGTGGGGATTTGTGCGGACGGCGAAGCGCTAGCTAATCATCCACATCGTCCTGCGTGCGGCCGAACAGGTGCACGATGCCCGGCGTCGCGATCGTCACGAAGACGAAACGCGAGAGGTGATGTGCGCCGACAAAGATCGGGTCGATGTGCAGCGTCAGGGCCAGCGCCAGCATGGCGTCCATCGCGCCCGGTGCGTAGGCGACCACCACGTCGGAGAATTTTACCTGTGTGGTGAGCGCCACGATGCCGACGAAGATCGCGGAGACGGCGATGGCGACAGTAAACGAACCCAGTGCCGCATTGATGTGGCCGGCGAGCGTCTTGATCCGCATCCGCGCGAAGCGGCTGCCGATCAGGGCGCCGATGCCGACCAGCGCCACGCCGCGTACCCAGTCCGGCAGACCGCCCTCGACCCAGCCGGCGCCATGCAGCACGCTTGAGCCGATCATCGCGCCGAACATCCAGCTCGCCGGAAACCTGATCAGCCGCAGCAGGAGCGCCGCGGCCAGCGAGGCCGCGACCAACTCGACGAGGTCGAGCGGCGAGGCGATCGTCGTCGTCAAGGAAGGCGCGACGGAGGGCGCGACGCCGGCGAACGCCAGCACCATCGGCAGCGCCGCGGTGAGGATGATGACGCGCATGGTCTGCACCACCGCGATGCCCGGCAAATCGGCGCCGCGCTCGACCGCCAAAATCGTGATCTGCGACAGCGCGCCGGGGCTGCCGGCGAGGAAGGCCGAGGTGCGGTCCCAGCCGTGGACGCACTGAAGATAATAGCTCGAGCCGAAGGTCGAACAGAAGGTCGCGAGCGCAAGCAGGCCGATGGTGAGCGGATAGGCACCGACCTGTTGAAGCAGATGGCGCGAGACGACTGACCCTAACGAAATGCCGAGCAGCACCAGCACGGTCTGAGTCAGGATCGGCGGCAGCGACAATTGGCGTCCGGCGATCGCAGCGATCCCGACCGCGATCATCGAGCCCGAGATCAATCCGCCGGGAAGGCCCGCGAGCAGAAACGCGAGGCCTCCCGCGGTGCCGATGACGAGCGTTTCCACTGTGCTCAAGATCTTGGCACGGCTTGGCAATTCGAACGGCAGAGAGGCGGTGATTTGCTTCACACCGCCTTATCGCAAATCAGCAAGAGGCGCACAATTGCGGCCACGTCATGCCGCAATGCGCGCGCCTCTCGCCGAGAGCCGGCAAAGACCGTGATGGGTTTACTTCTTGTCAGCGGGGGCGGCGGTCGTGCCGGCCTTGGCTTCCTTCATGCATTCGCGGCGGAATTTCTTGCGCTCCTTGCCCTTCAATGCCTTGGCATCCGCCTGCTTGGAGCATTCGAGTGACTCGGCCGAGTGCTCCTTCGGCGCCTTTTTGTCGGCGGGGGCGGCAGTGGTCTTGGTGTCGGTCTTGGCCGCCGGCGCGGCCAGTCTGCGCGAAGGCGGTGCCGGTGGCGAACAGGGAGGCGAGGGCGACGACGGCGAGGCGAGAGGTGAAGGTCATGGTGTTGCACTCTTCTTTGCGAGAATTGCGAAGGGTTGGGAACGTCGGCTCGCATTGCTGAACGCAACATGAACGATCTGAACGGGAGGGACCACTATATTTTGGCGGCAGGAGCCATCGCTTCCTTGTCGCAAGCCGGCGGCACGTTAGGATAGCAATCCTCGTTTCACTTCCCTCGGGGGAAGATCAAGGAGGAGGACCACGGATGACCATTCAATCAAAAATGCTGTGTGCAGTTGCGCTGTCGGGCTTTGCCGCGCTGGTGGCGAGTGCGCCGGCGCAGGCGCTGACTTCCCAGGAGTGCAGCGCGAAATATCAGGCCGCCAAGAAGGACGGGTCGCTCGGCACCACGAAGTGGAATGACTTCCGCAAGGCTCAGTGCGGTGCCGACGCAGCGCCTGCCGCCGCTCCGACCGCGGCTGCTCCTGCCGCGCCCGGGGCTCCCGCCGAGCCGAAGCAGGCGAAGAAGGAGGCAGCCCCCGCTGCCGCCCCGACCCTGCCGGCCGGCCCTGCGATCTATCCGAACGCAGTCGATCCGAAATACGCCAAGGAGACCGCGGGCAAGGCGCGCCTCCACACCTGCGTCGACCAGTACAACGCCAACAAGGCCACCAACGGCAATGGCGGCATGAAGTGGATCGAGAAGGGCGGCGGCTATTACAGCGAATGCAACAAGAAGCTGAAGGGCGCCGCCTGAAGCTTCAAGACGATGCAGAGGCCGGAGCCAAGCTCCGGCCTCTTGCTTTAATCCAGTAGCTTCTCGGCCGATTTCGCCACGAGCTGCGATCGCTTGCGCGGGCCGCGCTCGACGAACAGCAGGCTCTGGCCGAAGATGAAGCAGTAGAACAGGAAGGCCTGCGCTTCGGCCGCCTCGGCCTCGAGGCCGGTCGCGCGATAGAGTTCGGAGACGTGCTTCAGCCGCGCCGCGTCCACGCTCGCCACCGCTGCCGCTGCGCCCTCGTCCGAGCGGGCCCATTGCCGGATCGCGAGCTCGATGGCCATCCCGTCCGGATTGAGCCGCTCGGAATAGAGCTGGATCACCGCCTTCAGCCGCTCGCGGGGCTCTTGGCCACCGAGACTCGTCTGCTGCGCGATCGCCGTCGAGCGCCCCTCGCGCCAGCGTTCCAGCATGACACCGAGCAGCGCGGCACGGTCGGCGAAGCGGCGGTAGAAGCCGCCCTTGGTAACGCCCAGGTTCTTGGCGAGCACCTCGACCCGCACCCCCTCGACCCCCGATCGGGCGAGCTCGGTGAACCCCGCCTCGACCCAGACATCGCCCTTGCCGTCGCTCATGAAGGAAGCCTCACCGGTGCTTGATACGGTGCCGTATTGCTAGCGCGGGAGGAGGCTGATACGCTACCGTATCAGCAATCAAAGGCCGGAAAAGGGCAGGGAGAAATTGCGATGGAGCAGGAGGCGACCTATCGCGGCACGGTCTATCCGTGGCAGTGCGATCACGTCGGCCACATGAACATCATGTGGTATGTCGGCAAATTCGATGAGGCCAACTGGAATCTGTTCGCCCGTCTCGGGCTGACGCCGAGCTATCTGCGCGGCTCCGGCCGCGGCATGGCCGCCGTGCAGCAGAACGTCACCTACAAGCGCGAGCGGCTCGCCGGCGACATTGTCGGGATCCGCAGTCATCTGCTCGAGATCCGGGACAAATCGATCCGCTTCCGGCACGACATGGCCAATGCCGAGACCGACGAGATCGCCGCATTCTGCGAGATCACGGTCGTGCACATGGACCGTAGCCAGCGCAAATCGGGGCCGTTCACGGATGCCATCCGCGAGATCGCCATGAGGCATCTCGCCGAGCCGGCGGAGGCCTGAGCCATGGCCGCATACGAGCCGAAGAACCCGGGTTATCGCGCGGCTGCCGTCGCCATGTTCGACGGCCAGCCGGCGATGCACACGCTCGGCATCGTGATCGTCCGCCTGGCGCCGGGCGAGGTTGAGCTGGCCATGCTGCACTCGCCGGCCCTCACGCAGCAGAACGGTTTTATCCACGCCGGCATTATTACAGCTGGGCTCGATAATGCCTGCGGCGTCGCCGCCTTCACCCTGATGCCGCGCGAGGCGGACATCCTCACCGTCGAGTTTAAGACGACGCTGCTCGCACCGGCCCGGGGCGAGCGTTTCGTCTTCAAAGCAGAGGTGGTCAAGCCCGGCCGCACGCTGACCTTTTGCGAGGCCGAGGCGTTTGCCGAGCACGAGGGCAGGGTCACGATGATCGCCACAATGACCGGAACGTTGATGGCGATGGTGCCGCGCGTTGCCGCTTCGCAAGCGCCGGCCGCGATCCCCGCATAGCGTGGCGATGACATCGCGCCCGCAACGCTCTATATGACGCGTAACAATTCCCGGTCCCGAGCCGTATTTGCGGCGATGGGACCGAAACGGGGCGAGATATGGCCGGATTCAGGAATAAGAGCCTTGTGCCGACGCGGCGCGCGGCATTGACGCTGATCGGAGCCGGCGCGCTCGCGACGGGCGCGATCGCCTCGGCGTTGGCGGCCACCGACAATGACGAGGTGCTGACCGAATCCAAGGTGCTGCGCGACCCCGACGTTCCCGTCGCCGGTAATCCCGACGGCAATATCAGCATTATCGAATGGTCGGACTACAATTGCCCCTATTGCCGCAAGCTCGAGCCGGAGCTACGTCAGGTCGTCCAGGACGACGGCAAGGTCAGGCTGGTGATGAAGGACTGGCCGATTCTCGGGCCCGTTTCGGTCACGGCCGCCCGGATCGCTCTCGCGGCAAAATACCAGGACAAATACCATCCGGCCCACGACGCCATGATGGGTGTCAGCTCGCGCCTGACCGAGCCGCGCATCGACGAGCTGCTCGCGGCCGCCGGCGTCGACATGAACCGCCTGAAGCGCGACCTCACCGACCATGGCAAGGACATCGATGCCGTGCTCAAGCGCAATAACGAACAGGCTGAGGCCTTCGGCTTCCGCGGCACGCCATCCTTTATCGTCGGCAAGTACCGCGTGCCGGGCGTGCTCAGCATCAACGACTTCGAGCAGATCATCGCCGACGCCCGCAAGGCCAAGATGAACTGACGCGCGTGATATTCACCGCGCAACACAAAGGCGCCGCCGCGGACCCGCGACGGCGCCTTGTTCATGATACGGCGTTGTTACTTCGAGGAGATGCGGACCCAGTCCTTGTGCGCGCGATCGCGCAACGCGTCCCAGTCGGCCTTGGCGACATCCCAGTTTACGATGGTGCGATTGGTGGTCGCGACCTCGCCATTGGCGACCGACGACGTCTGCATGGAGTCATAGGCGTATACGCCGCAGCCGAGCAGCAGCGCGCCCAAGATCATTCCGAGAAAAGTCTGCATGGCGAACCTCCGGTGACGGGCGATAACGTGGATCGCCAAGGACGGTTCCGTCGGCAACCGGGAGGCAAGTTCGGACCGGATCGGCCGTATGGTCGTGGATTAAGGTGGCTGGAAACGCTATACTCCTACCAATGACAAGCGACACTGCACAAAGCCTGATCCGCGAGCTCGGCCGCAAATATCTCTGGTGGCGACCGGTCGACGGGGAGCCATTTGCCGAGCGGCGCATCGTTTCGCAAATCATGAACCTCGGAACGTACGACGACATTCTCCAGTTGGAGGCAGCGCTGGGGAGCGCGCATCTCGTCGATGTCATGCTGCACGCCGAGCCCGGTTGGTTCAGCGATCGTTCCTGGGAATTCTGGCGCGGGCGCCTGTCCTTTGCGACAGGTGCAGCGCTGCCGGAGCATGCGCCACGAAGGGCGTTCGATGCCGCGACGTTTTGAGCCAAAATTATCGATCCTGCCTGCCGCTCAGCGCGAAGTTTGGCCCTTACTTGCTCCGGCGCTGCGTCTGCGACTCGTCCTCTATGGCGGTACCGCCGTGGCGCTCCAACTCGGACATCGAGAGTCGCTCGATTTCGACTTCTTTTGCTCCGCTCCACTGGACAAGGGGGACGTCCGCGCGCAGTTCGGCTTCCTCAACGGCGCTGCCATCCTTCAGGATGCGCCCAATACGATGGTCATCTTGGCCGATATGCCCTCGGGCTCGGTGAAAATTTCCTTTTTCGGACATATCGGATTTGGTCGCGTCAACGACCCGATGCAGACGGCCGACGGCATGATACTCGTGGCGTCGTTGGAAGACTTGCTGGCGACCAAGCTCAAGGCCACGCTCGATCGTGCTGAGGCCAAGGACTATCGGGACATTGCTGAAATGGTTTCTGCCGGAGTGTCGCTGCCACGCGGGCTCGCAGCATTCAGGGGAATGTTTGGCGGTGAGCCAGCGCAAGTGCTGCGCGCGTTAGGCTTCTTCGAGGATGGAGATCTTCGCAGCTTGGGTGCTGCCGATCGCCGAATCCTGCGTGAGGCTCGGGATCGTGTCGGCGTGTTGCCCGATGTGTCTCTGCGGCAGGGCTTGCTATGATGGCGTCGGCCATGCGTTCAGCCACTGCACCACTTCCGCGTTCATCTCGCGCGGATAGGTGTGGCTGAGGTCGTCGATCTCGCGATAGGTGATGACGGCACCGGCGGCGGAGAGCGTTGCCTGGGTCTGCCGCGCGGTCTGCACCGGAAACATCCAGTCGAGCTTGCCGTGGGTGATGAAGATCGGCAGACGCTGCAGGCGCTTGGCGTCGGCCATCTCCGCCATCAGCGGATGAAAGGTCGCCGACACCGGCGCGAGATGTGTGAAGGGCGAGGCGGCCTCTAGCCCGGTGACGTAGCAGAAGGTGCCGCCGTCGCTCATGCCGGTGAGCAGCATGCGCGAGGCGTCGATGGTCCAGCGGTTGCGCACGGTTTCGAGAATGCGCATGAGGTTGGGCGTGTCGGAATCGTCACCCATCAGCGCCCAGGTCGGGCCCGTCGCGGTCGGCGCCACCAGGATCGCACCAAGACTGCGGGCGTCGCGCAGCCAGCTCCATAGAAAGCCGCGGCCGTTGCCGCTGCCGCCGTGCAGCGCCATCACCAGCGGCATGGCGCGGTCGGGCGTGTAATATTCGGGCACGTAGACCGAAAAGCCGCCGCGGCTGCCGGGCTCGTTGTGGTCGTGGATGATGCCGGTGTGCTCGCCCGCGCCGGCTTCCAGCCGCGACAACAGGTCCGCATTCTCGCGATTGGCGGCGTTGAGGAAGAAGCCGCTCACCGGCGGAAACTGCGCCGTCAGCGGATAAAGTGCCTCCTGCGCGCGCGGCACATGGCGTAGCGCGCGGAAGACCGCGACGAAATCGCCATTGCCGCGCTCGACCTCGCGTATTCCGGCAAAGGCGGCGAGCGTCTCGTCGCAGGCACGATCGAGCCGCTCGCGCAGTCCTGTGAACTGTTCCGGCCAGGCGTTGATCGCCGCGCGGGCTGATTGCAGCGCCTCATCCGGCGCGCCGATCGCATTCATCACGGTGGCAAAGGCCGGCGGGGTGCAAATGTCGCTGGAAGAAGCCGAGTGCTTCCAGCGCGTTGAGCAGCGGCGGCAACACGGCCACGATGTCGTCAACGACGGCCTCGGTCATCGTCGCTTCCTTGCTTGAGTTCGGTTTGTCAGTGCAGCTTCGGCGCCTTCAAGAGCTTGAAGCGATCGGTCGAGGTCACCGTGACGTCGAAGGTGACGCCTTCATGATGGACAGTCAGCGGCACGTCGACGCCGGCTGCGCCGAGCCCCCACAGCTTGTTGTAGAAGCCGGTCTGGCTTGTGACCTTCTCGCCGTCCACGGCGAGGATGACGTCGCCGGTCTTGAGCTCGGCACGGGCGGCCGGGCCGTTGGCGGAGATCCCGATCACCACCACGCGGTTGTCGATCTCTGTCGAATAGAGTCCGAGCCATGGCCGTGCCGGCTTGTTGACGCGGCCGAACTTGCGCAAATCATCCAGGATCGGTTTCAACAGGTCGATCGGTACGATCATGTTGACGTGCTCGGCTTTGCCGTCGCGCTCGCGTTCGAGCTGGAGCGAGCCGATGCCGATCAGCTCGCCGCGCTCGTTGAGAAGCGCCGTGCCGCCCCAGTTCGGGTGTGCGGGAAGGGTGAAGATGGCCTCGTCCAGCAGATATTCCCAATAGCCGGCGAACTCCTGCTTGGCCACGATCTGGCTCGCAACCGAACGCGTGCGTCCGCCGGCGCCGCCGACCACGACGCGGTCGCCGAGCCGGGTCTCGGCCGAGATACCCAGCGGCAAGGGTTCGACGTCGAGCTGGCCGAGCGCCTGCACCAGGCCAAAGCCAGTGACAGCATCGAAGCCGAGCACATGTCCCTCCACCACGCGCCCGTCTCCGACATGCAGCCACACGGACTCTGCTTCGGTGATCAGATAACCGATGGTGAGCACCAGCCCGTCGTCGATCACGACGCCGTTGCCGGCGCGTTCGGTGCCCAGTGTCTCGGCGCTGAAGGCGTCCGGCGGGATGATGGCATGCAGGCCGACCACGGACGCGAGCGCGCGGTCGAGATCGAAACCATAATCGCTCGCACGCGGCTGATTGGCCAGCGGTACTCTCCATTCGGTCAGGGCGGGCATCGAGTTCTCCTGGCTGAGAGTATTGCTCCGCCGTGGCTAGCGGAACGGCGCGCGAAGCACGCATAATTTAGGCTGGAGGGGGCGGTCTTGAAAGCCTCGTTCCCCAACAATTCCGGAGAACGCCGTGTGAAATCTTTGAACGGCAATGGAACGGTTCATGCTCGGTCGGCAGGGCGGCCTCCGGCATTGGCCGCATGGCTGCTGTTCGGCGAGGTGCTAGGCGCGGTACAATGAAGCTGCTAACCATTGCCGCTTCGTTTGACGCAGGGATCACGGACCGAAGCATGGACAACCGCAGCGACATCTGGCGTGGCATCGACACGATCAAGGCGCGTTTCATCGACCTCAGCGACAAAGTCTGGGGCATGCCCGAGGTGTGCTACACCGAGGCGCGGTCAGCCGCAGAGCATCTCGCCGAGTTGCGTCATCAGGGCTTTCGCATCACCGAGAACGTCGCGGACATTCCGACCGCGGTGTTGGGCGAGTGGGGTGAGGGCGGACCGGTCATTGCCTTCATGGGGGAATATGACGCGCTGCCGGGCCTGAGCCAGGAGGCGGGCGTCGCGGAACATCGGCCAATTGAGACCGGTGGCCATGGCCATGGCTGCGGTCATAATCTGCTCGGCTCGGCGGCGCTGCTGGCCGCGACCGCGGTGAAGGACTGGCTCGCCGAGAACAAGTTGCCGGGCCGCGTGCGTTATTACGGCTGCCCGGCGGAAGAAGGCGGCGCAGCAAAAGCATTCATGGTCCGCTCCGGCGCGTTCGAGGACGCTGATGTCGCCATCACCTGGCACCCGAGCAGCTTATGGGAGGTGGCGGTGACGCCGTCCCTCGCTAACACGCGCGCCGATTTCATCTTCACCGGCCGTACCTCGCATGCGGCAGCCTCGCCGCATCTCGGCCGCGTCCGCGCTCGACGCGGTGGAGCTGATGAATGTCGGCGTGAACTATATGCGCGAGCACATGCCGAGCGATGCTCGCGTCCACTACGCGGTGCTCGATACCGGCGGGATCGCGCCGAACGTGGTGCAGGCCCACGCGCGTGTGCGCTATTCGATCCGCGCCCGCGACCTGTCCGGCATGAACGAGCTGGTCGGGCGCGTGAACAAGATCGCGCAGGGCGCAGCCCTGATGACAGAGACCAAGATGGAGATGAAGGTCATTTCCGCGGTCTCCAACATCCTGCCCAATGCTCCCTTGGAGCAGGCGCTGCACCGGGTCATGGAAGAGCTCGGCCCGCCGCATTTCGACGACGCCGACAAGACCTTCGCGACCCAAATCCGCGCGACGCTGAGCGACAAGGACATCGCCGCGGTCTATTATGCGATCGGCATGGAGCCGACCGATCGGCCGCTGGCCGACTTCCTGGTGCCGCTCGATGCCAAGCGTAACCCGCAGGTCGGCTTCGACCGATGTGGGTGATGTGAGCTGGGTGGTGCCGACCGTGCAGGTCCATTCACCCACGGTTGCAATCGGCACGCCTTTCCATACCTGGCAGGTGGTTGCGCAGGGCAAGAGCGCGCATGCGCACAAGGCCATGGTGCAGGCCGCCAAGGCGATGGCCGGCATCGGCATCAAGGCGTTGACAGAGCCGGAGCTGATCAAGGCCGCCAAGGCGGACCTCGAGAAGCGGACGGCCAAGACGCCTTACGTCTGTCCGCTGCCGGACCACGTCGCGCCGCCGCTCGACATGTCCGTGGCGTAGAATTTCGCCTCGATACTTCGTCTGATCCGGCGAACAAATTTTCTGCAGTGCAGCGCGGAATCCAGCCTGTTTTGATGCTGGATTGCCGAACGGATGGGCTGCCGAATATGGTTTTGCCCAACAGATAGTCAGAAGACCGTTTGCATACACACGCTCGCAGTTGACGCGCACCCCATTCGGGGTGCCATCTACCGCCAGCCAAGCCCGGTGGTCGCCTCGCGCGACCGCCTGCATCCATACGGGAACCAGACGGGGGACAACCATGCTGGATAAAGAACTACGTTCGATGATCGGTGACGTGAAGGACGGGCGGATGGATCGCCGCGGCTTCATTCAGCGCCTGGCTGCCGTGGGTCTCACCGCGCCTCTGGCCAACCAGATTCTCGCGCTTGGCGGTGTCGCGATGGCTGAGGGCGTCTCGACCTACAAGCCGACCAAGCGCGGCGGCGGTGGTGCGCTCAAGCTGCTGTGGTGGCAGGGGCCGACCCTGCTCAATCCGCATTTTGCCACCGGCACCAAGGACCAGGACGGCGCGCGCCTGTTCTACGAGCCCCTCGCCTGTTGGGATCCCGACGGCAACATGAAGCTGGTTCTGGCCGCCGAAATTCCCTCGATCCAGAACGGCGGCCTCGCCGCCGACGGCAAGTCGGTGACCTGGAAGCTCAAACCCGGCGTCAAATGGCATGACGGCACGCCGTTCACAGCCGACGACGTCGTGTTCAACTGGGAATATGGCAAGGATCCGGCGACCTCCGCGCTGACGATCGGGACGCTCCGCGACATCACGGTCGAGAAGGTGGACGACCTCACGGTCCGCATCGTCTTCAACAAGCCGACGCCGTTCTGGGCCGACGCCTTTGTCGGGGCTCCCAATACCCTCATCCCGAAACATCTGTTCAAGGACTATATGGGGTCCAAATCGCGGGAGGCGCCGAGCAACCTCTCGCCGGTCGGCACCGGCCCCTACAAGTTCGTCGAGTTCAAGCCGGGCGATGTTGTCCGCGGCGTGATCAATCCCGATTATCACATGGCGAACCGCCCCTATTTCGATTCGATCGAGATGAAGGGCGGCGGCGATGCCGTCTCTGCCGCGCGCGCGGTGATCCAGACCGGCGAGTATGATTTCGGCTGGAACATTCAGGTCGAGGATGACGTGCTGCTGCGCCTGGAGAAGGGCGGCAAGGGAAAGACCGTCTACGCAGTCGGCGGCGACACTGAATTCATCGCACTGAACTTCACCGATCCCAACACCGAGGTCGATGGCGAACGCTCTTCGATGAAGACCAAGCACCCGCTGTTTTCCGATCCGGCGGTGCGCAAGGCGCTCTCGATGCTGATCGATCGCGAGTCGGTCAAGAAGGCGATCTACGGCCGCGCCGGCCGCACCTCCGCCAACTTCCTCAACGGGCCGGAAAAATTCGTCTCCAAGAACACCTCATGGGAGTTCAGCGTGGAGAAGGCCTCGAAGATCCTCGACGATGCCGGCTGGAAGCCGGGCGCCGACGGCATCCGCGAGAAGGACGGCAAGAAGCTGAAGCTCGTCTACCAGACCTCGATCAACGGCCCGCGCCAGAAGACCCAGGCGATCGTCAAGCAGGCCTGCCAGAAGGCGGGCATCGAAGTCGAGCTGAAATCGGTCGTCGCCTCCGTGTTCTTCTCCTCCGACGTCGGCAATCCCGATACCTATTCCAAGTTCTACGCCGACATGGAGATGTTCCAGATCCCGCTGAGCCAGCCCGATCCGTCGCAACACATGCGTCGCTACCTTTCGAACCTTGTCGCCACCAAGGAGAACAAGTGGCAGGGCACCAACTTCCCGCGCTGGGTCAACAAGGACTACGACGCGACCATCCAGGCCGCCGACGGCGAGATGGATCCGGTCAAGCGCGCGGCGCTCTACATCAAGGCCAATGACCTCATGTACCAGGACACCGTGTTCATCCCGGTGCAGCACCGCCTGAAGGTCGAGGCGGCCGCCACCAATCTGCGCCCGGTCATTTCCGGCTGGGCCAACGAGACCGATAATTTGTTCGACTGGTATCGCGAGGAATGATCACGCGCGCCTAGAGCGGGTCCTTCTCTCATGAGTCAGTATGTCCTGCGTCGCCTCCTGATCGCGATTCCGAGCCTGCTCGGAATTTCGCTCGTGCTCTTCGTCGTGCTCGCACTAGCGCCGGGCGATCCGTTCTCGGAACTGGCGACCAATCCGAACGTGCCGCCCGAAGTGCAAGCCGCGCTTCGGGCGAGGTTCGGCCTCGACGATCCGATCTACCTTCGTTACCTGCACTGGCTCAACGCCATGCTGCACGGCGACTGGGGTTTCTCCTTCGTCAGCCGGATGAACGTCGACACGCTCATTCTCCAGCGACTGCCTACGACGCTTTACGTAATCGGCTCGGCGCAGATTCTGGCGCTCCTGATCGCGATCCCGGTCGGGGTCTATGCCGCGACGAAACCTTATTCGCTGTTCGACCAGGTTGCCAACACGCTCGCCTTTGTCGGCTTCTCGCTGCCGACCTTCTTCACCGGCATCCTGTTCATCCTGATCTTCTCGGTCACGCTGGACTGGCTGCCTTTCGTCTACACGACCGACATCAAGGGCACGGGGATTCACTGGGTGCTGGAGATGATCCGTCAGGCGATCATGCCGGTAGCGGTGCTCGGCCTGTTCCAGGCTGCGTCGATGACGCGCTTCGTGCGCTCGGCGATGCTCGACGTCATTCGGCTGGATTACGTCACCACCGCGCGCGCCAAGGGCATCGGCCAGCGACGGGTGATCGTCAAGCACGTGATGCGCAACGCGATGATCCCGGTCGTCACGCTCATCGCGTTACAAATCCCGGCGGTGTTCGGCGGCGCCATCGTCACCGAGCAGATTTTCCGCATCCCCGGCATCGGCTCGCTGCTGATCTCCTCCATCCTTTCAAACGACACGCCGGTGGTGATGGCCGTCACCTTCGTCTTTGCGTGCCTCGTCGTGCTGTTCAATCTCATCGCGGACGTTCTTTATGGCTGGCTTGACCCTCGCATCTCCCTCCGCTGAGCGGCGGGTCTACTCGCCCTGGCGCGAGACGTGGCGGCGCTATAGCCGCCACAAGCTTGCCGTGGTCAGTGCGTTCCTGCTCCTCATTCTGATCCTGGCGGTGGTGGCCGGCCCCTTTGTCTGGCGGGTCAAGATCGACGACATCGATATCGTGGCGGGCATGCAGGGGCCGTCGCTGGCCCATCCCTTCGGCACCGACGATCTCGGACAGGACATCCTCGCCCGCATGATCTATGGCGGGCGCATCTCGCTCGCGGTCGGCCTCGCCGCGATGCTGGTCTCGGTCTTTGTTGGCGTGCTGATCGGCTCGCTCGCCGGCATGTCGCGCGGCGCGCTCGGGCATGGGCTGATGTGGCTCACCGATCTCTTTTTGTCGCTGCCGCAATTGCCCCTGCTGTTGTTGCTGATCTATCTGTTCCGCGACGGGCTGAAGGCCGCGTTCGGCCCGGAGGGCGGCATTTTCATCCTGATCGTACTCGTGATCGGTGGCTTGCGCTGGATGCCGGTCGCCCGGCTCGTTCGCGCGCAGTTCCTGTCGATCCGTGAGAAGGAATTCGTCGAAGCCGCGCGCGCGCTCGGGGCGAGCCCGGTGCGGCAAGTGGTCCGCCACATCCTGCCCAATGCGCTCGGTCCGGTGATCATCGCCGGCACCATCGACGTCGCCGCCGCCATCATCGCGGAATCGACACTGTCCTTCCTCGGCCTCGGCTTCCCTCCGGATACACCGACCTGGGGTCGACTGCTCTATGACGCCAAGGATTTCCTCGACATCGGGCCGCACTGGGCTCTGTTTCCGGGCGGCGCGATCTTCATCGCGGTGGTCGCCATCAACTTCATCGGCGATGGCCTGCGTGATGCGCTCGATGCGCGGCGGGTGATCTGATGGCGCCGCTGCTCGAGATCAAGGGACTGAAGACCCACTTCTCGACCGAGGACGGCATCCTCCAGGCCGTCGACGGCGTCGACATCTCCATCAACAGGGGTGAGACGCTTTGTGTCGTCGGCGAATCCGGCTGCGGCAAGACCGTCACCGCGATGTCGATCCTGAAGCTGATCGCGATGCCGCCGGGCCGCATCGCTGCGGGCGAGATCATCTTCGAGGGCCGCGATCTGGTGCCGCTGACGAGCCGTCAGCTCGACGAGATCCGCGCCAAGGAAATCGGCTTCATCTTCCAGGAGCCGATGACTTCGCTCAATCCGGTGCTCACCATCGGCGAGCAGATCGCCGAGAGCCTGCGCCGCCACGAAGCGGTGACCAGGAAGCAGGCGCTCGAGCGCACCATCGAGATGTTGAAGCTGGTGCAGATTCCCAACGCCGAAGGCCGCGTGCACAACTATCCGCATCAGTTCTCCGGCGGCATGCGCCAGCGCGTGATGATCGCGATGGCGCTCGCCTGCAAGCCGAAGCTGATCATCGCCGACGAGCCCACCACGGCCCTCGACGTCACCATCCAGGCGCAGATCCTCGACCTGCTCCAGGACATGAAGGAACGCTTCGGGATGGCGGTGATGCTGATCACCCATGCGATGGGCGTCGTCGCCGAGACCGCGCAGCGGGTCGTCGTGATGTATGCCGGCAAGGTGGTGGAGGAGGCGCCTGTCGACGACCTCTTCAGCAGTCCCGGCCATCCCTATACGCAAGGACTCATCCGCTCGATCCCGCGCATCGATCTCGACAGCGAGCACAAGACGCGCCTGGAGGCGATTGGCGGCTCGGTGCCGATCCTGATCAATCCGCCGGTCGGCTGCCGCTTCGCCCCGCGCTGCCGCCACGCCATGAACGTCTGCACCGAGAAGGAGCCGCTGCTGCGCCAGATCGCGCCCGGCCACCGCATGGCCTGTCATCTCGGCGATACGCAGTTGGAAGGTGCGGCATGAGCGAACCCCTGCTGCGCGTCAGCGGCCTGAAGAAATATTTCCCCGTACACGGCGGGCTGTTGTCGCGCCAGGTCGGCAGCGTCTACGCGGTCGACGGCGTCTCGTTCTCGGTCAATCGCGGCGAGACGCTCGGCCTGGTCGGCGAATCCGGCTGCGGCAAGTCGACGACGGGACGCTGCGTGCTGCGCCTGATCGAGCCGACCGACGGCGAGGTGGTGTTCGACGGCCAGGACGTCCGCCAGCTCGGCGGCACCGATTTGCGCGCGATGCGGCGGAACATGCAGCTCGTGTTCCAGGATCCCTTCGCCTCACTCAACCCGCGCATGACAATCGGCGCGATCCTCGGCGAGGCGCTGATCATCCATAAGCTTGGCTCATCGGCCAAGGAGCGTGAGGATCGCGTCGCGAGCCTGCTGGTGAAGGTCGGGCTCAAAGCCGAGCATATGCGCCGCTATCCGCACGAATTCTCCGGCGGCCAGCGCCAGCGCATCGTGATCGCGCGTGCGCTCGCGGTCGAGCCGAAGCTGATCGTCTGCGACGAACCGGTGTCGGCGCTCGACGTGTCGATTCAGGCCCAGGTCATCAACCTGCTGGAAGATCTTCAGGCCGAGTTGAACCTCACCTATCTCTTCGTCGCGCATGATTTGTCGGTGGTCGAGCACATCTCCGACCGCGTCGCGGTGATGTATCTCGGCCGCATCGTCGAGCTTGCCAAGGCCAGTGACCTCTATCGTAACCCGCAGCATCCCTACACCAGGGCGCTGTTGTCCGCGGTGCCAGTGCCCGATCCCAGGCTCAAGCGCGAGCGCATCCGTCTCAAGGGCGACGTCCCGAGTCCGATGAAGCCGCCGTCAGGCTGCCACTTCCACACCCGCTGTCCGATCGCCCAGCCGCGCTGTTCGGAGAGCGCCCCAGAGCTGAGGGAAGGCGCAGGCGGGCATTTTGTGGCATGCCATCTGGCGTGAGGCCGGGGGGTACGGCGCTGATGTCGCTTGAGGCGGCGTTCATTCGCCACGCCCCCGGGGCGTGACGGCTTCGCCCGTTGCCGTATCATCCATCCAGCGTGAAGCCGACGCGCAGCGTGACCTGGTAGTGGCGCACGGCACCGTTCTCGATGTGGCCGCGCGTCTGCACCACCTCGAACCATTTCATCTCGCGAAGAGTCTTGGCGGCACGGCTGATCGCGTTCTTGATCGCATCCTCGATCGAGGTCTCCGACGATCCGACCAGTTCCAGGATTTTGTAGACGTGATCCGTCTCGCTTGTAGGCATAACGATTCTCCCCTTTTTGCTGTGGCGAGGCCGGAAATGTCTGTCGCGGACAGTCGGCGCTCGCAAGACATCCAGCCTCGACTCTGAACGGATGCCGGCGCTTCGGGTTCCGTCCCCCGGCGCTCGCCCCGCTAGACCCTGTCCATGGCCGTGGCTCCCTTTTTGTAAGCGCACGGAAATGTGGGTCGCGCCTGCGCACTGCGCTCCCGAATTGGCGCACGGTCGCGGGGCTGCTCTTGCCCGTTCCGATGCGAGCGAGCGGGGCGCGCCGGCACCCGCATCGGCGCGGCCGAGAACATTGCCGCCTGCGTGCCGGCGATCGCGACGCCCGAAAACATCCATGCTGCCGAGATCGCGACGCGCGAGCTCAACGCCGGCTTCCTGGGCGTGGTGCTGGAGGGCAAATACACCGATGGTTTCCTCGCTATGCGGGCGCGGACGCGCCGAAATCCACGTCTGAGGAGTTAAAGATCATCGGCCCGCCAAATGACTTCGTCGGCCTCAACATCTACGCCCCGCAATACTACGCCACGGCCTCCGACCGCGCGCCGGGCTTCCGCGTACTGCCGTTTCCGGCCTCGTTCCCGCACATGAATTCGGAATGGCTGCGCGTTGGCCCGAAGTGATCTACTGGGCGCCGCGCATCGCCGCCAAAATCTGGAACATCGACAATATCTACATCAGCATCTACATCAGCGAGAACGGGACCTCGTCAGAGGACGAGCTCGCCGCTGATGGCTAGGTTTACGACCTCGACTGCATCATGTTCCTGCGCAACTACCTGACCCAGATGCAGCGCGCGGCCGCTGAAAGCGTGCCGATCCGCGGCTATTTCCTGTGGAGCCTGATGGACAATTTCGAGTGGATTTTTGGTTACGGAAAGCGGTTTGGCCTGTACCGGGTCGATTTCGAAACGCAGGCGCACGTGCCGAAACTCAGTGCGGCGTTCTATCGCGACGTGGTGGCAAGGAATGCGATCGGGGTGTGAGGCGCTGCCTCTGAACCCTACGGATCCAGCTCCGTGTCCCAGTAGAGATAATCCAGCCAGCTATCATGCAGATAGTTTGGCGGAAACAGCCGGCCGTTGCGGTGGAGCTGGTGCACGGTCGGCGCGAAGGCGTGCTGGCGCGGAAACATTTTTGCCTGGACCGGCGTGAGATTGCCCTTGCGCAAATTACAAGGCGAGCAGGCCGCGACCACGTTCTCCCAAGTGGTCTGGCCGCCTTTGCTGCGCGGGATGATGTGGTCGAAGGTGAGGTCTTCGGGCGAGCCGCAATATTGGCAGTTGAAGCGATCGCGCAGGAAGACGTTGAACCGGGTGAAGGCGGGGTGGGTGGTCGGCTTGACGAAGGATTTGAGCGAGACGACGCTCGGCAGCTGCATTTGCAGCGTGGGACTATGCACCGCCTGATCGTAATGCGCGACGATGTTGACGCGGTCGAGGAACACCGCCTTGATCGCGTCCTGCCACGACCACAAAGACAGTGGATAGTAACTCAGCGGCCGGAAGTCCGCATTCAGCACCAACACCGGCCAATGACCTTGCGAGACATGTGCGTTCAAGTAACGCTCCTGGCCTCCAAATGTACGCTGCGAAGCAGCATGTACTGACATACTACATGCAGCGTGACGGGATTGTGAAGCCCGTTGAGCGAGTTATTCCGGCGCAAGCAATGCGGCCGGGGAGTGGCAAAGCGCTCAAAAACGCCGTGATTTGCGGGAATGAGGACGACGTCGGGGGAGCCGGTGTCGTCCTGACAGCGCGTCGCGGCGTTGCTGGGGCAGCTACTCCCGCACCCGCTCCAGCTTCTGCAAACATCGCGTCCCGCGCACCGCCGCCGGCATCTCCTCGTCCGGAAAGCTGGTCCTCCAGTCGGTGACGCCGACCTCGCCGACATAGATGTCGCCCCTGGAATCCAGCGCGATGCCGTGCGGGGCCAAGAACTTTCCGCTCGCAACGCCGGGGCCTTCCTCGCCGCCGAGCCGCGCGATGCGGTTGCCCTTCGCATCCACGATCGACAGCCGCGGGCCGAGATTGGGCACCTTGCGGTTGACGGCGAGGCCGGGGCCGAGTTCCCCGATGACGAAGGTCGGGGTTTTGCCGCCGCCGCAACAGCACAGCGCGCAGGGGCGGTGCAGATTGTTCCACTGCGTCTCGTACCTGCCGTTGCCGTCGAACACCTGCACGCGGTGGTTCTCACGGTCGGCGACATAGACAAAACCGTCGGAGTCGGTGGCGATGTTGTGCACGATGTTGAACTGGCCGGGATCGGTGCCGGGCTCACCCCAGCTCTTCATCAGCTTGCCATCGGGCGTGAACTTGTGCACGCGCGCATTGCCATAGCCGTCGGAGACATAGATTTCGCCCTTCGGCGAGAGCGCGGTGTGGGTGCAGCGGTGGAAGGGATCGCCGCTCATGAACGGTGATGGTTTTTCGGGAATGCCGATCGTCAGGAGCACCTTGCCGTCGGTGGTGCATTTGCGCACGGTGTGGTCGCCGTCGTCGGTGCAATAGAGATTGTCGTCGGCATCGATGTGCAGGCCATGGGCGCGCGAGAACAGACCTTCGCCCCAACTGCCGAGAAAACTGCCCTCGCGGTCCAGTACGACCATCGGATGGGCCCCGCGATTGAAGACGTAGACGCGGTCCTTGCTGTCGACCGCGACCGAAGCGACGTCGGTGAGCTGCCATCCGTCGGGAAGTTTCGCGAAATTTTCGACGACGCGGTAGCGGTGTTCGCCGGTGCCGAGAATGGCTGGCATGGGTGGTCCCTTCCTCTAGCTATTTCTGTCGTGCTCGTTTGCATCCGCAATGACGGAGAGGCTCAAGTTGCGCCCGCCTCACGCGCCAAAATCCCTTCCTCGATCGCCTTGATCTGGAGTGCGAGATATTTCGAGTTGATCCGGCATTGTGCGAGGCTGCCGGCGATGAACCAGAGGCCGGGCTGCCTGGTGCGCGCATACATGTTGCGCAGCTCGAGGCCGTCGCCAAAGCCCCAGACCGGGCCGACCCGGTCGGCGACATCGTCGCCGAACAGTTTCCGCACCAGATATTCCTGCGTCTTGTAACCGGTCGAGAGCACGATCAGGTCGGCCGGAAGGGTCGTGCCATCCTTCATTCGCGCGCCCTCGGTGACGAAACCCTCGATATCGGAAAACTGCCTGAGCTTGATCGCGCCTTCGGCGATCAGGTTGGAGCAGCCGACGTTGAAGTAATAGCCGCCGCCGCGGGTGAGGTATTTGAACTGCCAGCCGGTGCCGGCCTCGCCGAAATCGAGGCTGAAGCCGACACGGGAGAGTCCGTCGAGCAGCTCCTTGTCGAGCTCCTTCGACTGCTCCGTCAGCATCACATGGGTCTTCTTCGCGAGTGGCGTCGGCATCGAGGTCGCGATCAGATCATTGTCCTCGAGCGTGCCTTCGTTGTAGGTGGCATAAGCAAGTTGGGCCGACGGCTCGATATTGGTGACGAGCGTGGGTGAACGCTGCACCAGCGTCACTTCCGCGCCGCTGGAGTGGAGATCCTGCGCGATGTCGTGGCCGCTGTTGCCGGTGCCGATGACGATGGCGCGCCTGCCTGTCCAGTTCTCGCCGTCCTCGTAGCGGCTCGAATGCAGCAGCGTGCCCTTGAAGTTATCGAGGGTCGGAATAACAGGCACATTTGCGATGCCGCTGACGCCGGTCGCCATCACCACATGGCGCGGATGCATGATGCGCTTGCTGCCGTTGGCGTGCCGCAGTGTGACCGTCCAGTGGCCTTTTGCATCGTCGTAGGCGCCGCCCTCGAATTCGGTGCCGGTCCAGAAGTTCAGCTCCATCGCATCGACGTAAGCTTCGAACCAGTTGGCGAGTTTGTCCTTGGGGATATAGGTCGGCCAGCTCGGCGGAAACGGCATGTAGGGCAAATGATTGACCTGCACCTGGTTATGCAGGGTCAGCGCGTGATAGCGCTTGCGCCAATTGTCCCCGATCCGCGCCTCGCGATCGACGATCAGGGTGTCGACTCCCCAACTGCTTCAACCTTGCCGCAATCGCAAGGCCGGCCTGGCCGCCGCCGACCACCAGCACGACGGGATCGCGATTAGTGTAGTCGCGCGAGGCGTTGCGCAGGTCGAGCCAGTTCGGTCCACGGAAGTCGCGCGAATAGGCCTGGCCGCGCGGCCGCGAGGTGCCGATCTGTTCCTCGAACCCTTTGAGCTCGTCGAGCGCGGTGAGTAGCGTCCACGCTTTCAACCGGTCGCCGTCGGCAGCGTCGGGCATAAGCCTGACGATGCCGCTGCCGCGTCCCAGTACGGTTTCGAAATTGAAGATTGCTTCGATATTGTTGGTGCCGGCGCGCGTCACCCAGCGCGGCGGCGCACGGTTCGGCGCGATCTTGAAGCTGCCCGGCGCGACCTTTGCCGCAAGCGTTGTCAGCTCCCGCTTGATCGAGTCGCGGCCGGCGATAGTTTGCAGGTTCCAGCTCAGTGCCAGCACGTCGCGCCAATAGCTTTCGGCGAGGAAAAGATGATCCAGCGCAGCGCGATCGGGCGCGCCAAGCGTCCGCTCGAATTCATCGAGCCAGGCTTGCGCGGATGCGGCGATATCCTTCGTCCTGTCCAGCATGCGCGACCTCGTGCCGTCTTCGCGGCGTTTCCTCTGATGTCGAACGCTATACTGGAAAGAGGGGCGTCGAAAGCGCTTTACCCGAGCAGTGAAAGCATGTGGCCCTGCTCAGGCGGAATGCGCCCCCGTTAGCGCAGCGAGATAGCCTACCGCACGCTCGCGGAACGAGAGAGGTGTACGCAAGAAAAGGCTCCGCCTGAGTGGAGCCTCCTCGCACTGCTGGTGTGGTTTGCGGATCCTTATCTGTCCCGCGTGCCGGCGCCGTACAACTCACGCTCACGGCCGACATCGTCAGGTGACAACGGCGAGCTTGCGGCATCGAAGCCATTCCAGCCGGACTTCTGCCAGGCGGTGCTTCGTTCCTGCAGGTTCACCGACTTCTCATTCAGAAGGGCATCAAGACGCGCGCGGTCCTGCTCGGCAACCCGCGCCGATACCAGCGTTCCGCCACGTCGGACGCCCTCCGCATAGCGCGATGCATCTTCCTTCGACACCCCGGCTTGGGTCAGCGCGCCGACGATGCCGCCCGTCGCGGCGCCGGCTGCGGCACCCACTGCGGTTGAAGCCAGCCATCCGGCAGCAACGACCGGTCCGAGTCCCGGAATAGCGAGCAAGCCAAGTCCTGCAAGCAAGCCCGCCGCAGTGCCGAGGCCTGCGCCGATGCCGGCACCCGTACCAGCGCCTTCGGCGCGATCGTCGACGCCGTCGCGATCACGATCGATCTTGCCGGTCGATGAGCCGTACCAATTGTCGGAATTGTTCGCGACGATGCTGATGTCGGAGTGCGGCACGCCTGCGGCCTCGAGACGGCTGACCGCACGTTCCGCATCCGAATAGTTGTCATAGAGTCGAGAAATGGTGATCGTCATGTTTCGTCCTCCTGCTTACTTGCGGGGTTCTTACTTGGCGGGGTTCACGTTGCCCTGGAAGTCCACGCTCACATCCGCCTTGGTCCCGGCCTTGTCGGCCTTGCCGCGCCAGACGCCGCTGTCGTCTTTTTGCAGGCCGGAAACATTGGAGTATCCAGCCGACTCGATCTTTGACTTCGCCTGACCCTCGGTGAAGCTGTTGCGGCCTGCAACCGGTGCGTTGGAGTTGTTGTGATCAGAGCTGTTGACGGCGTTGTTGCCCGGGCCGCTTTGTGCCTTTTGCGACTGTGCGCTGACGGGCACTGATCCGAGCAGCAAGAGAGCTGCGGCGAGCATAGTTAGACGTGACATAATTTGTTCTCCGGCTGTTGATTGTGCCGGTCGACAACAGACGAGATTCGAATTGGTTGCTCGGCCTTCGAGATCGAAGAGAGATCGAAGCGCGTGCCTTAAAATGTCCTCTGGATGCATTGAAGACGCGTGGGAACAACTGCCACTATTTCCCGTTTATGTAGTCTCGTACTCTGGGACGCTCGCCTTTTCACATGCCCATCATTCGGTACTTCATGTTCGCGGGCGGCCTGCTTGCCGCCGTGCTTTTCCTAGGCGGATTATTTTCTACTAGCGGCTCCCGAACCTGGCGCTGGAGTGGACGTCGACAGGACGGTCACCCGCATCCACTCAATGCGTGCTTTACCCGAGCGGATTGTATTCGATACGAGCGAGTCTGAACGAGGACGTTCGCCCCTACAGGTCGATACGGGGACGGCTGCGGAAGACCGGGAATCTCGAATGGTATCGGTCGTAAGCCGAAAGTAGTGACCTGATCGCGCCAGCGCGCTGTGGTCGACTTCGTCGCCGAATGCGCCCGGGCCGATCGCATCAGGCTGCGGGGCTAGGCAGATCCGGCGATCACGCCCTCGCGCTTCTTCACCGCGCGGTAATAGCTCCACCACAGATGCGCGGCGGCGCCGCGCAGGGGACGCCAGGGTTCGGCAAGTGGCACCATCTGCTTCTCCGTCGGCCGCGCCGGCAAACCCAGCCCGATGCGGATGCCTTCCTGCACGGCGAGGTCGCCGGCCGGCCAGGCGTCGCCATGGCCGAGGCAGAACAGCAGATAGACGTCTGCGGTCCAGGGGCCGATGCCGGGCAGCGAAATCAGCGTGTGATGCGCGGCGTCGGCATCTTCCTCCGCCAGCACGTCGAGGTTCACGCGCTCCGCGATGATCTCGCGCGCAAGATGTTTCAGCGTCTTGATCTTGGCGGCGGACAGGCCGAGCCGCCCTAGCCGATCGGTGCGGGCGCGGCGCACCGCCTCATGATCGAACGGATCGAATGCTGTGGACAGCCGCCCCCAGATCGCCGCGGCGCTCGCGGTCGAGAGCTGCTGCCCGCAGATGATATGCGCGATCCCGGCAAAACCCGGCTCGCGCCGCCGCAATGCCGGCATGCCGGCCGTCGCGAGCACCGGCTTGAGCCGCGGATCGCGCTTGATCAGCGCGTGGACGGCCTCTTCGAGATCGGACTGGGTTTCGAGGTGGATGGTCATTGCTTGCTCAACTCGTCATGCGCGGGCTTGACCCGCGCATCCATCTCCTATCGTAACAGAGTCTTGGAAGATGGATGATCGGGTAAGCCCGGCCATGACGAGATCTGTGCATATGTCGCCACCCGTTTTCCGATTTGCCCCCAGTCCAAACGGCCACCTGCACCTCGGCCACGCCTATTCGGCGCTGTTGAATTCCGACCGCGCGCGCGAGACCGGCGGGCGGTTGTTGCTGCGGATCGAGGATATCGATGCGACGCGCTGCCGGCCGGAGTTCGAGACGGCGATCTACGAGGACCTCGCCTGGCTCGACATCGCCTTAGAGATGCCGGTGCGGCGGCAGTCGGAGCATCTCGGCGAGTATCGCGCGGCGCTGGACAGGCTGTCGGCGCTCGGCCTGGTCTATTCCGCTTTCGAAAGCCGCGCCGAGATCGCAAGGCGGGTTGCGGCCCGCGAAGCGGATGGGCCATGGCCGCGCGATCCCGACGGCGCGCCGCTTTATCCCGGCGACGGAAAATCGCTGTCGGCCGGCGAGCGTGAACGGCTCATAGACACCGGCGCGCCTTATGCGCTTCGGCTCGACATGGCGGCCGCCTGCCGCCGCGCCGCCGGCCTGACCTGGAACGAGCTGGGCACGGGGCCCGATGGTGAGCGCGGCATCGTCCCGGCGCGACCGGAGGCCTGGGGCGACGTCATTCTGGCCCGCAAAGAGACCCCGACCAGCTACCATCTGTCGGTGGTCGTCGACGACGCGCTCCAGGGCGTCAGCGAGATCGTACGGGGCCAGGACCTGTTTCACGCCACCTCGGTGCACCGCCTGCTTCAGATCCTGCTCAGCCTGCCGGCGCCCGCCTACCGCCATCACCGGCTGATTTGCGACGAGATGGGGCGGAAGCTGTCGAAGTCGACCCGGGCGACCGGTCTGCGCGAGTTGCGCGCGGCAGACGTCACGCCGGCCGGTATCCGCCGGTTGGTGGGATTAGGTTAAGTTTCTCTGGGGGTTAGCCAAACGCCGCCGTGACTCCGGGCGTGCCGCCATGCCATGCTCGCGCGACGGCCCGGGGTTCGAAGGGGATACTTCGAAGGGGAGTTATGGCGGCGAAAACGCGCGCAGCGCGCACTACGCGGACGTCCAAGCGAGTGGCTCGGAAGCGGTCATGGCCGGCCGCCCGGCTGCCTAAGCGCAGCACCAAGGCGGCCAAGCCGGACGTAGTCCAGGCCGCGCTTGCCGCCTTTGCCCATGAAGTCCGCACCCCCCTGACCGGTATTCTCGCGATCAGCGACCTGCTCGCGACCTCCGATCTCGGCGAGCGGGAACGGCGCTGGGCCGACACGATCAAGGCCGGTGCCGAGCATCTGGCCAGCCTTGCCACTCTGTTCGTGGATGCGGCCAGATCCAGCAAGGGGGCCGGCAAGGGGGTCGGGGGTGGAAGCACGCTGCGGCAGGATTTGTTCGACCTGCGGACGCTGGCCCGCAACGCCGGCGATTCGCTGGCCGGTCGCGCTGCGGCCAAGGGCCTCCAGGCCGAGGTCGACATCTCCGAGAAGCTGCCGGGGCTGGTGGTCGGTGATCCCGTCCGCCTTCGGGCAGCACTCGAGAATCTGATCGACAATGCCGTGAAATTCACCGAGCACGGCGGCGTGGCGCTCGCGGTCGCGCCTTGGCGTTCCGCCAAGAGCAAGGACAAGAGCAAGGGCAAAACAAAGGGCAAAGGCAGGGTCGGTGTCGCCTTCGCGGTGTCCGACAGCGGCATCGGCCTCACCATGGCCGAGATCAAGCGGCTGTTCCGCCCGTTCACCCAGGCCAATGTCACCATCGCCTCGCGCTTCGGCGGCGCGGGCTTGGGCCTGTCCTCGGTGAAGCAACTGGCGCGCGCGATGGGCGGCGACATCACCGTCGCCCCACGTCGTGGTGGCGGCGCCACCTTCACGCTGACGATGTCACTGGACGCGACGGGATCGGGCAAGCCCCGCAAATCGAAGGGCGAAGCCGAGGCGGATGCGGTCGCGGCGCTGCGCGTGCTCAGCGTCGAGGACAATCCGTTCGGCCGCGTCGTGCTCAACACCATTTTGACAGAGCTCGGCCATCATGCCGAATTCATCGGGCGCGGCGAAGACGCGGTGAACCGGCTCGCGCAGGGTGCGTTCGACGCGGTGCTGATGGATATGGTGTTGCCTGGCATCAATGGCGTCGAGGCGATCAGACGGATCCGCACCATGGCAACGCCGCTGGCTCAGATCCCCATCATCGGGGTGTCCGGTCGCGGCGAGGACGAAGTCGCCTCACGCGAGGCCGGCGCCGACGCTTTTCTGGTCAAGCCTGTGTCTCCGCGGGCTTTAGCGACTGCGCTGCTTGAAGCGACACGCCGTGAGGAAGCCGCGACTTGATGATCGCGGCGTTGAGCTCGCCGCCGAAAACGAAGATCGCGGCGATGAAGTACAGGAACACCAGCGCGATGATCACCGAGGCGAGCCCCGCATACATCGTCACGTAATTGTTGGCGAAGCGCGCCAGATATTGCCCGAACACGATGCCTGATATCAGCGACGCCACGATGGTGAACACGATGCCGGGCAGGATCTGGAGGAAGCCGCGCCGCCCCGCCGGCAGCCAGGCGTGCAGGATGAGCAGCGCCACCACCAGCGCGCCCACGGTGATGCCGTAGCGCAGCCAGGTGAGGATGCTCTCGTTGGACTCGACGAACAGCGGAATGTGGCGCCGCGCCGCCTCGATGAGGAGCGGGCCGAGCACGATCAGGAACGCCATGGCAAGTGCTGTGAAGGCGGCGACCAGCGTGTAGCCGATCGACTCCAGACGTAGCCAGTACCAGCGCCGCATCTCGACCACCGCATAGGCGCGGTTCAACGCGACCCTGAGTGCCTCGACGCCGTTCGACGCGAAGTAGACCGACAGCACTGCGCCGACGGTCAGTACGCCGGAGCGGGTCGTGGTGAGAACGTCGTGCACCTCGCCCGAGATCGAATCGGAGACTTGCTTGGGCCAGACCTGAAGCATCAGGCTTGCGGCCTGGTCCGCGAGTTCCTTGGAGCCGAAGAAGCCGGCCAGCGAGGTCAGCACGATCAGGAACGGGAACAGCGCCATCAGCGTCGACAGTGCGATGTGGCTCGCGATCGCCCAGCCATCGTCGGCCAGGAACGTGTAGAACGCGTCCATCACGACGACGTAGATGGTGCGGATCGCCTTCACGCGCCACCTACACTGCTGTTGCCACTTCTTCTTGCCGCGCGCGGGGAGCGCATTCCGGCCTCGCCCCGCAAGCGGGGATCGGCGAGGAGGATGGGCAATTCGCGCAAATCCAGATTCATCCAACTAGCTTCTGATATTATTGGCTTAAAAGCCAGATCGGGAACGCCATGGCGGACCGGCGCGCAGGGTGTTATCTACCCTCGGATGGCATCCCTCCTGAGTACTTTCATCCTGCCGATCGCGGTCGGCGCCGTGGCGTTGGTGCTGCTGCTCGGTCTCATCAACATGATGCGCGGCGGCTCGCCCAACACCTCGCAGAAGCTGATGCGCTGGCGCGTGCTGCTTCAGTTCGTGGCGATCGTCATCGCGATGCTCGCCGTGTGGGCGATGGGGCGTTAACATGGTCGTGCTCAACCGCATCTATACGAAAACCGGTGACGACGGCACGACAGCGCTCGGCTCGGGCGAGCGCCGGCCGAAATACGATCTGCGCATCGAGGCCTATGGCACGGTCGACGAGACCAATGCTGCGATCGGCGTCGTTCGTCTGTACACAAAGGACGCGTCCGAGCTCGACGCGATGCTCGGGCGGATCCAGAACGATTTGTTCGATCTCGGCGCCGACCTTGCGGTCCCGGAGCGTGAAGGCAAAGTCGAGCGGCTGCGGGTGGTGGCGAGCCAGGTTGAGCGGCTGGAGCGCGACATCGACGCGCTCAACGACAAGCTGATGCCGCTGACTTCCTTCGTGCTGCCGGGCGGGACGCCGGTCGCCGCCTACCTACACGTCGCCCGTACGATTTGCCGCAGGGCGGAACGCGTGATGGTGGAACTGGCAGCCCGGCCCGGCGAGCCCGTCGGCGCGGCTGGCATCCAGTATATGAACCGTTTGTCCGACTTTCTGTTCGTGGCCAGCCGTGCTGCCAACCATGACGGCGCCGGCGACGTGCTCTGGGTTCCCGGGCAGAATCGCTGACCCATTGAGGGGCATACTTCTGGGGGCAAAATTAGCCCCCTTCGCGCGTTGACCGGGCCTGATCAGGCCTTTAGGTTCCGCGCCAGTTGATAACCCCCTCCTGAATTGAGTGAAAGAGGATCGATGAAGGTCTTGGTGCCGATAAAGCGGGTGGTCGATTACAACGTCAAGGTTCGCGTCAAGAGCGATGGATCGGGCGTTGAACTCGCCAACGTCAAAATGTCGATGAACCCGTTCGACGAAATCGCAGTCGAGGAAGCGCTGCGCCTGAAGGAAGCCGGCAAGGCGACCGAAGTCGTGGTGGTCTCCATCGGACCGGCGCAGGCGTCGGAAACGATCCGCACCGGTCTCGCCATGGGCGCCGATCGCGGCATCCTGGTGAAGGCCGACGGCGCGGTCGAGCCGCTCGCGGTCGCCAAGATACTGAAGAAGATCGCAGACGAAGAGCAGCCGGGCCTGATCATTCTCGGCAAGCAGGCGATCGACGACGACAGCAACCAGACCGGCCAGATGCTGGCCGCGCTGCTCGGCTGGTCACAGGCGACCTTTGCATCGAAGCTCGAGGTCGATGGTTCTGACTTCAAGGTCACCCGCGAAGTCGACGGCGGCTTGCAGACAGTGAAGCTGAAGGGACCGGCGATCGTCACCACCGATCTCCGTCTCAACGAGCCGCGCTACGCCTCGCTGCCCAACATTATGAAGGCCAAGAAGAAGCCGATCGCGGACAAGAGCGTTGCCGACTACGGCGTCGACGTCACCGCACGCCTCGAAGTTCTCAAGACGACGGAGCCCGCGGGCCGCAAGGGCCGGCGTCAAGGTCAAGGACGTCGCCGAGCTGGTGTCGAAGCTCAAGAACGAAGCCGGGGTGCTCTGATGACGACGTTGCTGATTGCCGAAAACGAACAGGAGGTCCTCAAGGACTCCACCAACAAGGCGCTGACCGCAGCTTCCCAGCTCGGCGGTGACGTCCACGTGCTGGTTGCCGGCGGCGGGCAGGGCACCAAGGCTGCGGCGGATACTGCCGCGAAGCTTGCCGGAGTCGCCAAGGTGCTCGTCGCCGAGGGCGACCTCTACGCGCACGATCTTGCCGAGCCGCTGGCCGCCCTGATCGTCTCGCTGGCCCCGTCCTATGACGCGTTCGTCGCTCCCGCGACTTCGCGCTTCAAGAACGTGATGCCGCGCGTCGCCGCGCTGCTCGACGTCATGCAGGTCTCGGAGATCACCAAGGTGGTCGCCCCCGACACCTATGAGCGCCCGATCTATGCCGGCAACGCCATCCAGACGGTGAAGTCGAAGGACGCCAAGAAGGTCATCACGGTGCGCACCTCCACCTTCGCTGCGGCGGGTGAAGGCGGCAACGCGTCGGTCGAAAGCGTCGCAGCGGCCGCCGATCCGGGCCTGTCGTCCTTCGTCGGCGAGGAAGTCGCCAAGAGCGACCGTCCGGAGCTGACCTCGGCCAAGATCATCGTTTCCGGTGGTCGTGCCATGCAGAGCCGTGAGAACTTCGCAAAGTACATCGAGCCGCTCGCCGACAAGCTCGGCGCCGGCGTCGGCGCTTCGCGGGCGGCGGTGGATGCCGGCTATGCGCCCAACGACTGGCAGGTCGGCCAGACCGGCAAGGTCGTGGCCCCCGAGCTTTATGTCGCGATCGGCATTTCAGGCGCGATCCAGCATCTGGCCGGTATGAAAGACTCCAAGGTGATCGTCGCGATCAACAAGGACGAGGACGCGCCAATCTTCCAGGTTGCCGATTACGGCCTGGTCGCTGACCTCTACCAGGCGGTTCCGGAGCTGACGGCCGAACTCGGCAAGCTCGGCAAGTAAAACGCGTAAAAACACCGGCCGGAGGTATAAACTCCGGCCGGTGTTGCTTTTTGAGGCGTTTTCTTTGGCGTGGGGCACGCCTTCGAAGCGATCCAATCTAGGTTTCGAGGCAGGATTCTGATCTAATCGAGTTTCTGATTAAATCAGACTTCCCGGCTCAGGGGATAGGCAGGCGCGGTTAGCAGCGCGCCGTTCCGGTGGATGATATTATGGCGGCAGTAATCAAGAAGGTCGGCGTGATCGGCGCTGGGCAGATGGGCAGTGGCATCGCGCATGTCGCTGCGCTGGCCGGTTTCGACGTCGTGCTCAACGACATTTCGGCCGACCGCCTCAAGTCAGGCATGGCCACGATCAACGGCAATTTGGCGCGCCAGGTCTCCAAGAAGGCCGTCAGCGAGGACGACAAAGCCACGGCGATGGCGCGTATCGTGGCCGGCGAGAAGCTGGACGATCTCGCGGACTGCGATCTCGTGATCGAGACCGCGGTCGAGAAGGAAGAGGTCAAGCGCAAGATTTTCCACGAGCTCTGTGCGGTGTTGAAGCCGGAGGCGATCGTCGCCTCCGATACCTCCTCGATCTCGATCACGCGGCTTGCCGCCGCCACCGACCGGCCCGAGCGCTTCATCGGCATTCACTTCATGAATCCGGTGCCGCTGATGGAGCTGGTGGAGCTGATCCGCGGCATCGCCACCGACGACCACACCTTCGAGGCGTCCAAGGAATTCGTCGCCAAGCTCGGCAAGCAGGTCGCGGTCTCCGAGGATTTCCCGGCCTTCATCGTCAACCGCATCCTGCTGCCGATGATCAACGAGGCGATTTACACGCTGTACGAAGGCGTGGGTAACGTCGAGGCGATCGACGCGGCGATGAAGCTCGGGGCGCATCATCCGATGGGCCCGCTGGAGCTCGCCGATTTCATCGGCCTCGATACCTGTCTGTCCATCATGCAGGTGCTGCACGAGGGTCTCGCCGACTCCAAATATCGTCCGTGCCCGCTGCTGGTGAAATACGTCGAGGCGGGCTGGCTCGGCCGCAAGACCCAGCGCGGCTTCTACGACTACCGCGGCGCTAAGCCGGTTCCGACAAGGTAGAGGGGTCTTGTGCCCTGGACGCAGCGCGAAGCGCTGCAGGCCGGGAGCCCAGAGGCCGCGTGCAGGCTGAAGCATGGATCCCGGCTCTGCGTCGCGTCATAGCATGCCGCGCCGCGTCCGGGACACGGGCACCGCCCATCCTGCCTGCATCCGCTTCGTGACAATTCATGTCGCGTTAACCGCTCGCCTCTAGGTTACGCCCAGTACGAGGGTTCGCGTAATGGACATGATGGCAATGGTCAGCAGCATGCTGGCCGCTCAGCAAGGCGCGCTGCAGTCGAATATCTCGGCGACGCTGATGAAGCAGAGCGCGGATGCAGAGAAATCCACCGTCCTGACGCTGCTCGGCGCCGGACAACCTTCGCTCGCCAATGTCGGTGCCGGCGTCGGCGGCAATCTCAATATTTCCGCCTAGAATGCCGCGGCCGCCTTGCCCGTCGCTGCCCGGATCAGCTTGAGCGCGTCCTCGCTTGCCCATTCCGCCGGTCCCGCGATCGTCGCGATCTCGCAACCTTGCGGGTCGACCAACACCGAGGTTGGCATGCCCAGCGCCCGGCCTATCGCCTTAAGATCCTGAAAAACCTTGGCTTTCTGATCGTTGAAATAGCCGAGCCGGGTCAGGCTGGCCTCCTTCAGGAAGGTCTTGGGCTTCTCGGAGTCGCGGGTGTCGATATTGATCGCCACCACCTCGAAATTGGGGCCCGAAAGCTTGCCCTGAAGCTCGTCCAGCGCCGGCATCTCCTTGCGGCAGGGCACACACCAGGTGGCCCAGAGATTTACCAGAAGCGTCTTGCCGCGGAAGTCGGACAGCTTCTTCGGCTTGCCGTCGGCGTCTTCGAAGGCGAGGTCCGGCAGTTTCAACGGCGCGCTCGCCATGGTCAGGGCCGCCAGCTCGCCATGGGCGAGGGGGGCGATCCTCGAGGCCGTCGCCACGGCCGCCCGACAGGCCGGATCGCCGGATGGAGCCCGGCTCAGGCCCAGCCCGTACAGCGCAGCAAAGCCTGCCAGGCCCCCGACCACCACGGTGGCGATGACGACGGGGATCCGGCGCGTGGCTAACCGCGCTTTCCTTGAGTCGAGCATGTCGTTGGGGTCGAGCATATCGTTTGTCATCCGGTCGCAGATATGGCTATCAGAGGCCTCTTAATACGGCTGGCAGCAGTCAGCAAACGTGCGGCGGCGACAGGCAAGGCGTGAGCAGGCGATCATGAGCAACAAGATGTGGGGCGGCCGGTTCTCGGAACGTCCCGACGAGATCATGGAAGAGATCAACGTCTCCATAGACGTCGATCGTCACCTCTTTGCCCAGGACATTGCCGCGTCCAAGGCCCACGCCGCGATGCTTGCCGCACAGGGCATCATCACGGCCTCTGATGCGAAAAATATCGGCAAGGGTCTAGACACGATTTTGTCAGAGATCGGCAAGGGCAGCTTCGAATTCAAGCGTGCGCTCGAGGACATTCACATGAATGTCGAGAGCCGCCTGTCCGAGCTGATTGGCCCGGCCGCCGGCCGTCTCCACACCGCGCGCTCGCGCAACGATCAGGTCGCGACTGATTTCCGTCTCTATGTCCGCGATGTTCTCGATGCGACCGACGCCGCGCTCGCCGCGTTCCAACAGGCGCTGGTGGAGCGCGCGCTGGAGCATGCCGGAACGGTCATGCCCGGCTTCACTCATCTGCAGACCGCGCAGCCCGTGACCTTCGGTCATCATCTGCTCGCTTATGTCGAGATGGCCGCGCGCGATCGCGGCCGTTTCCAGGATGCGCGCAAGCGGCTCAACGAATCTCCGCTCGGAGCTGCCGCGCTCGCCGGCACCTCATTCCCGATCGATCGGCACGCCACGGCGAAGGCGCTCGGTTTTGATCGTCCGATGGCGAATTCGCTCGATGCGGTTTCCGATCGCGACTTCGTGCTGGAGACGCTGTCGGCGGCCTCGATCTGCGCCGTGCACATGTCGCGCTTTGCCGAGGAGATCGTGATCTGGACCTCGCCGCTGGTGGGCATGATCCGCCTCAGCGACAAGTTCACCACCGGATCTTCGATCATGCCGCAGAAGCGGAATCCTGACGCCGCCGAGCTGGTGCGCGCCAAGACCGGCCGCGTCATCGGCGCGCTCAACGGCCTGCTGATCGTGATGAAGGGTCTGCCGCTCGCCTATCAAAAGGACATGCAGGAGGACAAGCAGGGCGCCATGGAAGGCTTCGCCGCGCTGTCGCTCGCGATCCGCGCCATGACCGGCATGGTCCGCGATCTCGTCCCCGATGAAGCGAAGATGAAGCTTGCTGCAGGCGAAGGCTACGCCACCGCGACCGACCTTGCCGACTGGCTGGTGCGGACGCTGAAGATGCCGTTCCGCGAGGCCCACCACGTCACCGGCCGCATCGTCGCGAAAGCCGCCGAGGGCGGCGTGGCGCTGCACGAACTGCCGCTGAGGGAGATGCAGGCGATCGAACCTGACATCACGAAAGACGTGCTCGGCGTGCTCTCGGTCGAATCGTCGGTGAAGAGCCGGACCAGCTTTGGCGGCACCGCGCCGAAGAACGTGGCATCGCAGGCCAAGGCCTGGCTGAAGCGGTTGGAAAAAGAGCGAAAATTGGGCTGAGGGGCAAAATTTCGCTTATGTTTCATGGTCATCCGGCTCTCGCCAGAGCGCGCCAATCTCTGTATGGTGCGCCGCATAGTGGGGATTTCGTCGTGACGTCAAAGTTTCGCCCGGCCGGCTCGGGGTGGGCCATCATTGTCTTGAGCCTGACGGCGCTCGCGCTTGCCGGCTGTGGCCGCAAGGGCCCGCTGGATCTGCCGCCGACCGCCTCCAGCGCGTCCACGGCCAACGTCGCGCCGCCGACCGACACCGAGACCGAAGCCCAGAAGACGCCGAGCGTGTTCAATCCCACCTACGGTGCGGACGCCGCGCCGGCGGCGACCAAGGGCAAAAAGAGACCGTTCATCCTCGACCCGCTCCTGGACGAAAGACCCAGCCGATAGGCTGGAGCAACCGAGCCAACGCCATGAACCATTTCGACTATCGCAACGGCGTGCTGCACGCCGAGGCGGTGAACCTGTCCGAGCTGGCTGCAACCGTCGGCACGCCGTTCTATTGCTATTCGACCGCAACGCTTGAGCGGCACTATCGCGTTTTCACCGACGCCTTCGCCGGCGAGAAGGTGCTGGTCTGCTACGCCATGAAGGCGAACTCCAACCAGTCGGTGCTGCGCACGCTGGCCAAGCTGGGGGCCGGCGCGGACGTGGTCTCCGGCGGCGAATTGAAGCGCGCGCTGGCCGCCGGCATCCCGGCAAGCAAGATCCTGTTCTCCGGCGTCGGCAAGACGGAAGACGAGCTACGAGCGGCGCTGGCCGCCGACATCCTCTGCCTCAACGTCGAATCCGAGCCCGAGCTCGAGCTGCTGTCGCGGCTCGCGACCGAGGCGGGCAAGACCGCGCGCATCTCGATCCGCGTCAATCCTGATGTCGATGCCGGCACGCACGCAAAGATTTCGACCGGCAAGTCCGAGAACAAGTTCGGCATCCCTATCGCCTATGCCCGCGAGGTCTATGCGCGCGCCGCGAAGCTGCCGGGCATCGAGGTCACAGGTACCGACGTGCATATCGGCAGCCAGATCACCGACCTCTCCAAGATGGAGATCGCGTTCCGCATCCTCTCCGAATTCGTGCAGACGCTGCGCGCCGACGGCCACAACATCTCGCATGTCGATTTCGGCGGCGGTCTCGGCATTCCCTATTACATGGATCGCGAGGCGCCGCCGGCGCCGGACGTCTATGCCGCCATGGTCAAGCGCGTCAGCCACAATCTCGGCTGCACGCTGATGTTCGAGCCGGGCCGGATGATCGTCGGCAATGCCGGCATCCTCGTCGCCAAGGTCATCTATGTGAAGCACGGTGACGGCAAGAACTTCGTCATCATCGACGCCGCCATGAACGATTTGATCCGTCCGACACTGTATGAAGCCCATCACGACATTTTGCCGGTGACACAGCCGGCGAAGGGCGCGGCCACGATCGCGGCTGACGTCGTCGGCCCGGTCTGTGAGACCGGCGACTACATCGCCCTCGATCGCACTTTGCCGACGCCGAAGCCTGGCGATCTCCTCGCCATCATGACCGCAGGCGCCTACGGCGCGGTGCAGGCCGGCACCTACAACACGCGGCCGCTGGTGCCCGAGGTGCTGGTGAAGGGCGATCAATTCGCCGTCGTGCGTCCGCGCATCGAGGTCGAGCAGCTGATCGCGATGGATACGCCGGCGCCGTGGCTGTGAGCATCACGTCGGCGCCTTGCGCCCGATGAACGCGGACACCGTCCGCGCTCATCCAGCCGGCTGGGCGTCCGGCCTACTTCTTGAACTTGTCCCTGATCGAGGCGAGGCCGGAATCGTAGACCCCGCTCAGGGCGTCGATCGCGTCCTTCTCCTTGCCGGGAACGGGCGTATAGATTCCGGTCCAGGTCACCACCGATACCGCCTCGCCCCTCGCGGTGACTTTGATGGTCGACTTGTACTGGCTCACCGGCAACGGGCTGGTCAGGAATGCGTAGGAATAGCTGTAGCTTCTGTCGTCGCGCCCGGTCTGCGCCTCGACGAACGCGGCCTTTCCGTCCTTGGTCACGAGCGTTCGGGTCGGCGGCGATTTGCCGTCCTCGATGCACATGCCGACCGGCGGCAGCCAGTCCTTGATCGCGCAGAATGGACCGATGACAGACCACACCTCGGCCGCTGCGCCGCTGACCTCAATGCTGCGCGTCAGGTTGGCTGCGGAAGCCGGCATCACGGCGGCGCTAAGGCCGATCACGCAAATCGCCGCCTTGCTTAGCGAGGCAAGGGGTCTGAACGCCGCTGAAACGTGCTTCTTCATATCAATCTCCGTTGTCTGATGGACCGCGACGGCGGCCGGTCTGGATTGCAATGCCGGTCGGATAGACGATGCCCGCCGTCCGCGGCCAGTTCAGCAAATGAACCGAGCGCAATACAGAATCTGAACTAGGAAGCCGCGCGCATCGGCACTAAGGTTCCGCTCTCGCTTGTCATGGAGGCCCGCATGACCATCGGCAGCTACAGGCAGTTCTGTCCGGTCGCGATGGCGGCCGAGATATTATGCACGCGCTGGACCGTCGTGCTGCTACGTGAACTCGTCGCCGGCTCGACCCGGTTCAACGAGTTGCGCCGCGGCGTTCCGCGCATGTCGCCTGCGCTGCTTTCGCAGCGCCTGAAGGAGCTCGAAGCCGCAGGCATCGTCATCCGCCAGCCGTCGGCTTCCGAGCGCGGCGTGATCGAGTATCAGCTGACCGCCGCCGGACGCGAACTCGGTCCCATCGTCGAGGCGTTCGGCATCTGGGGGCAGCGCCGCATCGAATCGGATCTGTCGCTTCAGCATCTCGATGTCCAGCTGCTGATGTGGGACATGCGGCGGAATCTGAACACGACTCCGATGCCGAGCCGCCGCAGCGTGCTGCAGTTCGCCTATCCGGAATTGCCCTCAACGCAGCGATTGTGGTGGCTGATTGTCGATCCCGACGACAGCGTCGACCTCTGCTCGATTGATCCCGGTTTCGACGTCGATCTTTACGTGTCGGTTGATCTGCGCACCATGACGGCGATCTGGATGGGGCTCGATACCGTGCGCGCGGCCATCGCCAGCCGGCGGATGCTGCTTACCGGCGAACGGCAGCTTGCCGCAGCCATGCAAAGCTGGCTGGGCCTCAGCCCGTTCGCCAAGGAACGCAAGCTGGCGAGCTGATGCAGGGCGGCTCGATTCAGTATTTATATCGCCCCGCTACAGTTCCCGTACTGGCGAGCCGCCGCCGTGTTCTGGCACCCAAGTCATGCCCGCCCCTATCAAGGCGGAGCTGAACTCGAGCCAGGAGACACGACATGACAGCGTATCTGATCGCGGACATTAAAGTGACTGACGGAAAGTGGGTGCCGGATTACGCGGCGTCCGTCCACGAACTGGTGCACAAGCACGGCGGCAAATATCTTTCCCGCAGCGGCAACGTGAAAACCCTCGAAGGTGCTCCCCTCGATACCTCCCTGATTGCCATCATGTCGTTTCCCACGGCGAAGGCAGCGGAATCCTTCGTGACCGATCCGGCCTATGGCCGCTTCGCCGCGGCGCGACGGGGCGGCAGCGAGAGCCGCTTCCAGCTGATCGACGACACCGATCTGGCCGGCACGATTCCCTACCTCGCCAAGGCTTGAGCCGCATCTTCGTAAGATATCGGACCCGGCCGCAGGCGCACACCGTGCCCGGCCCACACATAGGCTTCCTTCCACGCTCGATCGACCGAGCCAAGCAGCGCAGCGCAGTGCCAGTCACCAGCGCTGCGCTTGCGCCGGCGCTAGCTGCGGGCGGTTGTCTCGCCAACCACAATACCCGCCTTCTTCTCGATCGGCTTGATCGCCGCGGTGAAATCGGACTCGGCGCCTTCGGCGCTGATCACGGTCTCCCACAACCGGCCGACCGCATCCGCGACCTCCATCGACAGGCCGAGCTGCTTCATCTCCTCCAGCGCCAGCCGCACGTCCTTCACCATCAGTCCGGTGGCGAAACCGAAGTCGAACGTTCGCGGCAGCACCACGCGCGGAAATTTGTCGCGGCTCGCGGTGTTCATGCCGGACCCGGCATTGATGACGTCGATCATCACGGCGGGATCGAGCCCGGCTTTCACGCCCATCACGACGGCTTCCGACGTCGCCACCATCGCGGTTGCCGATAGGAAGTTGTTGGCGAGCTTCATGGTCTGCGCCGCGCCTGGCTTCTCGCCGATGAAGAACACCTTCCCGATGACGTCGAGCGCGGGCTTGAGCAGTTCGAAGTCTGCTTTCGGCCCCGAGACCATCACCGCCAGCGTGCCCTTCTCGGCACCACCGACGCCGCCGGAGACAGGGCAGTCGATCTGCACGATGCCATGCTTGGCGAGCAGGCCGTGAATCTTCGCCGCCATCTGCGAGCCGACGGTGGAGAGATCGATGAAGCGTTTTGCGCGGCTTCCCTCGATCACGCCGTTCGGCCCCGTCGCAACCGCGAGCGAAGCCTGCAGCGAGGGCAGGCTTGCCATGACTGTCTCGACCTGGTCGGCCACGTCTTTCGGTGATGTCGCAGCGCTGGCGCCGCGCGCCACCAGCTTGTCGAGGACCTCTTGGCGCGTGTCGAACACGATCAGCTTGTGTCCCGCCTCGATCAGCCGCCGCGCCATCGGGAAACCCATGTTTCCGAGGCCGATGAATCCGATGTCCATGGTGTTTTCCTTCCCGTCGTCATTGCGAGGAGCGAAGCGACGAAGCTTTGCTTCGCTCGCAACGACGGAGCAATAGAGTTAAGAGCGGTTTAGTCTAGCTCACGCCTTCCCGTCGATCTCCGCGAACACCTCGCGCGCGATGCGAAAACTGTCGACCGCCGCCGGCATGCCGCCATAGATTGCGACCTGCATCAGAATCTCGCGGATCTCGTCCCGGCTGACGCCGTTGGTCAGTGCGCCCTTCAGATGCGCGCGGAATTCGTGCTGGCGGTTGAGGATCGCGATCATCGCGATGTTGAGCATGCTGCGGGTCTTGCGCGGCAACTCCTCGCGGCCCCACACCGTGCCCCAGCAATATTCGTTGAGCATCTCCTGGAACGGACGGTTGAAATCATCGACGCTCTTCAGGGCGTTGTTGACATAGGCCTCGCCCAGGACCGCTTTGCGGACTTCCAGGCCCTTGTCGTGCATCTTCTTGTCCATGGCGTTTCCTTCGGTTTCCTTGGATGGCGGCGCGGAAATTAGGGGGTTGCGGCGGGGCAGTCACGTCCTCGTGTTATGCGGGAAAAGGGGTGTCTCCCGCACAGGAACGGATGCCTCAGTGCTGCCGTTGTGGTAGCTTCTCTACCGGGCAACCTGGAGAGTTGATTGAACGGCGTCATCCCCGAGCCGTCAGACCCGATCCGCGATGGCGACGCTCTGTCGCGGCTGAAGCTGGCGCAGGCCCTGAAGCGGGCCACTTATGCCATCGCGTGGGAGCGTGGCTGGCCGAATCTGGCACGGCTTCTCACCGTCGTCGGCCTGTTCCTGGTGGTGTCCTGGGCCGGCCTCTGGCTGGTGCTGCCGTTCGTTGCCCGCGCTATCGGTCTCGTCGTTTTCGCCGGAATGGCGATTGCCGTCCTGTTCCCGGTGCGTCGCTTCCGCTGGCCGAGCCGCGAGGAGGCGCTTGCCCGGCTCGACCGCGGCTCCGGCATCCGTCATCGGCCGGCCACCACCCTCACGGACACGTTGAGCTCGCGGGATCCGGTTGCGCAGGCGTTGTGGCAGGCACAGCGCGAGCGCACGCTGGCTTCGATCAGGCGCATCCGCGCCGGTCTGCCGAACCCGCGGCTCGCTCTGCATGATCCCTGGGCGCTCCGCGCGCTGGTCATGGTGATGCTGGTAGCGACCTTCTTCGCCGCCGGCGACGAGCGTGCGATGCGGCTGGGCGCAGCCTTCGACTGGAACGGCGTGCTGGCGCCGACCAACGTTCGCGTTGACGCCTGGGTCACGCCGCCGCTCTACACCGGCAAGCCGCCGGTCATCCTGTCGGCCGCCAACAAGGAGGCCGCGGCGCTGCCCGCCAGCGGCCCGCTTGCCGTTCCCGCCGGCTCGACCCTGATCGTGCGCTCCTCCGGCGGCAGCCTCGATGTCGTGATCTCCGGCGGCCTCAAGGAGGTCGCCCCCGCTGAAGCCACGCCCAAGGGCACCAACGAGAAGCATTTTGCCATCACCGGTGACGGCACCGCGCATGTCCGCGCGCCCTCCGGCCAGCCGCAATGGGCGTTTGCGGCAACGCCGGACCGCGCGCCGACGATCGCCCTTGTGAAGGATCCCGAGCGTCAGGCCCGCGGTGGGCTCCAGCTCTCCTACAAGATCGAGGACGATTACGGCGTCACCGGCGCCGCCGCGCAAATCGGCCTGCGCCCCGCCGAAGCCAAAGACGGCAGCAAGGATGCCGACACCAAGGATGCCGACACCAAGGTCGCCGCGCGGCCGCTGTTCCAGCCGCCGCAATTCCCGCTCGTACTGCCGAATGCGCGTACCCGCAACGGCGTCGGCCAGACGGTGAAGGACCTCAGCGAGGACCCCTATGCCGGCGCCGACGTCACGCTGACCCTCACCGCCAAGGACGAGGCCGGCAACGAGGCCAAAAGCGAACCCTTCAACATGCGCCTGCCCGAGCGGTTGTTCACCAACTCGCTCGCGCGCGCGCTGATCGAGCAGCGCCGCATCCTCGCGCTCGACGCCAACAAGAACTCGGATGTCTATGCCGCGCTCGACGCGCTGATGATCGCGCCCGAATTGTTCACGCCGGATGCAGGCTGCTATCTCGGCCTGCGCAGCCTGGCGCTCCAGGTGGAAGCCGCCCGCACCGACGACGCGCTGCGCGAGGTGGTGGGAAGCATGTGGGCGTTTGCGGTCACCATCGAGGACGACGGTGTCGCCGGCAGCGTCAACGCCGCGCTGCGCTCCGCGCAGGATGCGCTCAAGCGGGCGCTGGAACGCGGCGCCAGCGAGGAGGAGATCAAGGCGCTGACGCAAAAGCTGCGCGAGGCGATGGCCGGCAAGGTGCGCGATCTCGCGCGGCGCGCCGAGCAGAATCCGCTTGGACCCCGGCAGCCGTTCCCCGCAGAGGTTCAGCTCATTCTCGACAAGTCGGTCGAGCTGCGACAAAAGACCCAGCATGCCACGCCCGAGCAGCTCGAAGAGCTGGCGCAGCAGCAGGACGTCTTGCGCCAGCAGCTGCAGGCCTATCGGAAGTCGGCGGGCAGCCGGGCGAAGGGGGGCGAGGACGGGGCCAATCAGTTTACGCGGGACCGGAAATGCGGAAGCTAGCGCGCGTGCCAGCCTTGAAGGCGATGTCGATCGCCTGTCTCGCCCTCCTCCTGGGAGGCTTTCCCGCTGCGGTCTCGGCCCAGCAGGATCAGGATCCCGACGCGCTGCTCGACAGCGCGGAAAAGGCGATGCAGGAGTCCGGCGACAGTCTCAGGCAAAAGGAGTCCGGACGCAGCCTGAACAACCAATCCGATGCGATTCAGAAGCTCGAGGACTACAAGCGCGCGACGGAAAAAAGCCAATCCTCCAATCGCGATCGTTCCGTCATCACGCAACGCGACCTGGACGAGCTCTTGAAACAGATCGAGAAGGCGGCGCGCGAAGGCAATCGCGAGGCGGCCCAGCGCATGCTCGAGCAGCTCGCGCAGATCATGGAAAATCTCCAGATGGCGCAGCCCGGGCAATCCGGCGACAGCGACATGGAGCAGGCGCTCAACGAGCTTAGCGACATGATCCGCAAGCAGCAGCAATTGCGCGACAAGACTTTCAAGCAGGGCCAGGACTCCCGGCGTGAGCGCTCGCGCGGCAAGCAGCAGGGCGACCAGTCGATGTCGGACCTCCAGCAGGATCAGCAGTCGCTGCGCGACCGCCTGAAGAAGCTGCAGGACGAGCTCGCCAAGCGCGGCCTCACGCAGAAGGGGCAGAAGGGTCAGAATCAGAAAGGCCAGAAGGGTCAGCAAGGTGAGCAGGGACAGCCGGGCCAGGATGGCGATCAGGACGGCGACCAGGGTGATGACGACGGCAGTCTGGACGCTGCCGACGGGGCCATGGGCGATGCCGGCTCGCAGCTTGGCGAGGGCAATTCCGACGGCGCCGTGGACGCGCAAGGGAAAGCTCTCGACGCCTTGCGCAAGGGCGCGCAGAAGATGGCCGAGGCGATGCAGCAGGGCGATGGCGACGGGCAGGGCGATGGTCCCGGCAATCGTGCCGGCCGTCAGCAGAGCGGCGGCAATCAGACCGATCCGCTCGGCCGCCCCCTTCACGGCCGCGATCTAAGCGACGACTACACGGTCAAGATCCCCGGCGAGATCGACGCCCAGCGCGTCCGCCGCATCCTCGAAGAGCTCCGCCGCCGCTTAGGGGATAGCTCGCGCCCGCAGATCGAGCTCGACTATATCGAGCGGCTGCTGAAGGATTTTTAGAGGCTGCCGCAGCTTTCGTCGCCCGGATGCGCGCAGCGATATCCGGGGCCGCCGGTCCCGCATGTCGCCGCGCTCATGTGGGCTACAATCCTGCCCGCCGCTATGCTTTCTTCGCCGCCAGCGCATCTGCCACCGCCGTGCGGATGTCGGCGACCGAGAACGGCTTGGTCACGACGTCATGCACCAGCGCGTTGAGATTCGAGGCGCGCTCGCGCTGGTCGGCAAAGCCGGTCATCAGCAGAATGGTCAGATCGGGGAAATCGCGTGCGACGGAAAGCGCCAACGCGATGCCGTCCATCACCGGCATCTGGATGTCGGTGAGCAGCAGGTCGAATGCGCCGTCCGCGCGGGTCAGGATTTCAAGCGCCTCGGCGCCGTCCTGCGCGGTGACGATCTCATGGCCGTCCATGGCGATGGCGCGCGCCACCAGCTGGCGCATCGAATCCTCGTCGTCGGCGATCAGGATTTTGGGCATGAGACCAACCTTGAGACCAACCTCGCGACCAGCTTTTCCTGCGAGAGCTGCAAAATCGATTATACGCTGCCGCCGGTGATGTCGCGCCGGTTGAAGAAGCGAACGTCGATATTGCGGCCCTCCGGCGGCGGCGAGGCCAGGCGCGAGCGGAAGAAGGCGCGCTCGCCGGGCTGTAGCACGGTCTGCTCCAGAACCGTGTTCCAGGCGTAGATCTCAGCGCCTTGCGCGTCGCGCACCGCGAAGCGCAGCCGGGGAATGTCGAGCGGCTTCTTGCCCTGGCCCACGATCACGCCCTCGATCACCAGCACTTGCTTACCGTCCACGGTCTCGCTGGAAAGCTTGACGTCCTTGAAGGCCAGCGCGCGCAGATTAACTTCGAGGCCGACCATCTTGTAGAATGCGGCCGTCTGCGGCAGCAGCCGCACCATGTCGCCGCGCCAGATCATCAGCGCCAGCACCAGCGCGCCCATGGCGGCGCAGGCTGTCGGCAGGCCGAAATGGGATTTTCGCGGCGCCGTGACGGCGACCGGACGGCTCACCCGCGCGCCGCGCCGGCGGCCGAACAGGCCGCGGAACCAGGATTGGTGCTGTTCGCCGACGACTTCCTCCTCGGCGGACCGGGCCGCCGCCGACCATTCGTCCTCGGTGTCCCTCGCCTCCTCGTCCGGCCAGTCACTGGCGATCGAGGGGCTGTCGACAACGGGCGCATCGGCGGCGCCGTCGTCCCGGGCATAGGAGTTCCACTGCTCGGCGAGATCGGCCTGGTCGTCGGCCTGGCTGGCCGCGGCCATTGCCGGGATGGACGCCTCCTCGATGGCATTCTCGGCATGGGCAACCCAGGTCTCCTTGCAACGGGAGCAGCGGACCGTCCGTCCGTTCACCCCGAGGCTCGCAAGCTTGATGGCGTAGGATGTCGTACAATGACGGGCAGACGATATGCATGGACGAGCCTTGATGCATGGACGGGACTTGACGATGACACGGTCGCGCAGAACCGAGGGGCAGGAATGCTGCCAATTATGCTACAGGGCGACCGTTAACGAACCGGAAACCATAACGGTCGCAAAACCCGTTGATCGCGTGTGGCGGAGCACAGCCGCGTCGCCCGCGCCCTCTCTCGAACGGAGCTGAACTTGGTTCGGTTCGAAAATGTCGGACTGCGTTACGGCCTGGGGCCCGAGGTCCTGCGCGACCTCAGCTTCCATATCCCGGCGCATTCCTTTCAATTTCTCACCGGCCCGTCCGGCGCCGGCAAAACCTCGCTGCTGCGCCTGTTGTTCCTCTCGCATCGACCGACGCGCGGCCTCGTCAATCTGTTCGGCCACGACATCTCGCAGCTCGGCAAGGACGAGGTCGCGGATCTGCGCAAGCGCATCGGCATCGTGCTCCAGGATTTCCGCTTGCTCGACCACATGACGACATATGGAGAACGTCGCGCTGCCGTTCCGCGTCATGGGCCGCAGCGAATCGAGCTACCGCAAGGAGGTCATCGACCTCCTGAAATGGGTCGGGCTTGGCGAGCGCATGGACGCGCTGCCGCCGATCCTGTCCGGCGGCGAGAAGCAGCGCGCGGCGATCGCGCGCGCCGTGATCTCGCGGCCGCAGCTGCTGCTGGCAGACGAGCCGACCGGCAGCGTCGATCCGACGCTCGGCCGTCGCCTGCTGCGGCTGTTCATCGAGCTCAACAAATCGGGCACCGCCGTCATCATCGCCACCCACGATATCGCCCTGATGGACCAGTACGAGGCGCGCCGCTTCGTGCTGCACCAGGGACGGCTGCACGTCTATGAGTAGGCCCGACGAGCGTGGCGTGCTGGTCGACCTCGGACAGGAGCGTCCGCAGCTGCCGGCCAAGGCGCGCAACATGTCGCCGATCGTGCCGCGCGCCTCGATCCATGGCCGCGCGCTGGTCGCCGTCGTCGCCATCATGACCTTCCTGGCGTCGATGACGACCGGCACGGTGCTGCTGGTGAGCGCCTCCGCCGCCGAATGGCAGTCGGACGTTGCGAGCGAAATCACCATCCAGGTCCGGCCGCAGACGGGACGCGATCTCGAACGCGACACCGCGGCGGTGACCGAGGCCATGCGCGCGCAAGCCGGCATCGTCGAGGTCAAGCCGTTCACCAAGGACGAGAGCGGCAAGCTGCTCGAGCCCTGGCTCGGCACCGGCCTGTCGCTGGACGATCTGCCGGTGCCGCGCATGATCATCGCGCGCGTGCAACCCGGCGCGCCGCTCGATCTCGGCGCCTTGCGCGCCCGCGTGACCCAGGTGGCGCCAAGCGCCAGCGTCGACGATCACCGCGCCTGGATCGAGCGCATGCGCTCGATGACCAACGCCACCGTGCTCGCCGGCCTCGGAATCCTCGCGCTCGTCATTATCGCCACCATCATCTCGGTGTCGTTCGCGACCCGCGGCGCCATGGCGGCGAACCGTCCGATCGTCGAGGTGCTGCACTTCGTCGGTGCCGGCGACCGTTATATCGCCAACCGCTTCCTGCGCCATTTCCTCAGGCTGGGGCTTGAGGGCGGCGTCATCGGCGGCGGCGCCGCCATGCTGGTGTTCGGCTTCTCCGAGTCGATTGCAGGCTGGTTTTCCGGCACCCCCGTCGGCGACCAGTTCGCCGCGCTGCTCGGCACCTTCTCGCTACGACCGTCGGGCTACATCGTGCTCGCGGTGCAGGCCGTGCTGATCGGCGCCATCACCGCAGTCGCCTCGCGCCAGACACTGTTCGCGACACTGAACGATGTCGATTGAGGCCGATAAACCGGACTCCACTTCGCCTCAAAACGTCCTAAAATCATCCGGGGAAGGGACCACCGACATCGCATGACCGCGCCGACCGACGATCGATCGCCGAAACTGCCGCGCGGTTGGCTGCGCGCGGCCGTGATGTCGACGATTGCGCTCGCCTTCGTCGGTGCGGCGGCGGGCTTCATCGCGTTCCTGTCGCAATTGCGCGGCGCCGAGATCGCGCCGGACCGCAAGGCGGACGGCATCGTGGTGCTGACCGGCGGCTCCTCGCGGGTCTCCGATGCGATGGAGCTGCTCGCTGCCGGCTACGGCAGGAGGCTCCTGATCTCCGGCGTGCACCCGACCTCGACGGCGAGCGACATCTCCCGGACGTTGCCGGAGAGCCAGTCCTTCATGCGTTGCTGCGTCGATCTCGACCGCAGCGCGGTCTCGACCCGCGGCAATGCCGCGGAAGCGCGGCGCTGGGCCGAGGGGCGCGGCTTCAAATCGCTGATCGTGGTCACCTCGAACTATCACATGCCCCGCGCGCTGGTGGAATTCTCGCATGCGATGCCGGAGACTACATTGATCCCGTTCGTGGTGGTCGGCGAAAAATGGCGCGAGGAGCCGTGGTGGACCTCGGCGTCCACCTTGCGGCTGCTGCTGTCCGAATATGTCAAGTACATCGCGGCCGAGCTCAGGGTGCGATTGGAGGATTTCGGGATTGACCTTTCGCCCGAGATGTCGGAGCAGCCTCCCGGGCTGCAGCCGAAGCGTCCCGCCACCGCACAGGCCAATTGATCGGCAATTGATTGGATCCTCGATGTTCTTGATTTTCCTGCGATCGCTCGTGTTCAACGTGCTGTTCTACACCGTGCTGGTGTGCCTCGCGATCGTTGCGCTGCCGACCTTCGCATTGCCGCCGCGCGCCATGCTCACGGTCGCGCAATGGTGGGCGAAGGCGACGCTGTTCCTGATGCGGGCGGTCTGCAACATCAAGGTGGAATTCCGCGGCGTCGAGAAGATCCCGACGGGGCCATTGGTGATCGTCGCGAAGCACCAGTCGTTCTGGGAGACGTTCGTCTTGCCCGGCTTCTTCGATCGCCCGATCTTCATCCTCAAGCGTCAGCTCATGCAGATCCCGGTGTTCGGCCAGTTCCTGGTCAAGACCGGGATGATCGCGATCGACCGCAACGCCGGCGTCAAGGCGCTGCTGGACATGACGCGGCGGGCGCGTGAGGCGGTGCGCAGCGGCGCGCAGCTCGTGATCTTTCCCGAAGGCACGCGCCGCGCACCGGGCGCGCCACCGGACTACAAGACCGGCTTTGCGCAGATCTATTCGTCCTGCGGCGCGCAGTGCCTGCCGATCGCGCTCAATTCAGGCCTGTTCTGGCCGCGCCGCACCTTCATGCGCTATCCCGGCACGCTGGTGGTGGAGTTCCTCGATCCGCTGCCGCCGGGCCTGCGGAAGGACGAGTTTCTCTCCCGCGTGCAAACGGCGATCGAAGACGCGACCGGCCGCCTCGTCGAAGCGGGCCGCAAGGAGCAGGAGCAGTTGATGGGCAATTCGCCGAGCTACGCGCCGTCGGAGAATTAGCGGCTCTCTCGATCTTCTGTGGGAGCCGGCGCGTGCGGGGAATGCGCATCACCATGCAGCATGGTCGCGAGCTGATGCAGCTGCGTGTCGCGAAAGCCTTCGGCCTCAATTGCTTTCACCGTCGCGGTCACGTAGTCGCGGTTGGCGCCGGACTGGCCGTGGCCCTGGAGCACGTGGCGATGCTGGTCGGTGAGCGACAGCCGACCGGCATATTGCACGTGGCCGCGGTCGACGACATAGGCGAGCGCGGAGACGCGCTGCCGCGCGTCGTTCTCCAGCCACACCGAGCGCATGACTTCGCGATAGACCGACGTGACCTGCTCGCGCGCGCGCAAATAGGCGACCACATCGACGCGGCTCTTCTCGGCAACACGGAAGGCGATGCCGCGGCAGGCGCCGCCGCGGTCGAGCCCAAGCACCAGACCCGGCTTTTCGGGCGTACCACGGTGCACGAAGGAATAGACGCAGAGCGCGCGATGCTCGCCGACCAGCCGCGCCGGGACGCGTTCCTCGAATTCGAAGCCCGGCCGCCATATTAGCGAGCCGTAGCCGAACACCCAGAGGTCGCCTTTGGCTGCGGTGACGGAGGGAAGGGTGGTTTCCGACATTTCGGGCACGGCTACCAGAACCGCGCTCGCAAGCGAAGCGAATTCTCCGTCTTTCGTCGTGGCTGTACCTCGCTTACATTTGACAAAATCAGGGGTCAAAGGGATCGCCGCATGTCCGATATGACCGTTGCCGCAGGCCGGCGCTCCCGTTGGGGCCTTTTCATTGCCCCCATTATCCTCCTGATCCTCGCCGTCGCGTGGAGCGGCTTCTGGTTCTATGCCGCGTCGCAGGCCGAAATCGCCGCCGACGCCTGGCGCGCGCAGGAGGCCAAATCCGGCCGCATCTATGATTGCGCGAAGCGCTCGATCGCAGGCTTCCCGTTCCGCTTCGAGGTCCAATGTTCCGGCGCCAGCGTCGCTCTGGTATCGCAGAACGCCAGCAAGACGCCGTTCACGGCGAAGCTCGACAACATCCTGGTCGTCGCCCAGGTCTACGATCCCAAGCGCATCATCGCCGAGTTCTCTGCGCCGGCAACGCTCACCGACGGCGTCACGCAAAGCACTTTCGTGGTGAACTGGAGCAAGGGTCGCAGCAGCGTGGTCGGCCTGCCCGCCGTGCCCGAGCGCGCCTCCGTCGTATTCGACGATCCCACCGTCAACCGGCTCGACGGCACGGTGCAGGTGCCGCTCGCGCGCGCAAAACAGGTCGAGCTGCATGGACGCCTCGCGGACGGATCGCCGTCCGATCATCCCGTGATCGAGACCGTGGTTCAGATCGCGCAGGGCAGCATCCAGGGCGTTCATCCGCTGCTCGCCGAGCCGTTCGAGGCCGACACGCGGGCGAAGATCACCGGTCTGTCCGACCTCACGCCAAAGCCGTGGCCGCAGCGCTTCCGCGAGATCCAGGCCGCCGGCGGCCATATCGAGATCGTGCAGTCGCGGATCCAGCAGGGCGAGATGATCGCGGTCGCGGCCGGCACGCTTGGGCTCTCGGCCAATGGCCGACTCGACGGTGAATTGCAGATGACGGTGACGGGCCTCGAGCGCGTGATCCCCGCGCTCGGCATCGAGAAGATGCTGGAGGAGGGTGTGCCGCAGGCCACTCTCGATCGCGTCGCCCCCGGCGTGAAGTCGCAGGACCTCAACAATCTGTTCGGTGCACTCGACCGTGCCGTTCCCGGGCTCGGCAAGGTCATCAAGCAGAATGCCAATGCCGGCGTTGCCGCCGGCATCAATTCGATCGGCACCGAGAGCACGCTGGAAGGCAAGAAGGCCCGCAGCTTCCCGCTGAAATTCGTCGACGGCGCTGTGCTGCTCGGCCCGATCAAGGTCGGCCAGATCCCGCCGCTGTATTGATTCCTCCGTCATTGCGAGCGAAGCGAAGTAATCCAGACTTTCTCCTCGGAAACAGTCTGGATTGCTTCGTCGCTGCGCTCCTCGCAATAAGGAGGTGAGAGGGTGGCTACGGCTTTTTCAGCGCCGCATGCGGCCGGCCGAAGTCGGGCGCGGCCGAATCCTGGCCGATTTCGACGATGCCGCGGCGGATGGCGCGGGTGCGGGTGAAATGGTCGAACAGCGCCTCGCCGTCGCCGCGGCGGATTGCACGCGTCAGCTTGGCGAGGTCCTCGGTGAAGGTGCCGAGCATCTCCAGCACGGCTTCCTTGTTGGCGAGGAACACGTCGCGCCACATCGTCGGATCGGACGCGGCGATGCGGGTGAAATCGCGAAAGCCGCCGGCGGAGAACTTGATGACCTCGGACTCCGTCACCTGCTGGAGCTCGTCGGCGGTGCCGACGATGGTGTAGGCGATCAGATGCGGCAAATGGCTGGTGATCGCGAGCACCAGATCATGATGATCCGGCGTCATGACCTCGACCTTGGCGCCCATCGCCGCCCAGAACCCGCGCAGACGATCGGTGGCAGCCGCATCAACGCCTTCCGGCGGCGTCAGGATGCACCAGCGGTTGATGAAGAGCTCGGCGAAGCCTGAATCGGGGCCCGAATGCTCGGTGCCTGCGACGGGATGCGCCGGCACGAAATGGATGCCTTTCGGCAAATGCGGCGCCATGTCCCTGACAATAGCGCCCTTGACCGAGCCGACGTCGGAGATGATCGCGCCGGGCTTGAGATGCGCGGCGATCTCCTGCGCCACCGGCCCGCAGGCGCCGACGGGAATGCAAAGGATGACCAGATCGGCGTCCTTCACCGCCTCTGCATTGGTCGCGACGACCTGGTCGACGATGCCGAGCTCCATCACGCGTGCGCGCGTCTTCTCCGAGCGCGCGGTGGTGACGATTTCGCCGGCCAGGCCCTGGAGCTTCGCAGCACGGGCGATCGAGCCGCCGATCAGGCCGAAGCCGATCAGCGCGACGCGCTGGAAGTGCGGGGTCGCGCTCATCTGCCGGCCATGAAGTCGCGCAGGCCCTCGACGACGAGACGATTGGCCTCCTCGGTGCCGATGGTCATGCGCAGCGAATACGGCAGGCCGTAGTTCTTTAACCCGCGCAGCACCAGCCCGCGCTTGGTGAGGAAGGCGTCGGCCGCGTCCGCAGGTCTTGCCCTCGGTCGGGAAGTGGATCAGCACGAAATTGGCGACGCTCGGCGTCACCTTCAGCCCGAGCTTGCCGATCTCCTCGGTTAGCCAGTTGCGCCAGGTCTCGGTGAATTGCTTCGACATGGCTTGGTGGCCGGTGTCCTCGATCGCGGCAACGGCAGCGTACATCGCCGGCGTCGACACGTTGAAGGGTCCGCGGATGCGGTTGACCGCGTCGATGATGTGCTCGGGGCCGAACATCCAGCCGATGCGCAGCGCCGCAAGACCATGGATCTTGGAGAAGGTGTGCGTCACGACCGTGTTCTCGGTGGTGGCGACGAGCTCGATCCCCATCTCGTAATCATTGCGCGAGACGTAGTCGCAATAGGCTGCGTCCAGCACCAGCAGCACGTGCGAGGGCAGGCCGGCGCGCAGGCGCTTGACCTCGTCGAACGGGAGATAGGTGCCGGTCGGGTTGTTGGGGTTGGCGAGCCAGACCAGTTTTGTCCGCGGCGTCACGGCCTTGAGAATGGCGTCGACGTCGGAGGTGAGGTTCTTCTCCGCTGCAACGACGTTCCTGGCGCCGACCGCCATGGTCGCGATCGGGTAGACCAGGAAGCCGTGCGTGGTGGAGATCGCCTCGTCGCCTTGGCTGAGATAGGTGTGGGCGAGCAGATTGAGGATCTCGTCCGAGCCGGCGCCGCAGATGATGCGATTGGGATCGAGCCCGAAGGTGCGCCCGATCGCTTCGCGCAGCACGCGCGAGGTTCCTTCCGGATAGTCTTCCAGATGATCCGCAACGTTCTTGAACGCCTCGATCGCCTTCGGCGACGGCCCGAACGGCGTCTCGTTGGCCGAGAGCTTGAAGACCTTGCGGCCCGGCTCTGCCACCGGGCTCTTGCCGGGCGTGTAGGGCGCAATATCGAGAATGCCGGGATTCGGCACGGGGCGGGACATCTTCAACTCCGGAGTGGCTTAGGCGGTTCGCGACTTACGATTTCGACCCGGTCGGGGGCACCGTATAGCGCGTTGCATGGCTGCCGACGAGGGCCGTGGAGCGCACCGAGGCCCCCGCCTCGATCAGGGCAGTCTTGATTTTGTCGAGGCTGCTCGTCGCGGTGACCGAGACCAGCAGCGCGGCGCCGTCGAAGGCGGTATCGGGCACGGCCACGATCTCGGCGAGCGGCGACAGGGCGCGCGCGACCTCGGCGTTCCACCCCGACACGCGCACGCTGAAGGTCTCGACCTCCGTCACCAGGGCGCTGTCGGCGACGCGCGAGACCGCAAACACGGGCAACGCCGCCGGATGGTCCGCGCGCTCGACGAAGGGCAGCCGCGCGATGATCTTTGGCGCACCGGCTTCTTCCAGCGACAGCCACCATGGCGTGCGGCTCGAGGTCGCCGAGACCAGTCCCAGATCGCCCTTGGACTTCGCGACGGCCTCGACCGCCGCCTGCGCGCTGAAATGCGCGACGTAAGGCACGGTGAAGCCGAAATGGAATCGCGCGGAATCGCGCATGGCCGGCTCGCTTGCCGAGATGTCGGCGTGCACCGAGAACGGCGCCTGGACATAGGTAAAGGTCGCGATGATGACGCGCCAGATGCTCTCGACCGTGTCGAGCGGCAGGATGCCGCGATGACGCTGGACGAGGTCACGCATCATGGAAGCCTCGCGCGCCGGACGGAACGCCGAGCCGACCTCCTGGGTCTGCTTCACCTGGATCAGGCGATCGATGATGTCGCCGCGCTGCATCAACAGACGGTGCATGCCCTCGTCGATCGCGTCGATCTCCTTGCGCAATTCCTGGAGAGATGGTGGCGCGGGCGGACGTTGGGACATGTCTGACAGGCGTTGTTGAGGGCGTTCCAATGCGGATCAGTCGAGCCGACACCGCTGCTATCTGTCCTGATTAGGCAGTCAGGGCCGCGAAAGCAAAGAGAAATGCAAAGGGAAATGGGACCCGTTCCGCCGATGGCGCGACAGGCGAATTTGGTTGATCCGGGCCGCGACTTGACGAAAACCGTCCAAGACGGTAGCTTTTACGCGTTCCGTGGTCATTTGAGCCGGCCGGCTTGCAGCCACGTTAAAAAACTCGCTAAACAGGCCGGGGACCCTTTCGATCCCGGCCGAACCTATCGTTCAGGCCGGGTTTTTTATGGCCTGATGTCAATGCGGTCACCACTACGATCGCAAACGAGGTCGATGGTCAGATGGTTGGCGTCCAGTCAATTCCGAGTCCCGCGATCACTGCCGACGAGCGGTCGCACGAGGTGGATCATCCGAGCTCGCAGGTCGCGCAGTTCGGCACGGAGCAGCCGCTGCGGCTCGATTGCGGTGTCGATCTCAGCCCATTCCAGATCGCCTATCAAACCTATGGCGTGCTCAATGCCGATCGCTCCAACGCTGTTCTGCTCTGCCATGCGCTGACCGGCGACCAGCATGTTGCCAACGTGCATCCCGTCACCGGCAAACCCGGCTGGTGGGACACCTTGGTCGGCCCCGGCCGACCGATCGATCCTCAACACTACTTCATCATCTGCTCCAACGTGATCGGCGGCTGCATGGGCTCGACCGGTCCGGCTTCGATCAATCCCGCGACCGGCAAGGTCTGGGGCCTCGATTTTCCTGTCATCACCATCCCCGACATGGTGCGCGCGCAGGCCATGCTGATTGACCGGCTCGGCATCGACACGTTGTTCGCGGTGGTCGGCGGCTCGATGGGTGGCATGCAAGTGCTGCAATGGACCGCGGCATATCCGAGCCGCGTGTTCTCCGCGCTGGCGATTGCCTGCTCGACGCGGCACTCGGCGCAGAACATCGCGTTCCACGAGCTTGGCCGGCAGGCCGTGATGGCCGATCCCGATTGGCACAGTGGCGGCTATGCCGAGCACGGCCTCCATCCGCATCGCGGCCTCGCTGTGGCGCGGATGGCGGCGCACATCACCTATCTCTCGGACGCCGCGCTGCATCGCAAATTCGGTCGGCGCATGCAGGACCGCGAACTGCCGACCTTCTCGTTCGATGCCGACTTCCAGGTCGAGTCCTATCTGCGTTACCAGGGCTCGTCCTTCGTCGAGCGCTTCGACGCCAATTCCTATCTTTATCTGACGCGGGCGATGGATTATTTCGACATCGCCGGCGACCATGGCGGCGTGCTGGCGAAGGCGTTCGCGGCAATCCAGACTCGCTTCTGCGTGGTCTCCTTCACCAGCGACTGGCTGTTCCCGACCTCGGAATCGCGCGCGCTGGTACATGCGCTGAACGCATCGAGCGCGCGGGTGTCGTTCGCCGAGATCGAGACCGATCGCGGCCACGACGCCTTCTTGCTCGACGTGCCCGAATTCCTTGATATCTCCCGCGCCTTCCTGCAATCGGCAGGCAAGGCCCGCGGACTCACCCTCAGGGACGGATAGCCATGTCTGTACAGGAAGCGTTGCCGCTGGGGGGCCTTGCCACCGGGCAATCCGGTCAGTTTCGCGCCGACCATCTGCTGGTCGCGGAGATGGTCAAGCCGGGCTCGAAGGTGCTCGACGTCGGTTGCGGCGAGGGTGACCTGCTGCAACTGCTGGAGACCCGCGGCATCGACGGCCGCGGCATCGAGCTGTCGCGCGAGGGCGTCAACCGCTGCGTCGCCAAGGGGCTCGCGGTGGTGCAGGGCGATGCCGACACCGACCTCATCAATTATCCCGACGACGCCTTCGACTACGTGATCCTGTCGCAGACGCTGCAGGCGACGCGGCAGCCCAAGGTCGTGCTGGAGAACCTCCTGCGCATCGGCCGCCGCGCCATCGTGTCGTTCCCGAATTTCGGCTTCTGGAAGATGCGGCTCCAGCTCCTGATTGGAGGCCACATGCCGCGCACGGAAAATCTGCCCGCAAGCTGGTATGACACCGCCAACATTCATTTCTGCACCATCAAGGATTTCGTCGAGCTCTGCGACGCGATCGACGTCAAGATGGAACGTGCCGAGGCGCTCGACCTCTACGGCCGCCCACTGCGGCTGCGGATGCCGTGGTGGGGTGTGGAATCTGTTCGGCGAGCAGGGCGTGTTTCTGCTGACGCGGGGCGGCAGGAAGTAGTTTTCGTCATTGCGAGCGTAGCGAAGCAATCCAGGGTCTTCCCGCGGAGGGATTCTGGATTGCTTCGCCTGCGCTCGCAATGACGGAGCGTGTGGTGACGCCCTTGCTCTAATGCGCGGCCAGCGACCTCGGATCGCGCGCCGGCCATCTTCCGGTTTCCACCAGCGTGAGGAACCGTTCCACCGTTTCGTTGAACAGCGCCGGCTCTTCGAGATTGAGCACGTGGCCGGACTTCGGAAACATCGCGAGCCCTGCCGCAGGCAGATGCTTCTTCAGGAACAGGCTCGGCGCGATGCATGGATCGTCCTCGTCGCCGCAGATGATGAGTGCCGGAGTCGCGGCGCCTCTGATCGCGTCCGTCATCGCAAAGATCGAGGGGCGGCCGCCCTGGAAGCCGCGCATCGTGCGCGCCGATCCCTTGGCGTCGTGGCGTGCCAGTGCGGCGTAGAAATCGGCGTGGCCGCGCGGGTCCTTCACCAAGAAGGGAATCCGGCTCGGCGCTTCGCGCGTGACTTTTGCGACTTCCGCGGAGCCGAGCGTCTCGAATTGCTCCGCGTTGGCGCGGCACTGCTTGCGCCAGGCGTCGAGGTTCTCGACCTCCGAGCCGGAGCCGACGCCGGCGAGCGTCATCGATAGCGCGCGCTGCGGTGCGTTCAGCCCGATCTGGAGCGACGAATAGGCGCCCATCGACAGTCCCACGAGGTGCGCGCGTTCGATCTTGAGATGATCGAGCACCGCGAGCGCATCGGTGTAGAAATGCATGTAGCTGTAGACTTCGCCATCAGGTACGTCCGATGGCGTGTAGCCTCGCGCCGAATAGGTGATGCAGCGATGGCCGCGCGAGAAGTAGCGCATCTGCGGCTCCCAATTGGTGTAGTCGGCCGCGAATTCGTGCAGAAAAATAATCGGCGTGCCCGCGCCTGCTTCTTCGAAATAGAGACGGTGGTTGTCCTTCGTGAGGGCGTACGGCATCCGGTTTCTCCCTGAGGTGGCTGCGGCATTGGAATGCCGCTCTGCGGTCAGCGCATGCACCCTAACACTCGTTAATCATCGTCCAAAATCTTCGCGACCCCGTCTTGTTCTCGCCACATCGGGATACTGATACAGCCGGCGGATGTCGGCCACCGCACAGGCCGATTGGGAAGTGGGGGTGTCAAAAGGATGAAGAATGTTCGAGTTGTTTGCGTCTCGCCTGTCGCGTTGTGTCGTCGCGCTGGCTGTTTTCTTCGCGGCGGTCGCCGCGTTCTCCTCTCCGGCGTCAGCACGGTCTCATCGTCATAGCGCAGAGCGGCACGCTTACGCGCATCACGCCAGCAGACATCATCATTATCGGCATCATGCACGCAGTTCGCGCTTCGAGCGCGGCGCGGCGCAATTGCAGGCGAGCGGCTTCGGCAACGCCTTCGCCAGCTATGATCCGAACGCCAACAGCGGCGGCATTGCCATGAGCGGTGGCGGTGGAACGACCCCGCGCGTTAGCCGTCGGATGGCCATGAGCCGTAGCGGTGGAGTGGCCGCGAGCGGCGAAGGCGTGGCGATGAGCAGCGGCGGCTTCAGCGGCGGGTCGGGCCTCGTGTCCGAGGCACGCCGCTATGTCGGCGGCAATCCGACCGGCCGCGGCAGCCTGTGGTGCGCGCGTTTCATGAACATGGTGCTCGAGCATACTGGCCATCGCGGCACGGGCTCCGACATGGCGAGTTCGTTTGCGCGCTATGGCACGCGCGTCTCGGGCCCGCAGGTCGGCGCCATCGCGGTCATGTCGCGCGGTCGCGGCGGCGGCCATGTCGGCATCATCACCGGCGTCGATGCGCAGGGAAATCCGATCATGATCTCCGGCAACAACGGCAACCGCGTCCGCGAAGCGCCGATCTCGCGCGGCCGGATCTATGCCTATGTGATGCCGAACTGAGGTTCTGCCCCGTCATTGCGAGGAGCAAAGCGACGAAGCAATCCAGACTGCCTCAACAGATAGATATTTGGATTGCTTCGCTGCGCTCGCAATGACGGAGTACGTGGAGCCGGCGCCGCGTCACACCAGCTTCGGCTCTTCCACCGCGATCTGATCGCCGACGCCGATCTCGCCGTCGGCGATCACCTCGGCATAGATGCCGCAGTCCATGTGGCCGAGATTGCTTGAGAGCGTGGCCGGGATTTCGAGATCGCGCCTTGCGGTATCAGGGTCGACATTGGTGGCCGGGCAGCGCTTGATGCGCTTGACCACTTCCAGCCGGGCCCGCCCGATCGCGAGCGTCTGGCCGACGAGGTCGAGCTCGGACCAGGCCGGCCAGCCCTTCGCGTAGAGATTGGCGCGGAAACGCAGAGGGTGGACCGCGGCGCCGAGCATAGTCTCGAGCGCGCGGACGCTGTCGAGATTGATGATGGACACGACCTTGCGAGCGACGTCGGAAAAGCTGTGGTCGCGGCCGGACAGAACCTTGGGCGGGCCCTTCAACTCCGGTTGAAAGTTCTCGCTGAAATAGCCCTCGATGGCGGCGCGCCCGGCCGCGGTCTCGAGATCGCCGCTGGCGACGATTTGGCCGTCCTTGCGGATAGTCAGGCGGTTGGTCGCGTCCTCGAAACGGCTGTCGAGGGAAGCCAGCCGCTCATTGCGCGCCAGCATCAGGAACTGGATTTTCGGCTTCCATTGGGGCGCATCAGGGTCGAACCCGCTCGGGCCGTTCTCGATGGCGTAGCGGCGGTCGGCGGGCAGGGTCTGGCCGGATCGCAGTGAGATCCGGGGCAGGGACTCCGGCGTCAGGCCTTTAATCGGATAACGGTAGAGGCCGGTGATCTCGGCGATCTGGTTGGCTGTCATTGCGCTAGCTGTCATGCCGCTACTTAGGGGATTCGACCCACCGGTGCCAAGCTGGCAGATCCGCGCACGAAATTGTGAACTCGCCTCTTCCGGTCCAAGGGCACGCTTCCCACATCTGGGTCAATGGCCGGCGCCAGCGCCGGCTGATAACGACCGTTACCGGTTGAGAAACGTCAATGCGGTCATCGGAAACCCAATGAAGATGCCGTTTGGAGTGCCTTAGAGGGCTCCTGGGGCAGGCCGAGGGAAAGAAGATAAATGAACATCGACAAATATACCGAACGCTCCAGGGGCTTCGTCCAGTCCGCGCAATCGCTTGCGGTGCGCGAAGGGCACCAGCAGTTTTCGACCCTGCACCTGCTGAAGGTGCTGCTGGACGACAATGAAGGCCTCGCTGCCGGCCTGATCGACCGTGCCGGCGGCAATTCCCGCGCAATTCTGAGGGCGACCGAGGACGCTCTTAACAAGGTGCCGAAGGTCTCTGGCGGCGGCGCCGGCCAGATCTATCTGGCGCCCGAGCTCGCCCGCACCTTCGACGCCGCCGAAAAGGCCGGCGAGAAGGCCGGCGACAGCTTTGTCACCGTCGAGCGGCTGCTGCTTGGCCTCGCGCTGGAGAAGACCAGCGAGGCCGGCGCGATCCTCGCCAAGGGCGGCGTCACTCCGCAAAACCTCAATGCGGCGATCGAGGCGCTGCGCAAGGGCCGGACCGCGGATTCCGCGACCGCCGAGAACGCCTATGACGCGCTGAAGAAATATGCGCGCGACCTGACCCAGGCGGCGCGCGACGGCAAGCTCGATCCGGTCATCGGCCGCGACGAGGAGATCCGCCGTACGATCCAGGTGCTGTCGCGCCGGACCAAGAACAATCCCGTTCTGATCGGCGAGCCCGGCGTCGGCAAAACCGCCATCGCCGAGGGCCTGGCGCTGCGCATTGTCAATGGCGATGTGCCGGAGAGCCTGAAGGACAAGAAGCTGCTGTCGCTGGACCTCGGTTCGCTGATCGCCGGCGCGAAATATCGCGGCGAGTTCGAGGAGCGGTTGAAGGCCGTGCTTCAGGAGGTGACCGCGAGCGACGGCAATTTCGTCCTGTTCATTGACGAGATGCACACGCTGATTGGCGCGGGCAAGGGCGATGGCGCGATGGACGCATCGAACCTGCTCAAGCCCGCGCTTGCGCGCGGCGAGCTGCATTGCATCGGCGCGACCACGCTTGACGAGTATCGCAAGCATGTCGAGAAGGATGCGGCACTGGCGCGGCGCTTCCAGCCGATCTTCGTCAGCGAGCCCACGGTCGAGGATACGATCTCGATCCTGCGCGGGCTGAAGGACAAATACGAGCAGCACCATGGCGTGCGGATCGCCGATTCCGCACTCGTGGCGGCGACGACGCTGTCCAACCGCTACATCACCGACCGCTTCCTCCCGGACAAGGCCATCGACCTCATGGACGAGGCGGCCGCGCGGCTGAAGATGCAGGTCGATTCCAAGCCGGAAGAGCTGGACTCGCTCGACCGCGAGATCATCCGGCTCAAGATCGAGCAGGAGGCGCTCAAGAAGGAAAGCGACCTCGGCTCCAAGTCCCGTCTCGAGACGCTCCAGAAGGAGCTGGCCGAGCTTGAGGAGAAATCTGCGTCGCTGACCGCACGCTGGAGCGCGGAGAAGAACAAGCTCTCCAACGCCCAGAAGCTGAAGGCTGAACTCGACAGCTTGCGTGTCGATCTCGCCGGCGCCCAGCGGCGCGGCGAATTCCAGCGCGCCGGCGAGCTGGCCTATGGCCGGATTCCGGAGCTCGAGAGGCAGCTTGCGGATATCGAGGCCAAGGAAAATACAACGCAGAGCTCCGGCGACATGATGGAGGAGGCTGTTACCGCCAATCATATCGCGCAGGTGGTCTCGCGCTGGACCGGCGTGCCCGTCGACAAGATGCTGGAAGGCGAAAAAGAAAAGCTCCTGAGGATGGAGGCGCAGCTCGGACAACGCGTCGTCGGGCAGGCTGAGGCCGTGCGTGCGGTCGCGACCGCCGTGCGCCGCTCGCGCGCAGGCCTTCAGGATCCGAACCGGCCGATGGGCTCGTTCATGTTCTTGGGTCCGACCGGCGTCGGCAAGACCGAGCTGACCAAGGCGCTCGCGGAGTATCTCTTCAACGACGAGACCGCGATGGTCCGCCTCGACATGTCCGAATACATGGAGAAGCATTCGGTGTCGCGGCTGATCGGCGCGCCGCCGGGCTATGTCGGCTACGACGAGGGCGGCGCACTCACCGAAGCGGTGCGGCGCCGGCCTTACCAGGTGGTGCTGTTCGACGAAGTCGAGAAGGCGCATCCGGATGTGTTCAACGTCCTGTTGCAGGTGCTCGACGACGGCCGCCTGACCGACGGCCAGGGCCGTACCGTCGATTTCCGCAACACGCTGATCGTCATGACCTCGAACCTCGGTTCGGAGTTTCTGGTGAATCAACCGGAGGGCGAGGATACCTCCGCCGTGCGTGAGCACGTGATGGCGACGGTGCGCGGACATTTCCGCCCCGAATTCCTCAACCGCGTCGACGAAATCATCCTGTTCCATCGTTTGCAGAAGAGCGAGATGGGCCGGATCGTCGAGATCCAGTTCGCGCGGCTCCAGAACCCTGTTGACCGATCGCAAGATCGTGTTGACGCTGGATGGCAAGGCGCGCGATTGGCTCGCGGAAAAGGGCTGGGATCCCGCCTATGGCGCCAGGCCGCTGAAGCGGGTGATCCAGCGCTACGTCCAGGATCCGCTCGCCGAGATGATCCTCGGCGGCGACGTCAGGGACGGCGATGCGGTTGCGATTTCATCGGCAGGCAACGTGCTGACCTTCAACGGCAAGGCGGCGCAGACTGCGGAAATCGCCCAGTTCGACGTGCCCGTGTCGAAGCGCAAGCTCAACTGAACCTAGCGCTCACCGCAAAATGAAAAACGTCCCGGAAGGCGATGCCTCTCCGGGGCGAAATGTTTGGTCAACTCGGTCGGCTTGCTAACTGACTGCGGGCGCAGAGCCGGGATCGGCCGGACCTTCCTCGTCGCCTTCTTGTTCAAGCTCCGAAAGGATATCCACGAGCTCGCGCACCCGGCCCTGCGCCAGTGGACGGAGGTCGTTGATCATGGGCTCGTCGTTGGCGAGCCATGCCTGGGCCTCGGCAAGCTCCTCGACTGTCGCGCCGGTTCCGATTATCTGTGCAATTGTGACGTCGTCAGCTCCGCTGACGGCCTTGATCACGTCGTCACGTGAGAGGCGCTGCATGGATTGTCCTCCTCTTGACTGAACAGGCAGGAAACCGCCACCAAAACCAATCATGGCGACCATTGGTTGGTTCCGCTAACAGAAGCATCTCGCCCGCTCTGGCTCGAGTTGGGGATATTTAATGAAACTGCTGCGACCGGGCCAGGTTGCCCCACATGGATCCGTCGGTTGGACGCACCAATCCGGCGTCGGAGTTGACCGACGTCGCGTCCGATAGTTCTTGTCGGCTGCTAAGGCACTTGCCATGGGTTCCCGGCGAATCCCGCAAATGTGGGGTATCGCCATGAACAAGGATCTTGTCTCTCGCAACCGACCGGCCTTCGACGAGCTTCATCCAAAGATCTATGGTGCCGCGGTCGTCCTTGTCGCCTGGTTCGCGCTGATGGCCTGGGTACTGTTCGATCGCAGCAGTGATGTCAGCCTGTTGCTTGCGTTTGTCAGCCTGTTGTTCCTGGTCGCGGCGGGCATTCCGTGGATATTGTCGCGGGTCTGGAGGCACCACGTGTCCGATGAGCCGCATCCACAGCAGCCCTCATTGCATGATTGGGAAGCCGGCGACTTCAAGGTTTGGGGTGCAACGCTTCACGGCACCGATGCCGCGATCGATGTCCTGCTGCCACTCATGGCCGTCTCGTTTGGTCTTACGGCGATCGGGATCGTCTTCGTGATCGTGCGCGCAACTGCGTTGCCGTAGCGCCGCTCCAATCGTGGCCCCGCCCGTGCGTGGGGCGGGGCGCAGTCTACTAGCGGCCTGCGGTCAGCCGCGGCGGGTTTTGTGACATGATCCAGAGCTCGATGGCGGCAAGCACGGCGACTGCGATGCCGACCACGACGTGGATCGTCATCGCCGTCTTGGTCCCCTCGAATCCGAGGACCCAAGGCGCAATGAGAGTCCACAGGCCGACGATCAGGTTCAGCCATTCTTCCCATACTGCGAAGGCGGCAAGCGCCGCGATGGCCAAAATTGCGATCACGATGCCCGCGATATGTGCGTTCTGGGAGGGCCTTCCGGCGTCGAAGCCGAAGATCCACGGCGAGAAGAACAGGAATGCACCGAGGATCAGGTTGGCGACGTCGCACAGCTTTGCGTTCGTCCAATTGTCCATAACATCCTCCATTCAGCCCCTGCCTAGTGGGAAACCAACCGGTTCGCGCCCCGGCCGGTTCCAACCAAATCGGATGCAGAACGCAAATCGGATGCAGAACGGAAGGTTCTGGAGCCGACGCCCGACGGGCGCCGGTGGGTTCTCTGACGATTGGCGACGACCGTGGGCTACCGGTTGGTGACCTGCAACGGCCCGCCCGTCGCGTCCGACATCCTCGCGATGGCGCCGGCGCGGCCGCTCATCATGCCGTCGAGCCGGTCGCGCTCCTTCTCGAAGCCGGCCAGCATCGGGCCTTCCAGCGAACGGCCGCGCGGCAACTTTACGCGCAGCGGATCGACGAAGCGGCCGTTGACGAGGATTTCGTAGTGGACGTGAGGGCCTGTCGACGCGCCGGTCGAACCGACGAAGCCGATCACCTGGCCCTGCCGCACCTTCTTGCCGGGCTCCATGCCCTTGGCGAAGGCCGACATGTGGCCGTAGGCGGTCTCGTAGCCGTTGTTATGCTTGATCCGGATGTACTTGCCGTAACCGCCCTCGGGGCCGGCCTTCTCGATCACGCCGTTGCCGGAGGCGAAGATCGGGGTTCCGTAAGAGGTGGCCCAGTCGACGCCGGTGTGCATCTTCACATAGCCGAGGATCGGGTGGCGGCGGCCGCCGAAGCCGGAGCGCATGATGGCGTTGTTGACGGGCTTGCGCACCAGGAATTTCTTCGCGCTCTTGCCGGTCTCGTCGTAGTAGTCGACGACGCCGTCGTCAGGGCTCTGGTAGCGGTAGTATTTCTTGGTCTCGCCACCGAGCGTGAGCGAAGCGAACAGCACGTCGTTCTTTTCGCTCGCGGTCACGCCCTCGTCTTCGCCGGCGTAGAACACGTCGAATGAATCGCCTGGCGCCACCTTGCGCTGGAAATCGACGTCGTAGGAGTAGATCTTGATCATGTCTTCGATGACGGGCATCGGCACTTTGTTGCGCATCGCGGTCTCGTAGATGCTCTGGTAGAGCCGCACGCCAGTGCCGTCATCGTCGTCATCGTCGTCGCTGTTGGCGTTGGCCCCAGCGTCGGCGACGGTGTTCATGCTGGAGACGTCGACCGCGACGTATTTGCCGAGATCGGACAGCGCCGCGATCGCCTCGACCATGGTCTCGTTGGCGATGACCACGCGGTAGGGTTGCAGACGGGCGCCAGGGCTTGCAGGCGCCATCAGGATGCGCAGCTTCTCGCCTTCCTTCAGGCCGCCGTCGCGGCCGCGGGGCCCGAGCGTCGCGGCAATCGCCTTGATCTCGTCGGCCGTGGCGCCGAGATCGCGCAGCACGCCAGCGACGCTGTCGCCCTTCTTGACCATGTGGACGCGTTCGCCGTTGGGATTGCCCCCGGTGATCTGCTCCTTGGTCTTCGGCAGCAGCGTGACGTTTTCCGGCACCACGCGCGTCTCGAAGCCGGCATAGGGATCGGACGGCGACACTTCGGTGGCGTAGGCGCTTCTGATGTCGGACGGGCCGGTCGCGCCGGAGACGTCGGCGGTGGCGAGCGTGGCGTAGCGCACCCCGCCATTGCCGCGCCAGTTGGCGGCATCGCGCACCCGCATCAGGATGTCGTCGAGCGCCACCACTGCGGAAATCTTGGCCTTCGGCAGCACCGGCGACAGGTCCTTGGTGACGAAGGAGACCTCGGCGTCGGGTTCGACCGCTTCCGGATTGTTGGGATCGTCGGATGCGGTCTTCGGATCGGAGCCGACATCGGTGAGAAGGCGCTGGGCGTTTTGAACGGCGGGATCTTCGCCGACAGGTCGCTCGTCGTCATCGACAGATTGCCGGCAATCCGGATGAAGGGGCGCACCCGCATCACGTCGCGGCTGCCGACGCGGGCGACGGTCGAGACGCGCACGATGTTGCGCGAGGCCGTGGATTCGTTGGGCGGTGGCAGGCGGTCGCTCTTGTGCAGCGTGGCGGCGCGGTCAGCCGCACCGAATGCGCCGCGCAGCGCGCCTTCGACCCGCTCCGGCACCTTGGCGAAGGTCATTTCGCCGTCGAGCGATGCGAAAACGGCGCCGCCGATCAGGGCTGCGCCGCAGAGTCCGGTCAAGATCGTCCCGCTGAACCATTGCACCGAGACACGGCGGCGATCGATGACCGCGGCTTCCGAACCATCAACGGACAGCGGCGGCTCGTGGCCGAGATCGATGATCCCGGTCTCACGCCCGTAAGCGCCGCGTGACGTCCTTTGGTTCAACCCAAATCCCCCAATCAACGACCCAAGAGCCGGTTTCGAGCCCCTTCTTACGCCGCCCTCTTCAGGGGCACCGCTCGAAAAGGGCAAGCCGCATAGGCGTCCGCGGTCAGAAGGCCCTGATGACGGGCCGGCCGAAACTACGAACAGCTAAGCGGAAAAAAGATCTCTCGATGTCTCGCGAACGTCTGAAGAAGGCCGCTTCATCCTATGATCGCCTTCCTCTGACCCCAAGCAAACCGCCGGCAGCCCCCACTGGCATTCCTGCGATTCAAGCTCTGTCTGTACCAGAACGCCGCGGGAATGTGGCTCAAGTACGGCGCCTAATATGGAAAAGTTTCCTGAACGACCCGGCGCGAGGGACCTGTCTGGAGGGGCGCTGCAGGCAGCCTCCAGAAGCCCCCGCAGGCCAAACTTTTTTTGGGTTTTTTCGCCGCGCCGATCCAAACCGTCCGCTCCACGCTTCTCTAACCGCATGGAATCACGCGGTTTTTTAGAACAATCCACCGTGCGACGATTTTCTGACAATGGTCGTTGACAACTCCGATGGGTGGGGCCTATAACCCGACCACTGAGCGCGGCGCCGCCGGGTCACTGACCAAGGCGAGCGAACGCGCCACTGATGCTCCTCACCTTGTTGAGTGACACAACAGTCGACGTAAGTCGATTGGAGTTCATTCATCGTCGGTAAGGGTGTCGGAACCCTTCCTCTCTGGAAGGTTGGGGCCACATCGGTCCCGGGCTGTTTGACAAGTGAAGATGAAGAAAGAGAAACGTGGACGGCGGAGTCCTTGCGGGTCTCGCATTTAAAGAGCTTCGGCTTTTTGGATCGGGACCGGACGAAAGACTTCGGCGGTACACGTTTTAAGGTTACACCATCGTTGCCAGCGATGTGAATCGCGGGCAGCTCATCGACTTCGGTCGATGAAAAATGGTGGGACCTCGTCAAAACGTTGTGATCAGCCGGTTCAAAGTTCAAGTCCAACTTGAGAGTTTGATCCTGGCTCAGAGCGAACGCTGGCGGCAGGCTTAACACATGCAAGTCGAGCGGGCGTAGCAATACGTCAGCGGCAGACGGGTGAGTAACGCGTGGGAACATACCTTTTGGTTCGGAACAACACAGGGAAACTTGTGCTAATACCGGATAAGCCCTTACGGGGAAAGATTTATCGCCGAAAGATTGGCCCGCGTCTGATTAGCTAGTTGGTGAGGTAATGGCTCACCAAGGCGACGATCAGTAGCTGGTCTGAGAGGATGATCAGCCACATTGGGACTGAGACACGGCCCAAACTCCTACGGGAGGCAGCAGTGGGGAATATTGGACAATGGGGGCAACCCTGATCCAGCCATGCCGCGTGAGTGATGAAGGCCCTAGGGTTGTAAAGCTCTTTTGTGCGGGAAGATAATGACGGTACCGCAAGAATAAGCCCCGGCTAACTTCGTGCCAGCAGCCGCGGTAATACGAAGGGGGCTAGCGTTGCTCGGAATCACTGGGCGTAAAGGGTGCGTAGGCGGGTCTTTAAGTCAGGGGTAGAAATCCTGGAGCTCAACTCCAGAACTGCCTTTGATACTGAGGATCTTGAGTTCGGGAGAGGTGAGTGGAACTGCGAGTGTAGAGGTGAAATTCGTAGATATTCGCAAGAACACCAGTGGCGAAGGCGGCTCACTGGCCCGATACTGACGCTGAGGCACGAAAGCGTGGGGAGCAAACAGGATTAGATACCCTGGTAGTCCACGCCGTAAACGATGAATGCCAGCCGTTAGTGGGTTTACTCACTAGTGGCGCAGCTAACGCTTTAAGCATTCCGCCTGGGGAGTACGGTCGCAAGATTAAAACTCAAAGGAATTGACGGGGGCCCGCACAAGCGGTGGAGCATGTGGTTTAATTCGACGCAACGCGCAGAACCTTACCAGCCCTTGACATGTCCAGGACCGGTCGCAGAGATGTGACCTTCTCTTCGGAGCCTGGAACACAGGTGCTGCATGGCTGTCGTCAGCTCGTGTCGTGAGATGTTGGGTTAAGTCCCGCAACGCGAGCGCAACCCCCGTCCTTAGTTGCTACCATTTAGTTGAGCACTCTAGGGAGACTGCCGGTGATAAGCCGCGAGGAAGGTGGGGATGACGTCAAGTCCTCATGGCCCTTACGGGCTGGGCTACACACGTGCTACAATGGCGGTGACAATGGGACGCTAAGGGGCAACCCTTCGCAAATCTCAAAAAGCCGTCTCAGTTCGGATTGGGCTCTGCAACTCGAGCCCATGAAGTTGGAATCGCTAGTAATCGTGGATCAGCACGCCACGGTGAATACGTTCCCGGGCCTTGTACACACCGCCCGTCACACCATGGGAGTTGGTTTTACCTGAAGACGGTGCGCTAACCAGCAATGGAGGCAGCCGGCCACGGTAGGGTCAGCGACTGGGGTGAAGTCGTAACAAGGTAGCCGTAGGGGAACCTGCGGCTGGATCACCTCCTTTCTAAGGATGATCCTTCAGCTTAGCTTCGGCTAACTATCGGATCGTTTTAGAAACATCAGTGGCCAACGGTCGTCAGGATCGTTGAGCTGCATTGGCGGGATTTCGCCGTCTTCGTTTCTCTTTCTTCGCGGACGAACACGCGCTGGGCCTGCATGGTTGCAGGATCCCGGTCCTTAACTGGATATGCGTTAGGGGCTTGTAGCTCAGTTGGTTAGAGCGCGCGCTTGATAAGCGTGAGGTCGGAAGTTCAAGTCTTCCCAGGCCCACCACACTCATCGAGTGAGCATTCGTCTTCTGGTTACGGGGCCATAGCTCAGCTGGGAGAGCGCGTGCTTTGCAAGCATGAGGTCGTCGGTTCGATCCCGTCTGGCTCCACCAGATGGTTTGATCACCGACAACTCAACCGTCGTCCGCGAAACATCACTTCGCACCCACTAGTCCGGATGGACAGTGACGTGCGTGATTTCTGACATCGTAAAGAGGAGATCGATCCGAGTTGGATCGTGCAGAAGATTTCTGCGCGGTACTCCATTATCTCCGGATCATTTCGGCGCTCGTGCGTCTTCCAGGGTAGCTCACAAGGCTGCATTGAAAGACAAGCGAGTTGTAAATGATCCTTTTAGCGAAGCTTGACCGCCTCGCTATCGGAACGATCTTACGAAGCAAGCTGGTCTTTCTAATCATTGTCCGGCTGTACGTAGCGTTCATCGAGGGCGCGCGCCGCAAGGCAATCGTACAGACAACATTCTGCCGAGTGTGTGGACATTGATAATGAGAGCAATCAAGTGCCTTAAGGGTGTTCGGTGGATGCCTTGGCGCTGAGAGGCGATGAAGGACGTGCTACGCTGCGATAAGCCGTGGGGAGCTGCGAAGAAGCTTTGATCCATGGATTTCCGAATGGGGAAACCCACCTTCGATAGCCGGAACTCCAAGACCTTTGTCGAAAGACATCGGTGTGGGGTTCGAACAGAAATGTGAGATGCCTAGACCTTTAGATTTCGATCGAAGAGGTTTTGGATTTCCGGTTATCAAGAGAAGGTATGAGACTTCTGAATACATAGGAGGTTTCAAGCAAACCCAGGGAACTGAAACATCTAAGTACCTGGAGGAAAGGACATCAACAGAGACTCCGTTAGTAGTGGCGAGCGAACGCGGACCAGGCCAGTGATACATCAAAGACAATCGGAACCAGTCAGGAAAGCTGGGCCTCAGAGGGTGATAGCCCCGTACGAGTAATGCGATGATGTATCCACGAGTAAGGCGGGACACGTGAAATCCTGTCTGAACGCGGGGGGACCACCCTCCAAGCCTAAGTACTCCTCAGCGACCGATAGTGAACCAGTACCGTGAGGGAAAGGTGAAAAGCACCCCGACGAGGGGAGTGAAATAGACCTGAAACCGGACACCTACAAACAGATGGAGCCCAAGATACGTTCTGGGTGACATCGTACCTTTTGTATTATGGGCCAGCGACTTAATTTAACGAGCAAGCTTAAGCCGATAGGCGAAGGCGTAGCGAAAGCGAGTCTGAATAGGGCGTCAAGTTCGTTGTATTAGACCCGAAACCTAGTGATCTAGCCATGAGCAGGTTGAAGGTGAGGTAACACTCACTGGAGGACCGAACGGGTGTCTGTTGAAAAAGACTCCGATGACTTGTGGTTAGGGGTGAAAGGCCAATCAAACTGGGAAATAGCTGGTTCTCCGCGAAAGATATTTAGGTATCGCCTCGGACGAATACC